>JBEIFH010000046.1:0-1898 GCA_040382515.1 Chlamydiia bacterium | reverse complement strand
GTCGCTAAGTTCAGATTTAATGATTTTAACAATTAATATATTTCAAAATACTGGCTCGTCCTGTAGCGTTTCCTTCTCTTCATTGAGTCTGGATTTAGCAGCGTTATAGGCGGGCCAACCTTATTAAATTCTAAATAAAATGGCTAAAGATCCAGCATTTTTATTCTATCCCGGCGACTGGCTTGGAGGCACAATTGGGATGACTTTTGAGGAAAAAGGGGCCTATATGGACGTACTAATTCTTCAATTTAATAGAGGTCATATGACCGAAGATATGATTGCTCATATGTTAGGTCAATCGTTTGGTCGGATTTGGGTTAAAATTAAGGATAAATTTCAGGTTGATGAAAATGGAATGTACTTCAATGCCAGACTTAACGAGGAAAAAGAGAAACGTAAGTCGTTCATACAGAGTCGTGTAAACAATAAAACAGGCAAAAATCAATACTCAAAAAAAGAAGCTCATATGAGAGGTCACTTGACCTCACATATGGAAAATGAAAATGAAAATGAAAATATAAATGGAATTAGAAATTCTTTGAAAAGGGGGTATGGGGGAAAAACTTTCAAAAAAAGTGCAAACTTTTGCGACTTGGATTTAGGTCGGGCATACTTCACCGAAGACGGCACGGTTTGGCAAGAGTTGGGTGAAGAGCAAAAAAAACTTCTAGCGGAAAGAAAAATTACTTACTACGAAATTTATCAAGGGGAAATTTTTTAAAAAACAAAAATGTACTACGACCAGCTTACTAAACTCGGAATCAAGCTTCGCAAAAGAAGCGGGCAAGAAAAAACAACCTGCCCACAATGCTCAGAGGGCAGAAGAAAAAAAACCGATCCCTGTCTTTCGGTGAGCATTTCCCAAGGCGACTACAACTGTCACAACTGCGGTTGGAAAGGGAATGTGAGAGCTTTTGTGGTTAAGGAAAGTTTAAAAAAATTTGAAAAACCGAGTCAGGATATGCTCAAAAACATTGAGCTAAACGACAGAGTGAAAAAATATTTTGAGACTCGCGGAATAAGTGAATCCACATTGAGAAAATTTTTTATTCACGGCAAGGAAGAATGGATGCCACAAACTCAGAAAAAAGAGCGCTGCATCGTCTTCCCCTACATACGAAACAATGAAATCGTAAACGCAAAATATCGCGATGGAAAAAAGAATTTTCGCTTAGTAAAAGATGCTGAATTAATATTTTTTGGGATGCAAACGCTAGAGGGAAGGCGTTGCGCGATTATCGTGGAGGGTGAGATTGATGCGCTTTCCGCATACGAAGCTGGTTTTGGAAAGAGCTACGAACCTATCTGCAATGCGGATGGCGAGGTTGTTGAACACGAACTTGGAAGATTTGCTGTTATTTCGGTTCCAAATGGGGCGAGCGCGGGGAGCCAAAGACTGGAATATTTGGACAACAGTGCCGAGTATTTAAACACTATTGAAGAATTCGTGATAGCCACCGACAACGATGCGCCCGGTCAAGCTCTTCGGGACGAGCTGATTCGCCGACTTGGGGTTGAAAAATGCCGCACGGTGAGGTGGGAAATACTAAAATCGCACCAGACGCACGGAAACGGCCCAAATTTCGCACCAAAAGATTTCAACGAGGTATTAGTCCATTTTGGAAAGGAGGCCTTAAAATCGCTCGTATTGAGTTCTCAGGAAATTCCAGTTGAGGGAATATTTTATGTTGAAGATATATTTTCTTCAATGTTGGAGAATTTTAAAAAAGGTATTCAGGTCGCCCCGGCTACAAATTTTGGCGAAATGGATGACTATTTTAGATGGAAAAAAGGTGATATAAATCTATGCACCGGATATGCAAATGCTGGTAAGTCTACTTTTATGCTACAGCTAATGCTTACAAAAAGTATTTGGGATGGTTGGAAGTGGGCGATAT
>JBEIFH010000045.1:0-1969 GCA_040382515.1 Chlamydiia bacterium | reverse complement strand
TGGGATGCAGTGGACTCGAACCACTGACCTTTACGATGTCAACGTAACGCTCTAACCAACTGAGCTAGCACCCCGTAATGGGCCTATAATCTTAGCCAGAGAGCACATTTAAATCAAGAAATTAGATTGCGATTAACTCTTGGTGTAACATAGGATCGGGAAATGATGGTAGAGTTGCCGATTGGGTTTTTTATGGAAGAGCAAATTTTTCCTGAGAGAGAAAATTCTATAAACAAAACAATTCAAAAAATTCAAAGGATCGCAAAACAGGGTCTGCCAACCGACGCCCTTGTCATCCAACTTAGAAAGACCGAGAGCCTCTCCTCACAAGAGCGCCAGCAAATAGCGCTCAGCAGAAATCAAATGGAAGAGGATCCTTTTCCAAGTTATGACGAACTTATGCGTGGGGATATTGCAGAAGAGCTCTATGCGATGCTGCAACTGATTTTAGAGGAGCATCTTTTGGAATTTATTCAACGGCTCGAACTTCTTAACCATGAGGTAAAATGGGCCCTATACCAGGAGATCGAAAGGGCAGGTGGCGACCTCATACAATTGGTGCGTGCTATGGACATACAAACCGTTCAACAACAAAAAGTCCCCATCATTCAAGCTCTTGCAGAGTTAGCCGAACTTGCAATCACCAAAGGGGCCAGAAGCCCTTACCTTACCCTCGATGAAATCGCACTGATGGAGCAAGATTTCACCAACCTGAATGATCTTTAAACCACTGTTTCCCCTTGCGAACCATACCGAAACCTCCACTGATCACAAGCGGTTCTCCCTCCTGTTTTTGAAGATAGGCCTCCTTAATGGGATCCGTTGTTTCTATCACCTCTGTTTCTAAAAGAGATCCAAGCCCCTTTTTTAGTTCCCCTTTCGGGGTCATTCTGGAATCTTTACTGCAATCATCGTCTACATAAATAGCTCTAAATACCGATGTGGTTTCTTTAAAAGGGGTGATAAGGTCTTTGTCCTTGTATCCCCCCAAAACAAGGATCCCCCTTTTTTGAAAACAGGATCCGATTTTTTTTTGTAAAGCTCTTAAACCCTCAGGATTATGGGCCACGTCTAAAAAAACCTCTTTTTTTATCTCCTCGAAGCGACCGGAAGGGGTAACAGAATAGAGATCTTCGAAATTGAAAGGACGACGGATGATTTTTCTTTTAGTTAAAAACTCTACCGCCTTGAGCGCGGTTAAAGTATTGGAGGCCTGGTAGTCACCATGATGCTGTCTCGCTATATGGATTTGAGTGCCCCTTGAGGCGCAAATAGCTAAAAATGTGGGTGTAAGCGCTCCTGACGAAATGACAAGATTTTCTCCTAAAAGAGCCCCCTTCGCCTTAGCGATATCTTCTAATGTATAGCCTAAAACTTCTTTATGATCTAGACCCAAAGAGGTAATGACGGACACCAGCGGATCCACCCATGATATCGGGTCAAATCTAGCCCCAATCCCGGCTTCATAAACGACAAAATCGACCTTTTGAGACATAAAGTACGCATGAGCTATCAAAAATAGATGGGCGTACCAATTTCTTTCGTAGGGGACCTCTACCCTTAATTTTTGCAAAACCTCTTTTTTTATTGGAATCCGGTTGATTTGTATCCGTTCCGAAACACACTCCATATGCGGGGAGGTAAATAACCCCACCTTATAGCCGGATCTCTCCAGGGCGTAGGCTATCTTAAGACTTACAGAGCCCTTCCCATTGGTACCGATTACATGGATGCTTTTATAGCTGGGATTTAATTCTAGATTTTTGAAACTGAGACGTGAAAATTGCTTCGACCTCTTTAAGGCCGACTCCACGCTCTCCCAAAAGAGGAATCGTTTGCAGTCCATGGTGATCGCTCCCGCCGCTGATAATAAGTTTTCGACTCTTTGCTAAAACCTCGTAGTAGAGGTTGTCATCCCTTGAAAAAACCCCGTAGTTCACCTCGATACCGTCAAAAGGGAGCTCGAGGA
>JBEIFH010000044.1:0-2043 GCA_040382515.1 Chlamydiia bacterium | reverse complement strand
TTAAATTAAAAAATAGAATGTGTTAATTCCCCTACTATGCAACCCTCTGTCCCCGTTCGTGGTCCACAACCGGAGCATTCGCCTCAGCTAAGCTCTGATGGTGGGCAATCCCTAGCGGCTAGAGTAAGCGCCCTTTTTCAAAAAACCAAAGATTTTTTCGATTTTCCTCTACAAAAGCACATATAACAGCTGAAAAAGCCCCACCTGCACCTGAAACAACACGCGATTCCAGTTTTATAAGCGGTTGGTCATGTACAGAAAACGGGAATCAGCTCGTTTGGGAACAATATCTAGAGGACACTTCTTTAGATTTGATCAATAACATTCAGTTTCCCTCCATTCAACCCCATTCCGCAGACTTAAGAAAGTTGTCTCAGGATCAAATTACTATTTTAGAAAATTTAGGTTTCAGTTTTTTAAACCCTGGTGGGTTTGTTTCACCAACTCTAGAGGGTCTAAAAGAGATCCTTAAAATGAAAGAATCTGAAGCCGGTTTTCCAGAAATACAAATCGCTGAAGTTGAGGATTTTCTACCCGAAGATGAATTTTTAAATTTGGTTTTGGATGGGCGTTTAATCTGGACCAAACCGCCCGAGCTCATTCATGACATATGGTTCCATATCATACCCCAGCTCCTTAACTTTACAAAGGATCCCGTAGGTTATCAGACACACATAAATGTACGGAACATGTTAGTAAATGGAATCCGTGAGCAACTTAATCAAGCTGATGCTAATCCAGTACAATTTTTGGAAAATCTAAACCCTATTATCAAACAGTTTGGTAGTACGGACATAGATATGGAAGTATGGAATCTAGTAAAAAGTTTGATAAAATATTCCTTGGGCGCTTATTTGGATGGTGAAACTTCTTTAATTTTAAAAAAGATTCCTAAAGAAAGAGAAACATTACGAATGTTCATAAATGGAATTTTTATGATTGTCCTAAACGAAACCGAAATCGAGAAGAAATGGCAAAAAGTTTGGTCTGCCAAGCTAGGCTTCACGAAAGAAGACCTTTTACAAGCAATCCCTCAAAAGGATCTTATTGCAACTGTGAAAGCTCTCGTAACAAAAACGATTCGAGCCGGCAAAAGTCCCGGTCTGCCGAGCTAGGCTTTACGAAAAAAGACCTTACGCATCCAATCCTGGAAAAGGATCTAATCGCAACTATAAGAGCTTTTCACCAAAAAGTGTTCAAGAAACTTTACCTCCAAGCCCTCTTTAGAGAACGAAATTACAGGAATCGAAGATTTAAAGTAGGGTGCTATCGGGATAAGAGGCGATCTTTGAATGTAAAGAGTTGGGAGAGTCTTGATCCCTATCAATTGTATTTTTTAGAGTTTTTTATAAAGAGAGTTAGCAGAATATATTTTCTTTTTTTGTTGCATATGCGATAGCTCTATCTATGAGAAGAAAACATGTTTTGCATATGAAATGGTTTAAAATTTTAGGAATTGTCCTTATTTTATTAGGTATCTCCTTTTTTGTAGGTTCCAACTACATCCGCTCCCAGGTAGAACAGGGTAAAACCAAAGTTCGAAAGGCGCAATCGGCGGTCGACGCTACCAATTCTGCTGCATCGGTTGATCCCAACCTGAATCTTTTCAGCAGGGCAGAAACGGGGCCCGTACAGAAACAAATCAGTGGTTGCATGCATGCAGGACGGGTGGAAAACCGTGTCGCAATCGTTACGGGGGCTAAACAGGGCATAGGATTTTCTATCGCAGAGCTTTTAGTAAAAGAGGGAGCATTTGTGATCCTCACAGATGTTAACGACAAAGGGGGCGTAAAGGCCGTCGAACGGCTCGGCAAAGAGCATGCCCTCTTTCTTCATCACGATGTATCTCAAGAAAAAGATTGGGAAAATGTTTTTGAACAAGCGATTCAGATGAAGGGACGAGTCGATATTCTCGTGAATAATGCCGGGATCAGCGGTTTATCAGAGGGTTTTGGACCGCAAAATCCAGAAGATCTCAGTTTAGACGATTTTAGAAAAATCCAAACTATTAATACGGAAGGGACATTCCTAGGTTGCCGCTAT
>JBEIFH010000043.1:0-2351 GCA_040382515.1 Chlamydiia bacterium | reverse complement strand
ATTCTTTGAAAAGGGGGTATGGGGGAAAAACTTTGAAAAAAGGTGCAAACTTTTGCGATTTGGATTTAGGTCGGGCATACTTCACCGAAGACGGCACGGTTTGGCAAGAGTTGGGTGAAGAGCAGAAAAAACTTTTAGCCGAAAGAAAAATTAATTACTACGAAATTTATCAAGGGGAAATTTTTTAAAAAACAAAAATGTACTACGACCAGCTTACTAAACTCGGAATTAGGCTTCGCAAGAGAAGCGGCCAAGAAAAAACAACCTGCCCACAATGCTCAGAGGGCAGAAGAAAAAAAACAGATCCCTGTCTTTCGGTTAGTATTTCTCAGGGCGACTACAACTGTCACAACTGCGGATGGAAGGGGAATGTTAGGGCTTTTGTGGTTAAGGAAAGTTTGAAAAAATTTGAAAAACCAAGTCAGGATATGCTCAAAAATATTGAGCTAAATGACAGAGTAAAAAAGTATTTTGAAGGTCGGGGAATAAGTGAGGCTACATTGAAAAAATTCTTTATTCACGGCAAAGAAGAGTGGATGCCGCAAACCCAGAAAAAAGAGCGCTGTATCGTGTTCCCCTACATTCGTAATAGCGAAATCGTAAATGCAAAATATCGCGATGGGAAAAAGAATTTTCGCTTGGTAAAAGATGCTGAATTGGTTTTTTTCGGGATGCAAACTTTAGAAGGAAGACGTTGCGCAATTATCGTGGAAGGTGAGATTGATGCTCTTTCCGCATACGAAGCTGGTTTTGGGAAAAACTACGAGCCTGCTTGCAATGCGGATGGTGAGGTGGTGGAACACGAACTTGGAAGATTTGCTGTTATTTCGGTTCCAAATGGGGCAAGCGCAGGAAGCCAGCGATTGGAGTATCTGGACAACAGCGCAGAGTATTTAAGCACTATTGAAGAATTCGTGATAGCGACCGATAACGACGCCCCCGGTCAGGCACTTCGGGACGAGCTGATTCGCCGACTTGGGGTTGAAAAATGCCGAACGGTGAGGTGGGAAATCCTAAAATCGCACCAGACGCACGGAAACGGCCCAAATTTCGCGCCAAAAGATTTTAATGAGGTGTTAGTCCATTTTGGAAAGGAGGCCTTAAAATCGCTCGTATTGAGTTCTCAAGAAATTCCGGTTGAAGGCATTTTTTATGTTGAGGATATTTTTTCTTCAATGTTGGACAATTTTAAACGAGGTGTTCAAGTTGCCCCGCCGACCAATTTTGGAGAAATGGACGAGTATTTTAGATGGAAAAAAGGTGATATAAATCTATGTACTGGATATGCTAACGCGGGTAAGTCAACCTTTATGCTTCAACTAATGCTTACTAAAAGCATTTGGGATGGTTGGAAGTGGGCAATATTTAGTCCAGAGAATTATCCCGCAAATGATTTTTATGATGACTTAGTTGAAATGTATTTAGGTAAGTGGACTTCAAATATGACAGAAGAAGAATATACGGAGGCTTGTAAATTTATAGGAGAGCATATATTTTTTGTCTATCCAGAAAACGAACACGATATTGAATCGGTACACGAAAAGTTTAGATACTTAATTTTAAAAAAAGGATTAGACGGTGTAATGATTGATCCATTCAATCAACTTGATTCGATGCAAAGGTCTTATCAAAGAGAGGACCAATACTTATCAAGTGTATTAAAGGATATAAAAAGATTTGCGCTACTTAATGGAATTTGTTATAATATAATTGCTCATCCTAAAAGCCCAACCTATAGAGAAGACAAGTCGCTGCCTATTGCCGATATGTATGATCTTGCTGGTGGCGCTATGTGGGGTAATAAGGTTGATCAAATTATATCATACTATAGACCAAGGTTTCACGAAGATAAAAACAGTAAAGAGGTTGAGGTGTATATTCAAAAGGTTAAAAGAAAAAGAACGGGAGGACAGCTAGGGCACTTTGGGATTTATTTAGATTGGAGAACAAAAAGATATTGTCATCCCGTTAGTGGTCAGTTTTATTGTGATATGAAAATTGCTCGCAAGGCCACGTCTTCCCACAACCCAGAAAACATAACACAAGGAGAAATATCAAAGCAATGGCTACCATACAAGGATGGAGATACTGAAGCGCCTTTTTAATCTAACCCAAAATGAAAATACAAAAAGACACTCACGCCCCATTTAGATTTCCTCTTTTACTAATTAAACCAAAGTTATTAGTATACAGAGTTGCCTTTACGGAATCTTGTAGATATGATATTGGCAACGATCAAGGGGATATTAATAAACTATTTGGTATAGGATATTTCCCTAATCATCACGATAGTTCTGTGAGAATAGGATGGAATTATGATTTGGTGTCGGGGAAGATACAGTTATGGGCTT
>JBEIFH010000042.1:0-3003 GCA_040382515.1 Chlamydiia bacterium | reverse complement strand
TTTTCCTTCTTCCTATCTTATAAATGTAATTATTTATTTATATTGTCCAGAGTCCCTCGTATATTTGGATTGACCCACAAGGTTAATCTAACGGCTCGTTAGTTCTACCAGTGTCTTTCTGGGAGAGAATCGCCTGATTTTAGGGTGCTACCAAAAAGTTAGAGTGGCATGGATTTAAGTAGAAGAACCCCTGATAAGGCATTTTACAGTAGAAACCTCAGAATAAAGGGGTTAGGGCGTCTATTCATAAAGTTCAGGAGGTAGCAAGAGAACCAGTAGGCACTGGCTTAACTTTATGGGTAAATCCAACCACAAAACGGGCGCTGGACAATATAAATAAATAATTATATTTACAATAATAAGGAGAAGGAAAAGATGAAAAAGCAAGCGAACTCATAGAGCCCTTAGAGTAAAGGGATTGGGGCGTCTATTCATAAAGTTCAGGAGGTCGCAAGAGAACCAGTAGGCACTGGCTTAACCTTATGGGTAAATCCAACCACACAACGGGCGCTGGACAACATAAATAAACAATTAAATTTATACGATAGGAAGAAGGAAAAGATGAAAAAGAAAGAAGTGAAAAACAAACAGCAAGAGCAAAACGGGAAGAAAAAAGGGCCCCATAAAAAGCAGGGGGGCGCGGATCGAGGCATACCAGGAGGGTGGCTCGAGAACCAGTAGGCTCTGGCTTAACCTGATGCCAGATTTCTTGGATTTTTTTGACCATTTTAGTCGAAAGTTGGCCTTCTTTGATCTCGATTGCTTGTCATTTCTGACGAGCTAGCGCCCCTTTCGCAAATGCACCGATTTTAATAGGCCGCTTGTCTTTGCTCTAGATTGCCTTTAAGCGCAAGTAAACTATCTTTGACTTCTTCACTACTGGGTCGATCTGTGGGGTTGATACTCAAACAATCGGCAGCTATTTTTAAAAGTTCCTCGATCATGAAAGGGTTTTCTCTCCCTAGAGTGGGGACAAAATCTCTATAAACATAAGAATTTGGCCCATTTATTTTATGACCTGGATTTCCCCTTAAGCCACATTTCAGCATTTTTTCACTTTTTTTACGGCGTTCTTGATCTGCTTTAATCAAGAAATCTTTGCTGAAAGCATGGGGCTTTTTTTTGTAAAGTTTCTTGATGCTTATTCTTTGTTCTTCAAAAAGATTGGATCCGTCAGAGGCCATTTCATAGATCAAGTGCCCAAGAGCCCATACGTCGATAGCAGGCGTGAAGGTTATATTTGAGTACCTAGATTTATAGCGGCGTTCAGCCATTTCGGGGGCGAAATAAAGGGGTGTCCCGGCAACTCCTCTGTTTTCCCGAGAACCTTTAGGCACTGTGCTGCCGAAGTCGATGATCAACGGGCTAGGATGACCCCTTTCATATTTTAATAGGATATTTGCCGGTTTGATATCTTTATGGATCAATCCCTTTTCATGAATATGGGAAAGGCCCGCTGCAATTTTTGCAAGCACCTCCACTATCAAAGTATCTTTTAAATAACATCCTCTTTCAAAATAATTAGTCAAAGAGCCGTCCGGGATAAAATCCAGGATAGGATTTCCATCAATAACTGCGGAGATTTTGATGATGTTTGCATGATCCAATATCAATGGGACCATACTTTCACGGAAGTGAACATTGTTACAACCTTCATCATGATCGTCTGTCACCGATTTTTTAATGGCATATTTTCTCCCTTCAAGATCGATCAAACTGACTTTGCCCCAGGCACCCATACCTAATTCTGGTCCCATTTTGAAGTTCGAGCCTACAAATCGCATAAGATTGGATATTTTTTCTTGGTGATTTGGCATATAAATATGCCTGGGTAGGGGATACCCATGTTCGTCAGCCCTATCGAAAGTTCTCAGGATCTCAACGCTTTGTTTTAGGGATTCCAAGGCCATAACCAAAAATGAATCTTTTTCAAAACAGAGGTTGCCCTCTTTTTTTTCTTCACGCATCTTTTCAGAAAAGGATTGTCTCCCTAAAGGAGGGTCGATCAGAGCTGCTGCTAGAGAAACCTGTTGTTTAACGGCTTGAATCGTTTCATCAGGTATTGCAAACTTGTAGAAAAGGGAAATGTTTTCTATAGAACGTTGATATTCACAAATTTGCTTATTAAGTTTTAAAATTCTACCCTTAAGATTTGATGCAGAAAATCCGGTCTTGATCTCAGATCTTGAGCGCTGAATATCAACAATCAATTGATGAAGATTTTGATTACATATTTGAAATTCGTCGACTTTAGATAGACAAAGTTGTGTTTGCTTTGGCCTAGATTCAGAAGGAAGGCCGACTTTGATAGATTCACCATCAAATGATAAAATTTTCGCCTGAGGAAACACTAAGCGTTGGGCAACACAATACTTGGAGGGGGGGGGGAGAAGGGGTTCTTCTAAATAAAGGTAGTTTTGAGCCTTTTGGTGTCTGAAAAGAAAAAAGAGCTGGATTTGAGTCTTTCAAGCATTCCAGTCCAAGTGTAGAGTCGAGGGGAGGTGACGCCGGAACAAATAAATAAGACGTATTGCTTAAATAAGACATATTGCAGCCCCCTAATAATATATATTATTATATCATAATATCGACCCATTTAAAATAATTTTTTTATATTATGTCCTTTTTCAATAAAAAAGTGGTTTACCTATTAAAAAGCAACAGATTAGGTTTTTTCCGGGCTCAAAAAAACTAGAAAAAAGACTCAGGGGGTATTTTAAAGCTCTATTCCTATAAATTTAAGTGAGTTACAATCGACCCATCCAGATTTTATCTAAAGATATTTAATTCGTTGTTATCGAGTGGTTTAGCACTGCTTTTTTCATCTTTTCCTTCTTCCTATCTTATAATTGTAATTATTTATTTATATTGTCCAGAGTCCCTCGTATAGTTGGATTGACCCACAAGGTTAATCTAACGGCTCGTTAGTTCTACCAGTGTCTTTCTGGGAGAGAATCGCCTGATTTTAGGGTGCTACCAAAAAGTTAGAGTGGCATGGATTTA
>JBEIFH010000041.1:0-3384 GCA_040382515.1 Chlamydiia bacterium | reverse complement strand
GTGAACCAGGAGGCAAAAATCGAGCAGCTTGGTGCTTATAATTTGCAAGATATCCATGTAAAAGGGGCCTGGATGGGGCCTGCCAGATTGCATTTAGTCCCACATGTACAAGCGCCTCTTGCAGATCTGCCTGTCAAAAAAATAGAGAAGGCAATGCACGTTCTTGTCGATTGCACTCTCCCTTTCGGAAAAGTACTGCATGACTACAAGCTTTGATTCGCATAATTTCTAAAGGATCTTTAGTCCTTAGTCTGATATATAATAAAAAATATTACAGAAAATCACCGTAAAAAAGCTTCCCTGTACTACTTTCTGACAAAAAATTGACTGATATTTATTGATCATCTATTGGTGAGTTGAAGTGTGTATTATTAAAGTAACGAATCTTTATGGGTTATAAATCCTGAAAGGCAACATACTGGTAATTGTGCCTCATTCACAAGTTATTATTCAAAATATAACAAGGAGAAAATATGTCTATTACTAATCCCATGGGAATAGCAAACAAAAGGGTTGGGATCGTGTATTTTATAGCTTTGCTAGAGACAGCTTTGATAAACCTTTTGGTGTTTGCAAAACCTATTTACGACCGAATTGAGTTAGGTTATTGGCAACGATATAACATCATTTTAGAATGGACGTTTAGTCTTGATCTACATGTAATATTTGCGTCTAGCTTCATGTTGGCGTTACTTTTTCAAAGTATTCTGATATTTATACAAAAACCAGTTCAAATTTCTAAAACATTCTCTCGATTTTACCTAACCATTATCATATTTAGCTTACTATTTTGTTTAGTAGCATCCTGGAATACTTATGTTCGAATCTCTACAATTGAAAGACAAATGCTGTTCTATTTTTTATTAATTTTTATGGAGTTTTTTTTGATTCGCGGTTATCTAGCATTAAAAAATAATGACTACATGAAATTTTTGGACTTGTTCATCGGTGCATTTATTATTTTGGGTGTTGCAGCAATTTTTAGACTTATTATTCCTGCTTATATCTTGATTTTTGGCCTACCCTCTTGGACTCAAAGTTTTCAAAATCACTTGCTTTTAAGTGCTGGGCTGTTTGTTTATATAAAGCTTTTCTTAATTTATGGTCTTGCAGGAAGATTTCAGCAAAATAGTCTAATAATATTTTTACAACTCATCTCTATCCTCCTTATATTTGCTTTTCTCCCTTGCCCCTCAAATTAGATCTTAAATTAAACTAAGGCAAAGGGGTTTTTCTCTGGATTTAAAGGCCAATATAATTACATCGATAATGTCTAACTGTTTTATCTAATTTTCTGTGATCTTTCTTCAAGGTTATATATAGGATCTATCGAAATCTTTCAATAGAAGCAAATGGGATCTCATTATGTTAAACAACGATTTTTTAGATCCTGCTAGTAAATCTTACCCTTAAATTCTTAAAAATAATCTGTGTGAAGCCGGTTTTTTTTAATTATTTCGGGCTTCTTTTGATAAAGAAGCCTCTATTGGATCAGACTTCTTGAATTTAGACAAAAGAACCCGTCTTGTAGGACAGAACCTACCTGGATGATAGACAAAAAAATATTTTTTTTAATAAACTTAAAAAAATTTTAAAGGATCTTTAAAAATGGGTTCTATCAAAAGAGTAGTTTCGGTTTTTTGTTTTTTGTCCTGTTTCAGTTTTCGGGTGATGGATGGATCGGTGGCTTTGAAAGATTTGCAAAATAACAAACTCCGACTTTGGATTGAACAGGTGCAAGAATTGTGCGAGCCTGATCAGATCCATATCTGCGACGGAACACAAGAGGAAAATGCCCTTTTGTTGAAAGAGATGGTGGAGACAAAAAGTTTGATCCCTTTGGACAGTACGTTTCGGCCCCACTCTTTTTTGGCTAGATCTTCTTGTGAAGACGTCGCTCGGGTTGAGGACCGGACATTTATTTGCTCCACTTCGATCGAAGATGCAGGCCCCACAAACAATTGGAAAGACCCTAATGAAATGAAAAGCCTTCTGAAATCGCTTTTTAAAGGGTGTATGCGGGGGCGCACGATGTATGTGATCCCTTTTAGTATGGGGCCGATAGGTTCCTCTATTGCCCAAATCGGGGTGGAAATTACCGATTCTCCTTATGTTGTGTGCAATATGCGGATTATGACACGCATGGGTATAGAGGCGCTTATTGCCCTGAAAGATCAAGATTTTGTCCCTTGTTTACACTCTGTGGGGGTGCCTCTTGAGGACGGTAAAACGGATAACGGTTGGCCTTGCAATCCTGAAAATAAGTACATAGTCCACTTTCCCCAAACAAAAGAGATCTGGTCCTACGGTAGCGGGTATGGGGGAAATGCGCTCTTGGCGAAGAAATGTTTCGCTCTGCGTATAGCTTCCCAGATGGGAAAAGAGGAGGGTTGGTTAGCGGAACATATGCTCATTCTAGGGATAGAAAATCCTGAAGGGAAGAAAAAATATTTTGCCGCAGCATTCCCGAGCGCTTGTGGGAAAACAAATCTTGCCATGCTGAAATCCTCTTTACCCGGCTGGAAAATAACCCTTGTGGGTGATGACATCGCCTGGATGAAATTGGGTGAAGATGGCAAGCTATACGCAATCAATCCTGAGGCCGGAATGTTTGGTGTTGCGCCCGGCACCTCATTTCAAACGAATCCCTATGCGATGGAAACCATTAAAAGTGACACAATTTTCACCAACGTGGGATTGACACAAGAGGGGGATGTGTGGTGGGAAGGGATGGATAAAGATCCCCCAAAAAATTGCACAAACTGGCTAGGCGAGATGGGGGAATCAGCTTTGGATCAAAAAATTGCGCATCCGAATGCCCGCTTTACAACCCCTATCAGAGGGTGCCCTACTGTGGATCCGGCTTTTGATAACCCTAAAGGGGTGCCGATATCTGCTATACTTTTTGGAGGAAGACGCGCTTCGGTTGTTCCCTTGGTATTTGAATCAAAAAATTGGCGTCACGGGACATTCTTAGGAACAATTGTCTCATCGGAAGGGACTGCGGCCGCTAACGGACCTATTGGTAAATTGCGGCATGACCCTTTTGCGATGCTCCCTTTTTGCGGTTATCATATGGGAGACTACTTTTCCCACTGGCTCTCTTTTGAAAAAAGGGGCGACCCCTCCCTTTTGCCGACAGTTTATTACGTAAACTGGTTTTTGAAAGATGGATCGGGAAGTTTTTTATGGCCAGGTTTTAGGGAAAACGGACGCGTTCTTAAGTGGATTTTTGAAAGGCTGGATGGGACGGCTTCAGCTGAAAGCACTCCTATCGGGAATATGCCTACACCCACGAGCCTTGATTTAAATGGTCTTAACCTCACAAAAGAGACGGTGGAAAAGCTTTTAACAGTGGATGTGGGGGCTTGGTTGAATGAAGTG
>JBEIFH010000040.1:0-5176 GCA_040382515.1 Chlamydiia bacterium | reverse complement strand
TCGATCCAGGAGGCAAGTTTTTCTGGGTGGGAATCGTCCGTAAAAATATAGAAATAGAGTTCTTGATCGGGTAAGAGTTTTTGAAGAGCTTCTAGTGCGTCCATGTAAAATTTTTTGGGAGGAAGTTTTCCTGTAAATAAAATATCTTCCCCGAGGCCTTCACGATCAAATCCCCCACCCGTGCGCACATGAATCGCCACGCTACTTATAAACTAGACCTGCCGCTTTAAAAACGGCATCGACAATCTGATTCCACTTGGGTTGGTAAACATCTAAAAAATCTTCCTCCAATGAAGGTATAGATGCCTTTAAAGGGGATCGCAAACTCGGATCCCAAAGAGCCTGTAAAATAAAGTTATAGAATTGAAACCTAACACCACCAGTCTTATTATCTTTTTGTACTATTTGTTCGTAATTTAATATTTGGCCACTCAAAAGATCAAGGGCAGCCCCTACCATAAATTTCAGAGTAGCTATTATATGTCTTAGATCGGACCCCTCGATGGATTGCTCTGGGATTTTGTTCAATTCTTCAAGGATTTCCCCTGGATTTTTATTTATAAATTCTAAGAAAGACATAACCGTTATGTTTAAACGATCTTTGTAAGTTCGATAAAATTCTGGGGCTTGAAAAATGCTCATTAGTGTTGGAATAGCATGATAGATGAAATCATGAATCAAGTCTTGACCATTAGATAGTGTTAAATCCGATTTTATTGCCCTCAAGACGAATTCATCCGGTTCCAGAATTTCATCAACCATTTCGAATTCTAGACTCGGTAGTTTTGAATTTTGACTTTGACAGTTAGAATAGTTGATCACAAACTGTTCTCTTGTCGGGGTCCTTAAATTTCCCTTTTGGTAAGAAAACCCCATGGATTCAAGAAATTTTTCACAATTAACCCAACTTTTTTGGTCTAGGAATTTTTCCACGCCCTTTTTAGCAGTTAAAAACCTGCTTTCTAGAACTTTATGCACAGGTTGGAGGACAGGATATTGGTGTTTATTTATTTCTGTAATAGAACTTTCTTCTAGTGCAGTTGTCCATACTAAAGAGTTTTCTTCCTCTTCAAAATTCCAACACCATTTGAATTTGGTTACCGAGACAGGTGATACCCTTGAAGGGTCAAGAGAAAGAGAGTGCGGTTGTTTTGAATCAAAATTGGCAACGCAGTCTCACTAACTTTAGTAGATAGGACGCTAACGTTCTCAGGTTGGGAGTGTATTGCACTATTTTCTACAGGAATATTTCCAATCGGATCACTCATAACCGTCCCTTACTAGAAAAAATAGTTTTTTGCATTAAATTTTGTCTCAAAAATGGGTAATAACTTCTTTTGTATCTTGAAGAGGCTTTTCAACTATAAAAAAGATTTTGGCAGCCTAAGAGTGATGACCTGGGAGCTCTTGAAATATACCTGGAGTTTTGATAGAGATAAGCGCACCAAGATTGAGGTGCTTAAAAAAACAAATACCCGAAAACGAAGTTTTTGATCTTTTTAGAGGCTGCAGGACACCGATCTTTTGAACCCGTTCGTCTTTGAACGGGTGTCCTTAGTTCGAAACTATCTTTAGTGTTACTAAAGGAAGGTCGTTTTTTCTTTTGTACCACTCTAACGGATGGATGAGAATTTTGTAATCTTTCAACAAGGATGGAATGATCGAAAAATTTGATTCGGGTCGAATGAGACAATCAAATTGTAACATCGAAAACATATCCTCAAGGATATTTAGGTCGTGTTTATTTTCTAAAATCCTGTAGCCGACAGTGAATGGGGCCGTTCGCAAATTTTTCAAATGATCTTCGATCCAGGAGGCAAGTTTTTCTGGGTGGGAATCGTCCGTAAAAATATAGAAATAGAGTTCTTGATCGGGTAAGAGTTTTTGAAGAGCTTCTAGTGCGTCCAGGTAAAATTTTTTGGGAGGAAGTTTTCCTGTAAATAAAATATCTTCCCCGAGGCCTTCACGATCAAATCCCCCACCCGTGCGCACATGAATAGCGACGCTCAGTTTGTCGTTGGGAAAATCTAAGAGTTTAAGAGGTTTCTTCGGCTTGAGCATCTCGGTAACAAGTCCTCTGAATTTCTCCTCTTTCCAATCCACCGCAAAACAGGGGAAATGGATTCCGTTATTTTTTTTATACACCTCTCTTTCGCCAAAAGATTCTGGAAAATAGGGAACGGTAAATACGATATCCCTCTTCAAAACTTTGCGGAATTTTTGAAAACGATCATATCCTCTAACAACTGGTATTTCCCTCACTCTTTGATCGAAAAAATATCTACATTCCAGGTCATCGAATAAAAATTCATCCGAATGAGGAAAGGGCTTATACAGAAGGGGTATATTATATTTATATGAGATCCACTTTGCATGCAAATAACAGATCAGATTATCCCCTAACCTAGCCGCCTTATCGAAATCATAGGTAACCGCGACGTACGGAACTTCTTGAGCACATGCAGATTGCATAGGACTCATTTGGAGGTTAAAGAAAAAAAAGGGGTGCAGTAAATAACCTTTTTTCATGACATATTTGCCCCAAATGCAAATGGCTCTATCTTTATCCTAAATCGATTTTAATTGAACATAATTTTTTAGAATTGAAATCACAATCTTAAAAACTATTGCGCAATCGTTTAATTGTAAAACTATTCAGGGACTATTCGCTAGTTTATCGCTATTTCAATTGGACAAAGCGGTGATTTGGCGATCGATACGTTTTGAGTCCCTCAAGACGGAAATTTTCAACTTGTCTCCGGGGCGCAGTTGCATCATATGATGAATAACCTTTTCGTCTCTCATATCAATTCCATCGATTCCGATAAGTGTGTCTCCCACCCTGATTCCGGCCTGAGCCGCATCGCTGTTCAAGTGAAAACTAAGGATGGTATTGTTGTCTCCTAGACGTAGGCCCGTTTGCACCGGTGCGTACACCCAAACAGAAAAGACGCTCCATGGTTTATTGACTTCAATAACACTTGGCCCTATGGAATACCCGCTCGCGGTACTGCGACCGGTTCCATTGCTTGACCCCCAATTCACTGTAGCATTGGCATCATACGATGTAGATCCGGGAACGTAAAGATTGCTTTTTTCCACACCCGAAAGGACCGGAATCAAGAACTCCCCCCCCATTTTGGCGGCTTTCTTTTTGGCGTCTGTAATTAAATCTTCAAAGTTTGCATAGCCGTTTCCAATCGATGCAACTGTTCCGATCCGATAGGCGACACGTGAGGGCATTTGAGGAAAAAACTCCACTCTGGTGTGTTTTTTTTTGGGTTCTTTGCAAAGGACCACTTCGTTGTGATAAGAGGAGCTCACCTGTGCGCAAGAAACCAGTAGTATACAAAACAAACAATGAAGCGAGTACTTGATCACAGCCGTCCTTTTGGGAATAAAACGGGACAATAATAAATAAATAGATTATTTAAATAAATAATAATTATATTTTAAACCCTGTTAGTTGGCTTGCCGCTTTTCGCTTCGCCGTGTTTGGAGGACCAGCTCACGGAAAGAGTCGAGTTCTTCATCGATTTTTGTGCGGCTCTCTTCCAATTCAGCCGCCTGCTCGGGGGTGATGAGAGGAAGTGCCTGCTCTTTTTCTTGCTCTGTATTGAATTCTTCCCTAGTGAAGGGGTTTTCCTTTAGCTGATCTCTTGTCGCCCTTAAAATCCCCACCTGACCATTGTAAGAATAGACCTCCCCTTCCAAAAGTTGCTGAGAAATCAAGTCGCTGATGGGCGTCAGGTCGATCGCATTCATCCTTTCAACTAATGGGGCTATTTTAGCATCCACAGCGCTAAATTCTCTGGCGATGGAGTCCATTTTAGCAAAACACTCTGTCCCGTTGAGTTTAGCTCTCAATGCTTCGACCTCGCGGCATCGCTTTCGGAAAAGGTTCAATTGCGTCTGCGTCTCATCAAAAAGCTCCAGTTTTTCTTTGAGACTCTTTCTTTGCATCTCCCAAAGGGAATGGATAGACTCTAAAACAGTTGTTTCAAAAGGAAACCATTTTTCTAAATTGTCTATGAGCATCCTTTGTACCCCGGTAGAGAACTTGTCGATATTTTTCGAAAAAATCACCTCATAACGGGTCCTGAGAAACCATCCTTCATCTTTTTGTTCCAAAAATTCGAGTACGTAAGGGATAAGATCTTCGGGCATAAGACCTACGACGTATTTAACAATATTCACATCATACGAAAAGAGTTCTCTTGCTAAAAACTGTATCCATCTCCCCTCCCCGATCACCGTTTGCGGGCAACGGTTGAGAAACTTTCCTAAATCCTGTGCAGCATAGTAGGGATCCCTTGGTATCGCCAAGGACATGTCCCTAATATGATTAATAATTGTATCCTGTCTACCATCAAACGTTACCATCACATGAGAAGCGGTTCCCTCATAAGAGCATTCTTGAGCTAACTTTAAGAACGTGGAATAAGGCAATCTCGTTGCGAAAAAAAACATCTCGTTTGGAGGGATGAACCCCTCCGCGTAAAGTTGGTTCAAGTGGGCCAATACCACTTTTTCAAAATTTGTGGTGAAGGGGATGCTTGTCATCAAAAACACTTTAAGCCATACAGGGATGCTTTGCAGCTTGTCTTTTAGATAGTCGTTGCTTTTCGTGGAAAACGGCTCTATAAGGGCACTTAGTATTTCGATATCCCGTCGGTATTTTAAGGGGATAGTGTTTCGAAAATTGGGGTCATGAATCAAATAAGTGTTTTGGTATACCTCAATCAATGCAATCGAGCAAATAAACCCTAATCCATTTTTTTCATGGGAAAAAAACTTTTCACATATTGCAAAAGCTTTTCTATCGAATCGATTAACTCTTAATTTCTCTAGAAGATAATTTGCCAGACAGGAAAATAGGTTGTTGCCCAATTCTAATTGATTAAGGGCATAAGGGATATTTTCAATCGGACAGATTTCCAAAATTTTCTCCTGAAGAAGAAAAAGCTTTGGCTTAAAAAAGTTTTCTGCCAAACCGGATCTCAAAATAGGGATAATAGCAAAAAAAGAGTAGATCGATTGATCTTGTAAATACACGGACAAAACACCCCGATGCAAGAGAAAATGGTCTATGAACCACTTCTTATCTTCGTCCAATAGGGCCTGCATTCCATCATAGATATCAGCGGTGCTAAGGCGGGGCAAGTTTTTCTTTCCG
>JBEIFH010000039.1:0-5182 GCA_040382515.1 Chlamydiia bacterium | reverse complement strand
GGGCCCTTTGGTGAAGATAGCTTCCATTACCGGCTCCATCTCTTTGTTGATTTTCCGAAGGATAGAGTTTAAATAAAATGTCGATTTAAATCATGAAGATTGGTATTCTCTCCTAAAGTTTTTAACAAAAAAGAGCTTATGAAAGACCTTGTGGAGAACAATCTGGTCCGTTTTAAAAACGTTACCAAAAAACCCGAGACAATCGTAGCCAACTTTCGCGTGAAAGGGATCCGTAAAGGCGTCTCTTTTAGTGCTTCCATTTCCGTAGACATCGCCGCAGCTGAGCTTGACGCTCAGGAACCTCTTGAAAAAATTATTGAAGAGTGTGCCCGCATCGGTGTCAGAGAATTTAAAGATGCCGAATTCCAATTCGAAGGAATTGAAAGAATTTAATTTTATCTGGGTGTAGCGCAGCTTGGTCAGCGCGTTTGACTGGGGGTCAAAAGGTCGGAGGTTCGAATCCTCTCATCCAGATATTTTCCTTTAAAAAGTTTCCCCTTCCCTCTATAAACAGTTTTTTTTTCTCAATAATTCATTAAGCCCATCTAAACTTTTTCCTTTATTGCTGTTAAATCTTTCGCATTTTACTTAGCTGTGGAAAAACCTGTTCAAACTATGTTCGTAGATTGTTTCTCCTCTGACTAAAGAGCCCCCCCTGTTTATAAACCACCTGTTTGTGCACACTACTTGAACAGATTATCGACATGTTTTAACACCCTTTTTTAAGAGAGATCAGTTCCTTAATTATCGACATTTCCACAGCCCCTAAAGAAGAGAATATATATGTATAAATATACTCCTCTGTTATATTCCGATCCATGTTGCATCAATCGAATCGACATTTTTTTCCACAAGGTTTTGACGCTCCATTTTATGTGGAAGATTTGTTTCCTTGGGAGCTTTTAGACAGGATGCAAACAGCATTTCAACACCAGCACAAAGCTATTTTATCTCTAGTTCCTGACGGAGTATATCTAGAACATAAAGAAACGATCTTCATAGATGAGGGTTGTGTTCTTGAGCCCGGAGTTTTTATCCGTGGGCCCTGTTACCTAGGGAAAAATGTCCTCGTGCGTCACGGAGCCTATTTACGCGGAAACGTTTGGGTAGCAGAAGGGAGTTTAATTGGACACGCTTCGGAATTGAAAAATGTTTTAGTTGGTAAAAACACCTCCCTTGCCCATTTTGTTTACGCAGCCGATTCGGTGATTGGGGCACATGTAAATTTAGCGTCCCACGTCACACTGGCAAACGTCCGCTTGGATGAAAAAAAAATTCTTCCTATGCAAAAAAATAAATTCGGCGCTGTTATAGGCGATCATTGCAAAATAGGCTGTCATGTTATTCTCAATCCTGGAAAACAGATAGAGCCCTATTCAAAACTGTATGTGCAGCAGCAGATCGTTAGTTATTAGGGGTACTTTGGGGTTAAAACTACAGGTTGGTTTATGAAAGAAGCATTTGAAAGAGCTCTATTTAAGGAAATCTCTTCCATACAAGATTGCAAGCTTAAAGAAGCGGCTCTTTATGCACTTGAGGGGGAGGCAAAAAGGATCCGACCTCTCATTGCATTTCAAATAGCTCACACTCTTGACCCAGGCTACAATAATTTTCATCCTCTCATCGCCTTAGAGTTTGCCCATACAAGTTCTTTAATTCTCGACGACCTTCCGGCGATGGACAATTCCGACGAAAGGCGTGGAAAGGCTGCACTGCACCGAAAGTTTAATGTGCAAGAAGCCCTTTTAGTTGCTGTAGGATTGATTTCTGAGAGTTACAGGCAGTTGCACCTTGGTGTGCAACAACTAAAGGGCTCAGGGCTTGAAAAAGAGGCATTTGCAATTTTGCAGTGCGCTTTGGAGACAACAACAAATGCCGGTGGAATCACAGGAGCTCCTTTAGGTCAATGGATGGACCTCACTTTCAGCGAAAAACAAGAGCATCCGCTTTTAGATATGATGCAGAAAAAAACGGGTGTTTTTTTTGAGTCCTCTTTTGTTTTAGGATGGATTTTCGGGGGAGGGGCGATGGAAAAAGTTCCAAAAGTGCGTGAGATGGCACAACTATTTGGGATTATTTTTCAGGTGATGGACGATTTTTTCGACCTGGAGGAAGATGCTAGGGAGCGTCCGTTTGCAAATTTCGTGTTGCAAAAAGGGGAAGCTTATTGTTTGCAATATTTAGAGGAGCTCAAAGAGCGCCTTGTGGCGCTCCTTGAGTACTTGGGTTTGATCAAACTTCGGCAAGCTCTTTTGGAGCCTCTGGAGAGTCTTCTGCAGCACTGCCGATCGACTCCATTTGGTTGAGTTTTGAAGGGCCGTTTTGCAGGATCTGCTTTTCCAGTTCCACGGTGAGCTCTTCATTCTTTTTAAGCTCCACGCGCATCATCTCCCGTCCTTGGAACCGATTCCCTTTAAAGCCAAGCCATGTCCCTTTTTTCTCCACTATACCCATTTCGACTCCGACATCAATCGCTGAGCCGTGGCGGGAAATCCCTTCATTGAAAAGAATGTCGAATTCAGCGGAGCGGAAAGGGGGTGCAAGTTTATTTTTCACAACTTTTGCCTTCACCCTGTTACCGGTTTCTACATTGTCATTGCCTTTGATCGTGTTCACCTTACGGATCTCAATTCTAATCGAAGAGTAGAATTTTAAAGCGCGGCCCCCTGTGGTTGTTTCTGGGTTGCCGAACATAATCCCCACTTTTTCCCTTAGCTGGTTAATGAAGATGGCGCATGTGTTGCTTTTTGCAAGGGTGGAGGTGAGCTTTCTTAGAGCTTGCGACATCAGCCTGGCTTGCAATCCTACGTGGGTATCGCCGATTTCACCCTCAAGTTCATTTTTAGGGACAAGTGCTGCGACCGAGTCAATCACAATCACATCCACGGCATTTGATCTAGCCAGGATTTCTGCAATATTGAGCGCCTCTTCTCCTGAATCGGGTTGCGAAATTAAAAGATCGTCCAGTTTTACCCCAATTTTTGCTGCATAGGAGGGATCCAGTGCATGCTCTGCATCTATATAGGCGGCGGTACCCCCCATCTTTTGGCAGTTTGCCACAATGTGGGTTGCAAGGGTTGATTTACCGGAAGATTCGGGGCCATAAATTTCGACGATTCTTCCTCTGGGAACTCCCCCGATCCCTAAAGCGATATCCAGAGCGACCGAACCTGTCGGAATGGTTTGAATCTGACGTTGGGCAGAGTGTTTTCCCAAAGACATGATTGAGCCTTCACCAAATTGTTTTTCGATATGCTGCCTTGCCAGTTCAAGCGCTTTTTTTCGCCCTTCGTTTTGCGGTATGGACATAAATGACTCCCTATTGAATAAAGGGGAATTATACGGGATTTAGCCAAGGATAGCAAGACATGCAGGACGTTTCTATCGGAATGGACATTGGTGGAACGCATATTCGCGTTTTGAAAAATCAGGTAAAAACAATCTTAAGCACTAAAGATTTTGACGATTTTATGGATCTGATGGATTTGGTGGTGCAACCCGGAATTGCAACAAATATTGTTTGCGCGTTGGCCGGACCTATAGATCATCAAGGCGGAGTAACGCCACCAAATATAAAAAAGTGGGGGAGAGTGGATCCCAACAAAGTAGAGAAAAAATTTCCGCAAGTAAAAATTCGGTTTATCAACGATCTGGTTGCCCACGCACACGGGCTGGATACTCTTCAGCAAAAAGATCTGTACACACTAAAGAAAGGGACGATGCCGGACGGAAAAAAAAGTCTTCTGATTGCCCCCGGAACCGGTTTGGGTGTCGCTTTTAAAGACCACAGCCATGTGTACCCTTCCGAAGCGGGGCATGTGGATTGTCCGGCGTACGGGGAACAGGGGCAAAAAGTGCACGCTGCGCTTATGAAAAAATATGGCCATGTCTCCTACGAAAGATTGGTTTCCGGTACCGGTTTGAACGAAATCAATGAAATTTTGGGAACAAAAGGGGTGCAGCCCATTTTTACCCAGAACCTAGCAAGATTCATAGCTAATATGGCTGTCACCTTTTTGCCAGAAACTATCTATTTGGGAGGAGGTATTTTGTTGCACCGATTGCAAGAAATAGACCATGACCTTTTTCTCAATTCCCTTTTGGACCAGGGGAGATTCAAGGAGTTGGTGAATCGACCGAATATTTATGTTATTTTAGATGAGTTCACGGCATTAAGGGGGGCTTATTCGTTAGTGCACTGAACCAATTTTTCGATGACAGGAAAAAAAAGATTTAGAAAAAATCCTAAAATCCGTATACCTGATAGTCACAGTAAGTTAATCATTCTTATAGATTTAGATGGGTATAAAGATGAGCGTAAAAAAATTAGGACTCCTATTTGGATTGTTAGGAGTATTTACAGGAATTTTTGCTGGAGATGACAATTCTTGCAGAAAAGAATCCAAAGATAAAAAACTTCAAGATTGCTCTAGCCTTTGTTTTGCAGGACCATATCTAGAAGAAGATAATTCATTTAGTGTAATGGGAGCTGCCATTTATGGTGTAGCAAACGCTCAAGGTAGTGAAGTATCTCTTTATACGAGTAATGGCTCGTTAACACCACAAGGGGAAATAATCGAGCCCTACGAAGAGCCTTCTTGGGGATTTAAAGTGGGTCTAGGATACCGTTTTTCCCATGACAATTGGAATTTAGAGGGCCAATATACTTGGTTTAAATCTACCTACTCTACAAATCTCAATCAGGGATTCGGTAATCTCTATACGCCAATGGGTTATGGAGTCTCTGTTGTAAACGATAATCCATACTATTTTCAGAATATGGAGTATGGGACGTATACCATGCTACAGGATTTAGTTGTGTATTTATATCGTCCTACGCTCTATACGGCTTTACTCGAAATTTCACCTTATTTTGGTTTGGATTACATCAATACAATACGTAGACTGACCATTAGCTTATCAAATGATATAACTAATTCCATCATCTATCAGGGGTTTTATAGAGAGTATGATAAAATGCAGTTTTGGGGTGTAGGACCGATGGCTGGGATTAGCTCAAATTGGTATTTGGGTTATGATTTAGGAATATACGCAGACGGTTACTTCGCCGTCACTTATGGATGTTCAAGATATTACTCGCAAACTTACATAACCCGTCAGATCCCGGGAGGACAAGACCCATTAAACGCTACAATTTCTAATACGTTATATCAATATGCTC
>JBEIFH010000038.1:0-6818 GCA_040382515.1 Chlamydiia bacterium | reverse complement strand
TCTAACTTTTTGGTAGCACCCTAAAATCAGGCGATTCTCTCCCAGAAAGACACTGGTAGAACTAACGAGCCGTTAGATTAACCTTGTGGGTCAATCCAAATATACTAGGGACTATGGACAATATAAATAAATAATTACATTTATAAGATAGGAAGAAGGAAAAGATGAAAAAAGCAGTACTAAACCACTCGATAACAACGAGTTAAAACCTATAGAATAATTTTATAAAATATGTTATAATATAAATAAAATTGATCAAAAGGAAATCGTATGTTTTCACCTATCAAGCCTATCCCAGAGGTGTCTACAAATTCAGAGGGGTCAACCCCAACAGCCCCCTGCGCATCCCCTTTTCGTGGGGCAACCCCTTTTATGTGCAGTACACCCTCTCCCCTGCATTTTAAAGACCCATTAGTCCGTGAGCGGATCGGTTTGGGGTCTCAACCAACCAAATGGTATTTTCCTTATCAAAAAAAGATCAAATACATAAATACACTAGGAGTTTACACAATCTCATCCGCGATATGCAGCACTCGAGATCCGAGATTATAAGAGGTGTTCCAAATGAAGAATTGTCCCAGAAAATTTCAAAACTGGAAATGAAAATCCAAAAATATCAGAAATCGATAGAAGAGCTTCACAAGTTTTTCCATTTTGGCAAACCGGAAGATGCGATTGATGCTGTGAGTCATCAAATCTCTCTGGCATCAGCTTTGATAGACCCCCCTTTGAAAAAAAAGGAGTGTAAAACAAAAAACTTTGAAGAGCAAGAAGAGGGGCGCCTTCTTACCCAAAAAGGCTCTTTTTTACATATGGCTTTGGCCTCTTTAAAACAAAACTTGGAGATTTTGAAAGCATACGAGAGGGCTAAAGAACTTGAATATCCGGTTGGTGACCTTATCAAAATGCCGGACGGTCAAGAGAAAGCATCCAATCTCTATAGGTTTACGGAATCAAAATATCTTTATAAAGAAAGGCTAGGGCAAGGAAGTTGGGGGCAGGTGCAGAGGTGCTCTTTGGGGAAGAAAGATTACGCCATAAAAACACCTACGTGCCCGGATCGGGATCAAAAGTATAATAACGTTCATGATCGGGAAATTCTGGTCCCTTTGATCTTGAACGGGCATAAGAATGTGATGAAAGTCTGTGCAGTTGTCGACGGAAATCCTGTCTTGGAATTGATGCGGGGGGGCTCACTGGAGGAGTATCTTCAAAAACAAAACTCCTTTAGCGATTCCGATCTAGTCAAAGTGCTGGCAGAAATCGCCTCCGGTCTTGCCCATATGCATGAAAATGGGCTGATCCATAAAGATCTCAAGCCGGCTAATATTCTCCTAAAATCCCGAGGTGAACCTCATCCGGTCATCATCGACTTCGGCAGCACAGTGCCTGAAGATGCTGAGGAAAACAGAGATGTTGTCGGTACAGAGCTTTATATGGCTCCAGAAATGGCGGCGCGGCTTTACGGCAAATCTAAAAAAGGTTTCGAAATGAGGATGACTTCTAAGATGGATATTTGGGCGCTTGGACTCATAATCTATGAAATGGCCTCTGAAGGATCCCATCTTTTTGTAGAAAAGGAGGTGAGCCAAAAAAACCTTCTAGAACGAAAACAGCCATTTGATTTGAAATTCTTGCATGATGCGCGGGACGAAAGGTTAAAAAAAATGAAAAAAATGGCCTCTTTGAACCAGGCTTGCCTCCTACGAGAGGGGTGACAAAATCCTGATCTTATTAAGGGACTTTTTTCAATAGCTGCAGACTGCCTAAAGATGCAGTCCATAGAGAGGCCAAGTGCAGCTGAGGTGGAAAAACGCCTTTTAGATCTTCAAACAAAGCTTTAAGGAATTTTTTGAATAATTCTGGTCTACAAGTACCTCCTCCTCATTGACATCCATAGCTCTGTTTTGTTAAAATGTTTTAAAAACTTTTAAACCGGAGCTTCTCTTAATGAGTCATGTCGATGCCGCGTTTGTCGAAAGGCTTTCCAAGCTTGCACGCATTAGCCTTGAAAAAGACGAAATCCTTCGTCTTGAGGAAAACCTTGAAAAGATTTTAAAGCACATCGACAGGCTTCAGGAGGTCGATACCACAGGGGTCACCCCCTGCTTTTCTGTGCAGCAAGAGCTCATTTGTCCCGTCTTTGAGGACGAAATCGAGCCCCTGATGACTCGCAATGAGCTCATGAAAAATGCCCACGATTCGATTTCCGGCTTCATCCGGGTCCCAACCGTCATCAAAGGAGCATAGTTTTTTTATGATGCATCTTTCTAAAAAAAGCGCAAAAGAGCTCCACGACGGGTTCATGAAAAAAGAGTGGTCGGCTTTGGAAATCGCCAAAGCGCATTTGGCCGAAATCGAAGCCCGGGAGGGGGAAATCCAGGCGTTTTTGGCCGTTTTTTCAGAAAAAACACTCTCCCAGGCGGTGAAATTGGATCGTAAGCTTGCGCAAGGAGAGCCTCTGGGACGGCTAGCTGGGGTGCCTGTTGCGATCAAAGATAACATCCACATCAAAAACGAGAAGACCACAGCCGCTTCCAAGATTCTCGAAAATTATGTCGCCCCGTTTTCTGCAACGGCGGTAGAGGCTTTGGAAAACGCCGACGCTCTATTGATAGGAAAAACAAACCTTGATGCCTTTGCGATGGGTTCTTCTACAGAACATTCGGCCTTTAAAATCACTCAAAATCCCCTACGTCACGGCTACACCCCGGGCGGCTCTTCCGGCGGTTCCGCCGCTGCAGTTGCGGCCCATTTTGCCCCCCTTTCGCTTGGAAGCGACACGGGAGGTTCGATCCGCCAGCCCGCCTCATTTACCGGACTTGTGGGGATGAAGCCTACTTACGGCCGAGTCTCCAGATACGGATTGATCGCTTACGGCTCCTCACTCGACCAAATCGGCCCGTTTTCCAGAACTGTGTACGACAATGCCCTTTTGCTCGAGACAATCAGCGCCCCTTGCAAACTGGATCCGACCAATTTGCGGCTTAAGCAGATCGATTATAAAAATCAGCTTGAGGGGGAGGTAGAGAAAAAAAGCATAGCGATTCCATACCTGTTCTTAGAAAAGCTGGATCCGAAGGTGCGCAAGCATTTTGACCGTGCCGTGAGCCATTTCAAGGATATGGGGTATCAGATCAAGGATGTGGACCTGTCGATTTTAGAGCATTCGCTATCGGTATACTACGTTCTGGCAACAGCGGAAGCCTCGGCCAACCTCGCACGCTATGACGGAATTACGTTCACAAATCGGGATCCCGATGCCAAAACACTTGAGGAGGTGTACGACAAATCGCGCTCCTCCTATCTTGGACAGGAGGTCAAACAGAGGATCTTATTAGGGACGATGGTTCTTTCGCAGGGTAAAATCGACGAGTACTACATGCAAGCAGCCCGGGTGCGTCAATTGATGAAGCAAACGGTCGATTCGATCTTAAAAACGTGTGGATTTATTATGATGCCCACCTCCCCCAACACAGCCTTTCAAATTGGGGGGATCAAAGATCCTCTGACCATGTACTTGCAGGATATTTACACGATCTTCGCTAATTTGACCGGCCATCCGGCCATAAGCGTCCCCATGGGATTTGAGGATGGGCTCCCCCTCGGACTGCAGATTGTTGCCCCCTACCATCATGAGCTTGACCTCTACAAGTTAAGCCGTCAAATGGAATTGGCAAATGAGCACCATCTAACCCACAAATAGAGGACTTTTCGGATGCAATACGAACATTATGAGCCGGTCATTGGGTTGGAAATCCACGTACAGCTCAACACAAATACAAAATTGTTTTCAAGAGCTCCCAACCATTTTGGATCGGAGCCGAATACAAACATCCGCTATACCGACACAGCTCAACCCGGATCGCTGCCCCTTTTGAACAAAAAAGCGGTCGAGTTGGCGGTGCGGCTCGGGCTGGCAATCGATGCCAAAATCCATCTTTACTCCCGTTTTGACCGTAAATCCTATTTTTATCCGGACAGCCCCCGCAACTACCAGATTACCCAGTCGTTTCAAAAAATTTTGGAGGGTGGGATTGTCGTGGCCGATGTGGACGGTGTCACAAGAGAGTTTCAGGTAGAGAGCGCCCACCTTGAGGATGACGCCGGGATGCTGAAGCACTTTGGCCCTTTTGCCGGGGTCGATTTGAACCGGGCCGGAGTCCCTTTGATCGAGATTGTATCCACCCCTTGCATGCGCAGCCCTAAAGAGGCGGCAGCGTACGCGATGGCGGTCAAGTCGATCATGGAGTATATCGAAGCTTCCGATTGTAACATGGAAGAGGGGTCGTTGCGTATTGACGTGAACATCTCAGTTCGAAAAAAAGGGGAAGAGAAACTGCGCCCTAAAGTTGAAATCAAGAACATGAACTCGTTCTCGAACATGGTCACCGCTTTGGATTATGAGATCAGAAGACAGATTCGGCTCTATGAGGAAAATCCGGGGGTCCCCTTTCATGAGGTGATGCCAAATAGCACCTACCGTTTTGATCCTGTGGAGCAACGGACAGTCTTGATGCGTAAAAAAGAGACCGCTGCCGATTACCGGTACTTCCCCGATCCTGACCTCCCCCCCCTTGTGATCACAGAGAAGTTCATTGAAGAAGTGAAAAAAAATCTTCCCGAGTTGCCACACAAGCGTTTCATCCGCTACACCGAGACACTGGGGCTGACCCCCTACTCGGCGGGGGTTTTGATTGCAGATAGAGCGCTCTCTAATGCTTTCGAAAAGGCGATTCACCTGGTGAAAAATCCGGTCTCCTTATGCAATTGGCTCACAGTCGAATTTGTAGGAAGGCTCAATGAGGATAAGATCCATTTTATGGAATCCGGCATCCCTATCGAAAACGTCGCCTACCTGGTCACCATGATTGAAAACGGTGTGATCACAGGGAAAATAGCCAAAGAGATCAAGGAAGAGATGTGCCGGACAAAAAAACATCCTCAAGAGATCTATGACCAAAATCCGGATTTCAAGCCACTCAGCGACACAAAAGAGATTGAAGCGATTATAACGGCTGTTTTAGTAGAAAATCCGGAATCGGTAACCGACTATAGAAACGGGATACAAAAAGCCTTCAACTCCCTGGTGGGCCAGGTGATGAAAAAAACAAAAGGGAAGGCAAACCCCCAGATCGTTAATGACCTTCTGTTAGCGACGATAGCAAAGGGCAGTGAGGTTTAACGGTTCCTAAGACTTTTTGAAAAACCCGGTGCACGAAAAGGGATCGGGTTTTTCAAATGACATCTTTTGGTTCAAATGGGGTCTGCTTAATTGGTAATCCCCCTTAGCATTAAAAAGGGTCGGCTAAAGTATATCTCTGGAGTCTCTTAGCCGTACGGCGCGAAGCGTCTCGAAAACGGCGGCTACCACATAGAGGGTAGTAAAAAAAAAGTAACCGAAGTAGAACCCTTTTACCCCCTTTTCATAATAAAGGTTTTTTGCTGCAGTGAACGCTGAAAAACCTTTTGTGTCATGCCCTTTGAGCATAGATATCCTGATGGGGTAGACTAGAAGCGATTGGGTGATTAAAGTGAGTATCCAACTTAGCCTATCCGGCTCTTTAATACGAGCAACCTCTAGCCCTTTTCTAAATCCCCTTTGCAAACGATCCATGAACCTTTTTTTGGACACCAATCGGAGACATTTTTCGAAAACTGCATGAGCAACATACCCTTTAGCCAATTCCTGTAGCGAAAAATCAGATGCGCACTGCGGTTTGTATAAAACCTGGACGAGACTCTTTTCCAAAAGAAAATGGAACGGATTCACGATAGAATAGGGCTTTATAAAACCCAAATTTCGTTCGAACTGGGGAAATTTCCCCCCTAAAAATTTAAGGATTCTCTTCTGCGTGTAGTCTATGGAACTCAGACAAGTCAAATAGTTCAAAGGCAGGATAAGAAGGGTTACCAAAGAGCAGCGAGGAGTCCCGAGAGCTTTGGAATCGGTGCCGTAGCAGGCCATATATTTCAAACAAAAAGCTATAGGGCTCGACATAAAAATACGATCTAAACCTTCTAAAAAAAAGAACCCCTCATGCAACAAGAGAAAAAGGTGGGTTTTCTACCTTAGCCCCTACATTATGGAGTAGAGGGTTCTAATGAAAGAGGTCTACTTTTTAAAAACCAAATTTGCTCAACCGGGGCCATGTGAGGTCTTATAGTAGATTTTTCTTAAAGAATTTGTCAAGTTTATGAGAATCTGCTTTAGATTCTAATTTATCCTCTCTCCTGGGAAAGCACAGAAACCAAATCCCATCTCTCCCCCCCCCCGTTTATTGCGGGCCCCTTTTTTATGACCGTTTTGCTCTTGCTTTTGGTTCTTCACTTCACGTTTTTTCATTTTTTCCTCTTTAGTCTCATTTGATAAATATTTTAATTTATACTTTACTGATTCTCTGTCTAAATTCAGTGGGCACCATCGCCGCCTATATCAATCACCCCATGGTGAAATCAAAACGGACAGGGTCGTTATTAACTTACCTCAGGGTAGCGAATTTGCTGGTCTGTACCCCCCCGTTTATTGCGGGCCCCTTTTTTATGACCGTTTTGCTCTTGCTTTTGGCTCTTCACTTCACGCTTTTTCATTTTTTTCCTCTCTGCTTTTTGGTTTATAAATATAATTATTTATTTTTATTGTCTAGATTTCTGTTTAAACACTTATACCTAGGTATTTACAATTCATTTGTATTCAAAACTGATAGGTTTTTTCCTCTTCTTTCCCAACTAATTCTTTAGCACATTACTTTGGAGCTATTTGGTTAATAAAATCCTTAAAATGGTCTCCAGGGGATGGCTTTAACACTCCCCATTTT
>JBEIFH010000037.1:0-6946 GCA_040382515.1 Chlamydiia bacterium | reverse complement strand
GGAAGGGGCCCGAATGCCTATTTGCCATGTGTCTACATATTGTCTTCAAAACCTCGGTTGAAATTCTCCAAAAAATCATCAGTTTTTTAAGAGGAAATCTAATTATGCAAGAGGTCTAGTAGAAAAAAACCGGCAGATGAAAGGGCCCGAATGCCTATACAATTTTCTCGCGAAAGAGTCTTTAGGGATACGGGCTTAATTTGAAATCGTTACTGTGAAATAGGTCCCTCAATTAGCCCTGTTTGGCAAGGGCTCACCAAAGCAAGAAAAAAAGAGTTTCCCACCCCAAGTTAAGAACGGGACCCGTAAGAGGGGAGATGGTATCTGGTATCGATAAGAGGATAGTATATCGTGCAGAAAAAGATAAAGAGCACGAGACAACTAACTTTTGCAACTCTCAAAGTCTGTCGCATGGTGCCAACAACGTCGACCCCGGTAGCCCCCTGAATAGCGAGCGCTACTTGTTTGCCAGTTACGTCTTTTAAAGGGTTTTCGGATTTTAGAAAATGGTCACGAATTGCATCTCGCCCCTGTGGAGAGTTCATCAAGGCTTTTAGCTTCGGATCATTTTCCGCTAAATCGGGGCAAGTTAATTCAAAATCTTTTCCATCTTGAGGTCCCATTAAAATCCCTTGGAGCGCCAAATTTTGAAGCGTAAACTTCGCGGTTTTCACAGCTTGTTGCGTAGTTTTGTTTATAATGTGGTCACCTAAAGTCCGGCGTGGCTCTTCGCCCCTTGCACAAGCAATTACGTTTGCGGACAATTTTTGCGGAGATAAAGAGAGTGAAGACCTCGGGCTAGAGTTTTCCAACGCTTTTAAATAATCGACTCTACCTTTGGGGAGTTGGACGAACTCCATCACTCGTGACTTCCAAAAATCCTGAGAACGAGAAAAATTAATTTCTTTTATTTTGGGTAAACCTACAGTAACAAAAATGTGGTCCCCCCCCATACGGGAATTCAAAAAAGTCAGGATTTGTAAAAAAGAGGGTCTCGCTTGATTGGACAAGGTGAGAGCCGTAGTCTCATTTTGAATTTCTAAAGCGGAAGGGTTTTTCATCTGTGTCCATTGTATCTTCGTGAGACTAGTTGGACCTTGGCCAAAAATTGCAGACTTGGGATCGATGAAAAAAAATTTAGCTCGGTTTTTAATTTTTTCGTCGGAGGAGGATTTCCTTTGATCGTCGGAGGAGTTCATTACCTTAAATAAAAGGATGGAAACAGGAGAGTTTGGATTTCGATAGGAAATCATAAAAAGCCCTTTTTGCTAATTCTATTATAAAATTTAATATAATTTAAGGCAATTTTTTATAAAAAAATATTGTAAGTCGCACTGTATAGGGGGGTTATAAAAAAAAGATTTTTTTCTCAAATGTGTCAAAGTGAACCTATTGATCAGGAGGATGTTAGAACGCAAGAAAAGGATAAAACTAAAAAAATTATAAACCTCCCCTAAAAAAAGCCACACATCAACACCCTGAAATTTTAAAATATTTTTTATAAATCTGCATTTATTCCATCTGGTGCTATATTTTATTTCAGTTAATTTTAATAGGTCATTATTTTGTATATTCAAAGCAAATTAGAAGGGGAATTCCCTTTATTTCTTATTGTCAAAGCTTTCCAGGAAAAACTTCTATTTCTTATCCGCTTTTTTCAAAGCCCGGAAACCATTGGTTCCATTTTTCCAAGCTCCGATGCTTTAACTTCAAAGCTTGTGACACAAATTGTCCCGTCGAGATCTCCCAAAAAATACCTAGAAGTCGGCGCCGGTACAGGGGCTGTGACCGATGCCATCATCAAGAAATTAGGCCCCAAAGATACTTTGGATGTTGTGGAGCGCGATCATGCTTTATGTTCTTTGCTCAAAAACAAATACAAGAACCCCAACATTAAGATTTATGAAAAATCGATAGAGGATTTTGAAGAGAGCGACTACGACGGGATTATCAGCAGTCTTCCGTTTAACCAGTTCTCTTTGGATTTTGTGAAAGGGGTGTTTTTTAAATATCTTAAAATGATGAAGCCGGGGGGCTTTTTAAGCTATTATGAGTACAAATATCCAAAAGTTTGCACCCGATTATTGACAGAACACCGCCAAAGACTGGAAAAGATCCGGGATTTCAAAACTGAGGTGGGACAAAAGTTCCACGAGAAGATAGAGCCAGTTTGGTGGAATCTGCCCCCCGCAGATGTCAGATCGATACAAAAACAAGGAAGTTCAACACTCTAGCCCAATTTTATTTTTAGTTTAAAAAATCGCCTGCCCTACATTCTAAAAACCCTTTTTAATTGCCTTTGTCTTCTAAGGGGCATTGAAGGGGTTTTTGGAACAAGAGAGCTGATCTAGAAAATCGGGGAGGTGGTTGGGGTCATCTAGAAAAATGTCGATCGATTGGGCGCAAGTAGAGATGAGCGAATCTATCTCCTGATGAACTTCTCTATTTTCTTCTTGTCTGAGAAATCTAAATTGTATTTTTTGTCCTAGAGCGAGGGTATTATGACCTGTGATAGCCTTAACTAAAGTTTGGCACTCCTCATCTGAGGATTTTTCAAACCATTCTTTCGTCTTTTTTATGAATAAATGGGCTCTCCATTCCGGATGGCTGGAGGCGAAATCAATAAACAGATCTACAAAGTCAGCTCGAACTCCCTCCCCTTCGAATCTACTTTTAAGTTCTAGCACCGACGATTGCCTTAATAGAAACTGCTGATTGTTTGTGAATGACTGCAGGATTTCCCTAAGGGCGCTCAAACGTCCACTATGGGATCGGACTAGAAATGCCTCTACCGTTTCAGCAATCTCCTCTTCGGTACCGGCGGCAAACAGGTGACAAAGCTCCTGCTGTTCTTCAACGGTCCAGCTTTTTTTGTTCAAAGGACGGTTGCCATGTATGATCCGATCAAAGCTTCTTAAAAGCTCTCGCTGAGGCATAGCCCGATTTTTTTTCAGAAATTTTAGGAGCCGGAATGTGTTTTCGTTGAGCAGCTTTCCCAGGGGGATCTGATGGCACTCCATTCTTGAAATGAGAAGGCCGAATTGACGGCATAACAAAGGGGCGTTTTCTTGCATCTTATCGTCTAAAACGACAAACCCCTCATCATCGATTTGGATTTTTTGGGGATTTTGCGAGCTAAGCAAAGACCTCACAAGTAGATAGAAGAATTCTCTTTTAGGCCCCCCTCGATCCACGGTGGGAGGGATAGGGTACCTTAACTTTCCGTCGACCTCTTCAGGCACCGGCTGAATGAAGTAGACCCTAAAGTCATCAAAAAACAATAGATGGCTATCGCAAAGAGACTGTAAAAGGGCCTCGGGATGGGGGATATTTTCTTTGTTCGAGATGAGTAGGTTGCCGTTTTCAAGATCGATAAAAAACCCATTTTCTTCAAAGAAAGTGTAGTCTGGGCTCCCTTGGCACAAGGGATTCGGGCCGTTAGAATGGTTTGAGCGGTATTCCAGCATGATGCTCACCATTTGACCCATCTCCGCTTTTTCCGATTCTGTTTTGAAATGGTACATATTTCTTGTGCTTTTCAAAAGGTACGAAAGGTCCTCTGAAAGGATCTTTTTCACTATGGGATTTTCATGATAAGCAAAATTTTTGAACAAGAATTTGACCAATGCGATCTCCTGAGCGTGGTGCACTTCCAATAGAGCGGGTTTTAAATCCCACCTCACTACGGGTACTTGCATAAAACGGAATAGGGGTACTTTTTTAAGAGCAAACTTCAGGTTTTCAATGCATAAATCGGGTGGGAAGAAAGATTTTTTGGAACGGCTTGAACTTTTGCAAGAACCAGCACCCGATTTGATGTCAAAGAGCAATGGGATGGAAAATAACTCTTGCATCTCAGTGTCAGAGAGCCACCGGGTGGAATTGTAAAAGTGGCCTATTTCTTGTTGGTCACAGGTCAAAAGAATCTCCACCCCAACTCTTTGGCTCTCTACCTCAAAGGAGCGAAAAAGGTGTTTTCTAATCCGGGCGTCGGTCCCATATAAAAGAAGTTTTCGCTCCTCAGAATCAAAATTTTTATAAAACGTAAGCAACTCATCGCCGGTGTGAGCGGGGTTATGGATATAGTCTTTTGCAAATCGGGCAAAATCGACCCAGGATCTTTGAGGAAATAGGGTACAGAGTCGTAAAAATTTAAAAAGGGATCCGTGGTTTTTGCCACAGGCGTCTATGATTTTTAATGCAGAATCCAAACATTCCCATCGTTCACTGGGGTGTTCAAGGAAATGAAAGATTATCCTGTTGATTTCTTTAGCGTTAAGGCCGATAAGGTAAGGGTTTAAGAGGCTACAGAGCTTTGAAAGATGCTCCGGTTCAAGGGGCCCATGCTTTTCTTGATACAATTGGGCGTTTTTAAAAAGATAGACCCTCGATGCGACCGGCAACTTTAACAGAAGATCTTTGGTTCCATGATAGAATAGATCTATAGATAGGTCGTCTAACCCGTAGCTCTGGACAAATTGGTTTATTTCGGCAAGGATAGAGCGAGCCGATGCATCGCTCTCATGGGTGAAGAGTTTCTCTAATCGCATCGATGAATCCCGGCTCAAGCTTGGAATTAGAGGAAAATGCGCCAAGGCGACAAGAGCCGTACGGGCCTGTTCTGAGTCCTGGGGGTGTTTTGATGACGAATTCTCTAGACTTAATCGTGGCGTGGAACCTGTTGGCGGTATCATAGTTTAAAATCCTTTCGAGATTGGGATAGTAGGGGCCTGGCATTTGAGTAGATGGTGGCGGACATAGCAATTTTGGCTTTTATTTTCGTATAGGGTGACGCTAGGTTGACTCTTGAAGCAAGAACTTGCTCTGAGAGCAAAGCTTTTTTACAATCGTATATTTTGCACACTCCGGGTGCTGGGTAAAAAGTATGGACCAGAATCGACGGGAGAGAGCCAAGGTATTTTGACTAGGTTCGATCAGGACAGTATCGAAAAGTTCTATCGGATCCAGAATGCAACGGAATTTCTGAGAATCAAAATCCCATTTTTTTATTGCAAAGGAGTTGAGGGCCTCTTCGAAAGAACTCCTAAACTCCGATAAGGTGCAGTTAGGTTTGAGGGGTTCCATTTTGAGTGCCGCGTACTCGATCAGAATCCTTTTTTTCAAAAGGGCAATATATGGGTTGTAAGACGAAAAAACTTTTTGTATAAACAGTCCCATAAGTCCGGGGAGTGGGGCGTCGAAAGAGGTTAGTTGAAAAGGGGTTAAGGGGGCTGTTGGGAACCATTTTCTACACAAAGGATCTCTTGAAACATGTCCGTACATAAAGCACTGGATCTTTTCAAACGATTCATTGATGAGAAGATGCAAAAAATCCTCGTTTTCTGCTCTGACGACAAACGTATCGGCAAGATGATAAGAGAGGGATTTGTCGAGCGCTCCGGAGGTTGCAAGGGCTTGCATTTCTAGCTTGACCTGCTCCAAAAATAGGGGGTTATCTTTAAACAGATGGACAAAAATACCATCAATTTCAGGGCGAACGCTTAAAAATCTGACCCAAAAATTGCATCCGGTACGGAAATGGGGGGATTGTGGATCTAGAGGAGGTTGGATAAGCGATGAAGCTCTTTGTTCGGCCTTTAAAAACAAATCTTCAAATTCATCAAGCAACTGTAGCAAAAATTCTCGCCCCTCCCTATATGGCGAAGCTTTCAATTGAGTTTCTATCCATTTTTTTACGTCCCTAAGGATAAAAGTTGGGGTAATATTGTCAGGTTCTTTTAAAAAAAATCGGATAAAGGGCTTCAGGATCTCTTTTGTATCGGGATTGATACGGTTGCATCCCCCAAGATCACGAATCCTCTCGGTTAAAAGGATGCGGAAGTATTTTGGGAGGAAAAGATCGGCTAGATCCTGTTTGACTTGTGAAACAGGGGTATCGGTCAAAATAGAGCACACGGTATTGGCAAGCCGATTTTCCTGTAGCTCCAAGAGATAATCGGAATTTCTAAAGCGATTGAAATCGCTTTCTTCATAAAGTTCGGAATCGTTTAAAAATTTACCTGGCGATAGAGTGCCCAAAGCCGCTTCGGCGATACGCACCGGCGCCTGGTTGTCTAAAAAAAAGCGGGTTTCATTTAGACCGGTTTGGATATTCACCGGGGTAAGGGGTTTTTTTGCTAAAGGGGGCGTTGGAATGGAATGCAACAGGTCCAGATCTATGCGGATTTTTTTTGGAGCAGGGCCTTGCGCACAAAGATCGCTTTGATCAGAAATCGGGATAAAAAAGGTTGTCGCGTTCATCATGCACCTACAAAATTAAAGGGATACTGTTTCTTTAGAACACGAAAAAAAAGGGGGGGGAGATGCAACCGGTCCGGTTTTTTAAACTTGTTTTCTAGGGTTTTGCCTAAAGGCAATAGATTCAGGATCTGCTTGAGGAGAGAGCCGGGGAATCTTAAAATATTCTAAAAAATAAATTTGTGTTCCACAGATATTTTACTAAAGAATTGAGTTAATTTCCACTTAAAACCCCCCTTTTTTACAAATAGAATAAATTTTACTTTAAATCCTTTTATTAGAGGTATATATGTGAAAACCATGGATCTAAGATTGTTGTTTTTGGGTAAAACAGAGAAGCCCCAGATATATCTGCCCCTATTTTTTAATTTTGTTCTTAACACGATGGGTTTTGGCCTTTTCATCCCATTGATTCCGATCCTATTTATCGACCCTGCAAGCGGTTTTTTTGGTCGGTCGGATCTTCTTGAAGCCCTGTTAATAACCGGGAGTTTTATCGGATGTTTTGGCTTAGCACAGCTCTTAGGAGTCCCGATGGTGCGAAAAGGGGGGGAGCTTTATGGCTATAGAGCAGTTTTGCTTTCGACGACACTCGTCTCTTTTTTAGGCTATGTTTTGTTGACCGGGGCTATTTATCAAAAGAGCGTGATACTCTTTTTTTTAGGAAGAGTTTTGACCGGTTTCGGTT
>JBEIFH010000036.1:0-8089 GCA_040382515.1 Chlamydiia bacterium | reverse complement strand
GTGCTTTTGGATACTGTATCAAATTTCGCCATGGTTCATCAAAATTCAGTCTTGACCAGCTATGCGGCTCTATGTGATGCTCATTTACAAATAAAAGATCTTCAACAACAAATTCAAGCCCTAACGGCAAAAAATCTAGGAATTCTAGCCAGAACAGAACAAACTGAAGACCGTTTAAGAAGAGGCTATGAAGGACAAATTAGCAATCTAAGACGAGATCATGATGTGGTTATAAAATCATATTGTGCTGATATTGAGAGGCTAACAGCTGATATCCAGAGGCTAACAAATGAAAATCAATTTTGGAAAAATTCATTGTTAAAGGTTGGCACACATCTGACCACAGTGTTAAAGCAAAATACCAGACTTAAAGAAGGATTGGCCACCTACGAGAATAGAAATAAAACACTTAAACAAGAAAATCGTCGGGCTCTACTACAAGTCGATGACTTGCAAAACAGATTGGCCACCTACAAAAAAGTCTCGATTGGAGTTGTCGCTCTATGTTCTTTGTATCCTTTAGCTAGCAAGTTTTGCACTACCGAAACTGCCCGCATGATTGCCAACGGCGCGGTTCAACTCTGTTCTGCCTTAAAAAGGGGACTCACCGGCGTGAAGGCCGATCAGTTGGTATAGATTCCATTTGCAATCACAATAGGGAATGGATTAAATCTCCCTGCGATTTCAATTTTATTGAGATTCTTGAAACAGGGCCTATTTTCAGCCCTGTTCGCATTTAGACATGTTATGAATTAAAAAAATTGTGAGAAAGCGAGCACTACGCCGATCGCAGCTACCCCTAAAAGGATTGAGTTAAAGGCAGGTACTTTGTAAACAGTCTCTATCCCCTCTTGCCTTTTTTTCCAAAGCATGAGAGCCGGAAGAACGATCACCAATACACATGTAAACATAGACGAGTATTGCAATGCCAACACAAAACCTTTTGGTACTAAAATAACAAAAGCGACCGGTGGGACAAATGTGATCAAAAAAGTCGCCACTTTTCCCTGCACATTTTTTTTGAGGTGAAACCCATCCCGAATGAAGTCAAAAAGGCTTAAAGCTACCCCTAAAAAGGAGGTTGTCATGGTGACATTTGAAAATCCGTTGAGCATCCATGTAGCCCATGGGGAGGCCTTTTCCCCTAAAAACTCAAGCATTTTAGACAGGGGCTCCTGGGAGTTGTTCACTACAGCAAAGCTTTCGGGTCCCACTTGGGGGATCACCCCCTGGATAAATAAAAACCAGCATGAATAGATGAAAAATGGTAAAAAAGAGCCCAATATAATTGCATTCCTGATGTAGGAGCTATTTTCTTTGCCGAGATAGTTCACAATCGACGGGATGATGAACTGGTACGAAAAGCAGGTTACAAAAATAGGGAGGGACTGCGTCCAGTAGTTGCCGAGCATGTTATAGGAGAGGATTTGGCCTGGCTGAACATCAGGGACAACAAATAGAAGGCTTAGGAGAATAAATACCCCTTTTGCCGAAAAAAGGAACTTGTTCAGAGTGTCTACAAAGAAGGTCCCTAAAGCGACCACAGTTCCGAAAAAAGCGGTAATGACCAGACTGCAAGCCAAACTTGAGACAGTAAAACCGAGTTTACCAATTAGGCCTGATGCCAGGCTCCCCATCCCCTCCACGTAGGCCGCCAATACCATGTACAAAAGCATGATAAAGCAGATCCAGCATACAATTTTTCCGGGGATTTTGAGATACCTTTCGGCCATCGAGCTAAAGCTATTGCCATCCTTGTGCATGGACAAATTGACCTCAAGTGTCATGAGCCCCGTATAGAGCATGAGGATTGCCATTAAAAACATCACGATCAAGGAAATGATTGAATTTCCAAGCGAGGTGACAAGGGGTAAAGCAAGTATCCCTGCACCAATCGCAGAACCCATGATGAGAAAAATGGATCCTATAAATTTAGCACGTAACATAGAACTTTCCATTAAAAAGCACTTCCTATCATACACAAAAATCCGATTATGCACCAAATGCAAATCCCCTCCTTAAAGATTCAGTCGCAGTTCTCCTTTTTTTTCTCGATTGCTCATCTTTGCTGATGGGACAATTGAAAGAAGATGCCCCCTTTTTCGAAATGGATAAACATCCTTGCTCGCTAGATGGGGATTGATTTTTTGAACTAGATAGCATAGGATCACCACAGTCTTTGATCGCTTAACCTTAAAAAAACCTTTGTGACTTTTGGTGCAAAAGATGTGGATTTTCCTATTTTATCTATTTACAGCCCCCCTATTCACTCAAGTAGAACGGTCCACTAATGAGGAAATTCAAAAGGTATTGAAAGAATGGAATTGCTACAAGGCGAAATTTCCAAACGGCCATCTGGAAACGGTCTTGGGTCTTATCCAAAGGGGCGACAAGGTAAAATTGGTCAGCTACAACATCCTTTTATCGCAACTCGATCCTTCCCATGAGCCGGAGCACCGGTGGAAGAAGCGCCAAAAGGGGGTCATCGAAATCCTAAAACATCTGGACGGAGATATCTACCTCATCCAGGAGGCATCCTTGCTGCAAACCGAATGGATCAAGGAAAATTTCAAGGATTCCCATGAGATCATCTCCCCTAAGAAAGGTTATGAGACCCTCCCCGTCCTTTTTAGGAAGGGGCGTTTTGTTTTAAAAAGGAGCGAATCAAGAATGATCGGTGGATCGGAAAGGATCCGTTATGTGCATGTAGTGGATAAAAATTCGAACCAAGATCTCCATTTTGTCAACACGCACCCCACATTTTCCCGTATCGATCAGAGGCATGAGGTTGTCGAGGCCATTTTAGATCTTTTTTGCGAGCTGAACCGCCCCGCTAATTTCATTGTAGGGGGCGACATGAACGCATTTGCTCCTTTGATCGATTTTAAAAAGCTCCCCTTTTGGGATGGCCATCTATTGCATGGCAAATTCGTTCGTGAAGGGTTAACAGATCTTAGGGAATCCGTTTTGCTAGGGCATTTTGGACCGAACAGTACCTTTACTAGCAAATCGTCCGATGATCCGACCCCTTTTAAGGGCGAGGGGGTCCCCGGTGTCCTTTTAGATCGATTTTATATCCATTCCGGAATTGTCCCCCTCTATTTTTCAGTCGAAAGAGGGCTAGTGGATGGGGCCTACCCGTCGGACCACATGCCGATATGTACCGAATTTTTGTGCAAGAACCCCTCTTAAATTGATAAATAAATAGTGAAGTATCAACCGCCATTAAATACACCTTCTAAGGTTTGAAAATTAGCCGGCAAAAAAAATAGCCGTAAAGTTTTCCTACGGCTAAGCTTCAATCGATCTAAAAAACTCTTCAGGTGGAGGGGCTAGAAGAGTTCTAAAGACTCCATATAATCTTTTACGGGGAGGTTTTTGACCTCAGCCTCTTCACACTCCACAGCCATCAAGTAGACTCTGGAATCTGCAATCACCAACCGGCCTGAAAAGCAGACGGTGCCGTTGCGGATGATAAAATCGACCCCCTGATGCCCTTGATGGCGAATAAGGGTTGCTCTATCCAGCCTGTTGTCCGGATTTTGGCTTGTAATCCAGGTCAAAAATTGCTCAAGACTCGTCTGCTGGTTGCTTTGCGGTATGGCTCTTGGGTATTCGGCTACAAGCAGAATGTAGACAGCCCTGTTATCTACGGGCGCAACCAAAACATCATAATTGAACTGCTCCCCCCGAACCTGGTTGGCATGCGAACTTGCATACGGAACCGAGGGCATTTTCAGGGTGCAACGCTTGGAGCGGATCGTTTTCCACCCTTGGATTTCAGAGGACTTAAGCGCCCCTGGTGCCTGAGCAACCGGCGCCAATCCCGTGACGGCACAGGTGATCAACAGGAAAATTTGGGGGATAAAGTGCATAAAGTTCTTTAGTCCTATATTGTAAATATGTTTGCGAACATCGAAACGAAAATCCAAAAGCCCAAGAGGACAAAAGCGGACAATACCACTACGACTAAGGAGACCCATGCAGAGTATCCGTTCACTTCACTTAATGTTTGTAATGAGCTTACCCATGTCCATACTACGATCAACGCCATCAAAAACGTTGTGACTTGGTACATGTAGAATTGGGCACCTGCCATCGTAACCGGATCTTGAAGATAAAAAGCGGCAGCTCCGAACATGCCGATATTTACTCCCCATAAAATCAGGTTCAATGAACGGGGGAAAAATGCCCATGTGATCGCTGCTCTGTTCTCGTAGTAATTCCCCTTCCCCTTGAAGAGTTTACTTATCCAGTAAACAACAACGCTGTAGATGGAAAGCATGGCATACCCGTACGGCAGTCCAAAAATAATTGATAACCCCAAAATGGTCATCAAATCATATTTTTCCCCCAGGTCGTTCATCGCCGAGAGGTCGAACATCCCGATGATACCGAGGACGAATGCGATCCATAAAAAATATTTACGAGCATCCGCATTGACTATCCTACGGATCACCTCTCTGGGTTTTACCACAATTTGCAGTAGCTCTTTGAATGACGGAAATGCGCTCATATTGGCCCTTAAAAAATAAAAAACTAATTCTTTTTAATTTCTTAATAGCCTAATTAAAATGGAAATATCAAGGATTATTTATAAATTATTTTAACAAATTGGATCTTACAGAGATGCGCCTTTTAAAACTTCGACGGGCGCACCAATGAGGAGAGGTTTGGGTAGAAGAATTTATACCCTGCATCCAAAATTTTTCGATTTAATATGGTCTGTGAGGCAAAGAAAAGCTCTTTGGCCATCCCCTTTCCAAAAAGGATCTCGACCATAAATTTGGGCAAGGGGGGGGCTAAAAAGTTCCACTTTGGTCCGTAGAGGGATTGCATCACCTTAAGAGCGAGCTCCTTTTGAGTAGGCTGGTCATCGGCAACTAAATTATAGATTCCCGATAAGGGGGGTGTCATTAAAAAATGGTAGATTGCCCCTAACACATCCCGATGTGCTACCCAGGCGGTTTTTTGTTGTCCGTTGCCGATAGGTCCAAGCAATAAAAGACGCCCCAGCTTCCTAAAAACATCCAGCATTCCCCCACCCTGTCCCAAAACCACCCCAAATCTCAAAAGAACAAGGCGGCAATTACGATGGTTTACAAGAGTTGCGGCCCGTTCCCAATCGTTTGCAAGGTCTGATAAAAATCCTTCCCCCCTTGGAGATGTCTCCACGCAGTCTTTCGCCTGAGATCCATAATAGCCGGAGGCCGAGGTAGAGATAAAAGTTTTTGGCGGTCTTTCTAAGCTTAAAATGAGTTTGCTTAATTTTTGTGTATGCTGGACCCGGCTTTGATAAAGGAGTGTTTTACGCTGCTCCGACCACCTTTTTTCTGCAATATTTGCACCGGCAAGATTGATAAAAGCATCAAAACCTTCAAAGCTGTCCCGGTTCGCCTCCCCGCTCTCATCATTAAATAACACCGTATTCATGGAGCCGAGCATAGCTTTGGACCTGACCGCCCTAAACACTTGGTGCCCAAATGAGGTGAGCATAAGGTCAAGCGGGTGGCCGATGAACCCGTGGCTACCTAGCAGGAGGATTTTTAGGGGGGTGTGGGACGGATAGCGTTTCAAAAGCTCCAATTCCTGGCAAATGACCGTATTTTTATCCGCTATAATCCCTTTTAGGACTTCTTCTACCCTTTTTTGACGACTTTTGTAGAAAAACCATTTGTAACCTAATTCAAAATGGATTTCGTCAATAATCGCAGTCTCTTCCCCCTCTTTAAAGCAACTGACCGAATATTCAAATTGTTTGAAGACACCTCTGTCCTGCTTTACCCTGAAAAGATTCGCAGGATCAAAATGGACCCTCATGTAGGATACAAGCGGGCGTAAAAGGTGTTTCAAACGGAACCGGATCAACCTCTGCCCATTTTGAGCAGGGAATGACTCGCTTACACTCAAACGATCGTTCAGCATCACCCATCGAAATACGGCATCCGGATCCAGATGGCGTCTTTGCACATCTTTTACAGGAAATGAGACTAAGGTTTTTAATTTTATGACCTTCATTCTCTGCTAATATCTCTTGAATAGAAATTTTTTGCAACAAAGAACGGCCGCTTAAGCGGCAAAGAAAACTTAATAAAGACTCATCGGTTATCATTAGCACTCCTATATTTTATAGAACACCGTTTAAGCCGTCGCAATCAGGCTCAACAACTTTAAACACCTCTTATGAAAAGGGGCGCGGGCTGCATCATTTAGAAGAACTATTCAGTTTTAAGGATAAAAAAATCCCAAATTGATGAAAGAATTGATCGGCTCAAATCATTCATGCTAGGATGCCCCTTTCACACGATTTTAGCAGGTAGCCATAAGTGGCAAAAAAATTGATCCATGCTGCAGAAGAGCTGGCTTTGGAGCGAAAATGCACGTTCATGACAGTGTCAACTATGGATTGGGAGGCACTCCCCTTTTATCAGAAAATCGGGTACGAGATCGAATTCGTGAGAGAAGGCTTTGAGAAAGATTCTAAAATGTTCTTTCTTAGAAAAAACTTAAAATGAGGACTTTAATGATTTACGTTTTTTGGAGTTGCAAAGACAAAACCGAGGCAAAAAAAGTGATCCATAAGCTATTGGATGAACGTTTGATCGCTTGTGCATCCATTTTCCCCGAGATCGAATCCATTTATCGATGGGAGGGAAAAACACAGGAAGAAAAGGAGGTGAAAGTCCTCCTCAAAACGATTCCTAAAAATTTCGAGGCGATCCAAGATAGAATCCAAAAAGATTGCAGTTATGAAGTCCCGGAAATTGTGCAAGTTGACATTACCCGAGGTAATCCCCGCTTTGTAACCTGGATTCGAGACGAGTGCCTTGCAGACATTTTTTGAAGACAACCGCTATAATACAACATCTTTGTTAAGTTTTTTAGTCTTAAAATCCGGCTTTTATAAAAATGGCAGAAAGTAGATTTGCTGTATTGGGATCCTCAATTACGAGCTCTTTATCGCTTTCAATAATCTCAAGATCTCTTGCCCAAGCGCTTTGCCATTTTTCGCTATAAGTGAGTATCCATTTCAAATGGTCTAAAAAGTTTTCCTTGATTTCCTTGTCTGGCGGATATTTTTTCCTTTCAGAAGGATCATAATACTTGGAGGTTTCAACATCTAAATAAGCGGCTATGCAGTATTTTATGATCCCTTTTATTCTGTTCCATTCTGTTTTGGTAACAACTCTACCCCCTTCAACCTGAGATATAAGGACTTAATTCAAATCTTTTAAAAATTTTTCCCCGTTTTGCTCGGCTTCTTGAAGCTGACCGAGATACCCTCGAACTAAGGTTTCAACCTGCTTTTTATACCTAAGATAATTTTCAGGATCCTGTGAGATATTCAAAAGTGTAGGCATTACATGAAAAAACAGGTCATGAGGTTGTTCATCTGAACTGCTGCAAATTAAAAACGTACCTAGCGCTTTTTCAATAAATTCATCCGCTTCAAGGAGACCTTCAGGTTGAACAAGCTTTAGATCTTTTAGTTGCGGATTTTCACGTTTCAAGTCGCCAAGAATTCTTTGTAATTCTTCAATAGAGGGGGTGATAAGAGCTTGAGGGTACGTTTCTAAACAAAATCCCATTTCTTTTAAAATCCCCAGTTGTCGTTCACTGAGATAACCGACCAATGTCGTCGAAAAATCGGTGCCTGGTTGGATGGAGGGAAATTGACACTGATTCCAATGATCAATATCTTCTAAAGGTTCTGTCGGAATCCATTGGAGGACCTTTTTGTCAGAGGTTGGGCGAGCTTGCCAACAGCATTTAAAGGGGGCACTTGTTTTTAGGGTGACCTTTTCTAACGGTTTTGTCGCCGATGCACCGGTAGCGCCGGTTTGCATAGCCGCTAAAACGTCGGAGCTGACCTTTATTACCACTCGTATTAAGGGCTCCATGAATGAGGCCCTGGATGGGGGGTGTGGTGGGGTTTTATTTGGGCCTGCTACGGGTGGGGTATCGCTCATACAACAGCACTTACCAGATCCAAAGGCGGACATCAATAAGAATCATCGGGGATAAAAGGAAGATCTGGTAAGATTCCCCCCTGCTTTTTATGGGGCCCTTTTTTCTTCCCGTTTTGCTC
>JBEIFH010000035.1:0-8226 GCA_040382515.1 Chlamydiia bacterium | reverse complement strand
GTGCTAGCTCAGTTGGTTAGAGCGTTACGTTGACATCGTAAAGGTCAGTGGTTCGAGTCCACTGCATCCCAATTCTTAAATTTGAATTTTATTTAGAATCCAATCCACCCTTTCATCGACCCCCATTTTGGGGACTTCAAATAATGTATATTCATACGATGTGTAAATTTTGGTCAGCAATTCTGCAATTTCTACACTTTTTTCAAACGATTCTTCCCTTTCGGGGTCATTCATAAAAATTTCTTCCCAAGTGGGGAAAAAGAAGACATTTTTGTTGTAGTGGATCTTTTGAGCTAATTTTGAAACTTTCTGAATATGAGGTGTGGGATACTGGTGGTCGAAAGCGAGCAGGTCGATAATTCCTCTATCAAAAAAAGCGACATTGTTCGGAGTTAAAAGGGCTTTGTTGTAAAAATCGAGATCCTTTTGAAGAATTTTATCTCTAAAAAGAGAGAGGTTTTTTTTTGGATGGGCCTCATCCCTCCCCAAGTTAGCGTACTGTTTGAGATGTCGAGCGGACTCGGGGAATGTTTGATACCCCCTTTTTTTCAAAGCATCCAAGGTCGTCGATTTACCCACACCGGGGCCGCCTGTAAAAATATAAAAGGGGAGATCTGTTGTTTGCATAAGCCCCCTTTTAAAGGATTTTATTATTTTAATGAAGTCCCGGGCGATAGAAGGGGGAGAAACAAGATTTTTCTATAGGTCCCTTTTCTTTTTAAATCGTACCGGATAGGGGGATCGTGGAATTGGACCCGAATTCTACGGCTTGTCTATTGCCTATGTCCCCTTTTTTGTACCTTTATTTAAAAAAACCGGTGGAAAAAAGGATTTGAAGCGCCCCCTCTTTTGTCATGGAAAAATCATCATCTGCATCCCATAAATTTTCTAAAAATTTTCCGTTAAATTTTTCATTCAGCTGATTAAAAATACCTCTTCTGCTCCTTTCGGGTAGTTGTTGATAGGCATCCTGTATAAGGGATAAAATTTGATTGATATCCAATCTCGCCAGGAACCTTGCAAGCATTTTTTGCTGAGAGAATCTCACTATATGAGGAATGAGCACCCCTGTATAGGAATCGAAGAGGATTTGATGCCGAATCCCCAAAAGGCGTGCTATTTTGTTTTTTACAAAAAGCACGTGGTGGGGAAGTTCGGCTATTTTATGATACACTTTGGGTTTAAGAAGATCTTTTATCCAGGCTTGGCTATCGAGCTCTTTTTCAAGAAAGGAAAAAAAAGTTGTATCTAAAAGCCGCCTAATACCGTCAGAGTCGTCGACAGCGCCATCAAAAAGCCTCAAGTGCTCGGGTAAAAGTCTATAAGCGCGCTGTATGCCCAGTTTTTTCCCCTCCGGGCAATTGGAAATGCAAACAGAGATATCTAAAAGGGCGGTTTCGAATTCTGTGAGGTGTAATTCTGTTTCGTCAACGCGGCTTAGGCTGTTGAGCCACCCGGTAATCTGTCCTAGTTTTAACGCATGGATCGGGATCTCGTCCGGTTTTTTTGATAAACTAATGAGGCTTGTGTCAAAAAAGGGATCTTGAAGATTTTCTTTAAGGTGCACAAAAGGGAATCCCGTTCGCACCTCGATTTTTGTTAGAACCTCTTGTCTAAGAGAACAGTCCATTTGAGAAATTTTGTGGTCCAAGAGATCAGCCGATAGGCGAAAGAATTTGAAGTCAAAATCGGACGGTAGAGTGCACATAGGAACAAACATTTGCGAGGATTTTTTAAGCCCTTCCATCGGATCAAAAAGGAGGATGCGGTCTTCATGGGGGATTGCTATGGGGGTGATCGGTTTTGGGTTGGTCGCTTTGTCTAGATGTTTTTTATAGATTTTGTAGGGGTCTAGAGGGTTTTTTTTATCCTGATCTTGAATGAGGATCACCTCAATAGCTTTAGAGAAAAGATAGGATTCGTCGTGTATTCCTAAATTTTCATGGTTCTCAACTATGTAATTTGATATTTCAAAAGCCTCATGCGGATCGGTTTCGTGTTCTTGAAGATGGTAAAGGAGGAAATCGGCGTGCAACTCTCTAAGGGGCAAGTTAGGCGCTCTTGAGAGGAGAAAGCGTATCCCCTCTCTAGGTCTTATAGAGACATAACGAAAATAGCGTATGCAATCGAGTTTTGTGGACCGATTGTCAGGTGCAAGCCTCAATAGCCAGGAGGCCAACTCCTCGAGATCCTCTTTTCCTAGATAAAAGAACAATCTTAATAGTGAAAATGATAGATGGACCGGATCTAGAGTCCCTATGATAAACCGATAAATAGAGTCGATTGCGGGGAGGTTAGCCGCAGGAGAAGTGAGTAGTTTCAAAAACAACTTCTCTTTTTCCCCCATTCTCGGTGTTGCTTGATGGAGTTGCAGCACCATACAGAGTTTATCGTACATAACTAGCGGATCGTCGCTAAGGATGGTCTTGATGAGCTCGGATCTATGGCAAAGTTTGACAGCTTGATTTAGATAAGAGGCCTTTTGGCAAAATTTTTTACGCAATTTTGGTGGTATAACCCGGATCCGCTCGATCAGAGTGATCCTGTCTTTAAGATCCAATTCGACATTTATAAGATTTTGGGCGTAGACCAGCACCTCTTTTTCGGAAGCGGTTTCGACCTCTTTTATCGTATCAATGAGGTCAATTTGGTGCTGGAAACTGTCATTGTGCGTTAAAAAGGGGAGCCCTTGTTTTAGGTAAGAGTGTCGTCTATCGGGCTCCAATCCTTGGGTGCTGGTAACAAATAGGCATTTATCATGGCTGTTTGTAATTCTGTGAAGATAGGGTTGCACATCTTTAAGAAATAGGATCTGGTCATGCTTGGGGACAAGGTGTAAGGTCCTTAAAAAATTAACCCTGTGCTCTACATTATTCATCGATGAGAACACAGGCTTCACAAGAGCCGAAATTTCGTCAACCAGGTTTGGATCCAGAGGAATCAGAGCTTTGTGTATTTTCCATCGATCAAGGCGTCTAAGCCCTCTGGAAAGATTTTCGGTAGCGGCATGGATCGATCTTAGAGAATTCTCTTTTCCCGGTGACATCTCGCCGATTGAAATACATTCCTGACATGCGCCTGAGGCAGTTGGAGATAAATTATTTGAGGTCATGTTTCAGGATTCTATGAAATCCTTTAAAATAAAGCAAAAAATTTTTCAAGAAAGTTTAAAGATCATCCTTAAAGACAAATGCCCCCGATTGTGAAATTTCTAGCTTTGAGATCTATGCCCCCTTTTTTCGCCCTTCTATAGGAGAAATAAGCATCAGATTCGGCAGTGCATAAAGGGGATACCTCTATGTTTTTTTCAGGTATTCCCATCGAAATGCAGTGCATTTTAGCTATGTTTTTAAGGTCGAAGTTGCAAGGTTTGATCAACAAGTGGTGGTAACATTCCGGGATTTCTTTTATGTAGTTTATGAACGTACCCCAACTTAAACCCAGGCTAGGACCTATGAATACAAAAAGGTTCTTTGGATTTGAGCCCGAGTCGACCATTTTTTCGATGCTTTTTATATAGATATCTTGAAAAAGTCCTCTCCATCCGGCATGGATAGCGGCAAATTTTTTAGACTCGGCATCTAAAATAAACGTCGCTTGGCAATCGGCATGAGTTATGGCTACCGCTATGTCGGGTTTTGTCACAAGCACGCTATCGGCTTCAACTGGGCTTTTTGGGTCCTCTATCAGGTGGTTTTTTGAGGTGTGCTTGAGTGAGGGGATGACAAGCTGGTTCAATCCCATTTTTTTTGCCTCAACGCAAATGGTATCTCTTAAAAAAGGGGGGGCAAAATGGTCCGGTTCTTTTTCTAAAATTTTTTGATTAAAGATTTTGATTTTAAAAAAAGGGAATGGGGAAAAAATTGAGGGAAAATGAAGGGAAGTATCCATCGCCGAAATATACGAGTTTTTGATTATTTAAGTAAGATTTTCACGATCTTAGATCTTCTTTGATTTAGGTCGGCTACTCAAAGTTGTTTTCTGTGAAAGAAATCAATTTCCGTAAATTAGACGACTATGGTTAGATTTTGTCGATTTCTTTTTCTTTTATGGTAAAAACATGCTTCCGGTCTCTTTAAGTTCCCAACTAAGTACAGATGAGCAAGAGCAAAATCAGCGAGATTTTGATGTAGTTCGGCTTGTAGTATTCATTTTCACTTGTGTTTTTGTGTTAAGAATCCACCACCGTTTTTGTACATCAGAAAGCTCTAGGATGAGACGGCAGGTGGAGATGAGGTTCATTTTAGATATTTCCCCCGATCGTGAGGTGCAGCAACTCTTTCAAAGAGCGTTTAGCAATCATTTCATGAGAAATCCGCAAACGATTTCGATTTCAGGTAGAGGGGTTAATTCCATACCTCGATTTGATGAATCGGACCGTTTTGTGAGGATGGTAGCGATCAACGATACATCAATTAAAAAAGTTCCAAAGAGACTGGAGTCTTTAACGCATTTGCAATATCTTTTTTTGAATCATAATTCTCTAGAAAAACTCTCCAAAAGGGTGTTTGAGTTAGAAAACCTTAGAACCCTTTCGGTTTGCGGAAACCACCTGCAAGCGATCCCCGATTCGTTTGAGCGCCTCACCGGTCTTGTCGATTTAGATCTATCCAATAATTTATTAAGTTATTTACCCGGATCTTTGACTGCTTTGAGAAATCTCATCCATTTAAGAACCAGCCATAATAGACTTGAGGATTTGGTGGATCTTTTTCAAGAGATGGACAGTATGCAAACCTTTGATGTAAGCCACAATCAAATCAAGACAGCACCCGACTCTCTCTTTAGGCCAAGCTTGATTTTTTTAAACCTTGGTGAAAATAGGATTTCTAGTTTGCCTTCTGCTTTAAGAGCGTGTACTGAATTGCGTTATTTAAACCTTAGCTCCAATCAACTGGAAGAACTTCCGGCTGAAATCGGCCAGCTTCGGAGTTTGGTCAATTGCAATCTGAGCTCCAATCAACTGGAGCAGCTCCCCCCCCAGATTGGAAACTTGACATCTCTTACAGCACTGGACATCACAGAGAATCCGCACTTATCCAACCTCCCTTTTTCCCTAGCTGGCTGCAGATCGCTGCAGTTATTAAGGTTAGATCCGTTCCGAATTCCGGTCAGGCATGCGCAGGCGATCTCTATGCGCATATTGGCCCAAAGGTCTGGGATTCCTTTAGAAATGGATGCAGATAGAACTGTAGCTCTATGGGCGGATTTGGCAAAAAAAGAGCCCCCTTTGGCCTTTCCAAACCTGGCTTTGAATGAAAAAGCTATGGTTTTAGAGTGGCTCCTGAGACTGGAGAAAACGGTCGATTTTACCGAGCAAAAAACCCAGGTGGCTCTCGTTTGTATAGAAATTCTGGAGGCGCTGCAAGACCCTTCTTTCAAGGAATCTTTTTTTCTACAAATTGAGGATAATTTAAGCGACTGCGAGGATAGAGCTCTTTTGAATCTGATTCTTTTGCACATGAACTACGCTTTGCATAGCAAGGGGGAGTCGTCACCCATGGGCCATCTAAAACTTTTGGCCTCATGTGCCCGAACGCTCCAATTTTTAAAGACGATTCCTGAAAAAATTTTTAGCGGTAATGTTCATGACGAGGATACGGAGATCTATCTTTATTTATTACACAAGCACCACCGAGGATTAAATTTATTGATGCCTTTTGAGGTGCATATGCGGTTTGAACGGTATGCTGTAAAAAGATTGAGCGAACTTGAAGATGCGGATGTTCAGGGTCTTCTTTTGGATATGATGAGTAAAGATCCTCTCGAACTGATTTTAGAGCACCTTCCAGAGAAAGCTTTTTTATGGTTACAGGAACATCACCCAAAAATTTTTTCCCAAATCGAGGAGCAAATTGGTCAGGGACTTGAAGAGATTGAAAAGAAAGCCGAAAGCCTGGATTCGCAAAAATACCTTCAGGAATTGGACTCCCTCAGATCTTTAAAAACCGGACTATTGAGAACTGCCTTGCAAGCAAAAATTGCTGAGACTGGAATTTCGTTGGGGTAGAATAGCACCCTTTTCATGAGGCTACTTTACAATGCAGGGGTGTTAAGGATGAGAGATTTATATGGTAGCTTGGGGATTAGTTCTAGGTTAATCATATCAAATTGATGGTGATTGTGAATGCTGCGGATCTATAATTTTCACTAAAAAGGTAATTCGATTTATTTTTTAAGTTTTTGGGTTATAAATTCGATCCTAAAAGGGCTTGGCATTAAAAAATCCATCCTAAAAATGGCTGATTTTAGAAAAAAATTCTATTTTTTGAATTAAAGTTCACCCAATTTGTGAGTTTTTGGGCGATTTTTTTGTTTTTTAAAACTTGAATTTTTAATAGTTTTAGGATAGTTGATAAGTAACTATTTAAAAGTTGGTGACATGCGAACCATAGCTCATTTTTTGCTTTTCTGTGGAATCTTCTTCTTTTTGGAATCAAAAGAAAAGAAACGAATTGTTCTTAATATGATTGTCAAAGATGAAGAAAAGGTAATTGAGCGGTGTTTATCATCAGTTAAGGACATTATCGATTATTGGGTGATCGTTGATACCGGATCCACCGATAAAACGATCGATGTGATTAAAAAATTTTTCAAGGAAAAGCCTGGTGAGATCCATAGTCGTCCTTGGGTCGATTTTGCATACAACCGGCAGGAAGCTTTAGATTTTGCTCGAACAAAAGGGGATTACATCCTTTTTATGGATGCGGATGACACCCTGACATTCGAAAAGGGATTCGAATTCCCTGAGCTTAATTTGGATTTTTACGCCATATACAATACAACAAATACTACACAATGGTTGTTACCCAGAATTGTGAATGCAAAACTTCCTTGGAAATGGACGGGGGTTTTGCATGAGTGTATTTCTTGTGAATTCGACACAAAGGGAGATTTTTTGGATAAGGTGCATTATAACTATTTAGGCGGTGGTGCCCGTTCTCAAGATCCAAAAAGGATAGATAAAGACATCCAGGTTTTGAAGGAGGGCTTGTTAAAAGAGCCCTTAAATCGGAGATATTTGTACGACCTTGCAAGAACTTGCGAAAGTGGAAATAGGTATGAGGAGGCTCTGGATTGGTATAAAAAAAGGGCTTTATATCCTGGAGAAGGGGATCCTGAAGAGGTTTTTTTGTCTTTATTTAGTGTCGCAAAAATGCAACAAAAATTACAAATGAACTCTGATCTTGTTTTGGAAAGTTATTTTAAAGCGTATGAGTTTTTTCCGAGTAGGTTGGAACCATTGTTTTACATCTTATTAATATTAAGTGAAAAAAATCAAGTTGATGAAGCTTATGATTTGGCTAAAAAAGCGCTCGTTTTGCCAAAGAGAAAAAATTTTCAGTTCATCGATAAATGGATTGAAGATTATGGAATTTTATTGATTTATGCGGAACTTTGTTTGAAAAAAGGGTTTATTAAAGAGGCTGTGTGGGCACTAAGAGATCTCCAAAATGAAGCTGAGGTCCCGGAAGACGTCAAAAAGATCATTGAAAAGACACAAAACGAGATTATATCAATTCCAATACAAAAAGTTCATATGGATATCCTTTCCTCATTGAAGAAAGTCTTTTGATTTTTTAAAAGACTTTCTTTTACTCTACCCCCTTTATAAGGGGATATGGTAGAGTTTTTCACTAAATGTACACAGAAAAAGATCATCTCTTAGGTCATTTGCTCGCAGCAGCACTTGAGCTCATGGTGGGGGAAAAGGCGCTTATCGCTTTTTCCGGCGGATGCCCCTACGGCTTTTATACGGATGTATTTCCCCCTTTCCCTTTAGGGGCAGGCTACCTGGCACCCTTGAAAGATCATATGGAAAATTTTATCCGAAAAAAGGACTTGAAAACCTATGTAATGGAAAAAAAGAACGCAGAGGCTTTTCTAGCGCATCGGAATAAAAAAAGGGTTTTAAAAAAGCTGCAGGAAACCGTTAAAGAGACGGTTGTTTTGCTTCAAATTCAAGAGAGTTTTTTTATTTTAGACCAAGAGCCGACTTCGTTAGAGTTCAAAGGGGATTTTACTCTTGACCGGATCGATCCACTTGAAAGGGGGGGGTTCCGATTTTACGGGAAGGGGGCCAAAGAGGAGTCGAAAAAAAACTTTCACCTGCAAGAGCTAAAAAATTTCGGCATTTGGCACCAAAAAGAATTTTTATGGAATCGGGCCGGTTGTAAATTAAAAAAAGATTGGATCCTTTTTTTCGAAAAATGGATTGAAAGGGAG
>JBEIFH010000034.1:0-9248 GCA_040382515.1 Chlamydiia bacterium | reverse complement strand
TCTATAACTACCTAAAAGAGATGAACAGTTTGACCTTTAATAGAATGCGTGTTCCCGAACTGATCGAGCAGCAGCAATCGATAGAGGAAGATGTGTTGGAGCTTGAGTTTCAGGCCCAGTCTTATCGCTCGCCGAGATTGTTTGTACATTTGTTGGAAAACCTAAAAACCCATTATATCCCTACCTCTGACCTAATATTTACTATAGATCTATCATGTCTCGAGAAGAGCTTGAACAAAGAACCGACAACCGCCCCCTAGGATACAAAGATTTTCAACGTCTAAACATCCTGGCATTGAGTGTATTTCTTCTGTTTTCATCCTTAACGCTGGCATTTTACAAAGTCCAAATTTTGGAATTCGAAAAATGGTCGAAGATTGCTAAAACGCAGCATAAAATGGTTGTGGAGGAGCCGTGCAAAAGGGGGATTTTCTATGGTAGATCTCTTTGTCCGTCCAATCCGAAATCTCCTATCCCGTTAGTTCTCGATCTCTATAGGTACCATTTGCATGTGGATCCCTATTTGATTCCCCAAGAGCATCGTTTAAAATTTTGCAGGGAGATGAGTAAGCGATTTCACCTTGATTACAAAGAGCTAAAAGGGGAGTTGGAAAAAAAATCCCGATCACGCCGTCTTTTAAGTTTTTTGACCAGACCGGAGAAAGAGGCGGTCGAAAGATGGTATCAGGAGTTTATTTCTCTAACAAAGGTCTCAAAAAAAGGGATTTTTTTTATAAAAGACTATAAGCGCCACTACCCCTATGGGACCTCTTTAGGGCAGGTTTTGCATACCTACCGCTATGATAGCAAACGGTCGATGGGGTATCCTACAGGAGGTTTGGAGCTTTTCTTCGATCCGGTGCTCCGCGGGGAAAAGGGAAAAAAGATCTTGCTTAGATCCCAAAGGCAAAAAATCGATCAGGATGAACCGGTTGAGGCTGCCAAAGACGGTTACAATATCCATCTTACTATCGATCCGGTGGTGCAAGCGATCGTAGAAACAGAGTTGGAAAAGGGTGTTTTGACGGCAAAAGCAAAAGGGGGAAGTGTTGTTGTGATGGATCCTCACAACGGTGAAATTCTGGCCCTTGCGAGCTATCCTTTCTTCCACCCGGGGAAAGTAGAGGAATATTTCAACGATCCGGAAAAGCTCGAAGCGACGCGATTGAGAGCGGTGAATGAGTCTTTTGAGCCGGGGTCCATCATGAAACCGATCAGTACCATGGTTGCCCTATTGGCCAATCAAGAATTGATCGAAAAAAGTTCTCCACCCGTCTTTTCGCCTCTGGAAATGATAGATGTGACTAACACCGCTTTTCCGGGCCGTCTCAAACCGATCAAGGATGTGCGCAGCCATCGGTTTTTGAATATGCGGCTAGCTTTGCAAAAATCTTCTAACGTCTACGTCGCAAGATTGATCGAGCGTGTGATCCATAGTCTAGGGGAAAAATGGTACCGTAAGCAATTAAGCGAACTTTTTCTATTTGGTAAAAAAAGCGGTATTGAGCTTCCGAGCGAGCATACCGGCATGCTTCCGGAAATTGGGAAAAAATACCAAAGCGGTCTTTTGGAATGGTCAGTGCCAACCCCTTTTTCTCTTGCTATGGGTTATAATTTACAGTGCAACCAGGTGCAGATTCTAAGAGCGTTTGCTTCAATTGTGAATGGGGGGTATCTCGTAAAACCGACCCTGATACAAAAAATAGCAAATGAAACTGGCCTGATTTTTTCCCAAGAGACAAAAAAAGGGGCAAAACTTCCTATAAATGCTTTTGATCTGGAAGAGATAAAAAAATCTTTGCAGTTCACAACCCAAAAAGGGGGGACTGCAATCAGCGGAAATATCAAGGGGTACACGGAAGGGGGAAAATCGGGAACTACCGAAAAACTGGTCAATGGCGTTTACTGCTCTACCAAGCACTACGCTAGCTTTATTGGTTTTGCCCCTTTCAACCAGACCAGATTTGTGATGATAGTCGGTATAGATGAACCGCAATATCAAATCATACCTGGATTGGGCACCAACTATTTCGGCGGGAAATGTTCCGCCAGAGTTTTTTCAAAAATCGGTGAAAAAATCCTCCCTTATTTGGGGGTGACTCCGGATGATCCGATGGATGAATCGCTAAAAGACGAGGTTGTCCGTTTAGCAGAATTATACGATGCATGGAATTCAAGGTGATAGTATGTACCTTTCAAAATTGATCGACGCTAAAGACCCCGTCTTGATTCGTGGAAACAAAGAGAAAGAGATCCTCGGTTTGAGGACCGATTCTAAAGAGGTGCGCCCCAAGGACCTGTTTATTGCAATATCCTCACAACGCCAGCACATTGACGAGGCCATTTTATCCGGTGCAGTAGCTGTGGTTGTGGATATTTTCAACCCATTTCTACCAAAAGAGATCACGCAGATCGAACACCCCAGTCCAAGAAATTATGCAGGAATATTGGCTAACAGGTTTTATCAAAACCCGACCCAAAACCTCAAACTTTTTGGGGTGACCGGTACTTGCGGGAAAACCACGACGACCTGGATGATAAGGCATCTTTTGGGGGAAAAAATTTGCGGAGTTTTGGGGACTCTGGGGGCTTGGACAGAAGACCACTGTGTGGAGATCCCTTTGACTACCCCGGAACCCGTCACAATTTGTCGTATCCTGCATGAAATGGCAAAGGTCGGCTTGAAATTCTGTGCCATGGAGTGCTCGTCGCACGGACTGGATCAAAACCGGGTAGGTCATCTGCAATTCGAAGCGGCTGTATTCTTGAATCTAAGCCATGATCATCTTGATTATCACAAAACTATGGAGACATACTACCAATCTAAAAGAAAACTTTTTGAGTATGAGTCTAAAAATTGTGTGTTTTTCCTGGATGACCCGTACGGAAAAAGATTGTTTGAAGAGTTTCAAAAAAAGGGGACTACTTTTGGTACAGATCCCAAGGCGACGTTTAGAATGGAAGACGTTTCAGTGAGCATGACCAAGTCTTTCTGTACACTTGTGCACCAAGGGGAAAAACACCGATTGGAAGTTCCGATGATTGGGGGATACAATCTCTATAATATGGTCGCTGCGATCGCTGCCGTTTACCCCTATATTTGCGACATCTCTTTGTTGTGTCAAAGAGCTAAAACTTTTCCTCAGGTACCTGGTAGAAGCGAGTTGATCAAGACCGACAGAGGATTTCATGTGATGGTAGACTACGCGCATAAGCCCGATGCTCTAGAAAAACTTCTCCAATCGGTAAAAGAGGCTGGGTTTAGAAAAATCACCACCGTATTCGGATGCGGAGGGGAAAGAGATAGCGAAAAAAGGGCTAAGATGGCTTCGATCGCAGAGAGATATTCAAATAAGGTGATTGTGACGAATGACAACCCACGAAAAGAGGATCAGCACAAAATTATAGAGATGATTTGCTCCGGTTTCTCCTCAGACTCTTACCGGGTGGTAATAGATCGAAAAGAGGCGATCCGGTTGGCCCTTAAGGAGGCAGAAGAGGGGGAATTGGTCGTGATTGCCGGCAGAGGGCATGAAAAAGAGCTAAAACTACGTACAGGTTCGATCCCTTTCTTGGATAGCGAGGTTGCAAAAAACCTTTTGGTTGAGATATAAAAGGCGAATGGTCCGCCTTTTTCTTCTTTTAGTTTTTCTTTTCCCTACCTCGGGGGATGCTGCACGTTTACGAAAACACACAAATTTTAAATCGGCACAAAAAATAGTTCCCGGAAGGGCTAAAATAGTGATCGACCCGGGGCATGGTGGAGACGATTTTGGAACCAAAGTCGGGCATACAATTGAAAAAGTCATCAATTTAAAAACAGCAGAGTATGTTGCGGCACTTTTAAGAAAAAGCGGTTTTGAAGTTCTAATGACAAGGAAAAAAGACGTTTTCATCTCTTTAGCCGACAGGGTAGACCTCGCGAACCGCTCCAAGGCGTCTTTGATGGTAAGCATCCATTTTAATGCGGCTCAAAGTAAAGAGGCGGAGGGTCTGGAGATTTTTTATTTTAAAGACCCCATTCTAGAGCGGAAGAACCACTCAAAAAATTTGGCCGACCTTGTGATGCGTTTTGTCCTTAACCTAACAAAGGCTAAGTCCCGCGGTGTAAAAACCGGGAATTTTTGTGTGATTCGCGATACTCAAATTCCCTCGATTCTTGTAGAGGGGGGATTTTTAACAAATGAAAGAGAACTTGAAAAAATACGCCAGGACCAGTATCTAAAGAGTTTAGCTCAGGGGATCGTCGACGGGATCGAGGCGTACTTAAAACCAATGCATGGGAGTTGAAACGTTCTCGGCGCGAGTCGAACGCGCGGCCTAGTGCTTAGGAGGCACTCGCTCTATCCTTCTGAGCTACGAGAACAAAATTACGGACACCATTTTAAACATTCAACCGGCAGTTTGCAAGGGGAAAATCATGGATAAAAAATCGGATATTGGATTGGTAGGACTCGCAGTCATGGGGCAAAATCTTGTCTTGAATCTTTCCGACCATGGATTCTCGGTGAGCGTATTCAATAGAACATTTGAAAAAACCAAGGAATTTCTTGACGGCGGCGCCAAGGGAAGGAAGATTTTTGGTTTTGAAAAGATGAAAGATTTTGTCTTTTCGTTGGCTAAACCTAGAAAGATCATTTTACTTGTGAAAGCAGGATCAGCTGTAACCGATACAATAGCTGAAATCGTCCCATTCCTAGAAAAAGGGGATGTGATCATCGATGGGGGAAACAGCTATTTTAAAGACACCCAAAACCGTTTTAACGACCTCGAGGGGAAAGGGATCCACTTCATAGGGATGGGAGTATCGGGGGGAGAGGAGGGGGCCCGTTTTGGTCCCTCATTGATGCCCGGAGGTACCCCTGAGGCCTATAAAATGATCGAACCGATGATGACGAAGGTCGCAGCTAAATTCAACAATGAGCCTTGTGTAACCTACATAGGCCATGATGGCGCAGGGCACTATACCAAAATGGTGCATAACGGGATCGAGTATGGGGATATTGAGATCATCGCCGAAAGCTATGAGCTTTTGAAAGCTTACGGGATGAACAATTCTTCGATGGCAAAAGTTTTTGAGGATTACAATAGCCCTAAGCGCCCATTGAAAAGCTTTTTGATTGAGATCATGGCAAAAGTTCTCCACTACAAAGAAAATGGGAAGGAGATGATCGACTTTGTCAATGACATAGCAGGTCAAAAGGGGACAGGAAAATGGACTGCCCAAGAGGCCCTCGATCTTTCGGTAGATGCAGGTGTCATTACGCAAGCGGTATTTGCTCGCTGCCTATCCGCAAACAAACCGGAGCGGATGAAGGCCTCCAAATTATTTAAAAAAACGCTCGACAAACCCCATTACTCCAAAGAGGAGATCATCAAAAAATTGGAGGGTGCTTTGTATGTGGCTAAGATCGTCTCTTATACACAAGGGTTCATCTTATTGAGGGATGCCGCAAAAGCCTATTCTTGGACTTTAGATTACGGAAAAATCGCCTCCATCTGGAGACAGGGTTGTATCATCCGCAGTGACTTTTTGGATGAAATCACCAAGGCGTTCAACCAATCGAAGAATTTAGAATCTCTCATCATGGCCCCCTTCTTTCAGAAAGCGATACAGGATCACCTAAGAGATCTAAGGGATGTTGTCAAAGAAGCCGTATCCATGGGGATAGCAACACCTTGTCTCTCTACAGCCCTTGCCTTTTTAGATGGTTACACAACAGAAAAAGGGGTGGGAACGGTTATTCAAGCTTTAAGAGATGCGTTTGGGAGCCACCAGGTGGAGCTCACCACAAAGCCGGGCGAATATGTGCATATCAACTGGCTCGGATCGAAATTTGATGTGGCCTCTACCCACTACAATCGTTAGAAAAGAGTCCGATTTTTACGTTTAAAAAGATCCCTGATTGAAGTTATACGCTTAGATTAGGGATCCGGTTCTCTGATTTCTTGGTTGTATTTTAGAAAATCTTCCCTAAAAAGGGTTTTTACCATTTTTCTTGCCTCTAGGGCGCCCCTTTTTATTTCTCCAAAATTTCCAAAAGAAGCGAGCATTTGCCTTAAGCTCTCTTTTTGTAATCTTCTAAATTCTTGATAGAGAGGATTTTTACGAGGATCCTTTTTTTGGGTGTTGAGAGCTTTGGTTATTTCTTGATTGATTTCAGATTTCAGATCCTCTTCTTAAAGATCCGCTAATTTAGTTTGGCTATTAATGAGATCAAAGTACCCCTCTTTGGTTTGAGCATCAAACCCTTGAAGAAAAGAGTTTAATTTTGAGGAGCTAGGAAAAAAAAGGGCTAATGGAAAAACTTTCCCCTCTCCTGATTCCGGATGGTTATCTGATCCTTCCCCTAAGTTATGCAATAGACAAAAAAATTGATCCTGTTCCCCCTTGAAGACGTCCAGGTAAACCGCATGTTGTGGCCATCCCCCTAGGATAATTAGAGATGGGGCATCAAAACTCATACTCAAAAGGCTGTTGAAGTTTTTTACTACGCAGCTCGCTGAGTATTGATAATGCTTGGGTCTTATAGAGGGTAAATTTTGAAGATCCCCCCTTTGAATGGGGGCAAGTCTTCTAACTGCCTCTATTGGTGGAAAAAAGATTGTAAAAATTTTCTCCAAAAGGTTCCGAGTCGAAGGGTCTAACTTTTGAAGCTCCTCACTGAGCTCTAAAGAAGTAATTTGTATAGGGTGCTCTGCAATATTTTGGAATTTTTTTTGAATTGTGGGAATAAGTAACGCTATCGAAAAGATAAAAAGATCCAAATATTTGCTATTCCCCTCAAGTAAAGTTGGGTCATGCCGTCTACCGATATCGAGCGCGGCATTTTCTAGCTTTTCTAGAGTTTTTAGGCCCTCTTTATTTAAAGATATACTAAAAAATTTATTCAAAGCTCCTGCCAAAAATTCCTCTTTCGTCCCATATCCGGATTCTATAAAACTGAGGCAGAGTGTTCGAAAAAGATCTTCCTTCGGAAAATATTTAGATTTAGGGTTATCCCAACTTTCTAAAACCCGAAAAACATAGTTTTGTAATGGAAGTGTTTTTTCAGAAAATATTAAAATTTTCGATAGTATTTTTGGATCATTTATTTTTTTTGCAAAGAGGGCCAAAGAAAAGGGGTCATTGGTTTCGAGAATTTTTTCAAAAAAAAAGGGTAGGTGCTTCTATTCGATTTTGTCGGCAAATACTTTTTTTTGCGAATTGTCAGTGAGGCTTAAGTAGACGCTTAAAGATAACTCCTTGCCGGCTTGAGTAATTTTGTTAAATACACTCTCTAAGACCTCTTTTGATTTTAGTTGGGGTATTAGACGGATTATTACCGGTTGTAGGGCCGGATCACGAATGAGTTCCTTGATTATCTCGGATTGCCTTTCTAAAGAAAGTTTCTCGAAGTCTTTGCTGCTGATAGACTGAAGGTCTTTTAATCGGGATTTTACCGGACTCTGTGCTTGATATCTCAGAACGGTTAATTCTCTTGAGAAAATAGGGCGAGCTAAAGACTCGATTTTGGTATCCGTATTTGCATCGGATTCAACGGACTGGGTCGGCTTTAACAACGTTGTTTCGTTGTCGCTATCAGAGAATTGAAGGGCTAATGCCTTATGTGCGATTTGGGCAACACTAGAGACTATGGAAGCATTGTCCTTCTTTATATCGCCCAATTGATATGTGTTAAATGGTGGTTGATGCGGATCTATGTGCGCCATAAATCTGCAGATAAAGTAAAAAAGATTTTTTAAAATCTTTCTTTAATTTTAATAGCTAAATAGTGAAGAGAACGGGAGTTATTTAACGTCTAAATTTGTTTAAGAGAGCAAGTTGATTTTGTTCCGTTCAAGTGGCGAATACTTTTTATGTATTCTGATAAGAATAAATAGAGTGTCTAAATTCCACTTATAAATTATTTAGTTTTTTTGATATTTGTTCTCAAAACTACAGCTTTTAAAATATCTTCTCGAGGAATAGAGGAACCCATCGTTTCAGACATTTCCTTAAGAACTTTTTTTTGTAGAGTTCTAAAGTGATTATAGGCTTTATTTTCTCGTGGTTTTTGTGGATGTCTTGTAAGCGCGCTAGAAATTTGATGGTTAATTCGATTGGATCGAAATTCATTGAGATTATCTTTAATGAAATGAGCACCCCCTAAAGATTTTAAATAATCTTCACGATCTACTCCAATAAAAAGTTGTAAAAAATTTTCTAACGTTTTGAAGGTGTTAAAATAAAGAGGAACTAGGTAAATTTTCCCCTCTGATTGAGCATGCCATTCGGATGCGGCTCCTAAGTTATGCAAAAGACAAAAAAATTGATCCTTTTCCCCTTTAAAGACTTCCATGTAAACCGAATGTCCTGGCCATCCCCCTCGAATAATTACAGAAGGGGCATCAAAACTCATACTCAAAAGGCTGTTTAAATTTTTAAGTACGCAACTACCTGAGTATTGACGATGCTTTGGTTTTATAGAAGGCAATTCCCTAATATCGTTTTCTGTAATAGGTTCTAGTTGTTTTAAGGCATCTATTGGGTTAGATAGAAGGGAAATAATTTTTGTAAATAACCTTGCGGAGGGGCCGAACTCTTCTTTCGCTTTCTTTATTTCTTCAGCTGTAATGCTAATGGTAGATGTTGGTGAACCTTCTAAAATTTTCTTAGTGATGCTTGGAAAAAATGTACTGATGACAAATATCCAAAATTCTTGAGGTTTAAGACCTTCATCTATGAGATTAGGGTTTAAACGTTTGCCAATATCTAATGAGGCATTTCGTAGATTTTCAATATCTTTCAAAGAGAAACTTTTGTAGAGAAAATTGATTAAAATAGACAATATTTTTTCTTTTGCATCAATCGGAATTTGCTCTTTGATCTTTTCTAAAAAAAAATCTCGTAAATGATCGATTTTGTCTGCAAATGTATCTGTTAACAAGGCAAAGATCGCAGATCGATTATTTTTCAGGGCGATATCTAGAAAATTACCTAGAAAACTTGGGTTTAGGAAAGGTAAAATTTTTCTTAAGTTTTCAATTTGATCTATTTTTTCGAACATTGCAAAACTATGAAAAAGCTGCCTTTTAGAAAGTTTTTCAAAAATTTCTACTGAAATCTCATCCTCTGGAGTATGCTTGATCAATTTATCTAAAATATCATAAAGATTTTCTGGGGGAATTTTTTTTTCGATCTCTTTTCCAGGTAGAATTTCAAAGAGTAGAGCTCTTGATTGTTTGTCATAAAAAAAACAAGAGAT
>JBEIFH010000033.1:0-10264 GCA_040382515.1 Chlamydiia bacterium | reverse complement strand
TGGGGGATGGGGAAAAAATCCAGGTGCGCCCTTTTTTTGATGAAAGGGAGGAGGCGCAATTTATAGCTCGCGATGTAAGCTATGCGATCGATCGGGGACAAGACCCTTCTACTATTGCCCTTTTGTATAGAACTAATGCCCAATCCAGGAGCCTGGAGGATGCCCTTTTGAAAGAGCGCATCCCCTACACTATAGTTGGGGGTCTCTCCTTCTACGAACGAAGAGAGGTAAAAGACCTGCTCTCTTACCTTCGGCTCACAGTTTCCAAAAATGACTTCATTGCTTTTCAAAGGGTGATCAATGTCCCAAAAAGGGGAATTGGAAATGCCGCTTTTGAAAAGATCAAAGAATTCCAGAATCAAAGCATGCTCCCCTTTGCTACAATTCTCGAAGATACACGCAATCTCCCCCTTTCTTCGAAACAAAAGCAAGAACTGGATAAATTTACCTATATCCTGAATAGTGCGGGGGGAATCTCCTCAATTGCGCAAAAATTGCAGAAAATATTGAAGGAAACATCCTACCTTGACTATCTCAAAGAGGACAAAGAGACCTACCAAGATAGAAAAGAGAACGTGGAAGCTTTAATTGCAAAAGCTATTGAGTGGGAAGAGGAAAATCCGGAACTGACTGTGGTGCAATTCCTCGAAGAGCTCTCTTTACGTCAAAGTTTTGATGAGGCGCACTCCATGGACCCGAAACTATTTTTAATGACGCTCCACAATTCTAAAGGGCTTGAGTTCCACACATGTTACATATGCGGTCTGGAAGAGGATATCCTGCCCCACATCAATTCGAAGCTTGAACTTCCTGATTTGGAAGAGGAGCGGCGTCTGCTCTACGTAGGAATGACCCGCGCTGAGCGCAAGCTCACCCTTACCTTCACAGCCTATCGCTTCTTATGGGGAACCTCGAGGCCCATGAAAAAGAGTCGCTTTTTTGAAGAGCTCCCTTTTGCACATCTGGAAATCAAAAAACGGCCCTTTTAAACGACGAAATACATCTCCCCCTTCTCAAGGGGGTAGATTTTTACCGGTATATTTTTTTTTGAAAAAAACAGGTCTAACTCCCGTTTTTTATTTTTAGATGTAAAAATGATCTTCAAATTTCTTTCTTTAAGAGACCCTTCAAAGAAGGGGAATTTTTATATGAAATGCCTCTCATCCAGACAAAAAATCAGTTTTTTCTTTTTTGACTTCAGCAGGGCGCCAAGCCCTCAAACCCAGTAAAACCTTTCAAAGTTTGTTTTGTTTTTTTAAGTCGAAAATAGTCGGAAATTATGGATGAGGTGCTATCAATTCCTCTAAAATATAAAAGATAGTTTCTTTCAAAAAAGGCTGCATAACACCTGCCAGGAAACCAAGATCCTTTTGTAAAAAATAGATCTCCTCTACCCCTTCAAGTATCTGGTGTAGATCCAATAATTTCCGGGCATTGATTTTCTAAAAAACTGGTGACATAAGGGTTATTTTTAACCCGCTTTTTTTTGCCGTAAAAGGAGAGAAAATGGAGATAATCCAAAGGGGACGATTCCACCTGTTTTTCAAAAAAGGCAAATTTCTCAGTCAAAAAAACCGGATCGTGCAAACCTACAAGATGGACGATGAAATCTTTTGGTTGGTAGAGCCCTTTTTCATAACAGACACTGAAATGGTGAAAACTCTCTTTTGAAAAAGAGTTGACCATCATCTGCGGAATAAACTTGGTTTTTTTTGAAAATAGAGGATTTTAAAAAATCTCTTTTTCCATAGCTACCTGCTCCTCATTACCCCCCGAATGCAATCGACTCTGTTCCACACATTTTTCATAAAATCTCTTGATTCGGGAAAATTTTTAATCAAAAAGTGACCGTTGTTCAACCTTTGTAATCATTTGAAATAATGAGAAGAGCATCGTCGTCTATGAACTGCTCTAGAGCAATCGAAAAATTCATAAACATCGCATCTGCATCGGTCCAAAAACCCAGTCATAGGAGATGTCTTCCATGATTTTTGACAGAATTTTTATTTTTTCCCACTGAAAAAACTCCCGATCATGTGTTCTTTTATCCCCCACAAAAAGATCATAGAAGAATTTTTCGCAGTAAAGAAATTTGTTTTTTTAAGGGATCTCCATAGTCTTTTTGTAGGAGTCGCCGACAACCAAGGTTACACCCGCAATTTTAGCCCCTAGCAACAACGGGATAAAAAAGAATAAAGCTATGAATAAAATTATTTTTCTAGAACGCTTAAACGTTTTTCTTCAAAAGAAGTAAGGGCATTATTTTTATTTAGTTTAATTTTTATATCTATTTCAGGAAAAAATTTCTAAAAGTTCTTCAGCAAAACATTTTTCATAATAATAACGCGATTTTTTTCTTAAAGTCATTTGAATATTAAATTCAAAAAAAAACTCAGGTAAAGTTTTATAAAATCTAATCGGTTTGTAATAATTGTCTAAACGTAAACTTGGAATAGGAACAGGTCTGATATCATGAACATGCATCCACCTTCCGAAAAAACAGTCCTCATCACATCCCTCCTCTTCAAAATCCCCTGTAAACCTATCTTGTTCCAAGTATAGCTTTGCTAGATCCTTAGAAAAAATCATACACGCGCCATGGACATACGGGATTGTATCAAGACCGAACTTTTTAAAAGAAACATTTCCAAGGTAAAGTTTTTCCAAGGGAGATTTCTCGAGGATTTTCTTTAGTCTTGAGAAAATCAGGATAGTATCCAGTTCAACTTTTATCACGTAATCGTATGCGTCAAGCTGCGGGCCGATATTTTTTAAAACGCTATGCAAATTAACCTCTCTTTTCAAAGAGGCTCCAATCGGGCTATCGGATAGGTATTTATCCGAAAATACACCCGCTTCCCCCTCCAAGTCCCGATTTTTTTTTATGAATACATAGTCAAAATCGTCGGATTCGGCATCCAGCATCTTGAGCCAAAAATTTTTAAAGATCTTTTCTCTCAATCCCTCTTCGGATGAGAAGAGCAAAACAAGATTTTTTCCCTTTCTTAAGTTTGTTTGGCTCATTCCGTAAAGAGGAAAAAAAAATAGACAGAGTGCAAGAAGATTATTCATAATAGATTTCATACAATTTATTATGTATCACCTTCTCTTTAAAAAGCCGATCCTCACCTGTAGAGACTTTCACCCTAAAATGAAATGTATCTTTTGGTATACATCCAAAAATCTTGTATGGGTCTATGTTTTTTTCAATATAAAAGCTTTGGAATGGGACGAATGGTATCCCCTCCTTTTTGAAAATTAACCCAAAAAGAAGGTCGTCCGCATGAAATTTGGAGTAAGGCAATTGCATATACTGACCCTTTTTTTCTAAGAGCGTATTTGCTAGATCTCTTGAGAACACTACACAGGCTCCATGCCCAAAAATCAGATGGTCTCCCTCATTATTTTCGTAATTTTGATATAGTGAGCGATTTCCGGAGTAAAATCGCTCTTTATTTTGACTCTCGAGGAACCTCTTTAAAGCCGGAAAATAGATAAAAGAAGATAGATTCGGCCTAATGATGAAGGCGAATTCAGAAAATCTTTTTTCAAAGTACGCAAGTGCTAGTATTGTCTTGTCGAAAATTCCTGGAATATAAGACTCCACGCCCCGGATTTTTAAAATATCCCCATCTACAAAATAGTCCTGTTCCAGTTCAGGATCAAATTCTATGAAGTAGCACTCAAAATCAGTGGAGAATTTGTGCATATATTTTCTCCATGAGGCTTTATGTACATTAAAAACGGGCAATTGACTGCTCGATATGATGAGAACAAGATTTTTCTTTGCTATGGGGCTGTCAGAGGTAGTCTCTGCACAAAGATTCCATTTCAAAAGGATAAAAATTAATAATCGAGAGATTAAATTCACAGCAGATTCAAAACTTATTTAATTAAAATGGCTAAAATGTTTTAAATTTAAGATTGTTTTAGACTATCATCAAATCGATTAACTGCTAAGGATTTCCTCATGCACATTCTATTTTATTCTCGCTTTTTTTGCTTTTTTGTTTTTTTTACTACAATACTTACATCAAAAGGGTTTGCATCTGACACTCATTCTTATAAAATCGGTGTCGTAGGAACAGGGTACGTGGGGTTGGTTCTTGGAACTTGTTTGGCAGAAATTGGCCATACGGTTACCTGTTGTGATCTTGATACCCGAAAAATTCATTCTTTGAACAATGGTTTGATACCTATTTACGAACATGGTTTGGAGGAGTTGGTCACTAAAAACCTGCATCAAAACAGACTCTTTTTCACCACCGAAGTCGCCAAAGCAATACAGTCCAATGACATCATTTTTATTACGGTCGGAACCCCTGAGTCATTTAACGGGGAGGCCAACCTTGATTTTGTTTTTGACACTGCTCAGACAATTGGAAAAAATCTAAACAATCCTAAAACTATTTTTGTCAAAAGCACCGTTCCTATGGGGAGTGTCCAAAAGATCAAAGAGATTATCACTAACCATAATCATTTCAATACCCCTTTTGAAATAGGGTATGCGCCCGAATTTTTGCGTGAAGGCTCCTCGGTCTATGATTTCATGAATCCGGACAGGGTAGTCATTGGCGCCGAAAATTCCGATACTGCATCCTTGTTTAAAAAAATAGTCGCTCCTATTCTCCAAAAAGGGGCTAAATTTCTCTCTACCTCCATCGCATCGGCTGAGATGATAAAATACGCTTCTAATTCTTTTTTATCGGTCAAAATCTCATTTATCAACGAAATCGCAGATTTTTGCGAATTGGTTGGGGCAGATGTGGATGAAGTCGCGATGGGTATCGGACTTGACAAACGGATAGGTGCGCAGTTCCTGAAACCGGGTCCAGGATTTGGCGGATCTTGCTTTCCTAAAGACACCCTTGCATTTTTAAAAGCTGCAGAAAAAAACGGAACCTCGCTCAATGTAATTCAAGCGGCTGTTGATGTAAATGACTTCCGCCCCTCAAAAATAGTGGATCGTCTGGAAACAATGCTAGGCAGTTTTGAAGGGAAAAAAATCGCTTTGCTTGGTCTTGCTTTCAAAGAAGAAACCGACGATGTGCGCGCATCCCCAGCACTGAAGTTGATGGAGATTATGATCAAAAAGGGGGCTTTTATCCAGGCCTACGATCCTATCGCCGGTACTAATGTTCGAAATGATTCCCAAAATTTTGAGGTCAAAGCATCTCTTATCGAGGCTCTAGAGGGTGTAGACGCGGTTTTACTTGCTACCCCTTGGAAAGAGTTTCTTGAATTCGATTGGACAAAAGGACGCCTTTTGACTAAAGGGAATCTGTTTTTTGATTGTAGAAACCTCCTCGACCCTGTGATTATGAACGAAGCTAGCTTTGAATGTATCCAGATCGGTAAAAAAATAGACCGTTTTTAAATCTCTTCTTTCCCCTAAATAACGATGAGGAATTTAGGGGCCTTTTTTGGATTTAAAGGCTATAGAGTGCTACCGGAAAGTCCTTCTCAAACGAGTAGATCTCTATTTTTTTTAGACCGTATTTCTCCAGCTCTAAAATCTGCCCTTTGCCTGAATGTACCCAAAACAGGGCATTTTTAGACAAATGGGGCTTGCACTCCATGAAAATTGCATCAAAATCCCCCTTTTTTTTTGAAAAGTCAATCACGACGATCTCGATATTTGTCTCTAAAGGGCCCATTTTCTCCTCTGACACAAATTTCTCTAGGACATAACTTTTCAAATAACGTTGTATTTGGGACAAAAGATTTTTTTCCTGTTCTTTTTCCAAAAAAGGGCGATGGTACAATTTTCCCCTTCCAAAATAGCGCAAATAATAAGCCCCTAAAACCGGATACATCTGTGCTGAACTTCCATAGACTACAATCTTTTCTACAACTTTTAGCTTCATGAGATCGGCAAATAAAAGGTGGATATCTCGGTCAAATCGGGGATTTTTGTCAGATAGATTTTTCGATAAAACCTCCATATAAGGAACCCAACCCAAAATTCTGTGCGTCTTTGGCTCAACAGAATTGAGGGAGATCCAGGTGAAAACAGATAAGAATATAAATATTAAATAGCGCACTTTGAAACCTTTTTTAAGGAGCTTTTGAGTCGATCCAACTTTGTCTTGAGAATTTTGATTCCGCTATCGTTTTCTCCAACGGTTAAAATAACTTCGCCTGATTCAGGATCATACACACATCCGCTCGGGTAGATGACATTTTTTTCGAAGCAGCGGGTCTTAGTAGTATCAAAAGCCCCCTCGTACAAAATAGGGTACGAGCTTATTTCGAGCATCTCAATCGACGGGGACACAACAAAGGTGACCAGCCCCGGGAGGTAGTAATACTCTTTAAGAAATTTGTCCGCATCTACTGGCGTTTTTACTTTATGCATGGAGTGGAAAAAAGCCCAATATCTCTTCTCTGCAAAAAATGCCGGGGCACCACCTCTCAAAAGACCATAGCGGCGCGCCCAGTAAAGAGGGAAATTTTTGAGCCGATTGTACCCAAGAGAGCGCACAGTCACCTCGTCATCAATAAAGTCCATTTTATAAAGGGAAAGATCATCAAAACTGTACACAAATCCTAACTCGTCCCCCTTTTCTTCAAAAATCAGTGGGGTCCAGTTTTTTTCGGTCCCTTTTTTAGCGCTAGGAAGGGGGTAAATAGCGTCTATCTTGAGCGTTTTGGGGTCTAGAACGGCAACCTTCATCTTCCTCTCAAGTGATTCCCCAAAAATGAGATCATTATAAAAAATTGCCACCTTCCCCTTCCAAAGGATAGCTCTAGGATCCTCTGCATAGGAGCTCATGAGGTTCAGGATTTTAACCGGCCCGATTTTTTTTAGGTCTTTGCTAAGCCTTGCTACCCCGATGTAGGTAAGCGCTTCAATCTTCTTTGAGTTGAATAAATGCTCCCTTTTTTCGTCGTACCGAAAAAAAAGGAGAAACTCCCCTTCCCATGCGACAATAGAGGGATTGTAAGCATTAGGGAAAGAAGGGATCGATAGTGAATGCACCTCCCAGCCTATCGCGCTATTGGCTTCTAAACAGTCCTTGGTGGTGAGAAATGGGCTATCAGAACGTATACTGATAGAAAAAAGCAAAGGGAAAAAACCAGTAGAAAAAAAAAGTGCCAGAAGTGCGTTCTTAATGATCTCCATAGTTCCTTATGAAAAATTCCTTAAATTGTTCCAAAAACGGACCTTTTTGAATGTCATACCTGGAAGCCCATTCACGAAGGTGGGAATTCTCCTTTAAAATTTGCTCTTTGTTGTCGTAAATTGCCCTCAAAAGAGTGCTGAGTTCTTCTCTATCCGATTGATACATTTTTCCCATGCTAAAACTGTTTAACATGCAGGAATATTCGGCTTTTATCGGGGAAGATTTTCTCAAAGAAAAGACGAGCCCCGACTCAGCTATTGTTTTTTGCCCCGAATTAGCTGATACAATAACAGGGATCCCCAAAGCCATTGCCTCTCTTGGTTGGATGCTGAACCCCTCTCCCCATGAAGGAGAGACGTAGCAATCGACAGCTTGAAATGCCCTTAAGTAATTACCCTTGGCCTTAGATTCAATTTTAAATTTCACATTTTGCAACTGATTTTTTAAAATTTCTTCCTCCAACTCCCGAATACAGCGGCGATCTCCCCCTCTTGGGGCCAGGATTAACTGGACATCCGGATTATTTTTAAATGCATCTGAAAACGCTTTTAAAAGGACCATCTGATCTTTTCTAGCTATTATGCTCGAAAAATTCCCAAAAACAAACGGTTTGTGGATCTTTTTTTTTAATGGTTGCGATAAAAAAATTTCCAAGTCTACCGCAAGCGGGATCACCTCAATCGGGGAAGACACCCCGCTCTTTTGAAAAACCTCGACCAAAAAGGGGTCAGGGACTAAAACAGCATCAAAAAAATTCAAGTATTTCACAAAATGGGGATCAACAAAGTCCGATTCATGCATCGTATAAACAACATATCTCTGATCCGCTCTTTTGTATCTCTTCAAAACCTCGACCATATAAGGGACCTCCGGTAAAGAGGTGTTCAACAAAACAAGGGGGTGCAGGTTCCTCATATCGGTCTCAAGCAGCGACTCCTCCTCCCTTGTTAGGTCCTCATAGGTTCCAAAAGGGACAACCTGTACATTGAACTCTTTTTTGAGACCCATGCCAAGTTCAATCGACTGCCGTCCGATACCATCCCTTTTATCGATGGTGCCCACAATAGATATAGATAGGCTTAAGAAAGCGGAAAATAGGGGAAAAAGCATGGAAATTCTTTTTGTTACTTTTGAAAAGGGGTCAATTGACTGATTAAACGATTTTTATCAAATTCCAAGATTCTAATTTTTCCATCATTTTCACCTAAAGAGAGATAAATTTTTCCGCTTTGAGGCTTATAAACGGCCCCGGTTGGATAAATGACCCACTTGTTCGGAGATCTTTTACGGGGTGAATCATAGGCGCCTTCATATAAAATCGGATTTGGTAGTAATTTCAAGGGTGTTGACAAATCGCTTGAGAGGGTGAACAGCCCCGCATGGTAGTAGTAATTTCTACGATCTATTCCCCATATGTTTACTGTCTCTTCAAAACAAGAATGGGTAAAACAGAAAATCTCATCGTCAATCTCGATCAGCGGAGCTCCCCCTCTATAGGGGCCCCACCTTTCTTTCCACTCCAAATAGTCCGGCCCTAAGAGTGGATTTGTTTTCGTGCTTGAGATTTGCCATACCGCATCAATTTTGTTCAATTCGACAACTTCCAGTGTATGGTAGTCATACACAAAGTAGAGGCTCGATTTTCCCCCTTCATTGCGCACAAAAGGGGTCCAATTTTTCTCTAGATTCTTTCTTTTGCCAGGTAACTTACATACGTATTCCACCTCACCGGTGTCCGGGTCTATAAAAGCCATCTTCATAGTCCTTGAGGTGGGATCAAGCGACTCTATTGTATTGAAGAACACGACTATTTTATCGTCGAACCGAAATACACGGGGATCTTCACAGTAGGGGTTGTTCAGATTGAGAAATTTCACCTCTGAATCGACCTTGAAATCGCAATCCAAATAGACGAAGCCTATGTAGGTCATATAGTGAAACTTCGTTTTTTTATAGATATGCTCTAATGGCACATCATAACGAAAAAAAAGGAGATACCCCTCTAAATGTTCGATCAACGCAGGATTATAAGCCCCGGGAAAATCAGGTATATCTATCGAGATAACTTTGGGGTTTAAAAGATCCTTTTGTTCAAGGACTTTTGGATCTAAAAACTTTTTGTGCGGAACTAAAAAATCGACTCCAACAGAGATCAACGGTAAACTGAACGAAAGGAATAACAAATGGACAATATTCTTTATACGCATCCTCTCCCCTAAAAATATTTGTAATTGTGGATCAATCTTCCATCTCCGGCTCAGGGTCGAGAACTTTTGTTGAAAAAAGGAAATTCTCAGCCGTAAGGAATAAAATCCCTTGATGGTAGTCTTCAAAGGTTCTTATTTTCTCCATATTTATCTGCTGGGCGAGACTCGCTTGGTATGCTTTTATATTCGCCCTTTCCCAACCAAGTCGATGCTGGGTGGGTTTCATTTTTTTGTCAGTATAAACCGCTTTGACATCCCGGTGTTCAAAAAGATGTCTGATTTTGTAAAGCAAATAGGGGTGGATATTTTTTTCGACCGGTTCAATAAAGACCAAGACATGCGCCGGGTCCAGCGCCAGGACAATGCTGTGGAAAACTGCTAAAACATCTTTAGGATCCACTTTTCTGTACTGTATTTTCTCAAGAGGGTACACCTCCTTATGCTCGGTTGCATCCAAAAGATGGACTTTGACCTGCACCCCTTTTTGATGAATCAAAGACTCTATGAGCTCTGCTTTGACCGGTTTTTCCTCAGAAGAGATCAAAAAAATATCGAAATTTTTTATCTCGGAGCGAAAAAAAGGAGCTCCGCTGTTTTCTTTGAGAGGAAAAACACTGAGTTGGTAATGATGAATTATTATCAAAAAACCGAATACCAACAATATGCCGGGTAAACGGGAGAGTAAATATTTTGTCATATTTCTATTCTAGCGAAACTCAAGACGCCCCTTCAAGGGGATTATTATAGCAAAATTTTAGATTCCTAACGAGGAATATTCCCGAATAAATAGGGTTTGAAACGAATGAAACGGACAAACATGAAAATCCTCTCCACAGATATAGGCGACCTTGAATTTATTTTTTTCTAAATATTTGATCCAACCTAAAGGAACGCGATGCACCGACCCTACTACCACTAAATCTATCGGAC
>JBEIFH010000032.1:0-10698 GCA_040382515.1 Chlamydiia bacterium | reverse complement strand
TGATGATTTTTTGGAGAATTTCAACCGAGGTTTTGAAGACAATATGTAGACACATGGCAAATAGGCATTCGGGCCCCTTCCATCTGCCGGCTTTTTTTCTACTAGACCTCTTGCATAATTAGATTTCTTCTTAAAAAATTGATGATTTTTTGGAGAATTTCAATAGAGGTTTTGAAGACAATGTGTAGACACATGGCAAAAAAGCTCCGTTTAAAGAAACGGGAAAATAGCGATTTTGACGACCAAATGTCATTACGCAAATGGTCTATTTATAGAATGCTTCAAAAGAATCAGGTCCAATATAGTAAAATTAAAAATTTTGAAATATGCAGTTGCAACGATGCAAATTATTTGTTAAATTATTTTGGTCATTTGGATTTTTTCTATGAAAGCATTTTTGAAACACCTTTTGTTATTTGGTCCCCTATTCACCCTTAACCTGCAAGCTGACCCCTTGATTGAGGAATCGATCCCTGTCATTGATATGGAGCTTTACGACAACCCTTTGAAAAGAGCTGCATTTATTGAGCAATTTACCGATGCCCTACACAAAATAGGATTTTGTGCGATCGTAAATACAAAAGTGAACATAGATGCTCTGGAATCCGGTTATCAAGCGTCCAGACAATTCTTCAAAAGCTCCAAAGAAAAAAAGCTAGAGATCTTCGACCCCAAACTCAATGGGCAGCGGGGTCTTTCATTATCGGAGATTGCGCAGGGGAAAAAGGAGTTTGATTATAAAGAATTCTTCCACGTTGGAAGAGATAAAAATCTCTGGCCCCGATGGATGGATTTACGCTCCCCAATGGAAAATTTGATCCATCACCTCGATGAGTATAGCGAAAAGTTACAAGTAGCACTCAGTGTTTTCATGGAGCAGCCAGAAAATTACCTAAAGAAGATGACCGAAAATGGCGAATGTATTTTGAGGTCTCTCTACTACCCTAAAAATCCTTCACCCGGACAATATTGGGCCGCAGCCCACACCGATATCGATCTTTTTACCATCCTCCCTATGTCTACTGAAGAGGGTCTAGAGGTTTTGCACGAGGGGAAATGGATCCGTGTTAAAGTTCCTAAAGATGCATTTATCATCAACTGCGGGGATATGCTCGAGAACTTGAGCAACGGATATTTCAAGAGCAGTGTCCACCGGGTTGTTTCGCAACCCGATAAAGAGCGGTTCTCCATCGTCTACTTTGTCCACCCAAAATATGGGGATCGTTTGGATCCTCTTGCTTCTTGTATTCGGCTTACCGGAGGGGTGCAACGCTTTCCTGATGCGGCGGGTCTGGATATGTTAGCCCATCGTCTTGTGGAGATCGGCTTAGCTTCAGAGGAATTAAAGACCTTCGATGCACAATCGGGCTACATGGAAAAAATCGAGGATCTTGTAGCAAGAGGGGTCGCCTCTCCTGCTGTAGAAAAAACCCATAGCGTGTGGCAAAAAATAAAAAGCAAATAGGCCCTTTAAGATAGTTTTTTAGAAAGGGGGCGCTAGACTTGGTTCTTCGACAGAACAGGCAAGAGCTTCTTGGATACGTCTTTCAGCTTCCCCTTTCCATGCGCCTAATTTAAGAGCATCTATAGATTGCTGTTTCGACGTTTTATCTGTGGTGATGTACACTTTTGTGACTTGCTCGCTCAGGAATTTTCTAACCACATCAATTACAAGATGGACTTTCTCCTTTTGCTCCTCATTTTGCACATCCAAAATCTCTTTTGATAACCCTCTTGTCAAGAGCTGACTTAAAGCTCGAGATTTTTGAAACTCTATAAATTCCACAACCTCCACTAAAGTCTCTTCAAGAATTATCCTTGAGATTGGACTAAAGCTAAAACCCTCTTGATTGATTTCAGCGCCACAATAAAAAGCTGCCAGATCTAAAATAGATCTCAAAATAGCATACGACTGGCCCCAAGACTCCGGGCTAGCGATGTAATACATCGTAAGCTCCTTCATGGGCATTTTGTGTGCATAGTTCTTGAGAAATAGGGTTGTGAGGGTTAAAACATTTCCAGCACCGGCCTCTAAGTTCAGTCCATCCATCGTCTCTAATGCACTATCAAGATCTATATTTTTAATACGCTCTATCGTTTTAGCGCTAAATCCCCTATCGGATGCAAGCAATCCGTACCAGAAAAACATGACTTCAGAGCTTAAATTATCGGGTAAAATACAACCGTGATCTATCGGCACAAGACCTGAAATTTGCTCTTGAGTTCCGACCAGCAAAGCATTTCCTCTATGCCTGTCTGCATTTGCCAACCATAAATCAATAAAAACCATATCTTCTAAAAAAGGGACAACCTGATCTAAATTTTGTTTTTTAAGACTTTCAACAGAACCCCTATTTTCGACGAATTGCTGTACAGAGCATTCCTTCAAATCCTCCCCGATGAATTTCTTCGAGGTGAGCCGCATCAAAACTGTAGGGGGGATCAAATCGGGAACAAGACGGTGGGCTAACACCTCTCTATGCCCCGAGGTTCCCGGATTTACCCCTAATTTTGAGAGCGCCAGGTCGGACCGTGGTGAGAAAAGCCCACCGGGCTCTTCATTTAAAGGCTTTACAACTGCCAGGCTTTGGGTGCCGTCCTGAATAAAATACGAACCGCAAACTCCCTGAAACCCTAAATCTTGCGCCCGTACAATTTCTTTTTCGGCATCGAGATCACGTCGGGCGACCGTCAGCACACGCTCTATCCAATTTTGTAGACATTGTGGAAGTCTAGGGCTAAGCAAAGAAAAGATCGGTTCTTTGCAAACTTTCCTATCCGAAAGACAATCAAGATCCAAACTCAATCCGCACCGTTGAGGTACCTGTAGGGCCATTTTTGATCTGGCTTTCAACGGTAAAGAACAAAGCTTTTTTGAAACAGGGCCCCCTTCTGACCCAAACTTCCGGGATCCGGCTGTTTTTCCGGTAGTAGACTCTGGGGAGGTGGAGAAGCCAAAAACCCCCAATTCACCCCGGTGTGATGAAGCCATTAAACATTGAAGGGCCGTTTCTTGAACGCGGATCTCATCGACTGACCGGTTTTCGGCCGGTCCATTTTCTTGGTTTAAGAACGGACCTAAGGGGGTTGTTGGTTGCAAAGAATTCTCCTTAAAATTGAATTTTTTCAAAAAAATCCACAGGGGCGGATCGGGTCAGAAGACATGCATCCCCTATCCCCTGAAAAAAAGTACCCCCAATCCAAACAATTTATAAATAACTTTTTTTAAAAAAAACTTCCTCTGTCACTATACCATAAATGCAAAAAAATTGTATTTTTTTATCTTGGAGACTATTCGGCTAAAAAGGTAAAATTATCCCCTATGACACCTATGACAAACTCTAGCACCCTTGAAATGACCCTCATAGATGCCAGCGTAAACTGGATCTTGCACGGTGGGGATACGCCAAATCCTTTGCCTCTTGCCGATTTACAAGCCTTATGCGCTAGAGTACCCCATCTTTTGCCTGAAACCTCACCCGACGATCGGGCAATTTCTTGTTGGGCCTTGAACTACCTCTCGTTTACCCATTCAAGACCCATGCTATCTTGCCTCCCCCCTAATTTAGATACCTCCCAACAGGCTCTTGTCAACCGGGTGCAGTGCCTCCCTCTCGTTGACTCGGAGCAGTCCCCCCAGGTAGCGCTGGATGCGACAGCCTTTCGGCTCTGCTTTCTAGGAGAACTTGCAATCACTGAAGATCTCTTTTTAAAAAATTTTAAAAAAAGATTTTACTCAATGGACTTACAAAATGTCCTTTATATCTTTAAAAGAGAACCTGCCCTAGCCGACTTTTTTAAATTTAGAACAAATCTCATAGATGAACTGAAAAAACCCTCGCAAACCATCTTTCAACTCCTGAGTCATCGCGAATGGGTTGATGCAAGGGATCTGGCCGATATCCTTTACGATCTTACCTGTTTAGGCCCCTCTGCACTCAAAGAGTTTTTTCTAGTCCAGCCCTCGTTAGTGCATCTGTTCATAGCAGATCTATCCATAGAAGAGGCAAACCAGGTCCTTCAGCTCTGTACCGAACTTGAAGCATATGAGGAAAATCCCGACCATGTTTGTGTGAAGCTTTTAGCGTTTTTCATCGAAAACGATTTTAAGGAAGTAGACCCTTGTAATTTTAAAGAAAATGCCCAAAATCTACTGACCCTTTTGAACAACCATCCGATCGGAAGCACCCTTTTTTCTACTTGTTTTGAAACTAAGGGGTCCATCGCTGCCTTGCAGCTGGCCATGTGGAAGCTACGCAATCTTGACACCCCTCTCAATCTCCCTGTTTCCGGGCTTTGTAAATTTGTCGTATTCGCAGAAAATTTTCAAAGCTTACCGCTTAGCGCAAAAGCAGCCCTATTTAACCATCTTGAACCTTTTCCATTTGAGGAATTCCTACGCCTCTCCAAAGAACAAAAATATTATTTTTTAAAGCACGGAATATTTTCTAAAAACCTTCTCCACTATTTTATCGAGCAGGCGACCGATGATCTCAAAAAAATCCTCGAAATTTTTGAAGCGGAACGGGGTGAATACGATGTAAGCCAAGAAGATCTAGAGGCATCCCTATTTATCTTCCTTGTAAACATCGAGGAACACCCGCTTTTAGATTTCTCCAAAATCATAAGAAAATTGGGGCTCAATATCCCCCATTATCTGCACAAAAACCTGACAAAAGCCTCGAAATCCACCTGGGAACCTGACCTTCTGAGAATGTTCGCCCGATTTTCTCCCTATCTTACACTTGAACAAAAGCTCCCTATTTTATTACTGCGCTCGGCTAAAAATGATGATTTTCTTTTCGAAGCCTTGCAAAATTGCCAAATCGACGCTACCACGCAGCAATTTCTAGTGTTTCTGCACTTGTTGAACAGTTCAGAACTCCAAGAGACAGATCAGTTATTAGAGCTTCTATGTAGAACGGAAATATCCGATGTTTTGATCTTAATTTTATCACTAAATAAGCATTTTAAAAATCAATTCATTACCTTTGGGCAAGAATTTTTATCAAAAGCCCATGAACGGGGGCTTATCTCCCCCCTTACCCTTCTGGTGTGCGGACAGACTCTTCCTATGGAGCGGTTCTGCTTTATGATTGCTCACGAGCTTTCCCGGTTTTCTGTCCATACCGTTATGAATATTCCCCTAGTGTTCAATCAAAAAAATGACACCGTCTGGGAACACCTGAATGCGCTATTAGCCACAGGCTTCGATGCCTACACCACCTTTTATTTGCAGTTGTTGCGCGATTCTGTTTTAGGGGATGGGCTGTTTGTAATGTTTCTCTTGAAATCCCCCCTTCAAGACTTCGCCCTTTTGAAAATTCTTACCCTGATCCCCCAAAATTTTATCCCGTTTTTTGCCCACTTTCTCCCCGAATCGAGACGAAAAATCTTGTTTGACCCCTTTTTTCAGAGAACTCTTGTGAAGGCTTTCCCCGAGCTCTCCCCACCGGTACAAAAATGGTTTACCGACAATTACCAGGGTTGGATCCCATTCACTTTCCCCCCCTTGGATGCAATCCTTGGAAAGTTAGCATCAGCCAATCCACAAAGATCTATGGTCGAAAAATCGGACATTTTAGAAGAGATTGAATCTAAGCTACATACGTATCTTTTGCGTCGTGAGGGGCTTTTGAAAACTATCGAAGATCTGCAAAAAGCGACCCCCTCATCCCCCCTGGCGTCCGTTTTAAAAACGGAGCTGGAGAAAAACGCGCCCCGGATCGAAGCCTATAAAAATCTTTTGTCTAAAATCCACTTAGACCCATCCCTATGCTGCCCCTTAAGTGGCGCATTGCTGACGGAGCCGGTAAAAATACGCTGCGACACGTCCGCCACGGTCTTCCAATATGCATTTCTTAAGAATCTACTGGGGAACAAAACAAAAGCTCAATGGCCACATGATCCCTCGCAAACCTTCACAGCAGCAGATATCGAACCGCTCAAGGGAGAGGAAAAGGGGGAGCTTGAGTCTAGATTGCACCGGTTCGAGCTATCTATGGATGCCCTGTTTGCACAATTTAGGGATGGTAGCCGTCCAAAAGAGGCAAAGCGTCAAAAAAGGGAACCCTAAGATGAGCTTACCGCCCTATTCCCCGGGAGGACGCACTTTCCGAAAAAGGGGTTTGTCTTACCAAAGGATCAAATTAACGCCTTGGCGCTAAATGTGTTGCATGCGTAACAGGTGAAAATTATCATTTTTTGCATTTCTCTAATTGCCAAAAAAAATCCCTCCGATTATAGGGAAGATAGTAAGGAGTTTTATTTATGTTCAAACTTAGAGATGTGTGCATGTTCGTTGCGGGTGCCGCATTTTTCCATATGGTTTCCCACATTCTTTTGCCTGTCTATGTCGATCTCCCCTACACAATCGGCTGCATTACCCTGACCTCTACTTTCAATAATGCGATCATTATTGTGAGCGCGTTGATAACGGCAGGCCTTTTGTATGCAGGTGTCAAACTGAAAAGATAGTTTCTCACAACTAGAGAAGCTAAACTAGAAAAGCCTTTTTTACGCTTGAAGCGAAAAAGGCTTTTTTTCTTTATGGATCCGTCCGTTAAATAAGGGTTTGCACCTTGAAAAACGTCAAAAACCCCTTAGGAGCACCTTTGCTGAAAAAAAGGGTTTCTTAAATCCCCTTTGCTAGTAAAGTGGGTGGTTAAACAGGCATCCAACGGGGAATTTCTACGTGGCTAAGGTTTATTTCTATTATTCTGCTATGAATGCAGGAAAAAGTACAACCCTCTTGCAAGCGAGCTATAATTACATCGAGAGGGGAATGCAAACCCTGCTATTCGCTCCAAAGATCGATCTTCGGTTCGAAAGCACGGTGATCTATTCAAGAATCGGCCTCAAACAGAGCGCCACCCCATTTGATCCGGAGTTTAGTTTTTACAGTTACGTGCAACACCAGTTGGAACACACGCCGAATATCCGCTGTATTCTCATTGACGAAGCCCATTTTCTAAAAAAACAGCAGGTTGGAGAATTGTTCGAAATTGCTTGTGACCTGGGGATCGCGGTTTTATGCTACGGTCTGAGGTCCGATTTCCTTGGAGAGCCGTTTGAAGGGAGCCGATATCTCTTGGCTTGGGCCGAGGAAATAGCTGAGATAAAAACGATCTGCAAGTGCGGAAAAAAAGGGACGATGAACTTGCGTATCGATAAAGATGGCCAGCCGGTCACCCAAGGGGCCCAAATCCAGATCGGGGGGAACGAAAGTTACATTTCCCAATGCATGCGCTGCTTTAAAAAAGCGGTCCCCTGCTTTAAAAACCCTCTCAAATTGGAGACCCTTTCATGATGAAAAAACTGATGCCGTACATCGTCTGTTTTTCGGCTGCCCTTTTTCTCGCGTATGAATTGATGCAGCTGCATATGATGAATGCGATCGCACCTCTTCTCATCCAGGATCTAGGTTTAAACGCCACCAGTTTTGGGTATATCAGCGCCACCTATCTTTTAGCCGACGTGCTGTTTTTATTGCCTGCAGGGATGATCCTTGACCGCTTTGAGGTGCGAAAAGTCCTCCTTGGAGCCCTTTTTCTGTGTGTGACGGGGACCTTCGGTTTCGCTTTGAGCACAAATATATGGACCGCTGCAATCTCCCATTTTTTCTCAGGGATCGGAAATGCCTTTTGCTTCTTGAGCTGTATGATTTTGGTAACTTTCTGGTTTGAAGAAAGGATGCAAGGGCGGATCATGGGGTGGATCATCACCATCGGAATGCTTGGGGCCTGCGTCGCGCAAACCCCCTTCTCTTTGGTGGCGCAAAATTTTGGCTGGAGACAAGCCCTTCTATACGATGCAATTTTCGGATTGGGTCTTTTGGGCCTCCTCTTTTTCACGATCCGTTCAAAAAACACCGGTAAAACCCCTCAACAGACTATCCCTTTAGCCGATGCCCTCAAATCGGCTCTTAAAAATCGGATCACCCTTTCTGTCGGGCTGTACACCGCCTTTCTGAATTTACCCTTAATGGTGATCAGTGCAGTGTTTGCCAGCCTATTTCTTACCCAAATTCACGGATTTTCCCTAGCGCAAAGCGCCTTTATCGCAAGCATGATCCCGGTCGGCACCATTTTTGGATCCCCACTTTATGGAACGCTTACAGACCTGTTTGGAATGCGCCGTCAGTGGATGATGATCGGAGGTGTTTTGTCGAGCATTGTGATGTTGTTAATCCTGTTTGCCCCCTCGTTGCCCCCCTACTTCGCCCTTTTATTTTTCCTTCTTGGGCTTGTAACCTCCTCGCAAGTCCTTGGCTACCCTACCATCACGGAGCACAGCCCGAAACAGCTCCAGGGAACCTCCATGGGGATAGCTGCGGTGATCATTATGGGGCTCCCTATGTTGATCCAACCTTTGACCGGAACCCTTATGGATCTATTCTGGACCGGTTCCATCGGTGAAAATGGGAACCGCCTTTATCCTTTTGAAAGCTTTTTGGCAGCCTTTTGCATCCTACCCCTCTTATTTCTAGCAGCCTCTTTTCTTGTCAGAAAGCCTTTTAGTGGGGAAGAAACTATCAAAAAAATTGTAGAGGCGTGAGTTTTTAAGAAATTTTTGTATGAAGATCAGGGGGATTTTGTTCCCCTCTCTTCGTCCTCTTTTTTTTCGATGCTTTTTTAAAAGGAAACCTTTATTGTACTTCATACAACTTTAAAAATTAGGGTATTTGCTTGAGTCTTTGGAAAAAAGTCCTTATCGGTCTGGTTTTGGGTATTGTTTTGGGATTTCTTCTCGGCGATTGGGCAGCTTATTTCAAACCCTTGGGCGATATTTTCATTCGTCTCATAAAAATGATCATCATTCCCCTCATCTTCTTCTCTATTGTGAGCGGGATAACAAACGTGAAAGATTCTAAAACGCTTGGCAGGCTGGGTTTTAAATCAATTATAGCTTTTTTAGTGACCACATTTTTGGCCATCACAATCGGCCTTGTGATCGGATCTCTCTTCGAACCCGGCGCCGGTTTACAGCTCAATTTAGATAAATCTTTTCGCCCTGAAAGTGCCCCCAACCAAACAACGCTGCAATTGTTCAATTCTATTTTGAACATAGTGCCCGACAATGCCATTGGTGCGATGGCCCAGGGGACGATTTTGCAAGTGGTGTTTTTTGCCCTCTTTACCGGATTTACGATCAACACGATCAAAGGGGAGACCGCCGATAAGATATCCGATTTTTTCAGGGTAGTTTCCGCCATGGTTTTTCAGATGGTGCACCTCATCGTGCAGCTCTCCCCATTAGCCGCCTGCTTTTTAACAGCGTGGGTTGTGGGTAGCCAGGGAGCTGCAGTCCTACTGCTCCTTTTGAAACTGATCGGATGTGCTTACTTAGGTTTTTTTATCCAATATTTCCTTTTTGGCGCTCTTATTTGGCTTACGACCGGACTCTCCCCGATCCCATTTTTTAAAAAAAGTTTCGAATACCAGATCATCGCTTTCTCCACATCAAGCAGTAAAGCGGCGCTCCCTACAACCATGCGGGTTGCCAAAGACAATCTAGGAATTTCCACCGTGAGCTCCTCTTTTGTATTACCACTGGGCGCCTCGATCAATATGGTGGGAATTGCAATTTACATCAGCTTGGCAGCCCTCTTTTTTGCCCAAGCTTTGGGCAAGCCACTGACAATGTCCGACTATCTTCTCATCGGTTTTACAGGGTCTTTGGGCTCGATTGGGGGTGCCGGAATCCCGAGTGGAACGATTGTGATGCTCCCTCTTGTCCTTGGAGCCGTCGGACTGCCTATTGAAGGGATAGCCCTCATTTTGGGAATAGACCGGATTGTCGATATGATGCGCACAGCGATCAGCATCACCGGAGATGCTACGGTGGCTTTAATTGTGGATCACTCCGAAGGGCTTTTGAACCGCAACATCTACAACAGCCCCCACATCATCGAAAGCTGAATCGGCGATCCTTTTAGTGGCTTTCATTGTGGATCACTCCGAAGGGCTTTTGAACCGCAACATCTACAACAGCTCCCAAATCATCGAAAGCTGAATCGGCGATCCTTTTAGTGGCTTTCATTGTGGATCACTCCGAAGGGCTTTTGAACCGCAACATCTACAACAGCTCCCAAATCATCGAAAGCTGAATGGTGGCGCCGTCCCCCTTATAAGCGAATTCCCAGAGCGATTTCCAAGGGTGGCGGCTTAGACAGCACATTTTCAGCAAAAAATTTTACAGCATCTATTTTCTATCGAGACGTTTTTTTCTAGAAATATGGCAAAAAGAGGTGTGTTGCTTCTTTTTGTTTTAAAGGTCTATGATGGGCTTTAAAACAGCGGTAGTTGCATGCATGCAGGACGGGTGGAAAACCGTGTCGCAATCGTTACGGGGGCTCAACAGGGGATAGGATTTTCTATCGCAGAGCTTTTAGTAAAAGAGGGAGCATTTGTGATCCTCACAGATGTTGACGACAAAGGGGGCGTAAAGGCCATCGAACGGCTCGGCAAAGAGCATGCTCTCTTTCTTCATCACGATGTATCTCAAGAAAAAGATTGGGAAAATGTTTTTGAACAAGCGATTCAGATGAAGGGACGGGTCGATATTCTCGTGAATAATGCCGGGATCAGCGGTTTATCAGAGGGTTTTGGACCGCAAAATCCAGAAGATCTCAGTTTAGACGATTTTAGAAAAATCCAAACTATTAATACGGAAGGGACATTCCTAGGTTGCCGCTAT
>JBEIFH010000031.1:0-11199 GCA_040382515.1 Chlamydiia bacterium | reverse complement strand
GGTTCTTGTTTTTGCCAGTTTTTTAGGAAAAGTTGTACTTAGAGTCGGTGTATTCTTTATAATAATCGCTCTGTTCGATCTGATTTTCCAGCGCTACAACTTTGCCAAAGAGATGCGGATGGAAAAGTACGAGGTAAAACAAGAGTATAAAGATACTGAGGGCGACCCCCATATTAAAGGGCGTCGTCGGCAGATTGCTAGGGAGATTGCCTACTCGGAAGGTCCCAAAGCTACGCGCCGCGCACGCACTGTCATCACAAATCCAACACACCTCGCTATTGCAATTGAATACGATGCCGTAGAAAAAAATGTTCCTGTGATAGCAACTATGGGTGCTGACCTCGTTGCAGAAGAGATTATAAAAATTGCTGTTGAATGTGAAATCCCAATCATGAGAAATATTGAATTAGCACAGGAGCTGTGGGCAAAAGGTGAAATTGGAATGTTTATTCCTGAACATACCTACCAAGCAGTTGCCGATATTTTGAAGTGGGTGAATAGCTTGAAAAAAACACAAGAAGAAAAAATTACCGAACTGTTTAAATGAAAGATTATCTATCCAAACTTCTTCCCTCTTTAGGAGGCAACTCCGTTCTTAGATTTGTATCCCAGTCTAGCGATATGGTCCTGGCGATATTCGTCGTGATTATTTTCATGATGATTATTATCCCCATTCCGCCGGAAGGTTTGGATGTTTTTATCGCAATCAACATCACCGTCTCCCTATCTCTTCTCATGGTCTCGATGTACATCCCCAGGGCGACAAACATCTCCTCTTTCCCGTCGATTCTATTGATCACAACTTTGTTTAGATTGGGCATTGAAATATCCGCTACAAGACAGATTTTGCTCCATGCAAATGCGGGTGAAATCATCTTTGGTTTCGGAAATCTTGTTGTCGGGGGCAACTTTGTTGTCGGGGGCGTCATCTTTTTGATCATTACAATCGTTCAATTTATAGTTGTGACAAAAGGTGCCGAGCGGGTAGCCGAAGTTGCAGCGCGCTTCACCTTGGATGCGATGCCCGGTAAACAGATGAGTATCGATGCCGACATGAGAAGCGGGATGATCGATGCGAATCAAGCTCGAGAACTGCGTCTTGCTTTGGCCAAAGAAAGCCAACTCTATGGTGCGATGGACGGAGCGATGAAGTTCGTCAAAGGGGACGTCATAGCTGGTATCGTCATTGCAGTGATCAACATTGTGGGCGGATTGATCATCGGAGTTGCAATCCATGGGATGTCTGCTATGCAGGCGGCAAAAGTTTACTCTCTCTTGTCGATCGGCGGTGGCCTTGTATCCCAAGTACCCTCCCTTCTGGTCTCCTTGACCGCCGGTATCATTACCACCAGAGTCTCCTCCGATAAAGCAGATGCGAATCTTGGTAGTGATATTTCAACACAAATCCTCTCGCACCCCAAGGCCCTATTTATAAGCTCGGGAGTTCTTTTCCTTTTATCATTGATTCCTGTGTTTCCATGGTTCGTGTTCTTGCCCCTCTCTATTCTAATAGGGGGTACAGGGGTGAAAAAAATGCTCGACGAGCGGCGTGCGATGGGAGTTGTCCGCTCTGCTGACGGTTCAAGTATGGCTATTGAGGGGGGAGAAGACCATGCCCTTGTCAAGGGGGGTGCGACCCAGTTTGCTCTTACCCTTCCTGTCATACTAGAGGTAGGCAAGTACGGCTCGCAGCTCATGAAAGAGCGAAAAGGTGCCGAATTTGTGGAGCTTATGGTACCAAAGATGCGTGCAGCCCTCTACGCAGACCTGGGGGTCCGCTTTCCCGGCGTACACGTCCGCACAAATGCACCCGGCTTGCAAGACGACGAGTACATGATATACCTCAATGAGGTACCGATGGAAAAAGGGATGCTGATTGACGGAAAAGTCCTTACAAATGAGTCGGCCGAGAATCTTAAACGGTACAATATCCCCTACACAACTTTTAAAAGTATTCTCAATCAGAACTCCTACTGGGTTGAAAACCGGTACATAGAAATTCTTAAAAAGGCGGGGATCAAGTACTGGGATGCTCTTGATGTGATGATCTTACACCTCTCCTATTTCTACAAAAAGAATGCTTCGGAATTTCTGGGTATCCAAGAGGTGCGCTCTATTCTCGAATTTATCGAGAAATCGTTTCCCGACCTTGCAAAAGAGGTTACCCGACTTGTCCCTCTACAAAAACTTACCGAAATTTTCAAACGCTTGATCCAGGAACAGATCTCGATCAAAGATTTGCGCACCATTCTAGAGGCCCTATCCGAGTGGTCCCAAATGGAAAAAGATACCGTGCTGCTGACCGAATATGTCCGCTCTTCACTAAAGAGATACGTCAGCTACAAGTATTCGCAAGGACAAACAACCCTTGCCGTTTATATGTTAGACCCCGAAATCGAGGAAATCGTACGCGGAGCAATCAAGCAGACCTCCGGGGGTACCTATTTGACCCTTGACCCCGATTCGGCCCAGCTCATACTACAGTCAATACGATCCACCTATGTTCCCCCTCCGCCCGGAGGTCAACAACCTGTGATTTTAACTTCCATGGATATCCGTCGTTTCGTTCGTAAGCTGATTGAGGGAGAATTCCCCGACCTTGCCGTTTTATCGACCCACGAAATTATCCCTGAAATTCGGATCCAGCCACTCGGGCGTATCCAATTGGGTTAAACCGAAATAAAAAATTATTTACAATTTGCAACTTTAGGTCCCTTTTAAATTTTCCTTGAGCAGAGATTTATTGCCTATCAAGGGAAAGTGTGCCATAATTGCCGTTCGAAACTAGCAAACAAAATTTAGATTTAGGAACGACTTATGGCAAGTCATAAAACCGATGTGGTTGTCGGAAAAACACACATCTCTTTTGAAACTGGCGAACTTGCGCGGCTAGCAAACGGTTCGGTTTTGCTTCGCACCGGCGATACAGCTATACTAGCGACAGCCTGCATGGCCCCAAAAGCAAATCCAGAAGCCGATTTTTTCCCATTACGCGTCGATTATATTGAAAGATTCTCATCTGTGGGGAAAACCTTAGCCGGTTACATTAAAAGAGAAGGGCGTCCAACGGCCGTTGAAACTATTACTAGCCGACTGATCGACCGCCCCTTGCGTCCCATGTTTCCAGAAGGGTTCATGCATGAAGTGCAGCTCATTGCCCAAGTCATGTCTTTTGACGCCCAAAACCAACTTGAACCACACGCAATCAACGCAGTGAGTGCCGCTTTGCAAATCTCGGATATCCCAAGCGGGAAAACTGTTGCTGCCGTCCGCGTCGGTTACGTGAATGATCAATTTGTGATCAACCCAACAATCGATGAACAACAAAAATCTAAACTCAATCTTGTATTGGCCGGAACGCACGAGGCAATTTTGATGATCGAGGGTGGTTGTTCTTTCCTATCAGAGCAACAAATTCTGCAAGCGATTGAAAAAGGGCACCACGAGATCCAAAAAATTACACATGCAATCGACCAACTTGTCCAACACTGCGGAAAAAAGAAGGCCGATTTCGTCAATATGGCCCCCCCACACTCCTTAATTGAAGAGATTCAATCACGCTTTGGTAACGAGCTTAAGGATGCCCTTTTCCAACAAAAAAAGGCAGAAAGAAGCGATGCAGTAGAGGAAGTTCAAAATAAAATTGTTGAGGAGTTCACCCCTAAACTTGAGGGTCTGAATATCCCGGCAAACCGCCTACAAGCGGCAATCAAAGTTGCTAAATCAAATATTTTACGAAAAGAAGCGCTCACACATAACAAGCGTATTGACGGCCGTACTCTAGACCAGGTTCGTCCTATCTCAGTAAAACTTGGATTGCTCAATAGAACCCACGGAAGCGCCCTTTTTACAAGAGGTGAAACACAGGCCTTGTGTATCGCTACTTTGGGGTCTACAACTTCGATGCAAAAAACAGAGTCTCTTTATGGCGATGTCGTAGAAAGATGTTACCTACAATACTCTTTCCCCCCCTTTAGCGTTGGGGAAGTAGGTAGACTTGGATCCCCGGGTCGTAGAGAGGTAGGCCATGGAAAGCTTGCAGAAAGAGCTATCCTTGAAATCATTCCGACTCCGGAAAATTTCCCCTACTCCATGCGTATTGAGTCCAATATCCTTGAATCCAACGGTTCTTCATCGCAAGCCTCGGTTTGTGGCGGTGCTTTGGCCCTTCTAGATGCTGGCGTACCGATCAAAGAGCTTGTATCGGGTGTGGCTATGGGATTGATCCTTGAGAAAAACCGTTATGTGATCCTTACCGATATTCTCGGAACTGAGGATGACTTGGGTGACATGGATTTCAAAGTTGCCGGCGGAGCCTCAGGAATTACCTCCTTCCAGATGGACATCAAAGTCGAAGGGATCACAATCGAGATCATGAAAGAGGCCCTTTCGCGTGCTAAAGAGGGTAGAATGCATATCCTTGAAGAGATGAAAAAAGCTGTTCCAACAAAGCAGAAAGGTCTCTCAAAATTTGCACCACGCCTTGTCAATATCAAAATCCATCCAAATAAAATTGGAACGCTCATCGGTCCAGGCGGTAAACAGATCCGTCTGATTCAAGCCTTGGGTGTTACAGTAGATGTGACAGATGAAGGGGTTGTGACCATCAGCGGTAATGATGCTGAAGCGGTTGAAAAAGCCCATAAAATGGTATCTGATATCGTAGCAGAGGTTGAGGTCGGCAAGATTTATACCGGTGAGGTTGTCTCTATTGTTCCATTTGGTGCTTTTATTGCATTACCCGGACAAAAAGAGGGGCTTCTCCATGTATCTGAGATCGCCCATGAGAGAGTCAACAATGTTGAGGACTATCTTAAAGAGAAGCAGCATGTCGAGGTAAAAGTCCTTGAGATCAACGATCGTGGACAAATTCGACTTTCAAGAAAAGTCCTCCTTCCAAGAGAAAAGAAAGAAACCGTCCAAAGCTAATATGCTTTAGATAGTTCTTCATCCAACAAAGCCCCTCGTATGAGGGGCTTTTACTTTATGGTAGATCCAATATAATTAAACGATCAGCGGGAATAAATTAGAGAAAACACCCCACTTACTAGGAGCTTTGAGCAGGACCGTTAGCCGTGCCTTCTGGTATCGTGGCATTCTTTAATTTATGGTTTTATCCTTGTGTCGGATGCACATTTCCGCTAAAGCTCTTGAGTTCTGCAGGTGCAATTCCGTGACCGGCTTGCATCGCCTCCTCTTCTGACCTTATGCGACCCTCTTTCTGTTCGAAGCTAAAATTTCCCTCCATGATCTGCACAGCATCATGATTGTCAATTGTCTCGTACTTGACCAGAGCTTCTGTCATAAGTTCAACTTTATCTCGATGCGAAGTCAAGATCTCTTTGGCTTTTTGATAGCCTGCGTCTATGATCTTTTTGACCTCTTGATCGATCAGCTTAGCGGTCTCTTCTGAAAATTGTTTCTCTTGTGTCATGGCATAAGGATCGCCTTTTGACTCCTCATAGTAGACCTTTCCGAGAATATCGCTCATCCCCCACTCGCATATCATCGAGCGGGCCAAGTTTGTTGCCATCTTGATATCTTGTCGCGCACCTGAAGAAATATCTCCAACAAAAATCTCCTCTGCAACCTGCCCCCCCATAAGAACGGCGATATAATCGACCGCTTCCCGTTTCCAGTAGCTCAAACGATCTTTTTGGGGTCTGAATGCGGTATGACCCAAAGATTGCTGTCTCGGGATGACAGTGACTCTTTCGACAGGATCGGCATTTTTCAAACACAAGGCTACTATTGCATGACCCGATTCGTGGTAGCCGGTGGAGCGAACGTCTTCTTGGCTGAACTTCATAGATTTCCGCTCTTTGCCAAAGCGGACTTTATCTACTGCCATTTCAAGGTCTGCTTGAAAAATCGCAGCACGCCCTTTCTTTGCAGCAATAAGGGCCGCCTCATTCATCATATTCGCTAAATGGGCCCCTGCCGTACCGGTTGTCATTTTTGCAATCGACTCGAGATTGCACGAGGGGTCAAGCTTATATTTCGAAGCATGGACTTTTAAAATTTCGGTTCTCCCCTTAAGGTCGGGAAGATTGACAAAAACCTGCCGATCGATACGACCGGGCCTTAAAAGGGCCTTATCCAGCACATCGGGACGGTTTGTTGCGGCGATCAGAATGATTCCACTAGCCGGGTTCATCCCGTCCATTTCTACCAGAAGCTGGTTCAGCGTCTGCTCCCTCTCGTCATGACCTCCGCCATATCCGACTCCTCTTGACCGACCCACAGCATCTATTTCATCTATAAATATGATACAGGGGGCGTTTTTTCGAGCCTGTTCAAAAAGGTCGCGGACCCGGCTTGCTCCCACCCCTACAAACATCTCTACGAAGTCCGATCCGGATATGGAGAAAAATGGGCAATTTGCCTCACCGGCCACTGCCTTAGCAAGGAGCGTTTTCCCTGTACCCGGTGGACCGACAAGAAGCACCCCTTTTGGTATTTTAGCTCCAAGTTTTACATACTTAGAGGAGTCCTTCAAAAAGTCTACAACCTCGATGAGCTCTTCCCTAACCTCGTCAATACCGGCCACATCGGAAAACGTCACTCTATCCAAGGAGGGTGTAAGGAGGCGGGCGGGGGACTTTCCAAATGTCATGGCGCCGCCACCTACCCCTTTCATCTGACGCGAAAAGATAAAATAGAGCAAAGAAACGATCAGAATGAGGGGCATCAGGGTAAAAATATAGTTTATGTAACCGGGAGTTGGCTCTTCAGTTTTGAAATTTGTATCAAGCACCATGTTTCTTTGTTGAGAATAGACGGTAAAGGTGCTTCCCCTGTTGGCTTCAAAAGCATCCCATTCAGACCGGGCTTGATTGAACCAGCGAAAATATTGATCAGGATTGGACTTAGCAGCCTCCTCCAGTTTAGCGGACGACAAAGCAAGATCGTTGTAATACCAGGTGACATCCTTAACTTTTGAGCGCAAAGCATCCATTTTATCTTGCGTGTCAGATAAATTTTGGACGCTCATACGCCATTCAGCAAGATAGTGTCTATAATTTCTAACAGAGCGGGTGGGTAGAAGCCTGAGATCCTGCTCTTCTTTATGGAGATCATCGATCGTATTTTTTACCGTGACGATAGCTTCGCTGAACGGCAGGGTTTTTGCCCCCTTCAATGCCGATCTAAGCCCTTTGTTATAAATAGAAATTTTTTGAGATAAAAGAGCATCTATAATCTGATCTAAATCCGATCGGAGCTTCTCCTCGCTCATCCCTGCTAAATAGGAGGACTCGATCTGGTGGAAGGTCTTGATCTGGGTTTTTGGAGGTGTCCGGATGACGATGCCGTTGACCCGTTGATATTTCGAAAGGGTATCCACATCTCTAAAATCATAGGATGCCCCCACAACAGTATACCCTTTTTCCCCAAGTGATGCCCCGGTAATTTCCAGAAAATAATTAGCCGCTTCTTTCACATCAAACGCAGTTTTATCCAGATCTTTTGATGCAGAGACGAATGACTGGTGCTGTTCGATTTCGGATTTTAGAAGTTTTAAGTAGGCAAAGCGATCTTTTGAGGAGGAGTCTAGGTTATCGTTGAATTTCCCTCGGAACGTTACCATATGGTCGCTTTCGGGTACTTTCAAACTGTAGGAGGGATCAATAAGGCCCAGGTTGACAAGGTGCTCAACTTGATAATTGAAAGCTACCGCGGAAGTCTTCTTTTCAGAAAGATTTTGGAGGGTGAGCAGCATAAATATCGCCCCTAGGACCAAAAGGAAAAATCCGCCTCCGAACCCTCTTTTACTCTCTTGACTCATGAAAAAAATCCAAAATTAAACATATAAAAAATAAGAGCATCTAACCCGATGTATCTTTACCTATCGCAACAATCCAATTAAAGATTCAACAAAAAGTTGACGCGAGAATACATAGAATATCAGAGGGATAAAAATTCATAAATAACTTTTCCCTCATCCTCAAGGACATAAAGCTTTTTTCGTAAAAAAACAGGTATTTTTTGTTTCGAGAACCTTTTAAAAATTTTCTCTTTTCTCTTGGTTTTATCCGATTCCAAAAGGATCCATTTTTGCCCATTTGGTGCCGGAAAGTATCCGATCTCCCCTTTCCAAAAGGGCAACCAGCCCCTTTTATCCCCTTTTTGCGGCATCGTCTCGGAAAATACTATCGGTTCTTTTAGCAAAAACAGACCGACTTTCTCCAAATGGCACACTACAATATTTTCTGTTACGGTTTTGTTGAACTCTTTTTTTAAAAGATGCATCGTTATCCGCTCTCTCGTCGAACGATTTTTAACCTCCGACTTGTGAAGCAGATGATCCAACTCCAAGGGCTCCAGTTTTTCTAAAATCTGAAGGGGAAAAAAAACTCCAAAGGGGCCCTCAACCCTTTGCTCGCGGGCAGAAAAAATCTTTTGATCCAGATATTTTTCCAACTCGCTCATTTTTTCCATAAAAAAACTTATATTTTCTTCGCAGCCTTTTCCAAATTTTTTTTCGAGGAAAGGGACCATTTCGGAGCGCATGCGACCTCTTAGAAAGGATGAACTGAGATTGCTTGCGTCGATAGCATAGGGAATTTCAAAGTGTTCCAGGTAGGCTAGAAGGTCTTTTTTCCAGTCTTTAAGCTGAGGTCTAAGAATACGCATCCCAAACAATTCCCTACACTCCTCCATCCCCTTTAAACTCGAAAAATGGGCCCCTTCAAATAAACGCTTCAAACCTGTTTCCACCTGCTCGTTTGCCTGGTGCCCTAAGACAAGAGCTTCTGCAGTAATTTTATCGTAAATTTCTTTAAAGAATCTCATCCTTTCTTGGCGCATCCGATCTTCCAAGTTGTTCCCCTCAGGGTCAAGATTAAGCCGTTTTGAGTAAAAAGAAAGCGCATGTTTTTTACAAAACTCTTCTAACCGGAGCAATTCTTCATCGGATTCCTTTCTTAATCCATGGTGCACATGGGCCACATGCAAATCTTTAAAAGACTCTTGCATAAGCCGGTGAAGTACAGCCATAGAGTCAGGACCAAAAGACACGCCCACTAAAAGGGTTGCCGTTTTTTTGACATCTTTCGGTAAATTTAGATTTTTTAACGTTCGCACCTTGTCAATTATACCAGATTTCTTCGATACTGTGAACCTATGCCTGTACTTTGGCGCACCTATTTTAGGTCATTTATACCAACCTTCCTCTTTTACACTTTTTTTTTGACACTTTTGTCCTTTTTATTTCGTTTTAAAGAGCTGGTATTCTTTTTGGATTCGGGAGCCCCCCCCTCGCTATTAGGAAAATTCATTTTGTATAACACCCCCTTCTTTTTTACCCTTGCATGCCCTTTGGCAGCGGCGGTAACAGGCTATCTCATCAGCAACCGTTTGTCTCAATTCGGAGAGTGGATTGCCTACTCGACACTCGGGATACAAAAATCACACATTTTGCTTGCCCCTATCCTGATTGCGACCCATCTTTTTATTGTAGTGTTTGCCTTGAATGCCGATATTTGTCCAAGAAATAGACTTCTTGGCAAACGTATTGTTCTGGAAGCCATCTATCAGAACCCCCATTTGATCTTTAAACATTTTCAATCACCCTCCTATCCCATAGCTTTGGCAAGTTTACCGGACGAGGCACAGGACCCCTTAAAATCGTTAGCAATTGCTGGGCAAAAAAAGGGGGGTGATCACTTGGATCTCATCGTGATTAAAGATCTCCTGAAAACCGAAGATAAAAACTTCGAGGCTGGCCAAGTAGTGCAGATCTATCACCAAGATGAAGGGATCCTTTTGAGCCAACTTGAAACTGTTAAAGTTGATAGAAAAAACATCCCTACGATTTTCCATTTCCCGGTAGGTTATGAAGAACATTTGCCCTTACTAGGGGGGATTTCCCTTACAGAATTAAGCCGACGCATTTGCATCTCTTTACTTCCGGCTTCCTTGTTCATGCTCACAACACTTTTTGCCATGACCAGCAAGCGTAAAGCCCATGAGTGGCACCTCCTTTTATGCCTAGTTACAGCTGTAACGACCTATTTTTGTTATCTTGCTGTACGCTCGACGATCTCCCCCTCTCTATGGTGGTATATTTTAATCCCCCTTCTCCCTGTCCCTTTATGTATCTGGAAAGCAAAACGAGAATTGAGATGACACCGTTTTACTATCTATTTACCCGTCTATTACGTAATTTTTTAGGCTCGTATCTCCTTTTTTGCGTTGTTTTCATGATCAATTTTGTAGCTATGCACTTGGAGCTTGCGGAAAAAAATCGCTTTTTAATTTTCGAATTACTTGAGCATGTCGCAAGGATTACCCTTGCCCACTCTTATATCTTGGCTCCCCTAGCTTTGCTGATGTCATCCTGTATAACCTACACACTTTTGCAAGCTCGTATGGAAATTTGCGCTTTCCTTACCCAAGGTGTTAGCCGTTTCCAGTTACTAAAGCCCATTTTATATATTTCACTGGGTTTAATGGCGGTAGAGGGTGTTTTTTACTCCTATTACGACCTGGAAAACGAAGAACGGATAGAATCGGGTTCCGTCATTGGATCCCATAAAACAAACAAAAGTCCGGTCCAAATTCTCGAACTTACCCAAGACGAGAAAATTCTTTACGCTTCTTGTGGAAATAAAGAGGCCTACTTGTTTAAAAAGGGTGGCGGGATCTATTTCTCAAATGGGTTTCAACCCCCATCAAATCATTTTTTGGCCAAGGGGATCTTAGTTCAGGATAAGAAAGGGGGTAAATTAGAGATTCTAGACCCTCCTCTCTACTTCACTATCACGATCAAATCCAAAATTTTGAATGATCCCTCTAAACCCTTCCAAATACTTTTAATCCTCATCATACCTGTATTGATTGCGAATTTCACTTTTCGGTTCGATCGGAATATTCGCCCTTTGATGATTTTAGGCAAAACCTCTATTTTATATCTTGCACTCCATATAACGGTGAAAAGTTTATGTCACATTCTCTCGAGGCTCATTTAAATCAAATTGTCTATCTAAAATCGATCAAATCGCTCCTAAGCTGGGACCAAGAAACTCTCATGCCTTTAGAGTCTTCCTCGTTTAGATCAGAGCAATCGGCTTTAATAGAAAGCTTAATACAAGATCGGATCCTCGATGCTAAAATCGGAGATTTCCTACAAAGACCCCCAAAAAATCCCCTTGAAAAAAGGCAACAAATTCTTCTTATTGATGATAGACAAAAACACTC
>JBEIFH010000030.1:0-11357 GCA_040382515.1 Chlamydiia bacterium | reverse complement strand
AAAGAGAGATGCATTGCGTAAGATCATCAAAAGTGTGAACGTTTCCGATGAGGAAAAAGCTCTTGCAGTTGTAAAACTCAGCAAAATGCCAAGAGACTCCTCATTCTGCCGCTATAAAAACCGTTGCATGTTCACCGGTCGCTGCAGGGGCGTTTACAGCAAATTTAAGCTTTCGCGTATCACTTTCCGTGAAATGGCTTCCAAAGGAGAGATTCCAGGTATCGTAAAAGCGAGCTGGTAAAAAAATTCCCCTTTTCGTGACCCTGAATAGACTCTATCTTTTTTAAAAAAGGTTCTGTCTTCAGGGTTTTTTATTTCTAGCCCTTTAAAAAGGGTGCTGGCTTCGATAGGAGCGGTCTAAGCAAACAGTGTTTCAATAATTTTTACTTGGAAAATTCAAACTTCTTATTGCATAATTGCGCTTAAAAGCGTATTCGAGAGGGTTTGTATGGCGCAGCTATTGCAAAACAATGAAACTTCTTCAACTGACACGATCTTTATAAAAGATATCGATAGTAGAGTTTTTCAGGCTATTACGATCAAATGTTTATCCGGAATAGAAGGAATAGCTCTGATCGAGGGGAATTTTATTGATCATCTTTTAGGTCGCGAAGGGTTGGGGGCAAAAGGGATCACGGTAGAGCAGGACCCAAAAAATCAATCTATTAGTATCAAAGTAGAGCTGAACATAGCTTACGGAATATCCATACCCGAAAAGGCAGAGGAGATCCAGAATAAGCTTATCGACCAGATTGTCCGATTTACAGGACACACTGTGTCCGTTGTACATGTAATTTTTAAATCGATGATAACAGATCACTTGTCGGAGGAAACCTCAGGCAAACAAACTATTTACCAAGACGAGTTTTAGTATGCGTTTTGAATCGGTCATACTAAGCTTGATTCATCTCTTTTCTCTTATTTTTTTTATGGGGCTAGGCTGCATTGCGCTTTCGGCTGCGGTCAATGTCCCCTTAAGAGGGCAGATGGAACTGATGATGCGTCAGGCGCAAAACCTTTTAGAGCCGAAGACACTTGCATTTGTGGGGCTTTTATTTTTTTTATATGGTCTCACCCTTTTGGTTCTTTTATTGCTAGGGTATCGCAAATCTTTTTTGCGGGTATCTCTTAAGAGTTCCAAGGTTCTTATCGATCGGTCTATTATCCACGAGTATGTAGAAAGTTATTTTAAGACTTTGATGCCTAGTCAAAATAACCAAATCGAAATTATTTTTCATCCCCAGCAGAAATTGGAGATTTTAACAAAGCTCCCTGAAACTCAAGATAAGGAGATTTTACTCAAGCGGATCGAGAATGAACTAGGGGTTCTTTTAGCTCGCAAGCTTGGGTATAAAGAGGAATTTATTTTGACTTTGCACGAAGCTTAAGGAGAATATTCTTTGCATCTTTCACGCTAATCCCTTTGACCTCTTGTAATTGCTCAATAGAGGCGTCTTGGATAGCAGATAGGCTTTTGAAATGTTTTAAAAGCCTATCTTTTTTTTGGGGACCAATTCCCTCAATTTCATCTAAAACTGAGGTTATCACCCTTTTTTCCCGCAATTTTTTATGATAGCCTATGGCAAACCGATGTGCCTCATCCCTGATTCGTTGTAAAAAAAACAGGAGGGGACCTTGAGAAAGCAACTTCGGTTTTTCAAAAAATGGTTGGAAGACCTGTTCTTTTGTAAGGCCTTTGTCGTGGCGTCCTCTCTCTTTTGCGAGAGCGATAATGTCGACGGTTGCAATCCCTAAATCGTTAAAAAGAGAAGTGACAATACCGAGCTGCCCCTTTCCTCCGTCAACAATCAGTAGATCCGGTAAATCTCCCTTGCTATAACGCCGTTCCAGAACTTCTTTCATGGCGCTATAATCATCACCTTTTAGAGATCTGATTTTATAATGACGGTACCCCTTAGGTTCTTTTTTTCCGTCTACATAGGTTACCATGGAGGCTACCGGATTTGTGCCGCTTAAGTTAGAGGTGTCGAAGCACTCTATCCGTTCCGGTAGACGATTGAGATCTAGCGTTTTTTGTAAATCATGTAAAAGATCAAACCCCTCGTGTTGTTCAATCGAAGGGAGGAAGGAGAGGGCATTTTCCTGAGCCATGTCTAAAAGCTTTTTCTTTAGCCCTTTTTGGGGTACGTGAATTTTTCCCTTGATGGAAAAAAGTTCCTCTATAATCTCTTGGGATTCCAGCGGCGTTGGGATGAGAATTTCATGAGGTCTGTTGGTTGACTCGGTGAGATATTGGGTCAAAATTGTTTCGAGTGCCTCATTTTGAGTGCAAAGAGAACCCTCTTTTTCGATAAAGATCCTGTCTTTAAGCTGTCCATCCCTGAAAATCAGGATGACCACTGCGATTGTTTTCCCAATATAGGCATAACCGATCACATCGAGATCATCGGGGCATTGTGCGATGGGACTTTTTTGATGTTCGATGTACTGTTCGATATGTTGTATTTTTTTTAACAACTGCATCGCTTCCTCAAACCTGAGTTCATCGGAGGCCTTTTCCATCTGATCTCGGTAGGTTTTCAAAAGATCGGAGGTGTTCCCTTTCAAAAATCGGATCACACCTTTAACCTGCTCTTGGTAGGCGGTTTTGGTACAAAGCTGCATGCAGGGTGCTAGGCATCTTTTAATTGCATGGAGGATACAGGGGCGTTTTCGGGTGGCCAGCTCCTTATCGCTGCATTGGCGAAGGGGGAAATTTCTTGTTAAGAGCTCAAAAAGTTCTCTTGTTTTCCAAGCGCTTGTAAATGGGCCGAAAAATTCCCCTTTTTCATCTAGGACACCTTTTTGGCGCACAAGTTCGATCATAGGCCAATCGGGATGGTCTCGAACTAAAATCCCTATAAAAGATTTGTCGTCTTTCAAGAGGACGTTGTACTTGGGTTTGTGCTGCTTGATCAAGCTCGATTCGAGGATCAGCGCCTCTTTTTCCGAAAGTGTGATGATGGTTTCAACTTTTGCCACCTGCTCCAGGAGTTGAGGAATCATTTCCCTGGTATCATGACCGCTGTAGTACTGTTTTACCCTAAGCTTCAAATTTTTCGCTTTACCAATGTAGAGAACCTGATTTTCCTTGTCCCTCATCAGGTAGACACCAGGTTTTAAAGCTAAATCTTCTAAAAAATTGGGTAGTTGATACATCGTATTGAATTAAAAAATAACAATCTGATCGTTAGAGGGCAACCCTTTTTGCAAAGGTCTTTGCGAACGCTGCTTCTCCAGATTTTTTAGAATCTCCTGAGATCTAGACACAATTTGCAAAGGCATCCCTGCTAATTTTGCAACGTGGATCCCGTAGCTTTTGTCTGAGGCCCCTTCTACCATTTTATAGGTGAAGTGGATCCCTTGGGGGGTCTCTTTTACAAGCACTTTTAAATTAAACACCCCTTCAATGAGCTCCATGCACTCTGTTAATTCAGAGTAATGGGTAGCAAACAGTGTTTTTGGTCGTTTTGGCGATTTAGCAAGATATTCGAGAACTGACCAGGCGATGGAGATCCCGTCATAAGTCCCGGTTCCTCGGCCAATTTCATCTAATATTATGAAAGAGCTCTCGGTTAGGTTACTCAAGATTTGAGCAGTTTCTGACATCTCCACCATAAAAGTCGATTGACCTCTGTAAAGATCATCATTTGCGCCTATACGAGAAAAAATACGGTCAAACGGGGATAGTGTTACCGATTTTGCCGGGACAAAGGCCCCTATTTGGGCAAGTAAAATGATCAAGGCTGTTTGGCGAATGAATGTGGATTTGCCCCCCATATTTGGGCCGGTGATCAAGCCGAGTCTTTTACCATCTGATAGGTGCAAGGAGTTCGGGATGAATCCCTGGTAGGGAAGAAGTGTTTCTATCAAAGGGTGGCGCCCCTCTTCAATCATCAAGTCAGCGCCCACCTCGATACGGGGGCAGACATACCCCTCTTTTTGAGCTATACATGCCAGAGAGAGAAACAGGTCAATTTGAGCCACGGTATGGGCTGCCTTTTTCAAAAGAGTCGATTGTGAAAGCAACTGATCGATGAGTTTTTTAAGGGCGATCTCCTCTAATCTCTTAAGAGTCTCCTCTGCACTTAAAGTTTTCTCTTCAAACTCTTGCAATTCTTTGGAGAGGTAGCGCTCTTGTTGCACCAAGGTTTGCCGGCGAACAAAGGTGTCAGGGATCTTTTGGCTTTGTGCGCGACTCACCTCGATGTAGTATCCAAACGCCCTTGTAAAACTCACTTTGAGAGTTTTGATGTCCAGATCGTTCCTCAATTTCTCTTGGTAATCGATCAGCCAGCGGTCCCCCTTTTCCATAAAATCTCTGAGGGCGTCTATTTGAGGATGGACCCCTTTTTTAAACAAGGCGCTAGTAGAACCACCCTCACCAGGTAAAAGAAGTTGCGTATCAAGAAGTTCAAAGAGGGGTGCTATTTCGGGGAATTCTTGTAGTAGCTTATAAGCTTCGGAATTTTTCAAAGGGGCCATTTTTTCCTTTAGGCCGAGCAAAGGGCCCAAAGATTTATGGATCATGAAAAGTTCTTTCGTAGAATTTTGAGCATAGAGCAGTCTATAAAGTAACCGCTCCAAATCCTCCACTTGATTAAAAATAGTACGGATCTCCTGCAAGACATCCGGTCTTTTTAAAAACGAGAGGGTGATCTGTTGCCGATCTTGAATTTTAACCGGGTCAATAAGGGGTTTATCCAACACCTCTTTGAAAAGCCTTCCACCCATAGCAGTGATCGTGTGGTCAAAAAAGTCGAGCAGGCTGGAGGAGATATTGAGGTGTCGATCTGTTCTGTGGTCTATGAGAAGATGATCGGATACGGTTTCTATTTGGATCCTTTGAACGGCTTGAATATTTTGTTGGTGGTCTTTGAGATAATGAAGCAACGCACCCGCTGCATTGATCGCAGCAGTTTTACCGGTGAGCCCTAGTCCATCCAGTTGTAAAGTCCCAAAATGATTCAAAAGAAATCTAACGGAGGTGTCGTGATGAAAATAGTGGCTTTTTCCTACTGAAAGCCTAAAAGAAAAGTGCTTTTCAAGGTCTAGTAAAAACAACCCCTGTTGCTCCTGGAATTTTTGATCGATCAGTATCTCTTTAGGGAGCTTTTTGATCAGAAGATCAACCAGCTGTGATTTGGACTCCGGCTCGTAGACGGTTGCATATTGTGTCGAAAGATCTACAAGAGCAAGACCATACGTGTTTTTGAATTGAAAAATAGAGGCAAAAAATTGCTTACGTACTACTTTTTGATCCAGCAACCCTGCATATGTCGCAGGAGACTCGACCCTGGTCAAGGCCCTTTTTACGATCCCTTTTGTGGATTTCGGATCCTCAACTTGTTCAGCAATTGCTACCAGAAACCCTTTTTGAATCAGTCGATCCAGATAGGTTTCCAACATATGTTGTGGCACACCGGCCATAGGGATCTCTTGCCTTTTTGTAAGCGTGACCGAGCAAGCTAGAGCAAGATCGTTCGCATCATTGAAAAAGGCCTCGTAAAAATCTCCTAGTCTAAATAAAAGCAAAGCTTGGGAACATTCTGATTTAATTTGATGCCATTGGAGCATCATAGGGGAGAGGTCAGATACTTTGTAGGGTCCAAAAACGATTTCTTGTTCAAGAGTGAGATTCATCGAGTGCCTAAAGCCCGGCATAAAAGGTCATAGAGGTTTGAGGAGGTAGTTGGTTTAACCTGAGCCGGTCTCAATTTATTCAAGATCAATTGCAACAGCTTTTGCGCTTGTCTAAGATCTTTTTCTATTTCTTCCAAACGATCCTTAGAATTCGGGGAGTATTGGAGCGCAACAACCTCTTCAAGTATCAGGGCCAAAACTTTTTGCAGATCGGGGGAGGTAGAGTTTGGAACGATTTTAGTAAGAGATTCATTCCCGTAATTGGGTATAGAATAGCGTGCCACATGGGTTGTGCGGAGCGCACCAACCGGTAAAACAGTTTTATTCGAGTAGACCTTATCTGGAACTAGGGGATTGGAGTCATTAATAAGCATAGAGTTATTTTAAATCCGTTGTTAGATTTTACTCAATCTTAATCGAAAAATCGGTCTGATTTTAGATTCTTTTTCGTGGTCTTAACCAATTGCCGTGTTCAAGTAGTAGATGTTTTAGACTACGAGAATAGTCTATCGGTTAAAAGGTGGTGGTACGTTGCAAAACAGGGTAGGGGACTACCCCGTTTTTTTCTAAAGGAGCCCCAAAAGCGGAGTAGGATTCAACCGCTTTTCAAAAAGCTGAAGGGAAGTCCAAAGCATCTGTTGCCGATTGTGCTTGAGCGTTAGATCAGGATCGTTGATATGAACGTGTTCAAAAAGGGCGTCAATTTTTGGTTTCAGTTCCAAAAGCTCGACTAAAAGGGGCTCGTAGGGGAGTGTTTTTAATGCTTGAAAAAGCTCTTTTTCCTGCAACGCCACGAATCGGGTTGGTTCTACATGGAGTTTGTGATCAAATGCCTGCCCTTTTACCCGTCGGTAGACCTCAAGCCAATCCTTGAATGCAACAGAGTCTTTACGTAATGCATGGAGCTCTTTAGCAGTTAGAAAAATCTTTACGATGTTTAGCTCCGTTGCTGCAATCAATGCCTCGACCTCTTCTTTATTATAGCCCGTTTCCAATAGAACTGTTTTAAGACGACTGCGAATCAAATGGATCGATTCATCCCTATTTTTGAGTTTGTGGGGGGTCTCTTTATAGAAGGAGAGGATCTTATGGATTTCACCGGCAATATTGATTTTCCAGCCTAACTCTTTGAGTATTTTGACAACTGAGAGTGCCTGCCGTCTTTGAGCATACGGATCTTTTGAAGAGGTAGCAATCAAATTCACGGTAGAGAAGGCGATGATATTATCCAGTTTATCTATAAGAGATAAAATTTTTCCGGCGTGTGTCAGAGGAAGAGGGTCATGCTCTGTTTGTGGTTGGTAATGTTCTTCGATCGCTTTCACTGTCGCTTCTGAAGCTGGGATTAGTGAGGCGTAGATCGAACCCATCAAACCTTGCAGCTCAGGAAATTCTCCCACTACGTTCGAATTCAAGTCCCCTTTTGAAAGGGAGATTGCTCTAGAAACATCCTCGTAAGAATCGCCGATTTGAGTTTTGAAATGTGCAGCGATTGCCAGCATCCGGTCAACTTTGTCCTGATAACTTCCTAGCTCTTTTTGAAAAACGACTTTGGATAGTTTTTCGCACATGTTTAGGAGTCCCGATTTCTTGTCCTCATCGAAAAAGAAGGCGCCATCTGATAGCCTTGCCCTTAAAACACGGCCGTTGTTTTCTAGAATGTGCTCCTTTGAAGGGGCATCTAAGACAACGCAAGCCTCATTAGAGAGTTTATTGTGTTTGTAAATAGGGAGATATCTCTGGTGAACGATCATCTCCAGCTCAATAAGCTGGGGAGGAAGGCGTAGGAAGGTCGGATCAAATTTTACAAAGCCGACTTCCGGATATTCGCTTAGGTAGACCAGCTCGTCAATAAGCCTCTCGACCCCTTTAGTCCCTTCAGGTAGTGCACCTAAAATCATTTCACGCCTTCTCGACGGATCGGCAATGACATAGTTGTCTTCGAGTTTTTTCAGGTATTCACGCACATGTGCTACAGGGATTCGGGTATTAGAGCGCTGCCTGTGACCATGGGTCTCTTTTTTTGTAGGAACCTGAGCAAACTCAAAAGGGATATTTTTATCGCCGTAGAGGCACATTAAGCCTCTGATAGGGCGTGCAAACGGGATGTTCGTAGAATTCCATCGCATAGATTTAGGTGATTTGAGTTTCAAGAGAATTTTTGGAATGTTCTCTTGCAGGAGGGTGGCTGTGTCCTGTGATTCAATTCTTTTTTTGTGAAAAATATACCCCTCTTCAATCCAGAGAGATTCATCCGTGCCGGACCTAAGCTCCTTTAGAGCGGGTACTTTTTTGTGAATGGAGTGAAAGAAGGCGTTTGCAACCGGAGTCGGTTCGTCTTGGGGGGTGTAAAGGGCTATTACGCTTGGCCCTTTCTTCACCTGTTCCATAACTTCCGTTTTAGCACAAAGCTCTCGGACAATTAAAGCCAAGCGCCTGTGGGTACTATAGGATTCCAGACCGGCGAAGCTCAATTTGTTTACATTAAGAAATTCCTGAACCTGCTTTTCGAGCTCTAAAGAGAGAGCAGGGACATAGTGGGCCGGGAGATCCTCGGTAAATATTTCTAAAAGGAGATCCTCGTGGGTAGATGTGCCATGATGCACCACGGCGTCGCCGATTTTTTCGCCCGTTTCCTTTCGGAGGTGTTTTAACAGAGGAAAACCCATCAATTTTCTAAGATCAAGATACTCCCTGGCGGTCAAAGCTGCCAGTTCCCTAACCTTAAGAATATAGGACTGCCTTTCTGTTACGGAGATAAATCCTCTTGCATCCAGCATATTGAATGCATGGGAAGCTTTGTTCACAAAATCGTAAGCGGGTATCGGGAGTTTCTTGTCGATCAGTCGCTTCACCTCGTTCGAGTAAAGCTCGAACAAATGAAACCATAGGTCGGCAGAGGCCTCCTCGAGATTATACCGGCTTGCCTGCACTTCCCTTAGATGGAATAGGTCCCTGTAACTGTAGACCCCACCAAATTGGACATCGTATATAGAGGCTTTGTGGTTGATGAACATGCTTAGACGTTCCAGGCCATAGGCAATCTCGACCGGGATCGCTTCCATTTCTATACCTGCCACCGATTGGAAGTAGGTAAATTGGGTGATCTCCATTCCGTCGCACCAGACCTCCCATCCCAATCCCCAGGCACCAAGCGTCGGAGATTCCCAATCGTCTTGTACAAATCGGATGTCATGATCTTTCTGACTTAAACCGATCGCCTCTAGTGAATCCAGATAGAGCTGAACGATAGTTTCAGGAGCCGGTTTGAGTAAAACCTGATATTGATGAAAAAGCTGAAGCCTGTTGGGATTTTCTCCGTATCTTCCGTCCTTGGGGCGACGGGACGGGTCGATGTGGGCAATTCGGCAAGGCTCTGGACCTAGAGAACGTAAGAAGGTGTGGTGCGAAAATGTCCCGGCCCCTTTCTCGGTATCGTCGGCTGCGACAATGCAACAGCCCTGTTTGCTCCAGAATTCATTGAGTCGCATAACGATATTTTGAAAGTCCATACAGGTAAATTTTGATTTAGTCGTTTTATTCTTGTTTTTTTGGCGATGTCCGGAGCGGTCAAAAAGACCACTTTTGAGTAAATAGATAGCCGGTCAGTACGCTCTTTTTAAATTTCAATTGAGTTTACCCTTTCAGACGAATTTTTACCACGTCAAATTTCCCCCCTTACCGAAGCAGATGGAGGGAGTTTTTTTATTTTCTACGGAGGATATTTTGTTATAGTCAAAGTGGAAGAGTAGGAAAAAAAATTGAGGAATGGTACTATTGTTGAAAGTCGGAGTTCCCCTTGAATCTTCCCACAGCCCTCACTCTATCAAGAATCGCTTTATGCCCCCTTTTTTTAGGTTTCTATCTCTATCCTGTTACATTCGGCTTGAACGGCGTGGTACAGCCGGTTTTACTGCTCCTTTTGGCAACTTTTATGCTTGCCACGGACGCTCTTGATGGATACCTGGCTAGAAAGTGGAAAATCGTGACTAAAATTGGAAAACTTCTCGATCCGATGTCTGATTGCATAGTCTTCCTATCGATTTTTTTTTCTTTAACAAGAGGTCCCCTTGACCTACCTCTTTGGATCCCTATAACAATGATGTGCAGAGAGATCAGCGTTGTCTATTTACGATCGCTTCTGGCTTTGCAACAACAGGCTATGGGAGCAAGATGGACGGGCAAACTCAAAACAATATACCAATCAATTGCACTATACGCGGTGCTTGTCGGTCTATTTTTTTATGGATTGGGTTGGATCGACTTGCCTTTTTTACAGACCGGATCCCTCTTGATCATGAGCCTCGCTGCGTTTCTATCGGTCCTTTCTCTTTTGGAATACGGTGTGCACTGCAAGGAAACATTAAAGAAAAGCTTTAAAAATATTTCTCAAGAAGAAATTTGCCTTTAATTTTCCCATTTTCGAAAGCCTATCTTGCCATTTTTTTGTAGATCTCGAGATACCTTAGAGCTGAATTTTTCCATGATATATCCACTAATACAGCATTTTTTTGTCGTTCTCGGTGGGTTTCTGATTGGTATTCTTTTAGAGCTCGCCCGAGCGCCCAGCGCAAGGCCGACACCTCAGGTTCTAAGAAAGTGTATCCGTTCAGAGGTTTTTCAGGGGAACTTTCGCCCAGATCAAAAACGGTGTCATTCAAACCTCCCGTTCTTCTTACGATAGGGATCGTCGCAAAGTACAGGCTATAAAGCTGCGTTAATCCGCACGGTTCAAAAATCGAAGGTATGATACTGAAATCGGCTGCTGCAAAAAGTTGCTCTGCGAGCTTGGGGTGAAATCCTAGGACGATGCGCACTCTATTTGTGTGCTGCCAAGCCTCTTGAAGTTCGGTAAACATTTTACGGATATGGTGGTCACCGTCAAGGCCTACTAAAATAAAAACTCCGCCATTGGTTAAAATTTGCTGAGCTGCTTCAAGGATTAAATGGGGTGCTTTTTGATCCACAAGGCGGGTTACGGAAATAAGCCAGGGGGAGTCTAAGGGCTCGATCCCAAGCTCTTTGGTCAGCTTTATTTTCATCCTGGATTTTAAATCCAAAACTTTGGGTAGATGGCGCTCTTTAACGTCAGCCGGAATCTCTATATAACGCTCTAGTTCTACCGGGTCCAAACCATTCAAGATACCTGTAAAATGTTGTGCCCGTTTTAGAAAAATTTCATGCAACCCTCTACCCAACTCTACTGTCTCAATCTCCTTAGCGTAGGTCGGAGATACGGTAGTGATCTGGTCCGCTGCCCTTAATCCACCGAGTAAAAGATTGAACCGGTAAGGGATGTACAGATCTTCTAGAAGCTTACACGCTCTTTGTGAAAATAGACCTGCATCTTGTAAGGGTTCGTAGGGGGTAATTCCCTGATAGCTTAGGTTGTGCACTGTTAACAAAAATGCGGGACGTGGCATCGTTCTCTTCACCTCGTCAAAAAGTATCGGTGTTGCTGCGGTGGGCCAATCGTGAAGATGGATAAGTGGTGGGTTTTTTTTGACTAGAGAGATCATCTCTAGAGAACCTTTCACAAAGGCTAAAAAACGTCTCACGTCATCCTCGTAACCATAAATCCGATCTCTATGAAAAAAATTCGATGTGGAGTGCAGGTCCACTAAATAGATTTGTATCCCCTCATAGATGGATTTGTATACATAGCAGACAACTGTCTCGCCACCAAAAGAAAAACAGCAGCTCTCGTCCATTTT
>JBEIFH010000029.1:0-11716 GCA_040382515.1 Chlamydiia bacterium | reverse complement strand
GATTCTTTAATAGATCTTGCAATTCTTGAGATCGAGCGATCTTTCATCCTCTCTATCCTTAGGATCGGATCCTCCTCTTTTTGATTCAATAAGAGGGCTTCAAAATCGGCAACAAGGCGCAAATGACGCAAAAGACTTTTGTTGTAAAAACGGGTCCCATCCTCTTTTGTCAAAAAGAAGAGTTCGTAATGTTTATCCTTGGTCACAATTTCAAGATCACGCAACCCTTTACGCTGGATATCTACCGGATCGAAATCCTCCTCTACCCATTCCTTGTACCAGCTCTCCTCTTGCTCTAGAGATTCTTCAAATCGCTTTTTCAGGGTCTCTTTATAAAATCCGATCAGATCAGTAAACTCTTTGGAAGTGGAAAAACGCTCCCCCTTCACCCCCTGTTGCTGCATGATCTTGTCGATTTTTGAAGCGGCTTCCGAGGCAAGCTGGATGATAGACTGCACCCCTCGAGCCAATTTTTGATCGACCCCCGGAGCTCTATTCACATCCTTGAGGTAGTTGTGAATCACCGTAAATTTCTCTTTCAGAGATTGGGCCTTGATCCCCCCTGCCGACACGGAATCTTTGGAAGACAGATCAATATCGGCAACATCGGCCAGGATGTCCACCGCATCTAATAAAGCTTCAGTATCTTGCGGCCGCTGCTCATCCATAGTCGCCCTTTAAAATCCCTTTTAGAAAGAAAATCTAACCTCTACATATCAAAAAAGGGAAAGTTAGGCAATTTATTTATAAAATAAATTACAAGCTTCTACTTTTAACCAAGATAGGAAGAGCCCCTATTTTTTGCCCGGGTTTTTCCATGCAAAATAAAAGGCCGGAGCACTTAAGAGGGCCAGACCGATCGCCAAAGTGTAGTTTACTAGAAAAAATTTAACCCCGAGATTTTTTTGGACTAATAAATAGCCTGCAATGAGACTCCCCATGATCGACCCCAAAAATCTCAAAAGATAGTAGATGCTCGTAGCTGTCGATCTACTTTTTTGGTTGAAAAAACCCCAGCTGGCAGAGGCGGTCACCGGAATTACAAATGCCAAAGCAAAGGCAAGAACGACTAAAGACTCGTTATCGAACTTATTGTAGCTTAAAATCCATCCTATCCCTAGAGAAATGTAACCTATGCTATAGGGGATCCTTGAACCTAACCGGTCAAAAATCCAACCCGCAACGGGACTGAAAATAGGGAACGGCAAGGCTAATATGGCAAACAAAATGCCCGCCTCAAAAGGGCTATAACCTAAAGTCAACTGAAACTCGGCCGGAAAAAATATAAGCAATGAGATAATCGATTGCCAAGAAAGGGCGATAAAACAATGGCTCAAAAAGGAGGGCTGCAAAAAATCCCGGTACTCGATTTTGACTATCTTAGCATCTTCTCTTTGAACCTTAGGGAGGAAATTGGATAAAAGCAAAGCTGGAATGAAAAAAGGGAGCATGGTTAAAAAAACCCCTTTTTGCCCTAGATGGGCGATCACTCCCCCAAGGACTGGCCCCATAAAAATGCAGAGGGAGATCAGCCCTGAAAAAAGCCCTATGATCCTTCCGCGTAAACGGAATGGGAAAATTTCAGTAATGTAGGCAGACCCTTGTGTCATGCTGAAAGCCGCAGTAGCTCCCAGTAAAAAGAGGGCTAGGAAAAAGAGGTATACGCTTTTGGTGAAACCTGCAATCAGGGCCCCAATCACAAAAACATAACCAGAAAGAATCAGTGTTTTTCTAGATCCAAAAATATCACCAAGTTTACCTGCAGGGATTAAAAATAGGATAATACCAGCAAGCAAGGTCGGGAAAAGGAATTGTGCTTGCAAATCCGTAAGATCGAGTTCACGGATCAAAAAAGGGATTGCAAGCAAGATAAACGATTGCGTCAAAATTCTGGGCAAAGTCAGAAAACAGACTAAAACAAACGGGATATAAGGGGTCAAAGAGAGCATCCACCAACCCATACTTTACCCTTTTTTATTTTAGCAACTTGAAATGCATCCTAAAGAAGAATCCAAATAGAATTTAAGAATAGAGTTTACCGAAAAAATCTTTTTTTGTATTATTTTTGACTCATGCTTCGTATGATCATACCTTTAAGCCTCCTTTCCATGACCCTGTTTTTATTAACAAGAGAAACAAAAGATCAGAAATCATCGGAACATGTTCTACGTATCAACATGACCCAGGATCCCTCCACGCTCGATCCTAGAAAAAGTTCAGACCAGTTTTCGTCTGCGCTCCATTTTCAGCTTTACGAAGGGCTGATGCGGATCACCAAGAATTCCACAGCAGCACATGGGATGGCAAAAGAGGTGATCATATCAAGCGATAAGCTCACCTATACATTTATTCTCAAAGAGGTTTTTTGGTCTGATAAAACACCCGTAACAGCCTATGACTTCGAATACTCCTGGAAAGAGAGTATAAAGCCCGGCTTTTTTTGTCCGAATGCCCACATGCTCTACATCGTTAAAAATGGGGAAAAGATCAAAATGGGCGAAGCGGATCCAAAGAGTTTCGGAGTGAAGGCGTTAGACGATAAAACCCTTGAAGTCCACCTGGAGCACACGGCCCCCTATTTTTTACAAATGGTGAGTTTCCCCGTTTTTTATCCCGTACCAAAAGCGAAGGCAAGCCTAGATCCCAAATGGTCAAAAGTGCAACAGCCCCCCTCAAACGGCCCCTTCACCTGTATAGCGTTCCAACCAAACGAAAAGATTATTCTGAAAAAAAATGAATCCTACTGGGCAAAGGAAGAGGTTTTACCTGAAGAAGTGCACATTCTTTTGCTTCGCGACGAGTCAACAGCTTTAAACCTTTTCGAGCAAAAAGAACTTGATTTGATCGGCGGCCCTTTCACAACCATACCCGTCGATTCGATCCAAGATTTTCGGAAAAAAAAGCAATTAAAGAAAAAAGATCTTGCCCTCACGGTTTTCACAACTTTCAACGTATCCGCTTTCCCTTTTCATAATCCGCATATCCGAAAAGCATTCAGCCTAGCGATCAATAGGGAATCGATCGTCGAAAACATCATGCAAAACGGGGAATGCGCTGCTACAACCTTCGTTCCACCAATACTTAAAGACAAATCACAGCCTCTATTTGCGTCTTACGATCCCGATACCGCCCGAAAAGAGCTTGCGATCGGTCTAGAGGAGCTCAAGCTCCCTTCTCTACCACCCTTGACCTACCACTACCCTATTTTTGGTTGCCACGACCGGATTGCCCAGACCTTGCAGCAAAATTTCCAGGCTGTTCTTGGTACAGAAATCGAGATTGTGGGGGTAGAATTTAAAACATTTTTAACTCTTCTCAACAATAAACAGTATCAGTTTGGGCAGTTCCTGTGGATTGCGATGTACAATGACCAATACTCGATATTGGAGCGTTTTAAAAACAGAAGAAATTTTCGCAACTATCCGGGCTGGAAGAACAAAGAGTTTAGAGATTTATTGGAGATGTCGGAAACGACATTTGATCCTGAACTACGTGCCGAGCTTCTTGAAAAGGCGGAAAAAGTCTTAATGGACGAGTCGCCACTCACCCCGATCTTCCACGGAAATTATGTTTATATGGAACAAGAAAAGATCAGAGGATTTTACATCTCCCCTATCGGAAGTCCCCACCTACAATGGATCGAATTTCCAAAAACCAAAGATGGCCACAGAGTTTCTTAAAAGAATCTTTTTGTTGTATTAAAAAATCATTGACATTTGCTTTATCTATCTGTTTTAATGCAGAAATGTTCAAGTATCTTAGCATCTTTTTCATACTGATACTTTCCGGCTGCTCTCAAAAACCGACTAAGGCGCCATTAAAGCCTTTATATCTGAATTTAAGCCAGGACCCCTCTACTTTCGACCCAAGAAAGGCGGCCGACTTCTCCTCCTCTACCCTTACCTTTTTTCTCTACGAGGGATTGACCCGCTCCACCCCCGAAAAAATATACGAGCCTGCCCTTGCTGAAAAAATAGAGGTCTCAAATCAAGGGCTTACCTATATTTTTAAATTAAAAAAAGCCTACTGGTCCGATAAAACCCCTATCACCGCTCACGACTTTGCCCGATCCTGGAAGGAGCTTCTCGACCCAAAATTCCCCTGCCCCAACGCCTATTTGTTTTATCCTATTGTAGGAGCCCAGGACTGCAAACTCGGAAATGTACCAGAAAGTGCAGTCGGGATCAAAGCGCTCGATGACAACACCTTGAAAATCGATCTAATAGAGCCGATCCCCTATTTTTTGGAACTTACCGCCTTTTGCACCTTTTTCCCTTATAAAGAAACTTCGGACGCCTCCCCTCTGTACAGCGGACCCTATACATTAAAACAGTACCAGACGAAGAACCTCATCGACCTCGAAAAAAACAAAAGCTACTGGGGAAAAGAGCGGGTCAAGCTAGAAAACATCCGCTTTTTTTTAGTCGAGGAGTCTATGACGGCATTAGAAATGTTCGAAAGGGGCGAAATAGACCTGATCGGCTCTTCTTTTACGACGTTACCAGTCGATTCTTTGCCGATGTTAAAAAAACAGTATGATCTGAGGTCGGTTGACACAGCGGGGACCACCTTCCTCTGTTTTAGCACAAAATCGAAGTTTTTCAAAAACGAGAAGCTACGCCAGGCCTTTATCCTCTCGATCGACCGTAAAGACCTTGTCGACAATCTGACTTTTTTAAATGAAAAAGTAGCTACCAGCATCTTACCTCCGATGCTTCAGGGAGAAACCGAAAGCAACTACCTTTGGGTGACGGACAAATACAAAGCCAAACAGCTGCTGGACGAGGCGCTAGAGGAAATGGGGATCGCAAAAGAGGACCTCAAGATCCGTTTCACCTTTTCTGCAGGGGGAGTTTTTCCTCAAATCGCCCAAGCGATTCAGGAGCAGATCCGTCTGGGTCTTGATGTGCGCCTGCAGATTGAGCAACTCGAGCCCAAATTGTACCTCGATAGGCTCTACAAGAGGGATTTTGATATGGCAGGGAGTTTCATTCTTGCGCAGTATATGGATCCTCTCGCCTATTTGGACCGATTTCGAAGCACCGCCAATTTAAGGAATTACCCCTCTTTCGAGGACTCAAAATACTCGGATCTTCTACACCTCGCCGGGAAAACACGCTCCATAAAGGAGAGGGAGCGCTTTTTGGCTCAAGCTGAAAGAGTTCTCATCGAGTCCGCAACTATTTTTCCGATCTACCATTTCCGCAACGGGTTCGTCGCCTCCTCAAAAATCAAAAATCTCAAGACCATTCCTCAAGGAACGCTCTATTTAGAGGAGGTCGAATTGGTATGAAAATTATCCCTTCATTTGATCTTCCTGCTTTTGACCCCGGGCTTTACCATCACCTAGAATCGGTAAAAGCGGCTTTAGAGGAAGTCTACCCTGACCAATTGCCTAAGCACGTAGAGAGCAAAGTTGTTTGGACCAATAATGGGCTGACTTTAGGAATTGTCCTTGTTTGCTCCCAAGAAAATACACTAGGTGTGGGACGCTACATGAATGACGTCTGCTCCCGCTCGCTGGTCCCAGGAAAGCTTGTCAATCTCAGCTCCTCATTCTCGATGGCTTTTAAAATCGACGGGATTGATAACGAAGGATATTTTCTACATAAAGTATACGCGCGCCTCAAAACCGAGGAGGATTTAAAAATTGCCCTTAAAACGCTTCGTGACCTCCCCAAAGAGATTGGCCTTAATATCGAAGCGGTCCGCTATTTACGTGATATCTTCCAGTCCACCCCCCTCTCTCTTGAAGAAAAAAACCGTTACATCCATGAGACGATGAAAGATACGGTCAAAGCGCATGGGACAGAGGGAATCCACACCCTGTTAGGGACAAATAAAGAGAGTGAACATCTGACTGAACTTACCCGGCAAATTCTTGCAACCAATAAAATCTCCCCCGACGTATTCTCCCGGGAAATTTTCCAAGAGCTCCAGCAACTTATTTTTTCTATGAGGGAGGATTTCTTATTAGAGCGCTCGAACAATTTTATCAGTCGTCTTTTGGCACAAAGTTACCTTTTAAGAAAAACATGTCTTTTGAAAGAGAGGGACACATCGCTGCAACTGGAAATAAAATTCCTTAACCCCCCACATAAGCGAGATGAATTTGTCCATAGTCTGGGGATTCTAGCGGTTATCCGATTCAAATCTCCTTCTGAAAACATCGATTGCAACGGACTTTTTGATTCGGTACATACGATCCTTCCCGAATGTAAATTTGTACCCGGCTCAAGCTTTAGCTATTTTAGACCTCAAGAGGGGGTCAAAAGTTTATATATCGAAATTGCAAAAGAGGGTGAATTTGGAAAAAGCACCTTGAATAATCTCAAGAAAAAGCTCCCCTTTGAAATCGATGAAAAAGTTTTCAGGCCGGTTCTCCCTATCTTCATGCCCCGAAATGAAGAGGAGGTGATGAAGCACATGATCCTTTTGAGCAAAGAATTGAAGTATGTCGATGATATTCCTCAGGTGATGCTGAACTTCTACAAGCAGACGCCGCATACCTTGAGCTTCACAACGATCATCGTCGCGCTGAATCGGGGGCACAGCTTGAATATTCCTATTGAAAATATTGAAAAGAGGATGATGGGAAACTTGCGCTCTAAATATCCCAAAGAGGCGTTTGTGTTCGAACTTACGATTGACAAAGCCCCCTTTATCCGTAAAGACCGCTCTATCGACCTTTTCGATGCTAGAAAAGCAGCCTCCATGCGCCTTTTAGAATTGATTGGGCCGTTTAGGGATTACAATGGGGGTCTCATATTGAAAAAAAGCGAAATTTTACTCGACTTCAAGAAGCTTATCAAACCCTACACGATCGGTTCGGAAGTCCTTTTGGAGCGCTTTTTTCATGCAATCACCCCAAGTTACATGCAGGGCGTCCTCCAGCCTACGATTTTGAAGCGTCTTTTTTTGCTGCTGACAAAAGCTACCGACCTCTCCTGTGAAAACGGCTTTTTCGAGCACCAGGTCTTTGGGGATACCCTAATCATCGGATTAGCAACAACCGATACCCATTTTAAAACCCGCTTTAAGGCTAGCTTAGAGAAACTGAAGATACCCTCGTCGCAGCTAGCGATGACCCATTTTGAGCAGTATGGAATCAGTGCGATCGGGTTGATCCTTCGTCATTTTGAAGAAGAGATCATCCAACAGATTCGGGACTGTTTTTTCCAGTGGATCGATGAGCAAAAGCAGCAACTTGCGCTCGAGATGGCATAACGATCCATCCCTTTTGACCAGACCCCAGCATTTTTTATGTTGCCGCCTCTCTTAAAATTTGTCATCTGTTGATTCTAACATAAGCTTAAAATAAACCTCGAAGATAACTGTTTTTTTTGTTATTATTTACGCTTCTAAAGCGAATCGTACATGATGAAATGGATCCTAGTTCTAATCTTAACCTTATTCAGTTCTCCCTTGATCTCCTCACAAAATGAAGAGAAGGGGATATTTATAAACTTCGATATCATAGAACTTAAAGAGCTGTCTCAGTTTTTAGGAAAAATTCTCCACACGAATTTCATATTTAAAGAGGATATTGGAAAACACAGAATCCATTTTGTCTGTCACAAAAAATTGGCTCAAGAGGAGATCTTGGGACATTTTGAGCAAATACTCCTAAACCACGACCTTATTTTGGAGAAAAAAGGGTCCGTCTTTCATATCCTGAAAAAACAGGCGCCGGATCTAAAAGAGGTCAAAGGGGCCGTTACACCCCAATTTCAGATTGTGAAACTACAATTTCACCCCGGATCGGAGGTGATTGAGGCGATCAAGCAGGCATCCGTAGGGTTGAACCAGGAGCAAGAGCTCCTGAAAAAAGCGCTCGAGTCGACACAATGGGTCAAATCTACAAACTCAATCGTCTATTCTGCTCAGGAGAGTGTCCATCGAGAAGTTGAAGCTCTCATTAAAAGGTTGGATGTTCCCCTAAAACAGGTTTTTATCGAGATCCTTGTCATCGACACCAACATGCGTAAAGGGTTGGATTTCGGCTTGGATTGGAGCTTTGAGACCAAAAAGCTTCCGCTGACCCAGACACTAGCACAAACTTTAGCTCCCAAAAGCCCCTTTGGACTGAATCTGGGAATTATCGGAGATCTGATTCGACACAAAGGAGAGAGCTATCTTTGTTTATCTTCTTTGGTATCCGCACTGCAACAAGACTCCGACGTGCGCATCGTCCTCAACCAAAAAGTGATTGCACAAGATAATAAACCCTCCAAAATTTTCGTAGGCGACAACCTCCCCTTCACCGGCTCTACTATTTCCACGACAGGTCAAGCGCAGCAAACAACAGCAAACATAGACTATAAGGATGTCGGGGTGAGCCTTCTGATTACCCCGCTCATAGGTGAGGACAATATGATCACCCTGCATATTGTTGAAGAGATCTCGGAGGCTTTATCACACCATAGCGACCACCAGCTCAGCGGGATTCAAACAACTAAAACAAACATGTCCACCTCCGCCCATGTTCCAAACGCCCATTTTTTAGTTTTGAGCGGGATGGCGAGAAATTCAAAAATACAGCGCACCTCAGGCATCCCCTGCTTAGGGGGTCTCCCCTACATCGGCGCCCTTTTCAACCGTACGGAGGAAAAAGAGGAAAAAAGAAGTATTCTTATTTTCGTGCGCCCGCAACTTGTCGATGCGAGCTATTTTATAAAGCCCTGTCAGTCAAATTCTGTTGAAACGGCCCCTTTTTAAAAAGAAATACCCCTCGACATATCTTTAGATGTTACACGCAACCTCTCGAGACGCTCTGCTCGTTGCCGCCTCACTCCACCTCACTAAAGAACCGCATTTAAAACCCATCTTCTCAATCCCGGCGGGTCTCAAAACAGGTCAATTTAAGGCTTTTGATGGGAACGGATCCGGATTTGTTGTAGCAGCCCCTCAAGGTTTTTGACGGGAACGGATCCCGATTTGTTGCAGCAGCCCCTCAAGGCTTTTGATGGGAATGGATCCCGATTGTTATCTGTTGTAGCAGCGCCTCAAGGCTTTTGATGGGAATGGATCCCGATTGTGATCTGTTGTAGCAGCCCCTCAAGGCTTTTGATGGGAATGGATCCCGATCTGTAGTAGCAGCCCTTCAAGGTTTTTATGGGAACGGATCCCGATTTGTTGCACCAGCGCCTCAAGGTTTTTGATGGGAGCGGATCCGGATTGTGATTTGTTGTAGCAGCGCCTCAAGGTTTTGCAGCTCTGAAAAACACAACAGCAACGATTCGGCCTCCCGCCCTAGATCGGGATTCAGGTCCATTTCTTTTTTTACACACTCCATACAAGCCGTTGGGCAAAGCTTTGCAATCATCCGGTGGTAAAACATAAAGCGGATCCGCGCAAAAGCTTTCGGCAGAGTGAATCCGCTAAACACTTTAAAGAGTGACTGGATTCCAAACAGACGGTCCAGATGCGAGTAAAATGTTGGTGAACTTATAGGGGAGCTGAGCGGATTTATTGGTGGAACGTAGCTCGCAAAAGAGCTGCGTGCATCGTGCATTTCCTCAAAACTTGTCGAGTGCGATACATCCAGGTTGTCAATGGTTAGTTTTGTCGTCATAAGTCTAGGGCATCTACTCTAAAGGAAATTCTTTTTAAAAAAAAGAAAACAAAATGTTTGCCACAAGAACTCTATTCTTTTATATCTCAGTTGTTGGCTAAGGTGATTTTTTTTGTCTAAATTTACAAAAACACCAAAAATCTACATTCAAAAGATAGGGATAGGCTTTGCATCGCCATAAACACTATTTGCAGCTTTTTACGATCGCAATTGTCTTGCTGATGGGCTATACGGGCTACTCTATGGTTTTGCCTATACTTACCCCCCTGCTCATTTCTGGCGACACCCTTCTCGATCCCACAGTGAGCGAATCAAGCCGCTATTTGCTTGTCGGGCTTTTGATCGCCTGTTTTCCCCTGGGTCAATTAATCGGCTCCCCGATTCTGGGAAAACTCTCCGATCGGTTAGGTCGACGCAATATCCTGATTTACACCCTATTTCCCGTCATCCCCACTTACCTTTTAGGGGGGCTAGCGATAACCTATAAACTTCCCTACCTTTTATTTATCAGCCGCTTTTTAACGGGTCTTTTTGAGGGAAATGTTGTGATTGCAACCGCCTCGATGGCCGACATATCCGAAACCAATAGCGAAAAAACCTTCAATTTTGGGTGGGTGATCACCTTCTCCAATCTCGGTTGGATGGTAGGCCCCTTTATAGGGGCTGCCGTGATCAACTCCGACATTGTCTCTTGGTTCAATTTCGCCACCCCATTTTGGCTAGCTAGTTTTATCTCCTTCATCACCCTGGCACTTGTCATGCTCTTTTTTGTAGAGACTCTCCCCGACATCTCTAAAGGGACCCTCTCAAAAAAATTGCAGAGTGCCCCCTCCCCCCAATTGCTCCATATTTTCATAGGGGCCACCTTTTTCTACCTCTCTTTCACCGCTTTTTTCAGCTTTCTCCCCCTCCTGCTTATCAAGAAATTCCATTATTCCCCCTCAGTCATAGCCCTTTTTGAGGGGTATACCTCTATCCCCTTTTGCTTCGCCCCTTTATTCTACCGCTCGATCAGCGCCCGTTTGAGCAATAAAAGGACGACCCAAATGGCAGGAGTCCTTTTGTCCCTTTCCATCTTTTTTGTCCTGATTAGCAACTCCACCTTCAATCTCCTTTTTTCCCTTATCCCACCAAGTTTTTTCATAGCCGTAGGGACAACGTATGCTGCCATACTGGTCTCCGACTCGGTAAGCCCTGAAGATCAGGGGGTTGCCCTAGGGCTCAACCAATCATGTATCGTCCTCTCCGAAGCTGTCAGCGCTATCATATGCGGGGTGATTGCAAACATCAGCTATATTTCACCCATCCTTTTTTCTGTCCTCTTCGCCGCATTAAGCGCCGTCTGGCTCCTTTTCCTCAAAAGCCCCCGTCAAGAGGCCTAATCTGCTAAGCTGCATCGGGTAAGCTCTTTTTTCAACAAGTCGCTTCAATTGACAACCGGGCAGTCGTTAAAAAAAAAACTTCCCCAGTAAAAATTCCGTAATCATCACATCTATAGGGGGTTAGGTCTTAAAGTCTCATTTTCATAAGTAAAAAAAATTGTAATAATTAATAATAAATTGTTACAATTTCATCTTCGAAAGATAAATAAGGTTTTATTATGTTCTCCCTTCAACCACCTCACCAAAGAAGCCCATCCTTCAGCACAGGGGGTGGCGCTAAAGGGGTATTTGATGCAGCAGCCCTCACGATTGATAATACCGAATACAAAGATTTAGTAAACAAACTACCCAAGGTGATAGTAAACTCAAATCAACCGCTTCAAGTCACTCCTACCTCATCAAGAAAATGGCCTGGTGTTTGCGTACTCACCGGTTTAGGGGCTTTTTGTGTCGGCTTCTTAAACGATGCGCCCATAGGAAAGTCGATTGGCATAGGTCTTGTAGCAGGAGCCACTCTGTTTTCACTCGTGAGGGGATCTCAAAAATACTTTAATGCTACCGCTGATAAACCGGTAAAAACTCTTTCGGAGGAGATAGTCCTCCCAGGTCAGCATGAAATGCCAGAAGTTCGCATTCCATGTGGCGTACGGAGTAAAACGAGCGACGCAATACCGCATCCACATGAGAGACAAATAGATGAGGGGGGGGTAGTTTGGTTTTACACAAAAGAGGATGTGGAGGAATATAATAGCAACAAAGG
>JBEIFH010000028.1:0-13931 GCA_040382515.1 Chlamydiia bacterium | reverse complement strand
GTTATATGTACTCGGCTTTTTCTAAAGTTGAAAAACCCCTAGATTAGAACATGAGTTGTGCACCAATAGTGAAACCTTGAACGGTGAGGTTCTGAGGTCCGCGGGGCGCAATAAAAGAGGTGAGGTGTCTTCCATATCCAATCCAGGATTGTGTATCCCAGAGTGCATGAATTTCGACATTATAGTCACTATCTCTTTCACCGCCAAAGCTCATATCCCAGCTCAATCCAATAGAAAGGTCTACAATTGGAATGATTCTATTCATAGATGTACGGTTGTTCCAGATAGTTGTATCACCTTGTTCAATTTTAAAAACTCCTGATACTGTGGTATCCACATAGGTACGTCCATAAACCCCAGATAGAGCTGACAATCCGATGATTTTAAGACCACCAAAATACTCACTATTTGTAAAGAATTTCCATGCTAAGTTGAATCCTCCTCTTACTCCTGCACCGCTTGTATTTTGGTAGGAATTTAGATAGTAAGTTGAGGTATCGGGTTGAAGATCGGTGATATCTGCTAATACCTGAGGGTTCCAGCTATGTGTATTCCATACACCTCTAATACCCCAAAAAGGTCTGATGCTAAAAGACTTTTTAGAAAAAGATGTCAAACGGCCCATCTCAAAGTCTAATACATTATATGATGTTTTGAACGAAGATGACCAAGATATGACAGGAGAGTTATTAATTAAGGCTGGATTAAGGATATCAAGTGCAAGAAGAGCATACTCACGACTTCCGCCCGTTCCTGAGTTTGTACCAGTAGTTCTTTGTAGCCAGATATACTGCAAGAATAGATCTATGTCATCAGACTCTGCAATAGTTACCCCACCATGGACTTTAAAACCGTTTAAAAGGTTAAATTTAGGAAAACTTGTGGAGCCTTGGCTTGAACCTGTTCCAAATTGGGCGCCAGTTGTTTCAAGTCCCTCTTGAGCTACTTGCCAAAGGATATAGTCTGCACCTAGACTAATTCCTGCTGAGTCTTCACCGAGTTCGGGTCCGGCGTACATAAGTCCGGATGCCATCATGCTTTGATCGGCGCTGTTCATCTGTGAAGACGAAGAAGATGTGTTGCTAGAAGTGGAAGCCGCAGCGAGGTTAGCACTTAGACATGCAACCCCTAAAACAGTCCACAAATTACGACAATTTATTACCATCTAAGATTCCCCCTCTAAATATTTTAGAGAATTGAAAAAATTTATAATATTTTGTTTTTACGGCTATGATTGTTTCCATACGAAAAATTTTTTTTAAGAGCAATATTGATTTGTTTAATAAAACAAAAAAGCTTTTGAAAGGGGTCTAGAGAATCTTTTTAACCGAGTTTTGATAACAAAAGTTCTCCCTTAAAACCTTCTTACATTCGATATAAGCAAAGGGATAACATTTAAAGAACAGTTAAATACATGTTTAGGTTTTCGCAAATTATTTGCATATAATTTATTAGCTATATACACTTCAAAAGACAATTTTCCCAAAAAATTCGAGATATTTTAAGACTCGAGAATGGTGTTAGAGAGCATATTATTGGGTTTGTGGTACGAGATAAATATTTAGATTATGCAAGATCCCCGTTTAAAAACTGCTCGTATTGATTTACCGCTTAGCCCTTCACATCCTTAAAGTTCAACCAAAAGGCTTATGTGTATCCCTCATTAGATAAACCCTCTATTTATCCCACTCTAAATCCAATAACCCCTTCCTCAAGAACTCAATCGGTGCAAAGTCTCACCCAGCGCGTGCAAAGCGCTGCACAAAATGTGCCTCTATCCCATCAACCCCAAAGAGCACAACCAGGGGCGCTCACCCTTCCCTTTTCTCAAGGCCAAAATTCGGCACACGATTATTGTATGCATGCCAAAGATCACTCCCCTTTTGGAACAACAAGCGAAGGTGGAAGACAATACTTCACTCCCCAATCGGAGCCGGGTACTCCCGTTGGGATGGCGAGACGTTCCAGGAGCTTGAGTGGTGAATCGAATTTTTGGGCTCCTATGGGCACATTAGAAACGGACTCCAAAGCGGCGTTTTTGGGAGCTAAGCTCAAAGCGCAACAAAGGGTGGAACAGTGTAGCGCCGCAAACCGACCCGGTATGATCGCTGTAATCCAAGACCCTACCGGTAATTCAATAGGAGGAATGTCTGTGAGAAGGAGGGATCAGGATCGTTGGGAATCAGCGAGAAACCCTTATCAAACTATAGTACTCGATCTTATCCCCCCGAGCATCAGAGGCAAAGGAAATGGAAATTGTGCAGAGCAGGTGGTTTTACACAAGGCACTCCGTTTGGAGGAACAAAATCGATTTCAAGTCGCACAATCCCGTATTACGGCGATAGGGACAGGCAAAAGGGACGGGATACTTACTCCTGCATGTGGTAGCTGCCAGTTTACTAATGCGGTTTTTGAATTGCATGATACGGTCAGGCATACCACACAAAGTGGCACTACTCTTTTGAACACCTCTAGTTTACGCCCTAGAACCTCCTCTTCTATAAGCCAGGGGTGGGAGAGTCCCCTCTCCTCTAGATCCTCAACAAATAGCTTTTCATCCATCACGTCCAGAAAAAGTTTATCCAGACAATAAGGAAAATCATGAGATCCTCCAGAACGAACCCAGGAAACAGTACAATCGAATCTTTGTCCGATTCTTCAGGTGATGCTTTAAATGCAAGACCCCCATTATCTCGCTCAGGGGGCTTTCGAGGCGAAGCTGCGCTCGATGGATTAGCTCTATCCTGTATTGCAGGAAGCTCTTCTGCCCCAATGCAAAGCAGCCTAAGCCTTCGCTCCCGAGTGGGTGCGCTCTCCAGAGATTTCAACCAGCAAAATCAGCTCGGAGACGATTCTTTGGAATCTTTGAGCCAACTCACTGTAGATAAAATGCGCTCACAATCCACAATGCTCACGGCCCAAATTCAGCCTCGCGATCTCACGCATATCAGTAGACAACAGCTCGAATTGGCAACCTCCTCTGGAGGGAGTCTATCGATGGCACGCCATGCCCAAATTAGTGCAAAAATGGATCAAGAGGTCGATTTGGCTCTTGAGCAGTTAAAAAGTAAAAATAAACGGATTCAAGATCTCATAGACCAGCATGTGTCTCAACTCACTGCAACCAGAATAAAGCTTAACCAGCGATTCGATCGCCTCATAAAGGCTCTGCCGAATGAAGAGGGATCTGAAGAGGATCCTGAGAAGTTTATTCCGTTGATTCAAGTAGCGTATAACATCCTCGATTATCACGATAAAAATTTTAAATCGGCAGTTGCCTCACTCAACGCAGTCAACACCTCCGAAGAGGCAAAAGAAGCTATCGACCTCATCATCAACACAAGGCAAAAAGACATCCAGATATTCTCCATGGCACTCGACATCATCCGTAAACATGAGATGGAAAATTTTCAAATGCAGATCCAAGCCTACGAGGTAAAGATGAGAGAACAGGAGATTCTATTTGAACGTTATTTGAAATGTCGAGCGGTTAAACAAGAAGAGCTGAGATTGGTAAAAGAATTCGCCTTTAAAGCGCGGGCACAAGACCACCAAGAGAATGTCGATAAACAAAAATTAGAAATCGAGCAGCAGATTGTTGTTTTTGCCCATGAGGCAAATAAGCTAAGAGAGAAAAATCAGCTAGCTATGGAATCTTTAAGAATCCAAACCGAAGGGTCTATTCAATGTAAAGGGCTCGAGATTCAAAAAAGTATTCAGATGAGATCTCTTGAAGTGGACGAAAAACTAGGAAGGCAGCAGATCAGAGCCCAGATGGCTATGGCTAGTCAAGCGATTCAATCTGAAGAGAGAAGTCGCCAAGCACAGCTCGAAGCTCAGATGGCTATGGCTAGTCAAGCTATCCAAGCTGATGAGAGAAATCTTCAAGCTCAGCTCGGGGCCCAAATAGCAGAGTTGCATATACAAGGGCAGCTAGAACACCATAGAATTAGTGTGGATGGGCGGGTAAAAGCGATCCAAGCTCAGGCCCAGGAAAGAGTAGGAGTAGCTCAAGCAATAGCATCCGCATCTCCTTGCTCTATCATGTAAAGTGCATGAACCACTCCCCTGTTTTGAGGGTTGTGGTCAACCCCTAAACTAAATTTTCAATAATTCATTTATTAGGAAATATTTATGAGCTTAACACCCTCCACCTCACCAATTATGCCAATCCAGTTTCCTCCCTATGAAGATCCAAGGGAGCAAATAGAGCAAATTTTCGGCAAACATGTTGGGATTTGCAAATCTCTGGGCTCCGGTTATTCCGGCGAAATAGCTCAAGAGGAGTTCGCGATTGGACAGCTTGTAGCAAAACAAAAAGCTAGATTAGAGGCAGAGCACAATCCCTCTCTAATGAGTGAGGTGGAAAAAAAGATGTTTCACTTTGATAAGCTTTTTCAAATAGAGATGCAAGCAAGGTTTGCACTCCACCATTCGAAGATGGCGAACCTAAAAAGAGAACTATTTTCGGATATCACATTGAAAGGTGTTGTAGGAAAAACCTCCGTGCGTAGCAAAAAAACCTCGGAAAAGACCACCCTGAACCCTTTGTCCGATAAGAGGGCTAAGCCAAGATTTTCCGTTGTTGATGCCAGGTTAACGGCCGATTCAGCGCTATTAGAGCAGCAAATGATTCGTCAACAGTTAAGCCTCTATCCCTCTTCGTTGAGTGTGGAACCAAAACGGTAAAAACAAGAAAACCGAGTAGCCCGTGATAAATCACGGGCTTGACTAAGGTCTTGGAGAAGTTTTTTAGGGAATTGAAACTTTTTAAAAAATAGAAATTAGAAATTTTGAGTAAAATATGGCCACCCCACAGATTTGTTTAGGAGCTCCCCTATTTGAACACCCAGGATCGAGGCTTTTGAGCTCGTTTCTAGAGCCCAAGAGGTCCACCCCTTTTGCAAGGACGGGAGGAGTTACAGCACTAGTTGTCAGAGATGCGCTCCCTATCTCGGAGCAAACCGAGACAATCAGTAAGGTCGCCCTTGATCGGTTGAACTCTTTAAGGGAGAAGATGCTGAAAAATTTCCGTGCGGGGGAAGACCATAGAGTTCTGGAATTTATCCAGCTCTATCAAAAACAGATCGAAAATACCCTCCGTGGTGCGATGACAAGCCTTGGAAACCTCCCCTTTTTTACCCATTTCAAGAGAACTCTTTTTTTGAACTCTTGCGAGTTAGAGAACATCAAGAAAATCTGTGAAAAAAAGGGGGCCCAAAGGGAGCAGATCGAGTCGGAGTTTCTCAGTCAAGTCGATCAATTACATCAGGGTTTACCCCAAGAAATAGAAACTTATCTTCAAGATCTGCAAAAAAAAATCCGGGAAGCGTTTCTGACAAAAAATCAAGGATTGAATGCTGTTGCAGATCACTACATGCAGCAAGTTGGAGTTCTAGAGAACTTTTTAAGCGGTTCGACAGCAATTGTCCCTAGTTTTTCTCTTTATGGAGAGATAGAACAACAGATGTTGAGGTATAAAACAAGTCTAAAAGCCCTTCAAAGTGATGTTTTAATGACGATGCGTCATCTGTCCGATCCAACAAACATCCTAAGTGAAATCCAAAAAAAAATATCTCAGACCTATCAAAGATTGGAGGCTAACAAGAACCGTGCCCTAGGAAATTTACGTAAAGCTCTCACAGAGTCTTCTCTAGAAGATTCGGTAGATTTAAGTGAGCAGCTAGAGCAGGTAAATGAGATTTATCTTCAAGGGCTTCAAGAGTACATCAAATTCGTCCAACACAGCCTAAACGAACTGGTTAAAGAGATAACAGAGTGTCTACTTATCTCTCTTCAGTCTCAAGAAGACCAGATTCTGCTACTCATGAATAAGTCAAAAAGCGTGATCGACTATTTAGAGTACGAATCCAGTAAGATCCTTCAGATGGCTAACATGTTCCAAAAGCCGATAGTTTCAAGAGAGTATGGGGAAAAAAAGGGGATATTCTTCAATACCAGCGACTCGCTAGTCGATGGGCGAATTTCAAAAATATCGATTGGGGCAAAAGACACCATTGAGAGTTTACAAGTGGTTTATGTGGATCCCACCGGAAAAGTGAAAACGGGTCCTGTTTTTGGAAAATCGATACCGCACAATAAGGAAATTTGTGTCAGTCTCGATGAAAAAATTCATAAGGTTGTGGTGAGTGCCCTCCCTTTAAAAAAATCAAAGCAGAGCTCTAGGATAGGGAATATTGCCCTCCATGTGCGCAATCACGAGGGGCGCGGGGTGCATGTGTATAATCTTACCGCCAAAAAAAGTTCCGATGACGAGTTTGAGGAGATCTCCTTTGAAGATTCGTATTATCTTTCGGGTATTCGGGGGTATGCAAGTGCTGAAGGGATCCATTCGTTATCGTTTATATTTTCGAAGGATTTTTCAGGTATTTTAAAAAAAGATCTCTCTTCGAGGATTCAGGCTGCTATAGAGGTCGTTGCAAAAGAACCCTCATGCCTCTTATCCGATAGTGAAAAAGAGACTATTCAGCAGATGTTTCTTGGGCAGGTGTTCGTAGATTTAGACAAGAGTCAATCTGACCCGTATGGAGTTTTGGGATTGAGTAAAAATGCCTCTTTTGAAGAGGTCAAAAAGGCCTTTCACAAACTGGCTAAGAAATACCACCCCGATAAGGCCGAAAGCTATAAGGTGGGGCTCTACAAACGTAGGTTTGAGGAGATTAGCGCAGCCTACCAATCCTTAGAGACTTTGTTTAGAGCGCCTGTTGCAAGTGAGGCGAAAAATCCTAGTCTGACCCTATCCCTCAGATAAATTTAAAAGGAAGAAACGATGTCTTCAGGAATTTCCCCCTCTTCTCATCCCGCTAGTGCGGCCGGTTCAGGCCAAGAGCTTTTACCATTCCATCCCTCTTTAAAGGTAAGAGAGGTGGCTCAAAAAGCGCTGTTGTCTGATGCTTTTTTTGCCCATTCAACTGGAGGATTAACGGCGGCCTTTTTGGCAGTTGAGATGGCCAAAATGCCTCAAGGGATGGACCGTATGCTCCATGCGATCCATGAATATTTTCATCAAAATAGCCCCTCAATTTTGGATAATTTAAGGTCTTATTCAGAAAATATCGATCGAATTTTGACTAAGCTCGATAGGGTTTGTGAGGACCTTTCCACATCGCTTGCCTCGGGCCGAGACGGTTATAGGGAGCAAAAAAAGAGCCTTGACCGGATGATTCCGATCATTCGGCGGATGATTTCGGTTTCACAAACTTCCTATATGCAGGTTCTTCATATGACCGGTATTGGATTCGGCCTACAATTGCAAGGCTACCAGGAGGTCCTCTCGGTGATGGCTTTTGCGAGGTTAAAGGATTTGGATTTGTTAGAGACCCACCTTACCCAGCTTCAGGCTGAAGAAAACTACGAGTTAACGATAGCGGTTGACCTCTACACTCTTCAAATCGAAGAGGAGGGGAAAAAATTCGACCAGCTTTTAAAAGTGCTCCATGTTTTGGATCAAGAACAGGAAGAAAAGGAGCTGAGACGATCAAGTATCGAAAGGCAAGCAAAAAAAGAGAAAGCCGCGCTTAGTCAGCTAGACGAGAGGCGCCAAAAAGCAGTCGATAGCTACGTAGAAAAAATGGGCAAACTTATAATCGAGCATGAGGGGCTCACCCACAAAATCGACGCCCCCCGCCGCCAGCAAATCCTCAAAGCGCTTCACGAAAGGGCCAGCTCCAGAGATTAGAGGCCTCTGCAAAAAAGATGTCCCGTGGCGCCTTAAAGCCTCAAAAAGGATGAAGTAGAGGCAAAGAATCCCTTCAAAGGCGAAGGGAAAAACTTTCAGATGATTCGCATAAGCTTATTTGAGATTGGATCCTTTAAGATCGCAAGAATTTTTTGGATGAGAGGTTCTTTCATTTTGCGATATTGGTCTCCATCCTGATTTGCTATTTCTCAAGCCTGTTTGCTGGGCAATCCGAGCCTTTTCTTTTACGAACAGGCCGGGAAAAGAGGTGCTGTAGGGGTTGAATACATATTTGCTTATGGCGCCCTTTGCTGTTTCTTCCATTCGTCCCTATCTAAGCGGTAAAGAACATGCCTTCTCAAAGGATGCCCTTCCGGCAGTTTTGGGTGGTCAAAATCGTCTTTGGAATCATGATGCATGCCGATTTTCTCCATGACTCTGCGAGATCTGGTATTCTCAACAACCGTTAAGGAAACGATCTCATCCAATTTAAGCGTTTCAAAACCGTAGCGCAGGCAGGCTAAAGCCCCTTCTGTGGCATACCCTTTGCCCCAATGTTTATATGCCAGCCGCCATCCTATTTCTACCGCCGGGTCAAATTTGGGTTGAATGTGTACATCCGCCAATCCAATAAAGCCGATGAATTCGCCGGTTTCGGCTAGGGTAGCCGCCCAGGTTCCCCATCCGAATTTTTCAATATGGTTGAATCTGAGCGAGGCCGAACGGTCGCTCTCTTCTTTAGTCTCCAAGCCGGGAAAGTATTCCCTGACCCTGGGGTCGGCATTTATGCTGGGGAACGGCTCCAAATCCCCTTTCTTCCACTGCCTTAAAATGAGTCTATCCGTTCGTATACTTATCAGACACTCCATCTCATTCACAAAAACACATTTTAAAAAATTTTAGGCAAGCTTAACGAAAATTGGCAGATAGCGCAACCCAAAAGATCTTGAGAAATATCCCGTCAGTGGCCATATTTCTAAGCTGCCTGTGCGGCAGTGAACATTTTTGTGAATATATAAGGGCCTTTTTCTTAATTTTAAGTACGGACGTAAAAAGAGGTAGATTCACCCCCAGTTTATATGTTGAGATGGGCGAACAGGCTTTAAAAAGGGTAGCCTCCCCCTCCCCCCAAAAATATCCGGGCGATGAAAAATTTAGCCCTTAGCACCAAATTGTCTTAAAAGCTTTTTCATCTCTTCGTCATTGGTGCCCTGGATCAGCGAATGGTTGTTATTGTCTTTTAGATTTGGATCCGCCCCGTTTTCTAAAAGCAGTCTCACAATCTCTTTATTGCGACTGCTTACCGCCTGCCATAGCACTGTGCGTCCTGTGTTGTCTTTTTGATTCACTTCAGCCCCGTTTTCTAAGAGTAGTCTCGTGGCCTCTAAATTTGCGTAACATGCGTAGAAAAGCGCAGTGCGTCCACCAGGATCTTTTGCATTTACTTGCGCACCGTTATTAATCAAAAGACGCAGTTTTTCTAAGTAATCAGGAGCAATATACCAGAGACTCCAGAGCGATATATTGAATTTATGCTCGATGCAGCTTTGAAGAAATGAAACGGGAAGTTGATTAAGTACATTATTTGCCCATTCGGATTGGGTGGTAGGGTTTAAGATGCCTGTCTTTAAGAGATAGTTAAAGTTACCTAGGCGTTGCTTATGCGAAATATCTGGATATATTTTATCGATTTGGTCATGACAAATAAAAGCAACCCATAACAACATTGGAGTTGACCAATATTCCTCTTGAATCAGATGGCGAAGCAGTTTGCCGGAATTGTAACGGATACAATAGGGGATCAGCATTTCTTCACCACCACGAATTCCTCCAAAACTATCTTGTGCTTTTTCAAAATTTACACCCCGCTCGACTAAGAGATCAAAAATATCAGGATCGTCTATTGTGGTAACAATAAGAGCCTCGAAGCCTCCAGAGGCACCCTGTGTATTCACATTCACATCTGCCCCTTGATCGAGGACGAAACGGACGAGGTTTATATCTTTTGATAGTAGAGACCACTTTAGGATGGTGTGGCCTTGGGCATCTCTTGTATGGATCTCTGCTCCATGGGCAAGAAGGAGCTTTACCGCCTCGAGGTCCCCTTTTTTGGCAGCAAACAGGAGGGAGGGGATCCCGTCGGGATTATTGCCATACTTGACCATGATGTCTAAAAGCTTTTCCTGCTCGCTCTTCTCGTTTGAAGCGGTTATTTCTATGGGGCGGGCTGATAGGGAGTATATTCCTTCATTGAGCCGGAGCTTGGCTCCCCTCTTCAAACTCTTTGTTCTTGACTCCGTTTCAGGCAAAATCGATCCGTTTGTCTCTTCAATAGAGTCGGTTCTTCTCTCACTCAGATTCGGCTCTAAAACTTCTATAGGGCGCACGTAATGCATTTCAACCTCAAATTAAGGGGTAGTTTTACTGTCAGGTTTTATGGTGATTGTGGAGGATTGCACCCTCTTTTCTTTCAAGCAGGCCCATACAAGAGCTGCCACCCACCCCCAAAAAGTCCAGCCAAGAAAAAAATTCAAAACAAAGATGGCAACAAAATTTTCCTTATCCCTCGCCACAATCGAGGGGATAAAATAGAGAAAACCCAAAATAAATATCACTAAGAGCAGCTCTAAAAATTCACCCATCTACACCTCGAAAACAAGGGGATATTTTATAAAATTTAAGATTAATAGGGAATGGAAATGCACATTTAACATTTCCACAGATTTTTTTTAGGTAATAATAAATACCCGAAAACGAAGTTTCTGATCTTTCAAGGGCAAAAAGATGTGAAAGCTTTTTTTGAAACCCTTTCCCATAAATCCTAGGTTTTAGAGGGTGCATTTTCAAAGTTTCTAGAGCAGCCTTTTTTTCTAGAAAGAATCGTGCTTAGCCATCCCCTCATGGATCCCTATTTCATCATTTAGAATCAATAGGATTCGAAGCCGATATGCACAGATTTTATGGTGATTCAAAAGAACCCTCCGGCGCTAATTTTTTTAAAATTCTTGTAGATAAAGTAAGCTCATTTAAACGCATAATCGCAAGAACCACTTCCCCTAGAGTAGGGGGATTTTTTGCAAAATCCTCTACCATCCCTTTTGCCTTTTTTGGATCTATTTTTTGTTCCCTTGTCCAATTCCCTAGCAAATCGTCGTTTTTCATCAAATTTACGATACGAAACACGATGGAGTCGAAAGGTTTTGTATTCAAACTACTATATTTGAGGTAGCCGGCAGACATAACATCTAGGGCAGCGCTATAGGAATATTTAAGAAGCTTGAACATATCCATAAATCTTTCGACTTGTAGCGTTCCTTGAGACAAAAAGGGGGTGAGTTCAGTTAAGGCTTTTTCAGGGTTTGCCTCTGCCCCTTTAAGAAATTCTCTCCATTTACGAAAAAATTCATTTTGGCTTGATTTGAAACCCGGGTAATCTGTAGGTTCATTTACAATCGAGATCAGTTTCATAATTACATGAAAAAAAAGATCGTGAATGAGTTCCGGAGGTTTACTGAAAATCAGATCATATCCTATGTTAAGCTCCACAAATTGATCGGGATCAAGAATCTGATCGACCTCTACAATTGTTAAAGGGGGTAGCTCTTCATTTTTTTGTTTGAGCATGGAATATTTTTGATGAAAACTCTCTTTTGTAGGTGTTTTGAAAAACATCCCATCTTTATCAAAATCGACCAAAAAACCTAATTCCTCTAAAAATCGAGATTGCGCTTCATTCAGAAAGTTTTTTCCGTCAATTTTGCTATCTAAAAAAAAATCTTCTAACATCCTCGATGTAGGTTGGTCAACAGGAGATTGCAGAGCGTTTAGGGAGATAATTTCCTCATCAGAGACCTTTGTCCTCCACTCCCAGCTATCGCCAGCTCTTATGTAGTCCCACACAAATCTAATGCTCTTTTGTTCCCCCGATTGGATAGCCTCTGCTCCTACTTGTGGGGAGAGGTGAAGCCTCTCTAGAATAGACCTGGCTATTCCATCAATAGAGGAACTAGTTTGCGATCCCTCTTCAAGACGCTGCAATGAAGGATTTACCGATTCAGCCCCGGGTATGCTTGGCAACTTAAAAGGCGATTTTTCTGTTGGGAACATAAGGCTTCACTTAACAAACACGTCATATACCTGCAAGAAATTCTCTTGTTTCGCCTAAAGTGTCCTATCTGTGGGTCCCAAAGCTCTTTAGAAAAGGGTTATTCGGAACACTTCTCCATTTAAGCAGGCCCTAAAAAAGGCGCCTCCCCTCACCTCACCCAAAAAATCCGGACGATGAAAAATTTAGCCCTTGGCACCAAATTGTCTTAAAAGCTTTTTCATCTCTTCGTCATTGGTATATCCTAAGGCGGAGTCGATCCAAGCTTGCCCAACAATCCTTAAAAAACATAAAGATTGCGTAGACCTTTGTCATCCCGATGATAAAGCAAAACTGGCAAGCACGACAAATATCTGGATCAATATGGCGATCCCGTCCCAAATGTTAGTGAATCCTCTCGTCTTTACCCTCCTGAATAGGTCTGGTGGTAAAAACCGACAAAGTATGGATAATATGGATATTTCTATATATCAAGATTTTTTTCACGATGGTTTCTTACTCGCTATCGAATACGAGGGGGAAAAAATTGTGTTAAGTATGAAAAGTGCCGAAGTCGCTCTCGTGAACTACCTGGCAATATTGCTTTATCTCCTGATGATCGAATTAAGGGAAAACTCCATATCAGCAATGTAAAAACCAATGAAATAGATGAAAAGCCATTTTCTGGCATTTTAACAAAGGATGATGACTCTGCAGAAATTTTAGATTTTGAAATGGAAGACCCCTCTACCATTTTTCTGGGCATTAACTGGGTAAATTACCCTCCAAGCCCAAATGTGACCGATTTTTCTACAATTAAGATCAAAGCGGAAAAAATATGGTGGGAAAACATCCCTGAATTAACCAATCTAAGATAACTACACTCTTCAAAAAGACATTGATCAGAGGCATACCATGAATATTTCCAACCTTACCTCCTATTTTCATGACGGCATCTCAACTTTATGAAATAATTGCTATCGAGATACTCTTTATAAAACTGGCCATTTAAGAGTGATGACCTGGGAGCTCTTGAAGTATACATGAAATTTTGACAGAGATGAGCGCTCCAAGATTGAGGAGCTGAAAAATAAACGCCCGAAAACGAAGAACTTTTAAAGGGTTTTGCAGACTGGCAAGTGGATCAGGAGATGATGTCAGTGGCATCGTCGAATGCTTTATTCATGGATTGTCTTCCAGCGCACCAAAGCGAGGAAGTGACTGCAGAAGTAATTGAAGATGTTCAAAGCGTTGTGTGGGATGAGGCAAAGAATCGTCTTCATGTTCAAAGAGGATTGATGGAATACCTATTGTTAGGAAAAATGAAAAATGAGTGATATTAAAAAAATTGTTCTAGCTTACTCTGGCGGACTAGACACGTCCGTTATTTTGAAGTGGCTACAAGAAACCTATCAATGCGAAGTGGTTACATTTACAGCCGATTTAGGGCAGGATGATGAACTAGAGTCTGCAAAAGAAAAAGCTAAAGCTGCAGGCGTAAAGGAAATTTTTGTTGAAGATTTGAAAGAAGAATTTGTTCGAGATTTTGTATTTCCAATGTTTAGAGCAAATGCGATTTATGAAGGCGAATATTTACTTGGCACTTCAATTGCGAGACCGCTTATTGCTAAACGTTTAATTGAGCTTGCTAAAAAAACGAACGCAGACGCTATTTCTCATGGAGCAACAGGTAAAGGTAATGATCAAGTTCGTTTCGAACTAGGAGCGTACGCACTTAATCCTGATATTAAAATAATTGCACCATGGCGCGAGTGGAATTTGCTTAGTCGAGAAAAATTACTTCAGTACGCTGAGAAGAATAATATTCCAGTTGAGATGAAACATAAAAATGGTGGCAGCCCATACAGTATGGATGCCAATTTATTGCATATTTCTTATGAAGGACGCCATTTAGAAAATCCTGGTGCTGAACCTGATGAAGATATGTGGCTTTGGACTGTAAGTCCTGAAAAGGCACCTACTGAATCTGAAACCATTGAGATTCAATTTAATAAAGGTGACCCAGTTAGTCTTAATGGCAAAACCATGAAAGCACATGAGCTATTAGCGACGCTTAATCAATTAGGCGGTAAGCACGGTATAGGCAGATTGGATCTTGTAGAGAACCGATATGTAGGTATGAAATCT
>JBEIFH010000027.1:0-14045 GCA_040382515.1 Chlamydiia bacterium | reverse complement strand
ATTCGTGGAGATGCAGACCTAGTATTTCGTTTCTGCAACAACGGCACCACCCGCTTAGAGCCCAAAGTTTTTGAAGAGATTTCTCTTATCTCCAAGATCGCTGCTTTTGTGAAACAGTTTTTTTCTTTTGAAAAAGAGAAACTTTCTTCCTCGGTTGTAGGGGGTCAACCTACCAAAAGACGCACCTGGTCCCAGATCAAGCAAATCAATTACAAAATCAATAAAACCGCTTTAAAAAATCTTAAGCCAGAGGCATTGAAAACCCTCCTTAAGTCTGAACAATTAAAACAGCTAGACTTGAAGGATCTCGCCACAATCCTTAAGTCTGAACAATTAAAACAGCTAGACTCGAAGGATCTCGCCATACTCTTAAGGTCTTCTTTGATAAGAGATTTAGATCCTGCGGATCAAGCTCCCCTCTTTACTGCCGCGTTTGAAAGATATGCTTCGGAACTTTTTAAATCAAAGGACACTAGACCTAAGTTTACTATAGAGCTTGACATAGATGCCTTGCTTTTTTTTCAAGATCGTGAAAGAGACACAACTCCGGGTGAAGAAAAATTCAACCTAGACAAAGACCGCAGTATCCTATTTTTTAATGAAGAGCAAGCCTCCACATCTGGTGAATCTTTTCAGCCTGCCATGGACAAATTGAAGCAATGTATTAAAAAAAACACCTACAAAGATAGGCTTTTTTTCTTGATGTCCCAACGCTACAGCCCTGTCGCTCAAAACGCAATTTTTGAATACATTTTAAATAACCATTCACTAATACTGCAAGCTGCTCAATCAGGTTACTATCGCCTGGTTGAAGCTCAACAAATTGTGGAGATCCAGCTCTATCACCCCCTTCTTCAATTTGATACACTAGCCTACGAGCAACCAAAGGGTGGACTATCAATAAAAATGTCTCTACCAACGGATCCATGGAAATTATCCACAATTCATATAGAAAAACTGGATCAAGAGGACTTTCAACATGCCATCTATACGAATCCGCTTGATTTCAAAACTGACAACCCGATCGTTTTAAATCTAGATCCCACTATCTGATTAGACTAGGGCTTAAGAAAAGGTAAATCCATAAAAAATTGAAAACCAGGCTCCGCTTCAAAGAAAAATCCAAAAAAAGCCCATGACCAACCGTCCTAACGTCCACATTTTCAACCCCCTATAAATTATATTAATTTTTATTACATTATATGTTAAAATATTTATGTTACATTGACAAAGGGGCTCTTTTATGTCGAGCAAAGTAGAAAATACCCAAGCAGATCTATTTAAGCGGGACTACAGTTTTGGTACAGGTGTTCGTACTGAGATTGTTAGCAAAGACAGCGATCTTTCCGTAGTACCTAATGAAAATGGGGATACGCCAATTGCAGAGACGAGAACAGCCTTTGTAGATAAAATTTTTAAAGAGCGTCTAGAAAAACAAAAAAATGACCCAAAAGCTTTCGGTGGACTAAAACCTAAAATTGGACACATCCTCTTTTCACTCCAAAAGGCGCCGGGTATACGTCAATCGACAATTCCTGCTTCAAACGGCGATTTTTCCATCCAGGTACGTCTTTTTAATCACCTTAACAAACTCAATGGTCAATCGTTTAAAGACGAGCAAGGCTTAACTCATACCGTAAGAGATGCCTCCCCCTCCTGTTGGGATCGGACGGCGCCTGATGATGCCGTTCCGGGTGCACGGGTAGTAGAGGCAGAAGGTGGAGATTCGATTTTTTATGGAGGCAGACCTGATTTAAAAGAGAGGGCAGAGATTCTTGGAAAAGAGATCTTTAAAAATGAATGGACTTCAGGGAAAAAGAAAGGGATCAAAGACAACGGAGATGGCACCTACGAACTCACTTACCTTGTAGGTTCTCTTACAAATACACTGCCCGGGCTTAGCGATTGGAGAAAGTATGTACCTGGTGCCGGTCAAGCTCTTGATGAAAGAGATTCGCTACAACTGGAAGTTAATACCCTTGAAACACTTAGAAATAAAGATGACCCTATTGAAATAAATATTGGTAATAAAGCCTACAAAGTACGCCTCAAACCTATGCATACACACTGTATGGTGAGCTGTTTTTCTTTCTATAAATTCTTTAAAAATAGCGGACAGGATCTTGAAAATAAGATCAATAGTACGGGGTATAAGCAACTCATCGCATATTACGAATCTATGGATAAGGCGCAAGTAACCGAGCAGCAACAAGCTTGGGCAACGGAGATTATTGAAACATTACACCCAAAGAAAGAAAGCACCGCTATTGCTCCCCATCTACGCCTTGCGATGGTAGACATGCTAGCCCAAATTTGCAAACTACCGGTTGTTCTACATTGTAAAAGCGTTGTAGACAGAACTTCGGGAGCCGGAGCCGTATCGATTGCCAACAGAATGGTTTTGGATGGTAAAATGACTGTGACTGAAGGCCAAAAATTTGCGGATATTATCAAAGAAGATCAGTACAAACAAAATTTCGTAATGGCACTCCAAGCACAGCTTAGCACCTCTTCAGATCTACGTTCTGCGGTAAATTTGGACGGCAGTATGAATACGGATCGGGTCTTGCCCGGTTATGAGTGGCATGAGGGTGTGGATTCGGTAGCTTTCACCTTTGCCGAGTTTATCCCCAAAAAGGGGCTGAAACTAATCACAACTATGCAAAAGGTGAAAAATTATGCCATACAGCTGTTTGTTTTCACGATCACATTGCTTGCGTATTCTATTGGGGTAGGACAATTATTAAAATTGCCTATAGTCAAACCAACCTGGTTGAAGCCCACCCATACTTTTGATCATGAATCAAAAGTTCTGTCCGAGAATGGAACTCGACCGCTCCTTGTCGGCCCACACCATAGAAGGATGAAAACGGCACTTAAAAAAGCGAAAAAAAGCGGAGAGCTCGACCCCGATACCCTTCAAGTTATGCAACAAAAAGCAATTTTGCAAGGGCACGGTTTTTCGAGAAAAGAAATAGACAGATTAAACCTTTTAGAACCCGGAGTAAAAGTTAATTATAAGTTGGATTTAAAAGATTTTTATGAAAGTTGCCAAATCTACTCTGATCAACTAGTAAGAGACTTATATAGAAACAACCACACATTAGACGGTAAAGAGTTTCCACTTGGGGAAAACGAAGCTCAGGGTAGTACCCGTAAAAACCCGATAATTGATTTTGTTACTGATACATCCAATAACTATGAATCCCAAAAAAAGTATCTTAGCCAAATCCTTACTCAAACAGCCTTAGCCTCTGTTGCTACAGAGATTGCTAAAAGATACCAACTAGCCCCTTCTTTGCCCTCAGGGATTCCAGTAGATTTTATAATTAATCAAAAAAATCAAACCGTTACGGTAAGTTTTAACTTAGATCTTCTCACGGATGCAGCTAATTTAAGCAGCACCGACCCAAAACCTAGATTGGATGTCAAAGTAGTGTTCCCTTTTGACCACACAAAAGGGGCTGATGTCGAATGGACCGTAGTAGCTGCTAAAGTTTCAAACCAAGAAGAAAAAGCTCGTACTGTATATGCTTCTGAGTACGTTGCTCCTGAAGTCGAACCCGCTAAAACTTCGTTTTCTTCGCGTCTTCAGGATTTCGCTACCAGTAGTCGGAGATTTCTTAAGCAGCTATTCCCTTTTGCTGAAAAGCTTGGGTAAAGATAAAGCACCCCCTTTTCCCTTTTAAAGGGGGTGGGCTCACCTACAAAAACCGGCTCGTACCCTAAGGGAAAAAAAATCTCCATCGGGGCAAAATTCTCGGGATCCTGCTCCCATTCTAACGTAAGGATTTTTTCTTTGGGTTCGTAATGGCTAAAAAGCAAAATTCCGGGAATGCGCATCGGATAGGGGCGTAAAAAAGGGGAAAAATCATTCTCCTCCCCTTCTTTATATATAGAAAAGTTTTCAAAGTTCCAAGCATCCCCCTGCGGAGCATAATGCCAGAACGTTGTGTGCAGTTGTAATGCATCCAGTATGGAAAAAAGCCTTTCATAACAGTCCCTACGCTCTTTTTGGGGGATATCTCGGGAAAATCCGGTTTCCGAGAGCACCACAGGTAAGGGATGATCCGAAAATTTTTTTAGCTCCTCCAGCATCGTATCTCGAATGTAGGAGGCTCTGCCCCAATGGACCTTTTTTTCAAGGTGGGAATAGGTAAGATTCGACAAATATTTCTTTAAGTAAAACGCAATCCCTTCGTACCAATGGAAGGAATAAACACAATTTCGACCCAAATTTGGGGGGAGTTTGACAAAGTTTTCTCCAACGATTCCCTCAATAAATAGCAAAAAGCGAGGGTCGATTTTTAACAATTCCCCTTGCAGTTTTTCCACAAACGGGAGGTAAAAATCCTCCTGGAACCGGTAGGGAAACGTTTTAAATTGAAAGTAGTAGGGATTTAATCCTACAATCTCCCCATTTGCAACACGATACACCCCCTCTTTGGCGAAAGGGCAACCATTTTTGAAAATAGAGAGTTTTCCCGGATTCAAAACGGTTGAACCGGTCTTGAAAAGACGTGTCATTTTGCGCTCAAAAACCTCGACTTCCGAGGACAGGCCGGCTCCAATTGCAAGCGACTCTTTATAGCATGGGGATGGGCCTAACGGGTTTTCGGGTCGATCTTCCAGATCTTTCCCAATAAAACCGGGATGGGGCTCATTCATCGTATTGCACCCCAGAACATAAGGATTTGTCTTCAGCTCTTCCATCAGCCGGCAGAGAGCTTGGATGTAATGCGTCTGTAAAAAATCCTGAATATTTACCCCCCCTACTTTGAATGAGGGGGTGAATGTTTTCCCCCCGAAAAATAGGGTGAACATCGTTTGGCAGGCGATCCTGTTGTAATTAAAAAACCAGGCAAGATGGAGGTACTCAGGATGGGTTTTTTCAAGGCGTAAAGGGTCAACAAGAGCATCCGACTCCACAAGAGAATCCAAATTGAGTCCTACAGCCTCTAGAGCCCATTTGGGAGCGCCACTTCCAAACAGATGTCTGGAAAACAGATCCTGGTGCATGTCGATGATCACATAGAGTCCGTGTTCCCCCGCAATCTTACAAATTTCGGCCACATAACGGATATACCCCTCATCGTAAAGACCGGGTCCCCTCCCTTCTATTGCCTCCCATGTGACAAGAAAACGGATGTGGTTCATCCCTAAATTACGAATTCTTTCAAAATGCTCGTCAGCTTCTTGTAATTTTATCGGCCTATCGATAAACGATTTTGTGAACGGATCGGGGAGCTTCGCGGCTCCGGAGAGGTTTACCCCTCTTAAAAGCAGTTGCCTCCCCTCCTCATCAAGGAGATACTTTCCCGAAACGGATACCGCATGCAATAGACAAGGGAGGATGAAAAGAAAAAGTTTCAACATGGCTCAAAGAAAAAATCAATTTTTGTGTGTAAACTGAATCTTTATTTGATGCTGCAATACATTAGAATCGGGATAGAATTCAATTTTGCTCTCTTCTTTCAGTATCTGAAATTGCCCTAAGGTAAATGATCCGGAGACGTAGTCGAAGGAGGAGGGGACCCAAATCCTGACGGGGCTTGGACACGATTGTATCAACCAAAATCTTAAAACGAAACGCTTTTTAAAAGGGTCAAACGACTGAAATGTCACATAGCCGGGCAACAGCTCGACATGGGGGGCTAAAAAGGGGGTGTAGTCATTTTTTTCCCCTTCCTGATAAATTGTAAAATTCTCATGATTCCAGAGATCCCCTTTAGGGGCGTATTGCCACACAAAATAGTTCAAATCGAGCTGATCCATCACACTCAGGGTGCGGTGGAATGCCCTCACCCTTTGTTTTGAACCGTCTTCAAACAAAAACCGGCCCACATCACGTGTCACGCCGGTCTCTGTGACTACAGTCGGGGCGTCTTTGCCTAACCGTTTTTTATTTTCCTGATCGATATGTTTAAAATCTTCCAAAACAGCTTTGCTGATTTTAAAAGGGAAACCAAGTCTTAATTTTTTGAAAAATATGCTGTAGTGAAGCAGAGGGATATACTGCTTAAAAACCATTGTGAAGGGCTCATAATAATGGACAGAGGCCACTAGATTTTTGAGTTTTTCTTCGGCTAAAAAAGGGGGTAACTCCCCTACCCCTTGCTCTACAAAAAAATTCCACTGAGCATATTTTTTCATAAGCCGTTCATACATCTTCAATACAAAGGGGCGGTAAAAATGTTGTTCAAAAGAGCCCTTCTTCCCCTTTTTGAAATAGTTTGGCTGCAGTAGCACAGGGTATCCGTCATTGCCGATTTCATAGACGCCATGCTCTTCCCAAAGGCATCTTTCCTTCCAAATCGGGATTTTTTCCGGATTTAAAACCCTTTTTTCCTTCTCTTTTCTCTGCAGTAACGAAAATTTGATGAAAGGGACCGACTGGGACAATCCGGCTCCGATAAGGATCGATTGGTAGGGTGAAGGGGTGATGCCTAAATCGAGGAACATATGGGATTCTTTCAAAGAGGCGCCTATCAAACCGGGATTAGGTTCGTTCATTGTATTGAAGCCGATTATCCAGGGATTTGATTGGAGCTTTATTAAAAGCCTATCAAAAGCTTCTATGTAGTGATCTTGTAAAAAGTCTTGGATATTTTTTCCGTCGACAAGGAGTTTAGGGGCAAAAGTATTTCCCCCAAAAAAAAGGGTAAACATCGTTTGGCAAGCAATCCTCCGATAGGCGTTGAACCAGTTGAGGTGCTTAAGCTCCTTTTCCTCGTGGTGCTGGGGATGTATCACCGCATCAGCTTTCACCACTTTTTCTAAATTTATCCCCGCAGCTTCTATCGCCCAGGCCGGAGCACCGCTGCCAAAAAAATAGCGGGAAAAAAGGTCTTGATGCAGATCCAGCAAAATGTAGAATCCATACGATCCGGCCTTTTTTAAAAGCCGATCGACGTAATCGATATAGCCCTCATCGTACTGCCCCGGACCTTTTCTTTCGATAGCATCCCAGGTGACAAGAAAACGGATAGCATTGAATCCGAGCCCCTTCAATCGGCAAAAATGGGTGTCGGCATCTTCTACCGAAAAAGGGACGTCCTCATAAGAATCGGTTTGGGGAGAGGGTGTTTTGGCCGCTCCTGAAAGGTTGATCCCCTTAAGGCGCACCCTTGCCCCCTCTTTATCCCAAAAAAATCCGTCCTTGGCAACAAGCATAAGGGATCACCTCAACGGAATTGTCAAAATCGGCGCGTTCGATTTGGCCTCGATAGCCTGAAAATTGTAGAGTTGCAACAATAGGATAAAGGTTCTTTTGGAGTCGGTGTCTGCTAGATCGATCGAAAACCAATTCCCTTTGTAGTAGACTTTTACAAAAGTATCTTTTGGCTTTGCCTTAGAAACCCTAATCCGCATGAGGCCATCTAAAACCTCTTGCCAATCAAATGGTTTACCATCTAAGCGGTATGTGAGCTTCACCCACCCTTTCGCTATCTGTTCTGGGGGGATTTCGACCCCGAATGCGAGGTAGTACATCATGGTGAGAATCGATCGGGGCAAAATTCCGATCTCATTGAACTGGTTGAATTCGATGCTCAAATCGACCCTATAACGCCCTTTTTGTTGTTTTCCGTGAGGTAACAGATACATAAACTCGTCGGTATTTGGATTATTGAAGGGGACCGAAATTTCAAGAGACTTCCCTGTGGGCAATTCCGATGTACCACTACTTTTTTTCTGTATAGTTTCGACACCAATGATAAGCTCATCGATATCTTGATAATACTTTAAAAGTTCGCAGAGTCTTTTAAAACGTTTGTATTTGGGTGGAATATCCGCAAAAGGTCCATTGCGTGCGTTGGACAGCATGTCTATATTTTGGACCGTCAATCGGAACACCCGATCGACATCCCATCCCGAAAAAATCAATTGTTGAATGTTTAATAAATCGATAGGCTTCATCATTTGCCGGATGAAATCGGCACCTTCCAATGGGGCATACTGAATAGTAGGTATGCTGGTCCAGGAAAATTCACTTCCTAATGTTGCAGGATTTGCCGGCGAAATTCCGGGGATAGGAAAAAGAGCTGCAGCTTTTGTGGTTTCGGAAAATTGCGATGTGATATTGGCAACATCTAAAAAAAAGGGGAAATCACCGTAGCGAAGCCGCACCAGATTCAAAAGCATCTGTTCGTTATTGGTCTCTTGAATCATAGAATTGTAAGAATTGCGACCCGAACTTCCGGTCATCGCTTGTTTAGATGATACATTGCATCCTGCTAAAAGTATGAATAGGAGTGTGTTACGCCACATAGCCCCCTTGTATGAATTCTTGATTTATTTGTATAGATCGATCGTCGATTTTTTTTAAGTTCCCTGCTAGAAAGTAAGGTCACAATTGTACAGTGAGGGTGAGATGCTTATAAATGTGTCGCTACATACTTTTCGATAAGTAGCCGAGTCGGGTGATTGAGATTTAGTGCAAGGCCTCTTTTGGATCGACCCACAGAAAGCTTTGCGCCTCGTCGTTGAGGACAACGTGTTGGATATCCGTACAAGCTATATAATTCAAAAATATAAAGTGGCTATCGGGTACATAAAATTCGTCGGATCGGATGCAATCTTGAACCATAAATAACGACGTCTCTTTGAGCGTCAATCCCGTTTCCTCTTGAAATTCGCGTATAAGGGCATCCGATGAGGTTTCATCTTTGTCGATCTTACCCCCCGGGATAGCAAAAGTGTAGCTCCATTTATCGGTTAGAATGAGTAGACATTCTTTTTTTTGGCCGCCAAAACGTCTATGTCCATATCCCCCACATAAAGTGTTTCTTCGGCTTTGAAAGGGTGTTTTTTTAAAAAGGGCTTCAAATCCGCCTCTTTGTTGAGCACACCGCCTTTTAAAATCGGATGAAATCTATCTAAATGCAAAAAATCGACCAATTTCTTCAAAACAGGTTCTGCAATCGTCGAAAAAATGGAGATTGTTTTTTTCTGCCTTTTCAATTCCTCGAATACCTCCATGACACCCGGCCGTAGGGAACCTTTAACTGCAAATTCGGGGTAGATTTCAAAATAAAGGGAGTTTATCTCGTTAAAAGGGATTTTTTTATCTAGAAACTTATAATAAAACGTCTCGGCGGGTATTGTGAATTCGTTGAAAAAAACCTCTCTGGATATTTTCTCGCCTCCCAAACGGAGAATAGTTTCTTGGGTAGAAAAAAAACTTAGCTCAGCATCATCAAACAAGGTGCCTGCAAAATCGAAGATAAAATGTTGTAAAGCTGCATAGGGCCCATTTTTACCTCTACTAAAAATCGGATTTCAATAACTTTAAAAAATTCAGAGCGGAGCGTAGGATCGGTGCGAAAGCTTCCAAGCATCTTTGTTGTAATCAAGCTGTTTTGCTTGTCCTGCCCTTTCATTTGCATACACATGTGGCTCGCTTTGATCACAACCGCTACTCCAAAAGGGGAGAGACTTTCATCAAGACAATTTGCAATCTGATCGGTGAGCCGCTCCTGGATTTGCAGACGTCTTGTAAAAACTTCCACAACACGTGACACTTTTGACAATACGATAATTTTTTTGTTGGGGATGTAAGCAATATGCGCCTTTCCAAAAAAAGGGGAGCATGTGGTGTTCGCATAAAGAATAGACTTCCACATCCTTAATCAGTATCATTTCAGTGCTCTCTTCATGGAATATCGCATCATTGATCACATCCTTCGGGTTTTCCTTGTACCCCTTTGTCAAAAATTGCAAGCTTTTGGCTACCCTATAGGGAGTATCAAGCAACCCTTCTCTTTTTGTATCTTCGCCAACCGCCTCCAATATCATCTTGGATGCCTTTTAAATCGCTTCAAAAAATTGATCTGGATCAGAATTTTTCAAGCCCTCATCTCCTCCTTATGGAAGTTTTTTTCATTTTTTTCGCCCAGTCTTTTCAATACCCAAAAAGTTTCCTGGTTCCCTCTATCAAGGATCGTATAATGGAGATAAATCTCATTGTCCACTATTTTAGCGCTCTCAAGCTTTCTCACTTTTAGACCTTGTTGCCTCTATCAAGGATCGTATAATGGAGATAAATCTCATTGTCCACTATTTTAGCGCTCTCAAGCTTTGCATTTTTAGTCCTTTCGGGTTTGAAACCCTCCCCATCCAAGAGGGTCGGCGCCCCCCGTTCCCCTATGAGTTTTGGACAAAGGGTGATGTACATCTCATCAATGAGGCCAGCTTTAACAAACTGAAAAAGGAGGTCTCCACCAGCTTCAATTAAGAGGATTTTTATCCCCCGTTGTCTGAGGTTTTCTAGAACGAAGGGGAGAAAATCCTCTTTTTCGTACACGATAGACTCGCATCTTTCACAAGGCAATTTTTTATGGAAAGACGGACTGAATACGAGCGTCCTGATCCGTTTTTCATCGAGATAACTTTGGGACATAGGGAGGTTGCCCGATCGTGACAAGATAACATTCCACATCGGCTCCTGTTAAGTATTTCTTTTTGTGAATAGGGGGCACGGGCTATCTCTGAAGGTGTTGCCACCCATAAGCACCGCATCGGCTTTTGATCGTATTCTTTCCATTTCCTTGGAATCAAAGTCGCTTCCAAGTTTTAAATGAAAGAGATCTTTTGTCCCGATACGGCCATCCAGACTAATAGCTGTATTAGAGATGATTTTCACAATCGGTGACCTATATAGTTTTTTAAGCGAAATTTTTTTGAGACAACCTGTTCAGGGCCGTCAGAAGGTGCTCATTTCAACCTAAGTTTAATCGAAGACTACCTCTAGATGACCAAAAAAGGGAAGAAAAAAGGTTTTAAAAAAACAGAGAATGGATGCAAATTAGCCTTTAATGGATTGGTGGGTTTTTCCCCTCGTAGGGGCTTTCGGGGGATTTTTAGCAGGACTTATAGGGATAGGGGGTGGAATTATCATCACCCCAATCCTGATGCTCCTTTTGCCTACCCCCCTCCAAGCAATAGCAACCTCTTTGGCCTCCATGATACTCCCAACCTCCGTATCGACATATCTTCGTGTCAAACAACAATCGATCGAATTTAAAATTTATCGGAAAATGTTCCCGGGCCTACTCATAGGGAGCTTTCTAGGGGCTTATCTAGCCCGCGAAGCGGATAAAGAGCTGCTCAAGACCGTTTTTGGTTTATTCTCACTTCTGGTATCGCTCTTTTTTTTTAACGGTACGCCCAAAACTTCTCTAGTTTCTAATAAAATGACCCGATCGGGCGAGCTCTTTCTTTTCGGATTAGGTACCGCTTCGGTAGCTTCATTCTTGGGAATCGGGGGTGGCATTATAGCGACTATCTACTATTTTTTTTCCGGCATCTCGATAAAAAGCATGTTAGGGATAACAACCTCGCTCTCACTAACAATCACCTTAATAGCTGTCCTACCGCTCTTAAACCAGGTGGATTTTATGGTGTTTTTATCCATAGCTCCTTTGAGCGTTCTTTTTGCCTACATCGGATTCAAAATTTCGAATCTTATAGAAAAGAATCTATTGGAAAAGGTCCTTGGGGTCTTTTTATTTATAGTCGGACTGGTGCTCCTTTGGCCTAACCTCTATAAGGTTATCTCAGACATAAAATTTGGACATCCTTAATTGGAACATCATAAAAGGATTGGGTAGGGAAATTTTGTAGGATCTTGGGTATTTTTCTTATCAATCGAATCAGGGAGATCCGCCTTACGACCAGACTTTTCTCGTAGAATATCTTTTCATAGCGCAGCTTGTAAAGATCCTGATGGCGGCAAACTTGATCCACCTCTTGTATGTTAAAACCGGGGGTATGGATATCTTCTATCTTTATTGTCCAACGGTACTGCCCTTTTTCATAACTAAAAGCTTTGTTTTTCAAAGAGACATCGATAACCCGAATCAAAGTAGAAAAAGCCCTTCCCCGAATCTTCCCCGATCTGGTCGCAACGGTTTGCCAGCAAGCAACTATCTTATGTGCCGATATTTGGATAGATACCATGGGGGTTCTTTTGCTTTCTTTAAAAATATGTTAATCAGAACTTTACATAAAAGCAAGGAAATTTTTTACCAAAGAAAATCTTTTTTTTGAAAATTTCCTTGGCAGTCAAAAGGGCTTTTCTTCGATACGCGTCGAAAAAAAGCCCTTTAGGATTGAGATTTAAATTAATCAGATAAGGTGCTGCTCTTTGGCTTTATGAACCAACAGCTCGGCCAACTTGGGGACCAAATCCCCTAATTTTGGAAACGGGGGCAACAGATGATTTTCTTCTCTTGCTTCGCTCAAAGCGATTGCTAGTTCCAAAAACAATTTGGAGGTGATTTTTTTAATCGCGCACTTGCTGGCCATCAAACCCATGGCTGGAAACACGTAGAGGTTGTTGGCTTGCGTTCCATGGTAGACCTTCCCTTTATACGTGACAGGGGCAAAGGGGCTTCCAGAGGCGAAAATCGCATTTCCGTCCGAAAATTCGATAGCATCTTTTAGGGTGCACTCTGCTTTGCTTGTAGGGTTGGAAAGGGCCATAATGATAGGTCGTTTGGCAAGATTCGTCATCTCCTTTATGACCTCCTCATTAAAAATTCCCGATTGCATCGATGCTCCGATCAATACTGTCGGTTTAAATGAGCGGATCATTTCCATCAGATCTTTTGTTTGAGAAAGATCTTTAGCGTATGGGGTCAGATCAGAGCTCAGCTCCCCCCTCGATTTTGTAATCAGCCCCTTGGAATCGGCCATTGCGATATGGGCCAAGGCCTCCTTTTTTGAAACGCCATTTGATTCATGATACTCCAAAATGAGCTCAGCTATACCCAGATTGGCTGAACCGGCACCGAAGAAAAGGATCCGCTCGTTTTCCAGACGCGACCCTTTTTCTTTGACCGCCGAAATCAGGCAAGCCATCGTCACACCCGCAGTCCCCTGGATGTCATCATTGAAGGACTTGATCTCATTTTCGTATTTTTTTAGAAGATGCCGCGCGTTATCTTTGGCAAAATCTTCCCATTGCAATAAAACATTTGGCATAGTCTTTTTGACAATCTTGACAAACCGGTCTACAAAAGCCTCGTATTCTGCCCTTTTGAGCCTCGGTTTTTTCACCCCCATGTAATGGGAAGAGTTGAGATAATCGGGGTTGTTTGTCCCCACGTCCAAAACAATCGGGAGGGTTTTTTTAATATCGATTCCTCCAAAAAGGGAATACAGCAGAGTTTTTCCCATCGAAATACCCATTCCGCCGACCCCGAGATCCCCCAATCCCAAAATACGCTCCCCGTCGGTGACAACAATCACCTCCACCTCGGGTATTTTTTTCAGTGTCTCCTCAAGAATGTCGATCGTGTGTTCGCTGACAAAGATCCCCCGAAACTTGTTCATGATGATCGAAAAGTTTTGACACGCGGCTCCGATTGTGGGGGTGTAGACAATAGGCAAAACCTCAGACACGTGGATTTTTGCAAATTCGCTGAAAAACTTCGGATCCTCTTCTACCATCGAGTTTAAATATAAAAACTTGTCTAAAGGTTCCTGTATGCGTGAAAATTGCAAATACCGACGCCTCAGCTCTTGTTCGCGCGTCTGATTTTGATATCCGATTGGTTGAAAAATCGACCGGTTCAGTCCCATATCCTGCCTTATCTAGTTTCAAAAGATCGCGCCTATCCCCATCTGATTTTTTTTGGGTTTCACGCTTTTTTTGTAAATCGTAGCAGAAAAAAATTTGTATCGGTAGAAAAACCAACCAATCGTTAAAAAGGTGCCAAAAAAAGCTCATACGTCTTAACGAAAAATGGGGCAAATAAAGCTGATAATTCTACTGAAATACGACTCTAGCTGATAAGCCGAACCTTTTTGAAAGACCCCCCGGATGAGCGCAACATTTAAAGAAAAGGAAAGACTTTAAAAAAATTGTCGGTCGAGACCCTCTCTTCAAAGAACACTCGATTTGGGCTCAATGGCCGGAACGTGCCTGAACCGGGCGGCGACCGCTGTAGTCCAGATCACAAACAAAGATAGAATATCACGATCGATGAAAGACTTTAAAAAAATTGTCGGTCGAGACCCTCTCTTCAAAGAACACTCGATTT
>JBEIFH010000026.1:0-15101 GCA_040382515.1 Chlamydiia bacterium | reverse complement strand
TCGGTTCTGCGAACACGAAAGTGTCGCTCATGAGATCGTGGGATGCCCATCCCCAGGAGGCCCACCCGCATCTTTTGAATCACCTACTAGGGATCGGGGCTCTGAGCTTTTTTTTAGGTCCTCTTGTAGGTGCTAAATTAATGGAGTCCTCTTTTTTGGGCTGGATGACACCCACATTATTTTTTGCTATTTTTTATGCGGTCAATTTTCTGTTTCTTCTTTTGTATACCCCTAAAAAAAAGGTTAAAAGGGGACACAGGTCATTTCTTATAGAAATCTTGAGCGAATTTTTGACGCTGGTAACCCTTTTGCGCTACCATCGCCTCTGGGCTGTATTCTTTATTTTCTTAAGTGCATGGATCCTCCTTTTTTTCTCATTTCCCAGTTTTTTGTTACAAAATTATGGATTGGGGTGGAGCACCGTGTGCGACCTATTTGCCTATATCGCCGTTTTTTGGTTTTTGGGAGTTGTTTTTTTTGGGCCCGAATTGCAGGGGAAAATTTCGGGAGCCAAACTGGCGAGATGGGGTCTATTCCTAGCGGCAATCGGGGTGTTGTGCATCCCTTTTATTGAGCACCTTTTTTGGTTTTGGTTCCTTGTGCCTACTATCACCCTTTCGGCATCTTTGGTTTGGTATAATGTGGAGCAAGTGGGCTATTTCGGTTTTTTCAAAGATATCCGGCAAAGGGTTTTGAGCATCGTTTTGACCCTATTTTCTTTGGCTTTGACATTAGCCCCAATTATAGGTGGCTTTATAGTTGGTTTAAGGACAACCTATGGGCTCTACCTAGTGTCCCTACTATTTTTCTTTGCAGGGTGTCTTATCGTTTTTTACAAAGAAAAAGCCCTTCGTTCAAAGGGCTCTTGATGTGTATTTGATAGGGCGTTTAGAAATGGTAGGCAATACCGGCATCGCCTAGGTTGATGTACATATTGCCAAAGCGGACGCGCCAGTTGCTTGTTGCCGGGTGGTTGGAATACCTGGTATTCCCGAATGTGAACGAGGCGGGTGTGAGATAGAGGAACCTGTACTCGGCAAATGCTCTAAAATGCTCATCGATATCAAACATCAGTCCGATCTTCCCTTGCGCGGCGAATGACCAGGCGGTTGCCGTCGTATTGGTATTGAAGTGGTTGATTCCGGGTTTCGGCGGGCTCTGTTGGAACGAGGTCGCATCGTGAGCTGTTAGAACTGCTGCGCCGACAGCACCACCAACGAAGGGGTGGAATCTTTTCCCCTCGTCGGCATAAAAATGGAGCACGACACCTGCAAGCAAAGTCCCTTCGTTGATCGGGAATTTGTTTTGGAATCTCCCTTCAGTCACAGTTCTAGATCCTAGCAGGGGCTTGAGAGACGTTCCGATATAATACCCCTCGAATTCAGTCCCGATCTTCAATTCCTAGTTCTGTGGTTTCTTCTGATCTTTTAGTTCAGGCCACAAATAGCCGAGCTGCAAACCGACAAAGCCGGCACCGGAACTGCGCCCTCCTGAGGATGCGGTCATACCCGTGTCCCTCCCGATGAAGCAGGATAAAAGATGGTGCCCGTCTGCCGAAAATTGCTGACACCAAATCCTCCGCCTCCTCCATAGACTCCGACAGTAAAATGCTCTGTTTCTTTAGTATATTCTTGGGCGGTTTTTGAATTTTGCCCCGGCTTAGTATTTTGTTGGGCTGCAAAAAGTGTCAAACACCCAAAGAGGGCATTAGGAAAAAGTTTTTTGAACATATTGAGAAAACCTAATACTAATTAAAAAATCAAAATAGATTTTAAAAAAAATAAATTCAAAGATTTTTTTTCTAGATGGATCTTTTAGAATTTTGGGATCGGATCGTCAATTTTTTTAGAAGCTCTTCCAAGGGGTAGCGCTATCAGCAAGATGAGAAAAACCCAACCCATGAAAAAAAAGATGTCGTTGATAGACATCATAGCGCTTTGTTGATTGACGAGCTCGTTTGTGGCTACATGGACTGCAGTATCCGAAAGACCCGAAGCCCCTAACTGATTTTTGAAACCCTCGTAACTAGCCGAATAGGGGGTGATCCACTCGCCCAGCCTTTCATGGTGGAACGATTGTCGCCGTATCCACATAGTTGTGAAAAGGGAGGTTCCGATCCCGGAGCATATTGTACGTACAAAATGGAAAAATCCGGTGGCACTAGGGAGCTTTTCTATGGGAATCTGCTCCACACTTAAAGAGATAATCGAAGAGATGAAAAACACAAGCCCGAACCCCATTACCAATCTTGAAAACATCACGTGCCAAACATCCACATTTGTTGCAAAATAGGCCGTATAAAAACTCGAGAGGGAGAAAAAAAACAGGGCGATTCCTAACGAGACAAGATTCCCCCATTTTTGCATTGCCCAGGTGCCGATTTTGCTAAAAAAAAGGGGGGGTATGCCGAGAGGCGCTACGGCAAGTCCTGCCCAGACGGAATTGTAACCCATACTCTCTTGAAGCCAAAGGGGGACGATCACGATCGCTCCAAAATAGCTTGAGTACATGAAGATGAGATATATAATTGCCAGCGTGTAGGTTTTGAATTTTAAAAGGGAAAGGTCGACTAGCGGATTGCTTTTGAAGTATTCCCATAAAAAAAAATAGAGGTATCCGACGCTAAACACGATAGAGAGCGTGACTATTAGATTGGAACGGAGCCAATCAAATTGCTCCCCTTTATCTAACACAAATTGAAAGGAGGAGGCCGAACATGCCAAAAGAAAGAAACCGACTTTGTCTACAGGTGTAGATTTCACAGGAGTTTCAAACTTCTGCATGGTAAGGGATAAAATAAGGGCGGAGAGGATCCCTGTAGGGATATTGATCAAAAAAATCCAGGGCCAAGAGTAATTAAATGTGATCCACCCCCCTAAAATAGGGCCTATCACAGGTCCCACAACAATAACGGCGCTCCAAATCCCTAAAACTATCGATTTTTGGCTTGGAGGATTCGATGAGAGAAGTAGACTTTGACTCAACGGAACGAGGGGTCCGGCTACAAAACCCTGAAAAAAGCGGCACATCACCAGCATCGGAAGGGTTACCGATAGACCGCAAAAAGTGGAAAAGATCACAAAACCGATTATCGAGTAGACAATCAGCTTGACGGCCCCAATCCTTTCGGTCAGCCATCCGGTCATGGGGAGGGCAATAGCATTTCCAACGGAAAAAGAGGTGATCACATAGGTTCCCTGATCTACTGCTACACCGAGATCTCCCGAAATGTAGGGGATAGAAACGTTCGCAATAGAAAGATCCAGTACAATTAAAAAGGTTGCAAGGGAAAGGGCAAAGATGGAGAGGATCCTAGCTAAACCCTCCAGGTAATTTGAGGGTGCTTCTAGAGCGCGTTCAGCTGTCATTTTGTTCTAATTCTTTTGTAAAAGGGGGGAGGTTGGCTTGTATGGTTTTTTCAATAAGCTCGTATCCGCCGGCCTCTTCCTCGGCATAAATATCGGTGCTGAAACGGGGATCATAAAAAACTCTAGCTTGGGGCGTCATCGACCCCTTATTTTGTCTGGTATCCACAGTTACCTCCATGGACAGACCGACCCTTAAGGGGAAATCCTGCAGCATTTCGGAGGGCAGTTCGATCCGGACCGGGACACGTTGCACGATTTTGATCCAGTTCCCTGTCGCATTTTGGGCCGGAAGAACCGAAAACGCGCTCCCTGTGCCTCCACCGACCCCGGCAACGACACCCTGGTACTCGACACCGTATCCATACATATCGGAGCGGATTTTAACGGGTTGCCCAACGCGCACATCGCTCAGTTGCGTCTCTTTGAAATTCGCCTCGATCCACATCTGGTCCAAAGGGACAACCGAGAGGAGGGGTTGCGGGACTTGCACCCATTTTCCCACTTGCACAGTCCTTTGTGCAACCACACCCGAAACGGGAGCATACAGGGTGCACCTTTTCAAATTGATGTAGGCCTGCAACACCTGTTGTTTGGCGGCAAGGACTTTTGGATGGGTTTGTATGGTGGTGTTTTCTGTTTGAGAAAGCAGTCCCAAGAGTTTTTTTTCTAATGAGAGGACAACCGCCTCCTGACTCTCCATGTCGTATTTGGCGTGGGAAAAATCCTCCAAAGATACGCTCAGGGAAGGGACTAGGGCTTTTCTCCGTTCAAAATCCTCGGTTTTTTTCAATAAAAGAGCGGTGTTAGCAAGAATATCCGCCCTCACAATCTGCACATTTGCAAAAAGCTGTCCGATTTCACGCACTGTTCTACCCAACTCATCCAAAAGGAGGTCGAGATAAATTTGGTGGTCGGTCGGATCAATCTGCACAAGGGGTGTCCCTTTTTGGACAAAGTCTGCATCTTGTACAAAAATCGTTGTGACGATGCCGGGCACCTGGGCGGTGATCATCACCGTATTTCCCGCTACGTAGGCATCATTTGTGTATTTATGGAATCTCCCATAGCTAAACCGGTAGACAAACCAGGCGGCGCCAATAGAAGCCAAAATCACAAAAATCCCAATCATGAGTCTGTTTCTTTTCTTGTTATCAACCGGCTCGAGATTTTGTGTCGTATTGGGATCGCTCATTTCCCCCCCTTTACAAGTTCGGGGAGCTCTTGTGTTTCAAAGCCGCCACCCAAAGATTTGATCAGGCGTACAAGGGCTGCATAGCGGAAATTTTCCAATTTAGCTTTTTGGATATTCTCCTCTAAAGTTTCGATGAGGGTGTAGTAGAAGTTTAGCTGGGTATCTAACCCTTTTTCTACACGCTCTTGTGTAAGATTTTGTTTGTCCAAACGATTTTCAACGACTTTTTTTTGCACCTGGGTCTGGGCATAAAATGCTTTCAACTCAAAAATAGCGCTACTGACCTCCTTGACAGCTTCCAAAAGGCCATTGTTGTAGTTGTATACCGCTTCGTTGAAAAGGGCGATTTTTTGCTTAAGGTTCCCTTCAAGCCTACCCCCCGTAAAAAGCGGGAGGCTGATGGCGGGCATCAAAGAACCTGTTAAGCTGTTGGACGAAAAAAGGGTGTTGAAATGTAACGATTCTACCCCTCCATTTGCTCCGATGGTGATATTTGGATAGAACTCGGTCTTGGCAACTTTGATCTCTTTACTGGCCGCTTCTGCTTGCCAGATCATAGCTATCAAATCGGGTCTTCGTCCTAAAAGGTCCAGACCCACATTTTCAGGGACCGGAAGTGGTTTTTCTGAAAATAGGGGCACCGGCTCTAATTCTAAAAAGCTATCTGGACCATTGCCCACAAGATTTTTCAATACAACGAGATCGATCTCTACACTTTTTTCAATTTCGATGATTTGTTGCGAGGTCTCAAAAAGCTTTTTTTCGATATTTAACTCGGGAAAAGCGTTGTCGATGCCGGTAGAGACCCTTTTTTGTAGAAGAGAAGAGATCGACTGGTAATTGTTATAAATTTGCTTTTCTAAGCACAAAAGGGTTTGGTGGGTTTGGTATTCAAAATAGGCGTAGGCGATCATCGTGCTTAAAATCAGCTCTGCTTGAATCGATTCGGCCAACTCCATCATGGCGATCCCGAGAGCCGCTTGGTACCTTTGTTTGTTTTTTCCCCAAAAATCAAATTCATAGGAGAAATTTAGCGACAGGTCTATGATGTTAGCGCTTTTGGGGGGAGAGAGCGTAGGGGGCAGAGGGTAAAAGCCAAGGACAAAACCGTTTTTCCCAAAATAGGTCCAATCTTCAACGTAGTTCCCGTTAAGTTGGGGGTAGAGTTTACTTTTTACTACCTTAGCATATTCTAAGGTGCTGATCCATTTGGCCTGAGCCATTTTCAAGGACGGGTTTTCCCGAAGCCCTTTTTCAATTAGGAAATTTAGCTGGGAGTCCTGGAAAAACCCCCACCATTGACGCGAAGGCCAATCGCCCTTGCAAAATTGGTAGGATGTGAACGCTTCATCAAGGGGTTGATGCAAAGAAATCGGCTGTGAAATGGCCGGATGTTGTGTCTCTTTATGACAGGCGCCGCAAACCGCTAATAGACCAAGGGCAAATAATTTATTTTTGGAAAAAGCTTCCATCGTATCTTTTCCCATAAACAATCTCGGATTAAAAAAAAATTCTAATTATATTTGTTTTCATGGGGTAAAGTTTTTGGCAACTTCATGAAACGCTTCCAATTCTTTTTGGATCCAATCCTCGTCGAAGCCGAGCTCAGCCGCTAAGACTTTAGCCACTTCGGGGGCTGCCTCAAGGGTGCTTTTTGAATCTAGAAAGAGGGCTCGCGTGCGACGGCAAAAGACGTCCTCCAGGCGAAAAGCCATTTCGTGCCGTAGAGCAAAAATCACCTCAGCCATAATGTAAGGAAGTTTAGGGTGGATTTTTTTTGCATAAGAGCTTTTTTCTTTAGCGATTTTTTGGATGATCTCCTTGTCTGAACCGTAGGGGAGGAGCGGGTCATCTCGATCGACTACATCCATATAGCCATGGAGTTTTAGTTTCTCAGTTCTTGAGCGCTTCCATTTTGCTTTTAAAAATTTACCACAAGCCTCTATTGCGTCTTCACCCATTTTTCTAAATGTTGTCCATTTCCCACCGACAAGGGTGATTAGCCCTCCTGTAGAGATTTCAATCAGGTGCTCCCTCGAGATCGCTTTTGTCGGTTTGTTTTTATCACGGATCAGGGGTCTGAGGCCCGCATAAATACTCAGAATATCTTTTCGCGTAGGGGGAATTTCTAGGTATTTTGCAGCTTCACTAAGGAGAAATTCGATCTCCTCCTCCTGGTATTTTGGTTCCAGTTCGATTTTATCTTTAAAAGTGTCTGTTGTTCCAAGAAGAACTTTATCAAGCCAAGGGACGACAAACAGGACTCGGCCGTCTGCAGTACGCGGGATAAGAATCGCCGTATCCAGGCTTAAAAATTTACGGGACAAGACTAGGTGGATCCCTTGACTGGGCGCCATCATCGAATGCGCTTCTGGGTTGTCCTGGTGGCGAACGGCATCTGCAAAAACCCCGGTGGCGTTTAAGACGACTTTTGAGCGGAATCGGAATGTTTTTTTTGTGAAGAAGTCCTCGACGACAACCCCTTTGACGATCCCCTCCTCCTTGATAAGCTCTTTTACTTTCATGTAATTCAAACACACCGCTTTCAAGTCTGTAGCCGTATGTGCCAAAGAGATCAGAAGCCTTGCATCGTCAAATTGTCCGTCGGAGTATACAAGCCCCCCTTTAAGCCCGTTTTGCCGAATTTGCGGTGCGACCTCAATAGTCTCTTTTTTTGATAAAAATGTGGTGGCTCGTAAGCTATAGGAACAGGATAAAAAGTCGTAGATTTTCAGCCCGGCTCCATAAAAAGGGAACTCATACCAGTGGTAAACGGGGATTAAAAATCTCCTTTCAGAGACAAGATGGGGCGCGTTTTTTGTCAATAGACCCCGCTCTTTTAAGGCTTCCCTAACAAGTTTGACGTTGCCTTGCTGCAGATAGCGCAGGCCTCCGTGGATCAATTTTGTAGATTTTGAAGAGGTCCCTTTCCCGAAATCGAACTGTTCCACAAGCAAAACTTTAAGACCTCTGGAGGCGGCATCGACGGCGCTCCCTAAACCGGAGGCTCCTCCACCAATGATGATGATGTCAAATAGGGGAGTTTCGACCCCCTTTTTCAGCATGGCTTCACGATCCATCGTTTTTCTCCAGAGCTCGAATCAAATCGATCGCTTTATGAAAACGATCCTTTAGATCCTGCAGTTTAAGTGATCTATTGGGTTGGAAAGTTTTTTCGACGCTGTAGAGCCCTTCAATGTCTTTAATTGATTTGTAGACTCCGACTCCGAGCCCGGCCATAAAAGAGGCACCTAAAGCGGTCATTTCGGGGTAGGGGGGGCGCTCGATCTCTATTTGTAAAAGGTCGGTTTGAAATTGTAAAATCAGATCGCTTTTAGAGACCCCTCCATCAACACGCATCGTTTTTATCGGAATTTCGGCGTCTTTTTGCATTGCATCAATCACGTCGTACACCAAAAAAGCGATCCCTTGCAGTGTGGCTAAAGCAAGATGGGCCGCTTTTGTCCCCCTTGTGATTCCGAAAATTGCCCCTTTGGCCTTGGGATCCCAGTGGGGGGCTCCCAGCCCCGTAAGAGCAGGAATGAACAGAACTCCGTCTGTGGAGAGCACCTTAGAGGCAAGCTCTTCGATCTCGGAGAAATTTTTTATGATTCCCAACCCGTCCCGAATCCATTGCACGGCAGCTCCACCAATAAACACGCTCCCTTCCAAAGCGTAGGTGACGGCATCACCGATCTGCCAGGCTACCGTCGTGAGCATCTTGTGCTTGGAATATTCGACTTTATGCCCTAAATTCATCAGAATGAAGCAGCCCGTTCCGTAGGTGATTTTACCCATCCCTTTGGAAAAGCAACCTTGACCAAAGAGAGCTGCCTGCTGATCTCCTATGACCCCTGTGATAGGTACCGGGTGGGGAAAAATTTGGGGACAAACAGTTCCAAAAGAGGAGGCCGAGGGGCGGACTTGGGGGAGTAGCGATTCGGGGATGGAAAATAGATCGAGAAGCTCTTTTGAAAACGCATTTTTTTTCAAATCAAACAGCATCGTCCTGCTTGCGTTAGAGGGGTCGGTCGCATGCACTTTTTTTCCGGTCAGCTGGTAAATCAGCCACGTATCCACAGTCCCAAATGCCAGTTCTCCTTTGAGCGCCCTCTCCCTCGCGCCGGGGACGTTGTCTAAAATCCAACTGATCTTCGTGGCGCTAAAGTAGGGGTCGATTTGTAAACCGGTGGTTTTCTGTATCCACTCTGAGCGATTCTCGGCAATCAGCTTTTCGCACAACCCTACGGTGCGTCGATCTTGCCATACAATCGCAGGATAAATGGGTATCCCCGTTTTTTTGTCCCAAACAATGGTGGTTTCCCTCTGGTTGGTGATCCCGATTGCTACAATTTGGTCAGGGCGGATCCTGGCTTTTGCTATAGCCTCCATCATAGTGGCATATTGAGAGGTCCAGATTTCAAGAGGGTCCTGTTCGACGAGCCCCGGATTAGGAAAAAATTGCTGAAAACTTTTTTGTGCAGATGCAATGACGTTTCCTTCCAAATCAAAAAGAATAGACCGCGAGCTAGTTGTCCCCTGATCGAGTGCAAGGATCATTTTTTTCATATTAGCCATTTTATTAGAGATCGTTTAAATTTCCGGAATTGTCAAACAAATTTTTAGGATAGGGCATGTCCATATTTTTAGCCGAAGTTTTTGGCACGTTCCTTTTAATTCTTTTGGGGAATGGAGTCACTGCAAATGCTATTTTACCGGGTACTAAAGGGGAGAATGGGGGGTGGATTGTCATCACGGCCGGTTGGGGGCTTGCGGTGATGCTGGGTATCTATTTGATAGGTTCTATAAGTGGGGCCCACATGAATCCGGCAATAACCTTGGCGTTTATGCTTTTGGGAAAAATAACCCCGGAGTCTGTCCCTTCTTATCTTGCTGGGGAATTTCTCGGGGCTTTTTTGGGGGCTTTTTTTGTGTTTTCAGTCTATAAAAACCACTATTTTACGAGATTGAAAGATCCCAAGTTGAAATTGATGTCTTTTTGCACAAGCCCCGTTCATCCCTCTAAAGGGGTCAATTTTTTAACAGAGGCGCTCGGGACGTTTGTTCTCGTGATTTCCGTGCTTTCGATCATCGATCCGATGAACCAATTGGCGGTTGGCTTGCGGCCGTTGATGATAGGATTGGTTGTATTTTCCATAGGTTTGTCCCTTGGGGGGACGACCGGCTACGCGATTAACCCGGTGAGAGATTTTTGCCCTAGGTTATTGCATCAATTGATCTCATATCCCGATAAGCCCGCATCAGAATGGCACTATGCGTGGATCCCTTTTTTAGGTCCCCTTTTTGGTGCTGTTTTAGGGGCAGCCGCTTTCAAATACGGTATCATAGCTCTTGTCAATTAAGAACCGATTTGTTTTTCAAAACAAAAAGAAAAGTAAAAACCCTCCTGATCAGGAGGGTTTTTTGGTAAAAAATTAACCGCGGATTTTCTTTGCAAGGTCATGCAAAATAGTTGCGATAGATGTGTCTGCTTTTTGACCTTCCCCATCCACAAACTTTTTCAATGCAGCTTCGATCTTGGTCGTAGCGCCGGTCATGGCGTTATCGATCTTGGCTTGGATTTCAGTTTCCACTTTTTTAGCAGTGTCGGGATCTATACCTAGGAAGTTACATACGTCAGCAACCACGGTTGTCACCGCTGTGTCTACGTCTTGTCGCACCATGTCGGAAATTTTACTAATTTCGGCCTCTACACTCGAACCTGCTTCTTCTATAAGAGATTTGGCTTTATCAGCTAAAGACTGGGCGTTTTTGTCGATGTAATCCGCGATATCGGAACGGACTGTTTGTACAGCCTTTTCTACATCGGCTTTAACGGTAGCTTCAACTTTTTCTAATTCTTTTTTGATCCAATCAATTGGAGATTCGTTAGCAATAGTTGCTGTGTGCATTTTTTACCTCATGTTACTTGGAGGACAATACCCCTCGTTATTCATTTTACATTTTATAAATTAATTTTTCAAGTAATTTATTTAAAAAAAGGTAAAAAATTAAAAAAACGGGATTTATCAAGCGCTTAAAAAAAGGGTACTCCGCGAGCTATCAGAAGTGCATCTAGAAAGGGTAAGGTAAGATTGAAACGGGTGCAAACTATTGAAAATCAGGGAGAAAGGGTCGATAAGGTTTTTTCTTGGGCAATAAGAGGGGGTTGATTTTTCATTTCTAGCAACTTAAAAGCCCCCTGTTGGGGGCTTTACTTAAATTATTCTTCTTGTTGGTTAGGTTTCGGTCGGATTATTCTTGAATGTAGAAAGTCGGCTATTCCATTTCTTCCAAAAACAAGCAAACCGACGAAAATTTGGACCATTCGGCTGCTGCTACCTAATAAGTTGATCTTTCGTGACTGGCTTACACCCAATTTAAGTGAAGAAAATCCAATTTGCTGAATAAAATAGCTCTTTAGTGAACGAGCGGATCCTTTTATGATTCCATCCGTTTTTATTTGCCGATAAAGATTCAATAGCAATCCCCCTGCAAAGAGGGCCTGAGCTGTAATGTTGATGATTCTATCTTGATCAAATGTTTTGCTGAACACAAGATACTGTCCTATTCCCGACATGAAACCTTCAAATGAAGAGCTAAAAGCCTCATTTGAAAGCTGTATCATGTGGCCTGTTACTGATGAAGGTGCACCCATAATATTTCCTTTTATATTTATTTATTGCACGAAAGAGATTTTACCCTACCTTCAATGACGATAAAAACTGTAGCAGTAGACGCAATTTATTTGTGAATTTTTCTTTATATGTTATAAAAATAAATTATATTGAAAAAAGCGTTGTATCCAAGAAGGATTTATTTATTTGGGGAGGTCTCTTTTTTTGGAACTCCCGTTTTGAACAAGTAATCCCTTTTTAACATTTCAAAAGAGAGGTAAAAAAGGATAAGAGTAGAAACAATCATGAGAACGGCAAAAAAGCGTAACCAAATATCATTTGAGCTATTTTTTTTTCGAAACATCTTTTTCTCTATAGTCGATCCTGATTTTTAAGGGGAGAACAAATCTTGCTCCCCCCCAATGAAAAGAGGTTTAGCGACTTTAAAAATGTAGGGGACGATTTTGGGATGGGTGCGAAACAAATGTTAAAAACGTTTGCATACCGTTTTTGTTTTAAAACTTTTCTACCTTTTTTTCTTTTTTTACGTAATATTTACATAATCTAAAAAATAAAGGTGTAATTATGAGTCTGTCTGCTTTCCAAAATGGAGTTCAGTATGCAAACGGGTGCTTTCTATTAAGAGCCTTTTTTCGTTCCGTCTCCACCCCAGGGGACGCACTAGCTTCACTTTCAGGGTTACTTTTTGGTATGGTATCGGGATTTTCTCCCGAGATAAAAAGTCTTCAAATAAAGCTGCATGGAAGTTGCGAGGAAAACCCTGTAAAAAATTTAAAAGAACAGCTGTTGGTTTTAACTGCGACAACTGCTTTGGCTTACAAAGCATACAGTGTGAGCAACAGTTTTTTTAGTCGCTCTTTTATTGCCTCATTCTATCTATGTACTTTAATTGACGACCAAGGGCTCGAAAAAAAGATTCTTACAAATTACACATCTTTACTAAAGACTAAAGTTCAGGATCCATCGACAGAACATCCTTTAAATCCGAATCGAATAGTGAAAATCATAAGTGTCATTTCCTATACCAGCGTAGTTTTATATATTGGAAAAAATACAAATAACCCGATCACCTTAAGCCTGGTACCCCTTTTTGCATCCATTGTTGAAACAACAACCCCCAGGATAGCTCATTTATTTAGCTGCATAGGAAAAAAGGGGCCTGCAAACTAACCCCTTCTTTTGAGATCCAAAGGCGCCCTCGCCGAGCCATCTAGGCCCCAATAGATCTAACCTACTTGGTGCAACACTCGAGCGCCTTTTGTGCTACGCCCCTCTTGCACAGCATCCCTTTTAAAAAAGAATCGTCTACGACCGGCCCGATTTACCTACATCTCATGAGTACGAGGTGCGGTTGATCCGGAGTTCAAAAAAAAATTTAATTTTTTGGAGATTGATAAGGAGTAGCACCCTATTGTTTCCGTTGGAATTAATCAAATGTTTTTGTAAAATACTTCAGTTAATAGGAGTCATTTTAATATGTCAGTACAATTTAATTCTTTAAATGCGTTTATACAAGAACTTCCAAACAAAATACCTCAAAAAGCCATGCAAGGGGCTCTAGTGACGGCAGCTATAAAAATTTCATTAGGGGCTCCCAGGAATATGGCTTTGGCTGGGGCAGGAATTGCAGCGTCGATGACCCTAATCGACGCCCTGATGCGTTCCGTATTAAAAAATACTTTTCCTGAAAACGAATTGATTGCCGCTCTTGTCAACTGCGTGCTTTGGGGAGCAGTCTATAAGGTTTTTACTCAAGCGGCCGGGCGTTGTCTAGGTACCCCTTATAAAGTAAGCAATCTATTTTTAAGCATCGCAGCAACTTTGTTCATAAATAAAGAAGTAGATTGTCCAAATCGTGCGACTGCATACGTTTTTTAAAAAAATTTTTAAATCAGCCCTTCGTAAGGCTTTTACCACAAGAGCCGAAAAACCCCACCTAGGTGGGGTTTTATTTTGGATAAGAGACACCCCTTTTAAAAAAGAGCTTTTTGCCGGACGCTCAAAAGGAGGGGGACTAATGCTCGGTGGCACCGAGGCTTTCTAGAACACTTATCAAAGGGAGTGAACAGGCGGCCTTCTTTAATTTGTGAATATCGATCCATAAACTGCCCTCTACATCCTCGGCACTGATTGCGTGGTTGAGGTTTTCTACATCCATAGTTTCGATTTGGTAGACCAGCGCAACGTGGTACAATTCCATCAGGCGACCTCCGTCATCCCTGTAGGGAACGAGGTGGGAAAAATTGCCGAAAAAGGAGAAGCTTTTGGCTTTTATGCCGGTCTCCTCCTCAATCTCTCTTGTCAAAGCCGTTAATAGATCCTCACCGTGGATGGGTCTACCCCCGGGGAGGTCAAACATACCCTTATAGGGGCCGCGGGATTTACGGATCACAAGAATCGTTTTGTTTTCTACTATCAAGCCATAAATGCCCAAGTGGAGCTTTTTTTCAATCGAAGTCATCTAAAGCCTTTTTTTGGAATTTGCCCTTTGAGTCTTTAATACTAAGCGAGAGAGGGATAAACGTGGGAGTCAAAAAAATAGGTTTTCAAGAATCGGACACCTCTTTTGTAGAATTTTTTATTGTATTTCTTAAAAAGGGTGGCCCCTGTAAAATATCCGCCATGCCAAGGTGGGAAAATAGATCTCCTTTGGCAAACCTTTTTTTAAAGGTTAAGGATCCGAAAAAAGCAAAAAATCCCTTTTGGGCAAATTTCTAACAAAAGATTTCGTATGACTATTGATCGGGCTGTTGAGACGTGGGCTTCTTGGATCGAATTTGATGGAGATGACGTTGATTTTGACAATCCGCTAGACATTCGACAAATACCTGCCCTTGTGGACAGGTTTGCCAAAAAGTTTTTCAAAAATGGAAAGGAGATGCCGCTCTATAGGGGGTTTTTTCGCATCGTACAGGATTATCTTCCGGCTCCCGATTTAGGGATGGGGTTTGAAAACCGGGAAAAAGAGTCCCGGCCTGATCCATATGTAAGTTCTTTCATCGATAGGGTAGAGCACATCCCATTTAAAGACGGGGATGTTGTGATGAGCGCCCAGGCTTTCCGATTGGCTCTCATAGGATCCAAAGCCTTTGAAAGATCGGGTGTATATGAAAAATCTTTATTTTACAGGCTGGGTTTTAGTCAAAGAAAGTACATTCTAGAAAAACAGCCCGGTCTTTTTCCGCTTAGAACAGAGCTGCTCAAAAAGATAGGGAACTCTCCGCTCCGAGAGATACTAGAAAAATCCAGCCCTAGTGATTTGTTGATTGATGCGGCCATTTTTGGTAGTGAAGCCCTTACTGAAGTGCTGCCGATTTTAAAGGATAGTCTACCCGAGCTCTGCCGTGAAAATGCAAAAATTTTAAACGAAATAGTACCCTTCTACAATGGGGATTCTACAGAATGTTTAGCCTACGAGCTGGTGATGCATCAGCTGAAGCTTGGTGAACGACGGCAGTTTTACTCAAGGCATAACGATTACTTAATGCATTTCTTGAACACCCATTGCAGTGCGCCCGATGCTGATAAAAGCTATACTTCTCTTGTGTATCCTAACCAGCCCTTACAAAGAGCTTTTGCTATTTCGGATTGGGTTAGAGCCCACCGTAAACGGGGGTTGCACATTCCTTGCTCTGAGATCACCAATATCCTCCTTGCGAAGCATTTTCGCCTGGAGCAGAGCGATTTAAATCCTGTAGCACTCTTGGATGAATTTGATTCTTTGGATGCCGAGGAGAAAAAAACCTTTATTGCAGAGATTGTTCTTGGAAAATTCATCGAAGCTTTGGAAGGACAGAACAAAAGAGTGTTTCTAGAGGAATTGGAAAAAAGGGGCGGATCCCCCTTTTACCCCTTCTTAAAGTTGGCCCTGTTTGCGATCAGTTTTAATAGCACCGATGAGGA
>JBEIFH010000025.1:0-15257 GCA_040382515.1 Chlamydiia bacterium | reverse complement strand
CGCCAAACTCGGACTTCCTGTCGCCAAAAGGTCTTCTTTCACGGTCGCCAAACTCGGACTTTCTGTCGCCAAAAGGTCTTCTTTCACGGTCGCCAAACTCGGACTTTCTGTCGCCAAAAGGTCTTCTCTCACGATCGCCAAACTCGGACTTTCTTTCTCTTGAAAACTTCGGTCTATCGCGTCCTTCGGAAAAATTTTTCCCCTTCTTCTCCCTAGTCGGATTTTTATCACCTAAAAAGATGTCATAAGTTTTATTCATGATCTTTTCAATATCAGTAACTATAGCCCTATCCCTTTTTGATGCAAAAGAGTGCGCCTCTCCCTCAGCTCCTGCACGGCCGGTACGTCCTATGCGATGGACATAGTCCTCCACCTGTTTCGGCAGGTCAAAGTTGATTACATGGGTAATGGTTGAGACATCAATACCTCTAGCTGCGACATCGGTGGCCACCAAGATACGGATTTCCCCATTTCTTAAGTATTTTAAGGTGCGGTCTCTTTGACGTTGCTTCATATCCCCATGGAGAGCTGAGGCCTCAAACCCCTCTTCATTCAGTTTTTCAGACAACTCTTCAGTAGACCTTTTTGTGGCAGCAAATATGATGGCCTGGTTTACATTCTCTTTTTGCAAGATTTCTGAAAGAACACGATGCTTATGAGCAATGTCGTTTGTGAAGTAGAAATGCTCCTTGATGTTCTCTACCTCTTTTTTCTCCTTCTCGATCTCCACTCTGACCGGATTTATGGTCAAATTTTTGCAAAGATTCAATACCGGCCCCTTTAATGTGGCTGAGAAAAGGAGGGTCTGTCGGTCAGGATGGGTATTAGAAGCAATCAAATTTACCGGCTCAATAAATCCCATATCCAACATTCTGTCGGCTTCATCTATGACAAGAACCTGGATTTGGCTGAGATCCACCTTTTTTTTCTCCATTAGATCGATCAAACGACCCGGAGTTGCTACGAGAATATCATGGGGTTTGGAAACTTTTTTTACCTGTTCGGTCCACCCGGCTCCACCGAAAACGACAACCGATCGGATATGGTTCATACCGCTGGAGAACCGAATGACCTCTTTTTCAATCTGGGCGGCGAGTTCCCTTGTAGGAGACAAAATGAGAACTTTAGGTCCTGTGGTGTCCTCGCTTTTTTCTAGGAGCATATGGATTGTAGGCAAAAGAAACGCGGCTGTTTTACCGGTACCGGTATCAGCACAAGCCAAGATATCTTTCCCCTCCAGTATGTGAGGGATCGCCTCATTTTGAATCGGGGTAGGACTAGAAAAACCTAGCTTCTCCAATTTATCAAGAATTTTTTTATGCAAGTTTAATCTAGTAAAGCCCATCGAATCTCCATAATAGGGATCTACTATAAGCTAAACAGCCCCTTTAAAGACATCCTTTTTAGGAGAAAAATGAAATATATCCCCCTTGCCTGCACCCTCAGCCCTATTTTTAAAGTAAATTTTTTAATATATTATTCATAAACTCCTTAGTCTCAGGTAAAAAAACCCCCCTTAAAAAAAACCCTAAATTCCCAAGTCTTTATTTGATTAAATTTATAAAATTTATTATAATTTAACCTTAAAAGTACACGGGATGCTTTCAATGATTTCTCAAGTAGGTACCCTTTTTCGCTCTAGTTCCCTCAGGGGGAACAGCTCTTATGTTAAAACTTTTTTTGAATCGAAATTGGCACTCCTTTCATTATATAGACCTGCCCCTCAACAGAGGTTTTTCCATAACTCAAAGCTACACAATAGGGTCGACTTCCAACCACCAATAAGAAATTTCCAATCCCATTTTTTAACCAACGGCCAGCCCCCTAAAAATCTTTCAAAAGAGGATCTATTAGTAGAAGCTCTCTACTCTACGTTTGCATTTTCCTATAATCCCGCCCTCAATATGAAAGAAAATTTTGAAAGCGCACCTATGAGACTTAAAAAAGATCTCAATTTTGTGATTTGCATGCAGAATCTTTCACAATTGAAAAATGAGGTGGGTTTTGACCTTAAAGACATCAAAAAGCTCCCCCTTCTCAATGAAAAAATATTCGAAACAGAAACTCTAAACGTTTTTAAATTTCCCAAAGCTGTTTTGGACATACTGAGTGGACCCTCATCCCCGATGAAAGAAAAAGTGAGCGATGAGATGCGGCGACTCTATGGTTTCGAACTGGAAACTTTCGCCCCATTTTTTCAAAAAAACCCGATTTTGTTAGAACGATTGATCCAACAAAAAATTCTTAAATTTCGGCAACTGTCCCTCCATTTTTTCCCATCGAAAGAGACATTTATAGAATTTGCAAAAAAATACCCGTTGGTCGGACACAGTTTTTTCCATAAAAATCCCGGCTCTACAAAACTATTTACTAGTGATGAGATCCTATCTATTGCCAAAGTCCACGAGAACCCGTACGCTTTTGCCCCATTTTTTACTTTTGATGAACAGTCGCTTGAAAAGCTTGATCAATATGCAGAATGTTCCAATTCCTCTGCAGCACAAGAAGAGCTCCTAAAAAACAAAAAAGCAAAAAACACTGCGAGCTTCGGGGGAGGAATTTTTAAGATCTTTATGTTTACAAACATTCTTCTCATGGGTCTTTCAAAAAAACCTACCACTCCCCAACCGGGCAGGATGGAGCGTGCATATTCTCCTCTCGAAAGAGATCTATTTTTCTCACTACATTCTTGATGCCTCTAGCGCCAAAGCCGATCTCTCCACCGCCTGCAGGTAGGAGTAGGCAGCTATCGGGCTATTGGCAAAATGGGAGGTCACCTCGGAAAGACCATTCGAATAGCGGTTCAGGTTTTTTGCATCGATTTGCTCAATGTCTCCAATCAAAATAACCTTTGTCCCGATCCCCGATCTTGAGATAAGGGTCTTGATTTCATGGGGCGAGCAGTTCTGACACTCGTCGATGATCAAAATGGATCTTTGAAAGGAGCGGCCACGCATATGGGCGATCGCCTCCATTTTGATTTTTGGCTGGCAGCTCACCCACTCGGCCACATCTCCGACATCCTCATTGCGCGCCTCCTTGATTGTCTCGATATTATCAAAGTAGGCTCCGAAGAGGGGTTTCAATTTATCTTGAGCAGTTCCGGGCAAATGGCCGATATCGGGGCCTAATGAGTGGACAGGACGGGTAACGATCAGATGTTTATAAATCCCCTTATCAAATACCATCTCAAAGGCTGCCGCCATGGCTAGTAAAGTCTTTCCGGTACCGGCTCTTCCAATCAACGAAACTAGAGGGATATCCTCAGCTAGAAGCATATCCAGAGCGATTTCCTGTTCGATATTTTTTGCTAAGATCCCCCTGGCAACTTTTGTCCCCTTTCTGCGGATCGGAAAAAGTTTTTTTTCTCTTGGGTGAAAACGGCAAAGAAGTTGCGATCCCTCTTTAGCTAAAAGTAAAACATATTCATTATTTAAAAAGGATTCTTCCGGCATGTGGACAAAACCGTCTATATAGGAGTGATCAATCACCGATTTTTCGACATGAATTGTGCGCATTCTTGACACCGGATCGATATCTTTACGCGGGGGCTGGAAGTCATTAGCCTCGATTCCGAGTACCTCAAGGGAAAGGCGCGTTGCAACCGATCTGGAAACTACAACAAGGTTGTCCAGCTCCCCCTTGAGAGCATATGCTAGATGAACAATACGATTTTGAGGGAGATCGGCTAAATGGGGTAGCCTTTTTTTGTCTATGGATCCGATCAAGGTATCAATCCGGACGAGGATCTCGCCGTCTATGATCACCCCATGATTGATATCCCCCGTCTTTGAGAGCTCGCTTAAAAACTGCAGCTGATCGCGGGCTATAATACCGTAGTCGGTCTTCTGCCCCACATGCTTATCCAGGTCATCAATCACAAAGCTTGGGATCACAACATTTGAGCGCTTAAAGTGTTGGATAACATCGACATCATACAAAAGGACCGTTGAATCCAAAAGAAACGTTTTACGCCCGTGACCCATTCAAACTCCGTGAATTGTTTCTTTGCCTTATGGCCCCTTTTACCTCCTAAAATCAAGAGAAAAAAACGGGTTTGACAAGGGGATGGTGAATTGAGTATAGTCTTTTAAAGGTAACCTAAGAATTTTAATGAAGATCAACCAAAGAGTGCTTCACATCCCTCCTCACATCTCCTGTAAATGGAGTGAAATAGCCTCTTTGGGAGTCGAACATATCGAGGGGCAAGACCTCCTTTTTGTCTATCTTTTATCCGGTACACGGGCCCAGGTTCCCAACCTCACCCAGGATCAGATCGACCTGATTTTCAAGATGCACGTCCAGCATCTAGAGGAATCGGCAGACGAAGAAGAGCGTTTTAAAAACGTTAAAGAGATCCCCTTTTTCTCCAATCTTTTTCAACCCCCCCCTATGGATGCAAACGTGGCGACCTCTTTCGGCGCCCCGATCTCGTTTCACTTGGATGCCAACGATCCGGGATCTTTATTTCAGGGGCACAATCCCCAGTTCTCCAATTCCCCTCCACTACCCAAAGAGATTCTCGATAAGATCACCCTGATCGCCAAAGCGATCGGTGGAGATATGGTCAAAGAGGTGGAACCTGTAGAGCTTTGCAACTGTTTTTTTTGCCAAATAGCCAGGGCTTTAAAAAACGAAAGGGTAGAGGAAAAAAAGCCCCACATACCGAAAAATCTTCCCAAGGATCTGTTAAGGGGTGGTATAGATCCCGAATGGATGGTTGAGGAAGTAGGGCCCCACATGTTTAAGGTAACAAGCAGAGATGAGCCTGGAGTATTGTATCAGGTCTACCTTGGCGAACCCCTGGGATGCTCCTGCGGATCCAATCGTTGCCAACACATCATTGCAGCCCTGAAAACCTAATTAAAAATAACCTGCCTTCGCCAACTCTTCAACGAAAAATCGTTTGCCTGCAATTCCCTTTTTCACTTAAAATAACTTCTAAATTTTTCCCTAAAAACATTCTCAGCAGCTCATAAGCTGTCTTTTTTTTAAATGATTAAAGAATCTCAACAAACAGCGAGAGGGTGAAAATTGTCTCGTTTTTTTTTCAAGATTGGTCAAGAAAATCTCTTTTGGTTTTGTTATAACGAAAAAACGCTAGAGAGAAATACTGAAAAACTCATAGAATGTTGTTATTCAAGGAGTTTAAGGTATGCGAAGCGTTTTGTCCTGCTTGGGTTTACTCACCGTCTCTACCCTGCTAATCGCTGAGGACGCGAATCCAAAAAAAGGGACCGTAAAAGATGCGTCCGTTTCCTCTACAGTACAAAAACCTTCTCAAACGAAATCGGTGAAGCCAGCTGAACAAATTGAGAAAGTTTCCCATTTCAAACCATTCACAGGAAAAGTTGTAGGAAATAACGTTCGCCTACGCCTCTCTTCAGAGCTGGATAGCCCCATCATCAAAGAACTTGTAAAAGGGGATCTTCTTGTTGTGACGGCAGAGAAGAACGATTTTTATGCAGTCGAGCCTCTGCAAGAGATGCATGCTTATATCTTTAGAAGTCTTGTGCTTGACGGAGTGATTGAAGGGAATCGTGTGAACGTAAGACTGATGCCGGATCTGGATTCCCCTATCGTCGGTCATTTGAGCGCAGGTGATAAAGTTGAGGGAAAAATCTGTGAAAAACAGCCAAAATGGCTTGAGATTTCCGTACCGAACAAAACGCGCTTTTATGTTGCTAAGGAGTATGTCGATTACGCAGGGGGTCCTGAACTCAAAGCTGTACGAGACAGAAAAAAAATCGAGCTTACCAAACATTTGGAAAAAACCGAGGCTTTCACGCTCGCTGAGATGGTGAAACCGTTTCATGAGATCGACTTTGACAAGATTGCGCAAAACTACCACCTAGTTTCACACGATTTTAAAGAATTTCCTGAAGCCGTAGAGAAAGCCAAATCAAAACTTGTAGAGATGCAAGACCTTTATCTGCAAAAAAAGCTCGCCTACCTAGAGACGAAAGCTAACCAAATCTCCAAAGAGATTGCAAGAAAGGAACAAAAAGGGTCGGAGGAGATCTCCGTAAGCAAGCAGCGTCCAAGAAGCGAAACTTCGATTGCGACAACTGCAGCTGAAGTGACCCAACACCAGAAAAAAGAGGCGACTGCAGCACTCCCACCTATAGCTAATCCGAGCTGGGAACCTATCGAGGAGAATCTTTTTCTTTCCTGGGCTATGAGCCATAGAAATAAAACGATTGAAGATTATTACCATGATCAAAAAACCCGCTCTTTCAAGGTATCGGGTGTTTTAGAATCCTACGTAGATCCGGTCCGTAACAAACCGGGTGATTTCATCATTCGGGATCGCGATTGCCCTGTAGGTTATGCCTACTCGACGCTCGTTGATTTAAAGCCTTTTATTGGAAAGCCTGTGACATTTCATGTCACTGCAAGGTCGAATAACCATTTTGCATTTCCCGCTTATTTTGTCCTTAGTGTAGAATAGAAACCCTCTATTAACACCTAAAGAATGAATTTCGAAGGTCGGTTCCTAGAACCGGCCTTTTTTTGTATACCGCATGTCACTAGATAGAATCAGAGAAGAACTGTACGCCCTTGATCGACAAATACTCACTCTAGAACTGAAACGAAAAGAGCTTCTAGAGAAAATCCACACTCTAAAAAAGGGGGTATCTCCCCTGTACGCTCCTGAAGTTGAAAAAATGAAACGGGATGCACTTTTGACAGATCTTAAAAAAAGGATCGGAGAGGGCTTTGTGAATGCCTGCAAAATCCAACTTGAGAAAGCGTCGCCCAATCCCCTCTTCGCCGTTGATGAAAAAGAAAAAACCTTAAGTTGGCTCAAGATTTATGCCTCCGGCACAACCGGAGGGTGTAAATTTCTTTTTTCGTTAAGACCGACACAAAATATGACCAAACGGAACATCCTGATTAGGAAAAGAAAGGGGGTCAACAGCCTGGGGGACCACATAGTTGCCGTATCGAGTTCAAAAACGACTTTTTTTAGGAAAAAAATCCTCCTTTACGGCAAGGACCATGCGGACCTAAAAGAGGTGCAGTCATTTTTAGAAACAATTGGAGCTACTGTTCAAGTCACGTTAATCTAAATTTAGAGAAGTTTTTTCATAAAATTCGAATCAGTACACTCATTCACCGAAATACCTTTTTTCCCATTTTTAAAGATTTCAAACGCCTCGGCAAAAGAATACCGTTTCGTTAAGAAATCGAATTGAAAGGCTTTCACCCCCCGTTTCAGCAGCTGATTTAAATGGGGGACAAGCGAGAAGGGCTTTTTGGATAAAACAACCGATTTACAGAGCTCATGATGCACTTCGTATCTCTCCTTATCCTCACCCTCAATTTCTAGTGTCCTGTACCCACACACCTTTGAAGTGGGGCAACCGCCATGTAAAGCGGTCAAAGAGCAGCTTTCGGCGATGAAAAGGGGGATGTCTTTGTAGAGGATCATCTTCATAAAAGGTTGGACCCCTTGATTGAGGAGTTCAAAAATATTCTCCTTATCATCTTCTATTGAAAACGTAGCCTGCGAAAAACCCATTTCTTTTAGTTGCGTGATGGCTTGTGCATTCAATGCATAGAGGGCAAAATCGGCCGAAATATCGAGAGCAATACCACAGGCCTCCTTGTTCAAGAAACTCAAAGCACCTATGTTTGGACATTCAAAATGACGCACACCAAGGTCTAAAGCATAGCGTATCATAGACCGGATATAGGGCTCATCCCAAGAACGTAAGATCAATGGCAAAGCTACACGCAATAGAATATTTTTGGTTCTAGCAGACTCTACGAGGTGTTCTAAAAGAGCAGGTCCACTTTTCTCCAAAAACGCTTTTTTTGGTTCAAATATCACCTCGTCAGGCAGCATTTCCCCCTCTAAATCCAAAAATGGGGACAGCTCTTCCCTATCAATCTTTATAATCCATCTCGGTTGAGGATGGTTTAGCTCCCCGACGAGGCCAGCGCTATCTTTAGGTACATCTTTGAACTGCAAAGGTTGATACAAAGACTCGATTCCCCTCACCGCCTCGACCAATTCCCGTTTCCATTCTTTCAGTACACTTTTAGCAACAAACGTAAATGGCGGAATCTGTAGCACCTTCATCTCTAAAGAGGTTTTGATCTCCCCTAGAAGTTGGAACACATCGATAAAAGATTGTCTAAGCCCCTCTTCAGAAGGACTTGGCATAAGGGTGCATTCTTTTACAAGCTGAAACAACTCCTTAGCCCCTTTACTTACCTTGAAGAGAAACGTTCCGGTTTTTTCGTCCCAATTCACCTCAAGATTCAGCGTTTCTCGAGATACTACTTTTTTTAAAGGTTCCCCTAACAATTGATCTACTGCTCTTTTAAGGGCGTTCGATCGGGTCTTGAAAATTTTATCCCCGACGGAAGGCATATAGGAGCCTTTAGGGAGCATAAGCCCTAGCTCCCGCTTTCCCGGATGGGAAAAAAGGCGTTTGTCACCTACAAAAATTTCCTCCACCGAAAACGATATCTCTTTGTTTTCATAGCGATTCATCAATCCCATCGTATTGGATAGCATCTGTTCCCCATGCTGAGGGCGAGCATGATACAGGGGATTTTTCGATTCAATCCTCACCCCGTCATGGGCTTCTAAAGAAAGAAGAGAATCGAAATAGATCTTTCTTTTTTCTACCCTTTTTACCTCCCCTAACTCCACCCCCTGGTGGGTAGGGCTATTGAGATCGATCACATTCTCTTCGTACCGGTTTTTAAAAAAAAGTGTCGTTGGGCTCCTCTGGTAGCTAAAAAACCTCCCCTCATCAAGAATATCAAAAAGAGCAGCGGCCCCCTTGAACCGTTTCCCGGCAGTTTCTTTTTTTCCTTGAAGCCGATCCAGCGCCTCCCTATAACGTTTGACAGTTGTAGCTACATACTGGGCATCTTTTTTTCTCCCTTCTATCTTGAGGCTGTCAACTCCGGCTTTCACAAACTCGTCGAGCATTTCAACCGTATCAAGGTCTTTCATGCTAAAAAGAAACCCATGACCGGGCTCGGACAGTATCTTATAGGGTTTACGGCATGTATAGGCGCACTCTCCCCGATTACCGCTCCTCCCCCCCTCAGCGCCGGAAAAAAAACAGAGTCCGCTATAGCTGTAACATAAACTCCCGTGGCAGAAGGTCTCCAGTTCAATCACATCGGAACTATAAACAGAGCGGATTTTTCTGATCTCTTGCAAAGTCATCTCGCGAGCCAAAACAACACGTTTGAAACCTAGCCGGATTGCCTCCTCCACACCGTGGTGATTATGAATAGCCAGTTGAGTACTCGCATGCATTCTTAAATTGGGGAAATTTTTTTGAATGAGCCGGGCTACACCTAAGTCCTGAACAATCACTGCCCCAATTCCGATTTTTTCAAGCCTATCCAGAAATGGGACTAAAGCATCGAGCTCTTTTTGCTGAATAACAATATTGACGGTTACTAGAATTTTACAGCCATATTGGCTTGCCAAAGGGACAAGCTCTTCTAATTCCTCGAGTGAAAAATTCTCCGCCCTTTTTCTGGCGTTGAATTGTTTAAGGCCCAAAAAAATTTCATCCGCACCCATGAGCAGGGCTACTTTAAAAGCCTCTTTTGAACCGGCCGGGGCGAGTAATTTAGGATATTTTTGGGGTGACAAAGTCTCAAGCATCGAAAGAACCTCTCCTAAGGGGGGTTAATGTTCTCAAAAAACAGTGCTTTGGTCAATTGTTTTGATTTTTTAAAAAAAATCTGGCGCTATTTGGAATCTTGCACCGGTTCTTTTGCAAGGATCTCCAATTCCTCCAGTGTGCGAATCGTGCTCCCTACGCTCGCAGCGCCCATCTCTTCAAATTTCCTAGCTGTTACCAATACCCTTCTTTCAAGTGAGCCGATAAATTTATTGTGAGCCTCAACCGTCTGGTTCAAAGATTTAGACATCGACTGTATATGTGTAGTAGCGTCGACTATCCGCTTATGCAACTCTTGTCCTAAAAGACGGACTTGCTCAAGGTTTTCCCTTAACCGATCCTCCTTCCATGACAAAGCAATTGTTTTCAATAAAGCTATCAGCGAGGTTGGTGTCACAATCAGCACATCCTGGCGCATGCCGTATTCCAAAAGGGATGGATCGATTTTTAAAGCGTCTGAAAACAGCCCCTCCGTAGGAAGATACAAAAGGACAAATTCAAATCCCTCTACCAGCTTGGCATACTTTTTCCTTTTCAGATCATCGATATGCTCTTTAATACGGCGGACGTGCACGGTCATTTTTTCAGCATAGATTTCAGGATCTTCGGTTTCCATCGCCTCAAGGTAGGCTTCCATCGGTGTCTTGACATCGATTACAACATGTTTTTTTTGCGGAAGCTTCACAATGATATCGGGGCGTAAGGATCCGGTTTCGGTCTCGATCGACTGCTGCTCGGAAAAATCGGTATGGGGCAACATACCCGAAGCCTCCATCAGCTTTTTAAGCTGCACCTCTCCCCAAAAGCCGCGCACGTCCGGTTTTTTGAGCGCTTGCAAGACCGTTTTTGTCTCCTTTAAGAGAATCTGGTCGGAAGTGTGGAGCCTTTTCAGCTCCTCATTCAAACGGGTAGATTCTATAGTACGATATCTATCCATCAGTCTGATTTGCTCATCCAACTCCTTGAGCCGATCCTCAAGCGGTTTTACCATTTGCGGGGCCCCGTTTTTTTTATCAAAAATAAGGAAAGATATTATTCCGAGTAAAATAAAAATTAAGCTGACAAAAAAAATCGACAAAAAATCCATAAATTGCAAACATCCAATTTCGTATGCATCTTACTCAAAAATCTTGTTTAGCACACCATATTTTGGTTCCAGAATTTTATGACCAGCCGGTGGATCAGATTTTGAAAATCTTTCAATCTAATCTACCTAGCGTTTGTCCCTCATCGGCAGGAAACCTGATAGCAAGAGTAGAAAAAATACTTCACTACCCCCTGACGGCCCAGGAAAAGATGCAAAAGGTTCAAACTACTGTGTTGAGCTACCCGCAATTTTTGAAAAACAGCCTTCTATCCTTGGATTCTTCCAAAAACTCCCTAGAATTTTTTCATCTTTTGTCTAATTTTGAAAACCCCCTTTTGATTAAAACTATCCTTAGGAATACAAGCGCTGAAACGCTCGAACTTTTTTTGACACTTTATGAAAACGATCTTTTTTATAAGCTTTTACAAAATCAAAATCCGGAATGCATCCGCCTCATTCCCCCATTTCTTTTCACAAAAATTCTAAGCTTTTCCCTTTTAGAAAATCCGACGCGCACAATCTCGTGCTTGCAGACGAAAAAGATATTGAGCTGGGATTTTCTCTTCACCCCTTCCGGCATCAAAAACGGCCTCCTTTTAATTGCAGAATTGTGCAGAACCCAAATCGGAAAAAAAATCGCCGAGGAGATTTTTTTAACCCATAAAGAGGCTCTGCTTATCGGTTTCTTTGAGACAATAATCGACGATAAAGACCCTTTTACCCTTGGCGAGCTTGATTTGGTAGAGCGCTACTATGTCGATCCATTTGAACCCTCTCTAGCCAAAATCCTTCAATTTCTTAATACTACAGTCCGGGGTCGGCAGGCTATTTGCGGAACGGAAAACAGCTGGACCCCAGCACAACAGACCACCTTCATAGGCGAGCTTGAAATCCCTTTTGTTGTAGCTATTTTGAAGGCTAAAAATTTTTTACGAGCCATTCAAAAGCTTTACCCACAAAATCAGAGCATCTTGAACAACTTTGCAATAAAGCTATTCCATAGGTTAGCTTCAGAAAATACCGCTTTAGATCATCTTTGCTCTCTTACCCCCCACGGAATCACTTTATTGGCCAGCCTTTTGTTTCATAAAATAATCCCAACAGACCTCTGTCACCATTATTTCCCATTTCTCAAGGTGGAGTTGGAAGATCTAGTGTTTCTATCAGGCGAGCATTACACTTTGCAACAATGTCAGCGGACTTTGAAAACACCCTTTTTAGAATCCCCTCCATTTGCAAAATGGGCTATGGAAAGGAGCAGGTTTATACAACTCGGGGATCTGCCTGTGCCTGCCGAACAAATTTTTTCCCTTTATTTTGAGATCAACTTGACTACCTTGTCTATTTTACCCCCGGTTAAGTTAAGAGAATGCTATCTCTGTATTGGACCAAAAATTGCCCTTATCGCGACAGATCGGCGTTTAGACACAAACACCCAGTCCCTTTTCAATCTAGCCTTCGGAAATCCGACTTTTAACGATTATCTGACGACTTTTTACTTCTCGGTATTTTTCCCAAATAAAAATAAACCGGCTATTTTTCGACCGCAAATGGCAGAGCATCTCCATTGGATCCCTACTGATTTTTTCTTTTACGGGATGGCTAGACCGGTCTTAAGAAACTACATAGTCGGTATGGCGATGCATCTGCAAACGGAAAAAAAGCGGGCCCTTTTTCCCCTTTTAAAAGAAAACGAACTCTACAATCTTATCGCCGGTGAAGAGCTGGAAGAGGTGAAACAGATCCTTTCATTTCTCCACCCTGACCAACTCTGTGTAGTGGACGAATATCTCCATGCATTTTTCCAAAGATTTGACCTAAAAAAATCTGCGATGGAACTGGAATCTTTACAGTCGTTGCGTAATTCCCTGGATAGTTTTAGAGGTATTTATCCGTTTCCCGCTATTGAAAGCAGGCTTATTGAAATCGAGGAGCTCATCAGCAGAAAAACCCAAGAGATAATGCGAGATGATCTAGAACAAAAAGAGTGTTGTCCCATCACTTTACTTCCACCTGTTCATCCTGTGCAGATCGACTTAGGGGGCGGAAGAGTCGAAAAAGAAATTTATGATCGGGCTGCGCTCACTCGCTGGATAGCGGAAAAAGGTAGCTCCCCCCTTACCAGAGCCCCTGTGACGATGGATCAGATCAGGTCTGTACCCACAGATACTGAAAACTCTTGTGCGGATACATACAATCCTTTTCGAATTCTCACCATCTTGTTTCTTAGATGTTACCGGTTGCGTTTGGGTATGACAAACAGGTAGTATTTCTAGTCTGATGTCTTCTTTACAGCAAGTACATGGGTTGACCAAACTATTTTTCAAAGAAATTCTGATCGAGGGGGATCTTGCAATCGATGCAACCGTAGGAAACGGTTATGATACTGCTGCTTTATATGAAATCCTCCACCCTCTAAAAGGGGGATTGATCGGTTTTGATATCCAGGAGGAGGCCATTAGAGAGGCTAAAAAAAAGATTCCGGAATCTTTCAATATCCGTTGGATACTAGATTCCCATGCAACCTTTGACCGGTATCCTGAGATAACGAATGTAGCCCTTTTTGTTTATAATTTAGGGTATCTGCCCAACGGGGACAAGGGGGTGACAACCATGACCACATCGACCATCGAAAGTGTACAAAAAGCTTTACACCTTTTGAGGAGGGGGGGTGGGATTTCTATCACCTGCTACAAGGGGCATTTAGAGGGAAAAAAAGAAATAGAGGCTTTAGAGGAGCTTTGTAAAGGTCTCGACCCTCACTTCTATGTTGCTACATGGACGCATTGGATCAATAGAAAAGATTGTCCTAGTGTTCTTTTGATTCGAAAGCTTAGAGCTTAGGAATGGTCAAAAGAAAAAATCAAAAAAGGAGGGAATGCTATAATTAATAAGCCCTTTAAGATACCCCATCTCCTCGATATCCTGGTCATCAAACCACTGCCCTTTCTCCAAAAGCTTATACAATTGCCACTTAGCTTGTCTTTTTGAAAGGGGTTTAAAATATTTTTTTGCCCCCGTGTACTCCACAGGGTGCACCTCGAATTGTTCTAAATGTTTTAGAGATTCGAGATGAGCTCTCATGTCATCGAAGATATATATTTTTTTCACAGGGAGCTGACATTTATGGATAAGGCTGGCTATGAGTAGATCTTTTGATACTCCCCTACCAAATAAAAGGCCCTGTTCAAATTTAGGAAAACCGCCGCACGGCTGCTCAATATCATCCAGAATGGCTTGCATATTTTGAAAATGGCCTTGACTAAAGTCGATCCCATTTTTCCAAAGGATCTCCTTACGCCACTGCTCTACTTGAGGAATGATCCCATACCTCCCATTTCGGCAGCGGGTAATACCCACTACATAAGCCCCTTTTCGCTGCAAAGCATGAATGATCGAAACTACCATTTTTTCTACCAGGACTCTATTAGGATAGAGGTAGGTAAGGCTCAATCGATATTCCAGCATCTTTTTTTGCTCTTCGGTAGTAGCCCTTTGCAAAAATTCGGATACAAGCTCGCGAAAAACCTCCTTATGAGGAGTTTTAAGAGCCTGGTCTACGGCTGTGATCAAAACTTCGTCTATATCAAATACAACCAGTGCATCGTCCTCGAGCGAAAGTAGCTCGGATTCGACCTCTTTGAAAGACTCCATTGTTCGAATGTCAGCAAAGAGCGAAATCGAAAAAACAATAAAAAAAAAGTTACGGATCACCATGATTGGCCCTTTTCTTTTCTTTGAAAATACCCGACAGCGGGTAATTGAAGCAAAATCTTTTTTCTTTATGATACAAGTAAAATTTTTTTAGAGACAACAATCAAGCAAAACTTTTTAACTGTTAAACCTTTTCCTTTTTTATCAAATACTAAATCTATTAGCTCTTTTGATCTATTACAGAGCGAAATAGAGATTGTTAGTCTAACCGATTATTCTGCTTGTTAATAGGCTTTAAAGCGAACTTAAAGGGGTTACTAATAGCAGTCGATGACTGGTAAAGATTTATTTTTAACCTTAAAATTTTGCCTATTTTTCATTTCAATCTAAACTCAACGAAGTTTTTTTCTAAAAACCTTGATGAGCTTGTGGTAACCTTTAAACCATTTTACTGTAAAATAAATTTCACCTCTACAAACCCTAAAATAAATGTAGGTACAGGTATTTCTATGAAGAAGACCTTTTTGATCTAACTCAATAAAATCTAGCCCTAATATTCGATAAATCGAAATGAACTGTAATTTTTAAGTCCTACAATATACATTTATTTGAGACATCTCAAGAAACTCAAAAAAAGTTTCGATTCCTAAGCCCGCTTTGTACCCACCTAGATTGATATTTTTTTTGCGATAGCAGCCCCATATTCCGTAGCGACAGGCTGAAAAGAAGCGTCGAAGAAAAAATCAAGGACCAAACTTTCAAAAAAGCTGTATCGCACACCGAACTTACCAACGATTCCTGCAGAACCTCTGTTGGTGTTTGCTGGGAGATAAATGCTTCCATCAGTTGTG
>JBEIFH010000024.1:0-15648 GCA_040382515.1 Chlamydiia bacterium | reverse complement strand
CCAAAAACTCTAAAACCGATATCGGCAGTCATCGAATTGTTTAAATTCCTTTCGAGTTTTTTTCTTTAAAGGGCTTGCCTAGTACGTCTACGCACCCTCTTCAAAAGAAACTATGATAAACCGCGCTCCTCATCTGAAAGATCTTAGGATTTTTAAATCTAGATCAGGCAACAGTGTAGCTACTAGGGTCTTTAGAGTCTAAAGCAATAGCGAATGCTCTGAGAAAGTCTTCTTTAGCAATCTGTTCTAATCGCGGAAGCCATAAAGAATTAAAGCAACTATGCACTTCCACGCTTTCACCCCGATGGCCTTCCTGTTCGTTTTGCGAAATATTGATAGGTAAGCTTCCTAAAGATCTATTTCCGGTAATACAAATTACAAATTTCTCTAGTTCTTCCTGTGAAGCTTCACGAATCCACTCTCTTACCCAAGATACCATTTTCTTAAAGGAATTTCGATAAGAATTTGGCATTAGTACGTTTAGTTTTTGTAGCAACGCGTCAGCTGTTATCTCTTTGCCAAAAAATTCCACCCCGAGATTTAAGCAAAATCCTTCGTCTTTTATAGCTTGTTGCAGTTCTTGATCTAACCCAGCATTTATGTGTCCAAGCGCACGGATAACCGACCCCTTCCATTGCTGTATTTTGGTTTTAAGCTCCTCATCAGTCCCTTTAAAATCCATTGCTTGTTTTATTTTTTCGAGAGTATCAGTGTTGGGATTTTCAGGGTTTTTCCATACTTCCTTCAATTCATCTGGACAGCTAATATTAGTAAGTTTTTCCCCCTCTTCTTTACCTATAGAATCAAAAACATTTGGGTCTAAGATCCTAGGGATCATGATCTTATCGCTTCTGTTCACGTTACTTTCCTTTAAAAGCGCAAGTAGACGACCAAAAAGAACAAGTGCCCTCTCTTGATCCTCATTTTCAGCAACGGGTAAAAGTGCCCAAAAATCCTCCTGTACTTGAATATAATTTTTTTCTTTCAGGCTCTGTACTAATCTGGTAACAAATTCTTTCGTAACACCGCCAAAATCCAGAACTTTTCCCTGACCAAAAGAAATACGACAAAAGCGAATTTGAACGGCGCTTCTTAAATATTCTAATGGGTATTGAGCCAAATCCTCCCAGTTGGGAACAATTAGGGTTCCATCAGTTTTTCTGTAAGATTGAACGTCTGTTACTAATTCACCTCTGCAAGGAATACTGTTGCACATGCCTAGGAGGACTTCTCGTTGTTGCGGTGTGATATTTGATAAATTTGAGGTGATTTGGTCTAAGAGAAATGTTTTAAATCTCGGTGTCAAAGAAAGGACATTTTGAAAAAATGTTTCGATGAGATCAGCATGTGGGTAATCAACATCCTGGGCAAAAACATATATCATTTCTAACTCGCTCTGATCCAAAGGTAAAATGAAACCCTGATCATCTCTCATTAAATGACCCAGTATTTCAAAATTTTTAGATCTAGCAGCTTCATGCATCGCTTCATATCGGTACGCAAGAACACCTTCCGGTAAAATTTCCTGTAGCTTTTTAAGCAACAAATCTACGACCTCTAGTTCCCATGCTGTGCTGCGATTTTGAGTGCTTTTCCAGTGTGTATGGGCTTATTTGTCCATTCATAATTTGATGACAGAAGCAGTTCCACGACATGAGCGTGCCCGTTTTCAGTCGCGCTATTCAAAGCGGTTTCAAAAAAACCCATTACATGAAAGGGTTCTTTTGTGCAAAAGAGTATATTCATAAACCGACCAAGATCTTGGGCAATTTCGAGATCCCCTTTTTTGGCAGCTTCATCAAAAATTTTTCCAAAAAAATCGGGACCTAAGTTTTCTAGTAGTTCAAGAAAATGGATTATTTCAGGGTTATTTCTATTACTTTGTAACGCATTTTTCATATCTTCCAAACCATTTATTTCGGACAAAACTTGAGGAATCTTAGGAAGAAGAGTGTTTATCAAATCCCTTTGCCCAAACTGTACCCCTAACAAAATAGCCCAACATTTCATATTTTTTTTGACCTGGGGGCCTGCCTCATTAATGAATTTATTGATTGTTTTCAGATCAGATTTTTTGACTGCTCCTTCAAAAACAAATCTTCTTCTTTCTAACTGGGTGTTCGCTTTAAAATTATATATTTCTCGGTGATCTGAAGTTAAAAAAATGTCGTGAAAGGACCTTCCATCGACAAGTTTCTCAAATAAATCAAAACGTCCAACATCCACAGTAACTATAAGTGCGTATTCAAGCGCCTCTTGGCTAAATTTTGAGAGTATTAAAATTAGATCGGGATTAAATGTATCCCCCGTTGAATCTAGAGCGTGAAACATCATTTTTTCAACATCCAATTCCTTCACTAAAGGTCGAATTCCATTCCAGACTTTATCCAAAAACTTATCAAAATTTTGCATATTTTGGGCCCTTATGAGAACAGCACTAAGAGCTTCTGTCGAAATTTGTGCAAATCGAACAAGGACTTCTTCATTGTTTGTGTCGACAGCAGCAGATATTGCCATCTCAAGATATGATTTATCGTAAGAAAAGCCACTGCTAAGAATCGCATTAATATAGGCTAAATTTCCTTTTATTGCTTCTTGATATAACTTAATCCCAAGATCTTCAGCACTGATTTTGGGCTCGCCATTAAGGATGCTTTGGAATAAAGGTAGGTCTGATTGCCTAGCGGCTAAAACTATATCTGACCTTAAGTCTTGCGAGGTTGTTACCCGCCCACTCAGATTGGGAACAGTCGAGCCAGGGGGATTTAAGACAGATTCAGCGACTGCTGCCGTTTTGTCGGCAGTCGAACTTGAACTTACCCCATGACGTAAAGATTCTGGGGTGCTATAGCCACCTAGTGGTCCTGAACCCCTCCCCTTTTCTCCTACCCCACTCGACACGATTCCCCCCAATCCCCAAAAACCATACATAAAATTATTTACATAAATTGTAAACAAGTTTTTTTGTTTTTTAAGCACTGATAGAAATGGAGTTACATCCTAAATACCCCCATAAAAGGATCTGTTTTGGGAAGCCTTTTGATTTAAGGATTATCGGCTACGATAAGTACTGAAGGGTAAAAGTTTGAGTTGAGAGCTAAGCGCTAAGCTAATCAAAAAAAATAGGCTATGAGCCCGGCTAATCTCTACCAAAAAAAATCCAAGTCGGAGTCGGATTCACCCCCTCTTCGATTGCTTTTTTCAACACAGGACCTATCCCTTGCTCCATACAATGAATGGCCCCTATTACAGATTCTTTCCAGGACTTGTCTTCTTCTTCTGGGGTATTTTTCCATATGTCCCTTATTGAAGGGGTACAATCTATAGAATCAAGCATATTTTCAGGATTTTTACCTATGGCAGATAGGATATCCGGATTTAGAATATTTTCGGGTACCCTGATTCGTATCCCTTGTTCTATAAATAACGTGTATAAGTGAGTCAGTAATTGACCAAAACGGAATAAACCTTCTTGTTGGTATGTTTCTTCGGCAACAGGCAATTTCGCACTTAAAAATCGTTCATTTTCACCGACTGAGATGATTTTTTTATTCTGTAAATTCAATAAAATAAAATCGGCTAAAACTTGATCAGATACGTCTTGACCATGCATAGTAGGATCCACAAATCTCACCTCCGGAAAGCCTTTTTCGCAGTATTTTTCCAAATAGAATAAAGGCTCAGCCATCAGATGGCCGAAAATAGGTATTCTTAGAACCCCATCTTCATCGTCCATAAGATCATATAATCTTAATATGAAATCTTGTGAGAGATTCCTTGCGTTTTCTATAAATACCGTTCCAAGCCTCCCAATATTGTAAGGGATCTGTCCCGGTGTTGCATTTTTGTGAGCATCTAAGGCTTTTAAAAGATGCTCTTCTTCAATATCTATGATATTGCCGTGAGAATCTCGCATAAGACTTGGTACTACTTCGCACTGACCATTTTTTGCAGCTGCTACTATAGCTTCACCACGAAATTGAGGGAGAACTTGATTATCATCAGCAAGAAGCCTCTGGAGTACAGCCAGATGACCATTTGCTGCAGCTTTACTAATCGCATTACCACGCAAAGCTTTGCTTATCGCCTCGGGATTTACCAGGAGCATTTCGACAATGGATTTGTCCCCATTCCCTGCAGCTATTTCCACAAACTTGCCTCGTAGTGGAGTAGGAATAGCAGGATGCTTTTCAAGAAGCCATTCAATAACAGATTTGTGCCCATTTTGTGTTGCATACAAAAATGCATAATCTACGTCAGTATCCTTAATTACAGCTGCCTCAAAAAGCCTTTTTATCACTTCGACATGCCCATTTTTTGCAGCCAATCTTACTGCTTTACCACAATCAACAGCAGGCATTTCGAAACCATTTAAAAGCACGTCTACAGGACCCGTATGCCCATTTTCAGCTGCGACAAGTATCGCTCTAATTCGTTGATCTTTAGGTATTTCGAAACCATTTAAAAGCGTCTCTACAGGACCCCTATGCCCATTTTTAACTGCGACAAGTATCGCTCTAATTCGTTCATTTGTAGGCATTTCAAAGTTAACCAGAAGGCTCTTAATTATTTGAGGGAAACCCGCCCTTGCTGCAGCTTTTATAGCCATTAGCCTGTCCTTAAGGGTGGGAGTCTCTTTTTTAAGATGCCTATTGATATCTTCAAGTTTCCCGAGGGCGGCCAAAACGACCCATTGAATTCTTTGGTCTGGTTTTTCAGAGCCAGAATCTTCTTTTTTGCCCCTAAACCCAGCACCAAAATGCCCAGAGCTTCCCCCTATCCCACTCGACATGATTCCCCCCAAATCCCTAAAAAACCATACATAAAATTATTTACACAAACTGTAAACAGGTTTTTTGTCGTTTTGTAAACCATTGGTTGTAAGTAAGTTAGGATTCCCTTACGAACCGAGATCATCTCCTAAAAACTCTTGATGTTTTAAATGATTTTATTTATGATTGTCGGATAGGACTGTTGAGGAGTTTAATGAGTACAATCGGGCAACTTGAAAACCATTATATTCAGAACGCATTCTCAACTGAGCCCCCACGTAAAATCCAGAGATTAGATTCCGATTCCCCCTCTCCCCGTTTCGCGATATTTCACAAAACAAATCAACAAAATGAACCGGTTCCGGAACCACTCCCTATAAGTCCGCAAATGTTCAAAGAAATCATGTCTAAAGCCACTGCCAGTTTTCCCGACCGCATTTCAGAGCATCCCATGCCGTCAAAAGGTATCGGTGTACTCCCTTTTGAAGAAAAATTTGTTCTACTAAATGAAAAAAAACTGACCGCTAACACTCTTTTGTTATCTGCTGATATACACGAAGAACTTCCTGTCCCAAAACTGATCCATTTTATCTGGTTTGGTAATGAACTCCCCTCTCATTTTAAACAAAGGGTAGGATTATGGGCCCAAAAACAGTCCTCTTTTGGTTACCAAACCATCCTTTGGACCGATAATTTGCAGCCCTCAAAAAGTTTTATGAGTTGGTGCAGAGCAAATCAAATAAACCTTATCCCTGCTTTAAGTGTTTTTTCTGAAAGTGATTTTGTTGGCACATTTCGTTTATTCATGAAAAACATGACCTCAGTTATGCCTAACTACGGATTAACATCAGATATCCTTCGTCTTGTGATTTTGAAACATCTGGGGGGTGTATATCTTGACTGCGATACTGAACGAGATCGGCTTACAGCATATTGCGATGTGGATGAGGATCCCTTTCGTAATCACACAAATCGGGATGCCTCAGAGGAAAACAGAGGACTAGTCTTGAAAATTGTGGAAGATCAAGGTGATCCAATCGTGTATAATAATGACATCATTTTTTCCAAGAGCGGGCATAATTTTATTGATAACCTTCTTGCCTCCATCGTAAAACAGCCAACATGGGATCATTTATGGAAGCAGCCCGAAAATACTGCTACTCTTGAGGCGAAGCCTTATCAAGTGGGCTATACCATGTGCCTCACTGGACCGAGCCTCATCAATAAAGTTTTTCAAAGCTGGATTCAAAAGCAACCTTGGTCTGCATTTCGCCTATCGTACAAAGGTCAAGATTTATCCTTAAGCTGGATAAAAGAAAAGGGTTGGTTTCACCCCGGCGATGTACACAATGTAGTTTCAAAAACTCTACTCAAACTTTATAGCACGCTGTTACTCGATTTTGAATGGAACCCGAGAACTTTTGATATACTGAAATATGACGAGGCTTTTCAATACCTGGAATTTGATCAAGAAATGCGTTTGGAGTTCTTAAGAATCGTCCTTCAAAAACACCCATCGATTGGTGCAATTGAGAATGTTTATGTATTTTCAGAAAAAGAGTACCGACTAATCAAGCAGATGACCGGTAAAGGGTTAGAGGTACCTAAGGCTCAAATCCAAGACGGAATCAAAGAGCCCTGCTTTGAAAACCCATTGCAAAAACTTGTACAATCCCATTTCCCCGAAAATGAGATGAGAGAAATGCTCAGATTTTTGCTTTCATTACTTAAACCAGAAGACTCTAAAATTAAATCTACGCTGTTTAGAGAGATTTTTACAAAAAGAAAGTATTTTTTGATAGAGGATGTTCTACAATCTAAACCCGATTGGAAAAGCACATTTCTTCATTGTTTAAAGAGATTTTATTTAGAAAATTCTAAGTCCCCTTTTCCTTCGCTTGGCAAACCTATTCCGGAGGTGATTTTTAAAAATTTTTCCAAGGAAACAATAGATCTACTCAATAGCGATATGTCTTACGATCTAAACCCTATCCATTATTCCAAAAATCCCTCGCTTGCCCAGACTCTTGTTGCGTATGGTTTAGCCCCTTCCTATAAAACACCCTGACCCTGTGAAAAAAATTTTGATCTCCTCTTACTTAAAAGGGAAAGCCCACCAGTTTTTAGTCTAGAACGGTTTCTTATGCTCATCAGCATTCAAAATGTAAAACAGAACGGCTAAATAACGCATTCATAATTAACTAGATAGCGATCCACCTTTGATTTGTAAAAAAATTTACTATATAATAGAAGTAAGGTGTCCTAGGGGGGCAAAATGGGAATTTCAAATCAAGCCCCAGAAGCAATCGTAGCGCAATTTCAGGCTGAGTGGGAGCAGGCTCCCCACCGTCTAAACTGGCTTAGAGAGCTCTCTTTAACCGAAAAGGTGTCCATATTTTTCAATGAGTTGAAAAAGTCGATACTTATCCCATCTAGAAAAACCAGGTTTTTTCCTAAATACTGTTTTAATCAAAAAACAATAAATGTGATAAAAACCCCTGTTCTTAGCTACGAGATAAAATCGAGTATTAGAGAAGAATTAGTAACTTATTTAAAAGAACTAGCCTATGCCGGTCAAGTAGTATATATAATGCGTAGTTTAGGCATTAAACCCTCTTGGTTACAGGGCTCGCACTGTCCAAACTAAAAACAAACGATTTTTCTTGAGTAGCCGATCTCGTGGTAAAAACCCTAGTCAACCTAAACCAGCAAAAACCCATCGGTTCTTTAGTTCAAAATAGGGACCCTTTTTTGGGGTTTTCTAAATCCTACCCCCCCTCTTTTTTATTATAAATTAAATAATAAAAAATTTGACTTAAAAAGAGGTATTGTTTATCAAGAAGATTAGAAAAAGGGGGGCACATGCGCATTGATCCGGTAGGGGGAGGAAATTACTCTCATGGTCTTAATCATCAGTTATCAGGGCATCAAAAAGAGATTCGTAAACAATATCAAGAATTATTGAAGAACTTTAGAAATCATCCGACGGAGGGTGCTGCGGATAAGCTGATCGCCTTTTTAAAAGAGCATTATAAGGCTTTGAAAAAAATTGCCGACGAAAACCCCAATCACGGCCCCCACACTATTCCCACTTTTGATAATTCTTACCAGTCATCGCTGACGGCATTACAGGGATGGGAGACTAAACTGCATGCAGATCCCAATAAGGCCTCCATACCGGAGGAATTTCTTGGCGATTTAAACGATTGGATCACTTTTTAGGAGAATTTATGCAAGTCAACCCCTACGGATCACAAGGTCATGACCCGATCTACCCGGGACAGCTTACCCCCAAAGAAATCAAAATTCAGCGTCAATTCATCGACGAGCTGGCCGCTTTTGAGCAAAATCCTACAAGGGAGGGTGGCGAAAAATTGATCCATTTTATGGAGGTTCATAAACATACCCTTGAAGATATCGCCGCTAAAAACCCTAATCCGAAACCTCTTCCGGATCCCTACCCCCCTTTCCCCTTCAAAACCTGCTATCAGGGTGCTTTGAGAACCCTTAAGAATTGGGAGACTAAACTGCATGCAGACCCCCAGAACACTACGGGTTTATTTGAATTTTTGAATGATTTTAACCGTTGTATCGCCTACCGTCCGTAAGCGTTTGGGAAGACTTTTAAGAGAAGTCCAGAAGCGTTTTTTGCTTATTTAGCGCAATTGAAAAATGGAATTTGATCAATCTTTTAAAAGCTCTTCTGCGACAGCGTCAAGTGTGGATCGATTTTTTTTGATAAATTTTTTAGAGGAAAGATCGATCCGTCTCATATTTCGTTTTGAAAAATCAAATGAATCGATCTTCATCCAATCTCTGTCTTTGTCAATTCCTAGAGTTACTATTTGATCAAATCTAAGGACCTTTTGTTCCCTTAATTCTTGGATGTAATCTCCTATCAGTTGATTTCTTCCTTCAGTCAGCATCAAATGTACAGCATGCATAGCACCAGGTATCCCTTCATAAAATGCAAAATCGGGGGTTTCTGGCGCTTCCTTTGGTTCTAGAGCGATATGGGTGATCATGAGCTTTTTTTGAGGATACTGTCCAATAACTTTTAGGGTTACTGAGAGTAGCGGATTATTGATGATCAACCCTGGATCCCCAACAAATTGGGGTTGGGATTGTGGTTTTAAAAGAATTTTATTTGGTGGAAATAAACCGTAAGGAGACGTTATACCCCCTATGAGCTGGTAAAGCACGGGGTTTGGTTTTGAGGCATCACCTCCCCTATTGCTCGCAACAAGCACTTCTTTTTTACTGAAATTGTAGCCGAACAGAATAAGGTGGTTGAGAGCTTCTGAAAATAGTGCATCCCCGTATATTGAGTGAAGTTTTTTTATATATTCCTGGTTATCAAACAAAGGAGAGAAAAATCCAAACCCCGAAACGAGGCGATGTCGAAAAGTGGGTTGAAGGGTTTCTTCAGCTGTCGTCGAAAAGAGTTTTAGAGCTTCATTAGTAGTGAACTTAGCCTTTTTTGTTGTAGGTGAAGGGATGGATAAAACGCTCTCTATTAGAGATCCTACAGACGTTCCTCCTATGACATCATAGAGCTCGCATATTGGTTTGCCGGTTTTTTTTTCTAAATATTCAAGGACTCTAAGACCGAAAATTCCCTTAGCACCTCCCCCGCTGATTACAAGGACTTTTATTCTATCTTTTTCTCTATTTATATCTGGAAAAAAGGAGATCTTATTTGTTTCGTAAATTTTTTTTGCTATACATTCTTCATTTTTATAGAAAGCGTTGTAGTTTCTAATTTGGGCATTTTTGTAGTATTTAAACCCTAAGTAAGCAAGAAACGCTCCCAGGAATACCCCTACAACAATAAAAACTGATTTTTTCATGAATTGACTCCAACGATAAGGCTTTATTTTCTAGTCAACCATAACCATCACTTATCTAGGGGTATTTCATGATGTGGGTATCTATTCATTTGAAATATTCCAATCAAGTTCTAAAGTCAAATCTTAAAATTTTGATTTTCGTAGACGATAGCAATCTAGTCAAAAATAAAAAAAGGTTCTATACTCGATCCTAAATTTAGGTTCGGTGTTTTCATGAAGCTTTCCTTGAAACTTGCTTGTATCAGCTCTCTTTGTTTTTTAAGTTCTCCTGTTTTGGGAGCGCTAAGCGGTAACTACGAGGAACAAATTGAAAAAACGGGAAGCGTGTATATGGGGTTTCAAGCCGGCCCTGCCGCTTATGACGGGCGCTACACAGCGCAACACGCTGTCAATACGGTCGCATTCGATGTAGGTAGCACCTCGGGTATTTTAGGTGGGTGCATAGGGATCGACGGCCGTTTTGGCGTCGGTTATGCAGCTATCGAAGGGAATGTTTACTACGACACGCTGGATGCCATGATCGGTCTCCTTACAAGTTCGATAGGGATCCCCAACCATGTGATCAAAGTGAAAAACTCGGTCCTGGGAGGGGCTCTTTTAAAGCTGGGTTTCTTTGCGGAGGACACGGCCCTTTATGCTTTAGGGGGATTTTCTGCCGGTAGATGGACTTTAGGGTTAGAAAATGATTCGGCAATCTCCTACAACAGAGGGATTCAGCCCCAGGCGAGTGTCTTTTTCAATCATAACCTTGCCGGTGCGAAAGTAGGCGCAGGGGTCCGCTTTCCGATCCAATGGAATTGGCTGGTTTTCGATATGCAGTACTCTTATAACTGGTACGGAGATATGACGATCAATTTACGTGATCTTGGCACAGACTCCGTTTGGATCCACACACTGCATAGCGATCAACATATGTTCCTTTTTTCGCTGAATTTTTCCCTCTATGATTTTTAGCAAAAAGCTCTGGATCAAAATTTAGCCGGCCAATCCGAGATCTCCCCCAAGATGGACCCCGAATTGGTAGCTCTCGTCACAAAAGCTGTGATCGATTGTTCTTTTGCTGGATCCGATAAATACTACGTTATAGAGATGCCCTTTTTCACAAGAGAGCTTATGGACGTATTGGGATTGCGGGTTTAAGGGGTACGAAAGGCTCACTGCATCCCATTCCCTGCTTTGTCTATTTAAAATATGGGAATTTGTTCCGAGGCTGATCGCATCTCTATCGGTAACAAAATTCAATACCACCCCACCGTAACAGGCAGGAATCCATTCGGCACCGCCGAAGGTAAAGAGTGAGAGTCGCTCTTTTTTATCCTCAGGAAAATGCTCGAATGCCAAACTGGTATTCAACGCCCCTTCACTGTGCGCCCAGACCCTCACCTTTCGGGTGGGTTCTTCAAGTGTGGCGTAAGCCACCCTGTCCAACAATTCCGCAACCTCCCCTTTTGCTCTCGAGATCATGTTTTTGGCGGCTCGACAGACGTCGTAAAACAAAAATACCGAGGTGTTGTAAACAAGATACACCTCTTTCTTCAAAGCATTGGCAACCGACAATGCCGATTTTTTGGCATCGTCCAGCGAGTTGTTCACGCCGTTGGTAAAAAATTCATAGGTTGTATCCATGGGGTCATGGGGCGCTGCAAAATCGGGCTCTATCCGATGCACCAAGGGGTGTGCTAGTTGCAATAAAAAAGGGCGGAAGCCAAGCGGTCTCGAACCCACCCGATTGTGCGCCTCCCGGAAAGACTTGTGAAGCCTTTTATCTATCGGCGACCGTACTTTTTGGATAAAAGAATGGAGCGACTTCGCCCAATAAGAACCTGTGCTCGCCAAAGATCTTGAAAATTCCTCAAGCGGAAAAAAAACCTCACCTCTAATGGTGCCGATTAGATTCGTCCAGCTAAGTTCCCTCCCCTCGTACATATGATTGAGCAAAGTAGTGATAAATTGCGAAAGATCGAGCGATATCGAGTCGATGGGGGCAAGACCGGAAGGGTCATCATACTTCAACGGGTTATTGAGACAAAACTGGTGCTGGTAGAAACTGTATTTTTCTCCCAAGGGGTCCCGAGTGACGAATTGGTGTGTGGAGGGATCATAAAGGCGCACTCCGAAAATAAACAGCTTCAGATCATCATCCCATCGACTCTCTTTGTAGGACCAGGTGGGCTTCCCTTCCCCTTGGGAGAGGTTTTTTGTCCCAAACGGGGTGAATCGGGAAAAAGATTCCCACTTTTTTTCTATCGGGTTGTACTGGCCGATTAGGTTTTGAAAAATATCATGACAAGCCAGCAAGATTTTTTCGGGTGTTTCTATCAATAGGGTGAATGGCGCACTCTCCTTTTTGGATGGGAGAATGGTCCTAAACTCGTTGAGGACCCCTTTTTTTGGATCCACCGAACCCACCTCGATTGCATCCTGATACAAGTAGTCGGTGATCTCCTCTGCTGTTTTGGATTGGACTATTTTTTGCACCATCCTGTTTTTGTGGTCGTACGAAAAGAGGATTTTTTTATTTTTGAGGTCCGCTTTAACCAAACGGTCAAAGGCATCGTACGTGTAACTGATACTATCCTCCCCGTTTTTCAAAAAAGAGAGATTCCCTTGAGGGTCATACTGAAAAAACCGTTTATCGAGGGCACGAATTTGGAGTTTGGTATCTGCTAAGACTTTTTTCCCCTTAAAAAAATCGGGTATTCCGATACCGTTATAGACCTTCTTTATCTCCTCATCAGTAGAGGATTCAAGCTGATCGTGAAAATCATAGCTATACTCAACAAGAAAAGGGCCGGCAATATCCTTCCCCCCTCTTGCAAGTGCCGATCCCCTGAGATCCTTTTTTTGTATCCGATCGATTCCGGACAAATCGCTTTTAAGAATGACTCTCCCGTCAACATCGTAGGCGTACCTTAAAGGGTCTATCGAAAAGGGGAGGTCTATTTGTTTCACACCATTCCCCCCTTCTGTTTTGTGTATTTTGAATGAAATCGCCCCTTTTTGAAACGATTCTCTCACCACCTCCGTTATCCCCAAAGGGCCCCTTTTGTAAAACACCGATCCTGCATGGGAAAAATCGAGGCTTTCCAAATCCATATTGGAATCATACCCCATTTTTACCCATGTCCCGTTTTCCAAAACCTCCTCCAGCAAAAGACCTTCGTCGCAATAGCTGTACCTTGTCGATTTTTGGGAAACCCCGTTCTTCACCTCGATAAGACGCCCTTTTTCGTCGTAAATGTATTTGTAATCGACCGTTCCATCAGAGGAAAAGACCCGTTCCATTTCATCCGAATCGCGGTAGGAATAGTAGATCAGGGTTGAGGAGGGCTTTTTCAGGGTCGTGAGGCGCCCCTTTTCGTCATACGTAAACGTCGTAACTTGCGGATGGGGTGATTGGGCATCATAGGTTTTTTTCAACAGATGTGAAGCCGCATCATAGGTGCATTCCATGTGCCACTTCTTTTCCCCCTCCATCGTTTGGTAGACCAACTCCAGCTCGACCAGGTTCCCTTTAAGATCCCTATGATAGATCTCTTTTTTGATGAGCGTATCCTTTGGGTCGAACAAAAATAGGGCTGCAGGGTGCCCCATAGGGTCAATATAGGTGATTTCCTTTGTTCCGCAGGGGGATAGTTTTGTCTTTTTTTCCATGAATGTATCAGAAAACAAAACTTTGTCCTGATAGGTGTAGATCGTTGCATTCCCTAAGGGATCTACAGATAGGATTTCCCTCCCCCAGATATCGCATTCCTTCCTCGTTACTGCCCATTTTCCATCTATGAGAAGGTGTATCTCGGTTATATGGCCGAAGCGGCTATAGGCCTGTTTTTTATGGCTGAGAATCTCATTTCCAAGCCCCGTTATCACCTCCTCGATCAGCCGTTTTTTCTTATCGAATATCCTTTGGATCGTCTGCCCTTTTTCAACAAATTGCACCTTTACCGGATTTTGAGCCGCATCATACTCGGTCCGTTTTGTCATTTTATACCCCCCTTTGACGGTTGTCTCCTCAATCAGGCGGCCGGCATCGTCGTAAGTATAAAAAATATCGGTTCCGTCAAATCGGTGCTCTTCGGTGACATCAAAGCCGTTGTAACAATAGGTGGTCTTTTTGCCGTTTTTGTATGCTTCGACAACTCTTCCTAAAGGGTCATGGATCTCTTTTCGTGCCACTTGACCCGAAATCCTCTTTTCGGTCATCAACCCTTGCGCATTATAGGAGTAAAATCCCTTAAAGCCCTCCATTTGGACAAAAGTTTTATTGCCCAAAAGGTCGTTTTTGTACTTGATACAATGTCCAAGGGGGTCGATTTCCTCTTTGAGATGCCCAAGCGCATCATATTTATAAGTAATCACCCCCCTTTTGCCACGACACTCCGGTAGAGTCAGTGAAATGATTTTGGAAAAACAGTCCCAAATTTGGGTATGCACCCCCCCAAAAATATCTTCGCATCTTACCGGACGCTTAAAGCGGTCGTAGGATATCTTCTCTTCCCCCCTTAAGGAGGAGGTTGTGATAAGAGAGCCTCTGCTGTCGTAGCTGTATTTGGTGTCCACCCCTGTCAATAGATCCATTTGCCTTGTAACACGACCGAAGTTGTCGTAGATCGTCGCCGTACCGATCCCGAAGTTATCTAGAGTGGTCACCCTCCTATCATGTTCGTCGTATATATAGGAGGTCGTTTTTTGGATTTCGTTCAGGCCGTCCGATTCGGTTTCCAAAATTTTATTGAACCTGGAGTCGTAGGTGCAACTTACCGACGAGAGGGTCCCGGAGGGGCTTTTATAAGTCGTAGTGAGTATCTGGCCTATGCTATTATAGGTGTAACTAACACTCTTTTCGATCCCGGCTGTCGGGTCGGTGTCAAAAAAGTGCTCGAGACGGCGGCAGGAGTCGTATACGAATTTTTGCCTTTTAGTCAGGACTCCGTTCAAGTAGAGTGCAACCTGGGCAGCCTGCCCCTCCAAATAGCTGAAATGCTCCTCAATCCCGTTCGATTGCGCCCTTTTGACCAATCGGCGCACACCTTCGATGTTTGCATATTCCTGTTCTATTCTAAGGGCCGGCTCTTGCCCTAAAATCCTCTTTTTTACAGGATCCCATTCAAAGGTGCTGATCGGTTTCATTTCCAGATCCTGGTAAAGCTCCGTCCGGATAAGATCAAGGGCATCGTAAACAAAAACCTGTGCCTGCAACAGGCGACCTTTGGCGAAAAGAAATTTCTTTTCGATGAGGGGAAGCGAGGGGTGATAGAGAAATTCGTTTGTCTCTACAGAGTCGCGCTGCGCCCTTTCCAAAAAAACCTCCCTCGAGGAAGAAAAAAAATAGTTGTGTTTTTCCTCGATCTCCTGGAGGAGAAATTGAAATTGTTTTCGTTCCAGCGTATGGGTTTTTTGAACCCTGTAACCATCGTGCTCGGTGATTTTGCAGATCCCTATGGAGTCTACAACCAGATTGACATTTTCATAGATTCCCCTCCTGTAAACCTCGTGCAGAAACTCTTTACCCTCCTGATCCTTCAAATACGTCTCTACAATTCTGTGGTCAAAAATAGAAAAGCCCCTCCAATCCCCTGTTCTACTTTCATAGTGCCCCTGCATATCCTCCTTGGGCTCCACAAACTTCTCCTCAAAAAGTCCTAAAATATGCAGCTCATAACCGGAAGGGTTTTGTTTGAAGTACACCTTCTCTTGGTCATAAGCCGTCACCTTCAAAACATTCCCTTCATGAAGAATGTCAACTTGGTCTACCAGGATTGTTTTTTTAGGATCCCACAGAAGAATTTTCTTAAGTTTGCCGTCGTCATAGAAATATAAAAGCTTCATCCCTGAGGGCAAAGTCTCTTCGCGTAGGAGTAAAAGATAAAATCGATTCTTGTCAAAGGTGCTTTCATTGATCTGTTTTTCCAGGGTGTAAATGCGCTCTCTCCCCTCTTGCAGACGCACAATAACTTCGCTATGTTTGGAGCATTCGACCTTGACATTCAACGGATTCGTCCCTGAGGTATAGTCGGATCCGTAAT
>JBEIFH010000023.1:0-16095 GCA_040382515.1 Chlamydiia bacterium | reverse complement strand
ATATAGCTTATAACTGCTTGAAATGCAATCAGTTATTTTGATCTAATGGAAAAAAAATGGAGTTTTTTGTGAAAGTTTTTTTTAGCACGTATATGATCTCGCTGGTAATTTTACTCGCAATTGATGCTATCTGGTTGAGTATCATGGGGAAGGGATTTTATAGATCCCAGATAGGGCACTTGATGGGGAAAGAGGTCGTTTGGGGTGCGGCAATTCTTTTCTATCTTATCTATGCCCTTGGGCTTACGGTTCTTATCATCCAGCCCCTCGTTCTTACTACCGGCTGCCCGATGCAATCCCTTTGGCGAGGGGCCCTTTTTGGACTTACAGCGTATGCGACCTACGACCTGACAAATATGGCGACTCTCAAGAACTGGCCCGCTCTTTTAGTGGTTGTTGACCTGATATGGGGAACAGTTTTAACCGGGGGGGCCTCTTTTATCACTTTTTTGATAGTGAAACATGTGCTGAAATTAGCCTAGGTAATCACCCAAAAATTTCCCCCGCCTTAAGCCCATGGCTCGCAAGCCCATGGCTTGCTGGGGGGGGGGTTCTACTATCTGCCGGAATCTAGCAAGATGGGGGGTAAAAGCGCTGTTTAGATACGGATGGTAAGAATGTCTTCCCAAACGGTTGTGTACAGAGGGGAGCGTTGATCTTTCCTGGTTTTCCAGGACTTTTGGATCCCTTCGGAAGCATACTGGACAGCATCGATCCCGAACCGTTTTTTTATTCTGTGGACCGCCTCAACAAGTTCTTTTTGCTTTTTAGGGATCTGGAACTGCTCTTGAAAAAGGGTGAGCTGATGTTGTGTGGTGAGGGCTAAATCGACAAACGTGACCCCCACTTTTTTGTAGAAGTAGCCTTTTCTATAAATCTCGGACAGCCCCTCCAATCCTTTCTCCATTAAAGCCGGAGGATAGAAGGTTCTTTCTGCTAAAGGGATGTAGACGGAATTGGAATAGTAGGGTTCGCTAAAGCGGTTTGTTGTGAGAAATACGATAACCCCTCCGGCGGTACCCCCTGCCTTATAGAGTTTTTCTGCAGCTTGAGCTGTGTAAGAGCTAAGGGCCTCTTGCAAAAGAGAGAGCTCCTCTATTGGTTTGCCAAACGAGCGGGAGCAGGTGATCGATTTTGGAAAACGGGGTATCTCCTCCAGAGTAAAAGAGGGGATGGAGTCGAGCTCCAGAGCCGTTTTCACTACAACAATGTTAAAAAGTTTTCGCAGTTTATTTTTATCTGTTTGCTTTAGATCAAATGCGGTGAATACCCCATAGGTTTGCAGCTTTGGGGCAAGTTTTTGCCCAATGCCCCAGATTTCGACCACGTTGAGCTGTTTAAGGGTAGCTGTGATCGCCTCTTTTTCTAAGAGCGGATGCACACCCTCAGAGTTTTGTTTGGCTTCAATCGCTGCAATCTTTGCGAGTGTTTTCGTATGGCTGATCCCAATAGACACAGGGATCCCAACCTCTTGAAGAACCGCTGCACGGATCGCTTTTGCAACTGCCACCGCATCGGCCGAAGCGGGGATCGCTACAAATGCTTCATCGATCGAGTAGACCTCAATGGAAGAGCTGAAGTGCCGCAACGTGTTCATGACCCTTGAGGAGATGTCGTTGTAGAGGGGATAATTCGAAGAGAACTGGACAACATCAAACGCTTTCACAAGATTTTGGATTGTAAAAAGGGGGGCTCCCATAGGGATGCCGATTTTCTTAGCCTCTTTCGACCGTGCGACAACGCAGCCGTCATTATTGGAAAGGACGATCACGGGGCGCCCTTTGAGGTCCGGCCTAAAAAGGAGTTCGCACGAGGCGTAAAAGCTGTTGCAGTCTATCAGGAGGATAACTTCAGACATACATCCTAGGGCTTATGGAGCACATAGGTGACAACACCCCAAACTTCCAGCTCTTCATCCCCTTGCAAGCGGATTGTCGGATAGTTCGGATTTTCAGGAACAAGGGTAGGGTGCCCGTTTTCATATACAAGCCGCTTTACCGTGAACTCTTTGTTGACGATCGCTACAACAATAGAGCGGTCCACAGGTTTTAGCGAGCGATCTACAATAAGAATGTCCTCGGAAAAAATCCCTGCCCCTTGCATCGAATCTCCCACGACGCGCACATAAAAGGTGGCGTGCGGATGGGGAACGAGCATTTCCTGCAAGTTGAGGCTATCTCCCACCTCATCATCTGTAGGAGAGGGGAATCCGGCCTGGATTTTATTTTCAAAAAGGGGGCGGTCCAGCTCTTTTTCCAAGATGAGGGGCCCAATCTGTCTTACACTCATAGCATATGAAAGTATGCCCTGTTTTAGCAGCCGATTCAAGAGGGAAAACTAAACTATTTTTCTTTTGATCCCTGAACGCAAAAAAAAGGGGCTAGGGTAAAAAACTACGTGAAGCTTTTTGATCGATCTTTAAAAAAAAAGGGGCTAGGGTAAAAAACTACGTGAAGCTTTTTGATCGATCTTTAAAAAAAAGGGCTAGGGTAAAAAACTACGTGAAGCTTTTTGATCGCGCGCCCAAAAATAAACAAGGGCGCATCGAAAGAACCCCTACGAGTTGAGGGGGTTACTATCTTCCTCTAGAGTTCAAGGATCTGGCAGCTTGCTGGAATTGTTGAGCCGGGGAGGGTCTAATGAATTGTTGAAAATTTTGCTCCAGCTGATCCATCCGTCGAGAACAGGGTTCTAATGCACCCAAGGAGGTCTCAAGCGAGGCCAGTTTTGACGAAAGCCCCATCTGTTCAGCTTTTAATTCGCTAACTGATGCCTGCGCCCTTTCAAAGAGATCGGTTGCAACGTTCTGTTGCCCGGTTAAGCTTTGTTCCAAATCAAGAATGGTCGCTTTTAAACGCTCAATCTCCTCTTTAAATCCCGTATGTGCAGATTTGAAGGCGCTCTCTTTTTCCTGGACGGCGCTTTGTAAGGTTTGAAGGGTTTCGTCGAGACTTGCCACAATTTTAAGCTTTTGACTCAAATTCTCCACTTCTTGTTGTAAGTGTTTGTATGCCGATTTGGAAGCTTCTTCTTTTTCCTCTACATCTTTTCGTAAAATTTGATGATTTTGTGCAAGGATTGCCACGTTTTCATCGGCAGCCTGAAGCCCCGTGCTATAACTTTCTTGTAATTGTGAAAGGCGTGTATCCAATGAAGGGTCTAAGGAACTCTCTCGTGAATTTGTCGCATTTTGGAATATCGATCGGATCTTCCCGTTACACTCAGATAATTGCATTTGCGTGAGAAGATTGGAGCCCACGAGCGTCACCAAAAAGCCGGATGTTGCGGGGATTTTTTTCATCAAAACAAGACCCAAAGCCCCTACAATTAAACTCACGGAGCTTGCTATGCAAAGCCGGTTTTTTGAGATCGGAAAATTTGCTGAAACTGTTTTATTAAAGCATTCTATCGAGCTTGAGAGATATGCAGATACGCTATTCATGTCGCGGCTCCTAAATCTATTCTACTTTTAATTAATTTATTGTAAGTAAAACATGAATTAATAAATTAGACAAGATGATTTTTGGTTAAAATTAAAGAAGGCATTTTTAATTAGAATTACCTATCTCACTTAATTTAAGGCCTAACAAAGTCTAGAAATCACAAACTGGGCAAATCATAAATCACCTATCGCACTGCATTTTAGGCAAAGAAAGTCTAGATAGCACAGACTGAACAAATTAGAGCAAAATATCCCGATTTTTGGACCGGATCCCCCGGGTCCATAAAGCAATTCCCGATTGAATTTTAGTATTTTTTATTATAAAATATACTTACTTATTTCAGGGGGGCGAAAGTCGGGTGATTACTTTTAGGCAAGGGATTGGATGGTCGTTCGCACGTCATTTATCATCCGCAGCTACCTCTAAAGTCTTTGGATCAAAGAGCCTTAAAGGCCCCCTCTTGACTACTATGGGGCCCCAAAGGAACAGACTTGCCGAACAGTCCCGCTCCCTGCACGACTTTTCTTTTTCTTGGGCAGATCCGAAATCAAGTCTAGGGGCAAAGCTTGCCCTCAGGATCCCGAAGCCCCTTTTAAATCTTCCTAAAACGAGATTTGCTCTAAATATAGAACAACTTCTGGGAAATCCTTTATTGATGAGGAATTTCTTGTCCAAACTCGATAACTTCACGTTTGACCTAAAAGAGTATTCCACCTTGACTCGGCAAAGGTTTTTATCGGAAATGGAGACAGCTATCGGTCAAGAGCCCGAGCTAGGAAAACATCTAGCAGATGCGGCCCTAAGGTTTGTCTCCACCGAGTCGGCTGTATCCCCCTTTTTTTGGAGGAATTTAGCAAAAGAAGATGGGTTTGGGGCTGCAAATGAGCTCCTTTGCTATTTGCAAACACAAGGAGGGGAGTTAAAAAGACAGATCCCTATGCTGCTGGAAGACCCCCTGATGCATCAATTTATCCTGAAACACATTGAAAAATGGAGAGTGGACGATGACGGGTTTCTTTTGAATCTTTTTAAACTGGCATCGATCGATCAAAGAACCGATCTCTACAAAATCCTATGGGAAAAAGCTACGCATAGATGGGATCAAGCCCCCCCTGCAGAGGATATTTTTAAAGAGCTGTTAACTTTAGATAAAAAAATCCTGGAAATGGCCCCCAAAGGGTGGATTTTAAAACGAAACAAGGATGCCTGTCAGGGGCTAAAGCTCCCACTTTTGGAGCTGATTCTTTTAAAGAATGAGTGCTCTTTTCTGGAAGAAATTTTTCTAGAAAGAGCCAGCGCCCCTTCGTTAGAAAGTAAAGAAATCAACCTCTCTAGATTAGCGAAAAAAATTGAAGAGCGCAATCAGAGAGGAGTTGGGAATACAAACGAGTTGGAACTGCTGAAGAAATTTTTTCGGAGCAACGACGCCCTATTTTTGGCTGACAAAAAGGGGGATTGGCTTTTTCTTGGCACCTATTTTTTCTATGCCGATGATAAAGAGGGGGTGGCCCTTTTCCTTGAAAAGTTGAAGACGTTGCAAACCAAGAACAGATCATGGGCGATGGAACAATTTTCTAACTTGGTAAAATTAAACCAGTCCTCCCGTTTTCCAAATGGGGTTGCGTACCTATTGAACAAGGCGGCAGACGGTCTCTTGGAACCTAAAGACCAATTTCCCCTCATGCGCTTCGACGACAGATTTTTAGAGGCTCTTTTTTTACAACAAAAAGACCCGTTTGGCCTGATTCAAAGCGATTGGGATCGTGAACTTTTCAGAAAATTCTTCGAACTGTGTCAAAAAAGGGGCCAAAAAGAGCTTTTGCAGAACCTATGTTTGAATATTACTAATCTTCTTCCGGTATTAGACTACTTTTTTTCACACAAAATTCCCGGATTTCAAGAGATTTTCGCAGAAAAACTCCAACAACTTAGTGATCAGGAGCAGATAGAATTTATAGAATTTTTGGCCCCTCGCACCTATGAGAGTAATCCTTCGCTACCTGAGCTATCCTCTCGAGCCGTTCACCCAAAAAACCCTATTAAGGCTATGTCCGAATCGATTCTTTTATGTTTTTTAAAGAATTCAAAGAAACATTCTTTGAGTGTCCGCTCCTCCCTTTTTCGACTGGCAGCAGCAACTGAAACGGGGTTAGAGAAATTTTCAGAGGCTTATAAAGACCCTTCTTCATACACCCAGTATGCGAAATGGACCGATCGGGAGGTCAATCTATTTCTCGAACTGCTCGATAGGCAAAATAAACTTGGCACCATTTTAGAGCAGCAGCTACCCGCTTGCCTAGTAAAAAGCATCCCCCAGAAGATCCTCTCGGAACCCTTTTTTGAAAAAATATATAAGCAGGGCAAGAGCGCCGCATTAGCGCTGTTTATTGCCGAACACAGGCCGGGCTTATTGACCGATTTCATAAAAAAAGGAGAATCATTTTTTACAAAAGAAGGGTCTATCGACGAGGACGTATCCAAACTCCTCTCGAAAGTCAAAGATCTGGTGAAATTTGAGAATAGGCCCTACTATCGCCCGATCATTTCTTTATGGTGCAACTCGGTGAGGATGGCAATCGATAGCGGTCAGGGCTCGTTGAATAGGGGATGGAATATTGAATTTCCGAAAATGGGGAAATTTTTTGTATTTTTCCCGATGCTTTTTATCCAAAAATGGGACGGGTACGCCTCCTCGTTAGCGGCTGAAAAACTCAAAGAGACTTTGAAACGGTCCGAAAACGTGTTAAAAAGCGGCGAGACCCACGTGATGGACAATTTGTTGGGCTTCATGGAATTTTTAGATAGGACGCCCATAGATCCCTTAAAAAAAATCGGCATCATCCAATCTGTTTTTGACGTTTCAAAAAACGGTCCAACGGACAGTTTAGCGAGATTAGAACAGGCTAAGAGAATCGTCACCCGTATCAGCATGCTTAAAATTTTTGCCGATCTAGATGGTTCGAAGCTGGATGAAACTCCGGTCGAGGGGGAGGCTTTCCTTGTGAAAATGCTCCCTTTTCTAGAAAAAATGCCTCAAGACTACAAGCGCCTTTTTTCGGAAAAGATTTTAAACGATAGGGTGAGGGGGGCGTGGTTCCGCTACTACTCGGGAGCGGTTGAAAAGGCGTTTGTCCCCAGGTTTTTGGAGCTGACCGATAGAATGGTCATGAGCACCAATAAAGCGCGCTATAATACGATCCCATTTCAAGAAAAGTGGAATGAAACAAACAGCCATGTTTGGGAGAAGTGGAAGGAAAACAGGGGATTCACCTTACTCGATACAGGGGCCAGAATTGAATTCACCGACGACCCGGTTGATCTATTTTTGTCTGGAGACGAGGTTCAAGGGAGCTGCATGCACACTTCAAAAAAGAACCCCCATCTTTTACACTACACAAATGAAGGTGCGAATAAGCTGATCGCTGTCAAAAATTCTAAAGAAAAGATAGAGGCAAGGGCTCTTTTGCGCCTTGTTTGGAATCAGTCAAAGCAAAAACCGGCCTTTTTTTTGGAACCCCCTTATGGGGACAGTTTTTACCACGGTAAAATCAGGGAAAGTGCCGAGAAATTGGCAGAAGATTTTGAGGTGGAACTTTTCTCTCAAGATGAAAAAGTCAAAGGGGCGGTTAACCCCTCCTTGATCATGTTTGAAAGCCCCGAAAAACACGGCTGGTCAGATTCGATCGGAATATTAGTCAAAAGAGAATTTCTCACCTTAAAAGCGGTACACCCGATAGCTCACAATCCAGGGGAGAGCCTCTTTTCAGGTACCAAAAAAGGGGAGGATTTGGATTGGTTTTTAGGGGTTTTGGTTCTCATGGGGCTAGGGGTAACAGTAAAAAACTGGCAGGCTGTCAAACGGATTCAAGCTGAGGAAAATCCCTGATTTTCGTTAAATATCCCTATTTTTTCGGAAAAAACCGGGCCAAGCCGTCAGGCGCGAAAAGGCGCATCTGGTCGCAAGATCTTTCCATAATAGAGTAAAGTGGTTTCTCTTTGCGCTGTTGCAGGCGCTGGTTGTTCTTTAGGTCTACAGGATAAAACCGCTCTGTATCGATGAAGTAGGTGTTTGGTCCGACAACGGTTTGAAGCTGATTTGCAACAGATTTAAATGTCGAAAGCCTATCTAAATAAATGTTGGAAATATAGGCAAAATCGAGAGGCGCCCTCTTTTCTAGGATCGATATGAATTTCGTCAGGACCGGTTTTTGGTTGAAGTCGATGCATAAGAAGGTGATGTTCCCTAAAGTTGCGAGACGTTTCATTTTTTCGAATCGGGTTTCATCGGATAACCAGGAGCTCGAGAGGTGAGGGGAGGTACTGAGTGGGGACCCTAGGGCGCAATCCTGGAGGGAGTGATTAAATCGCTCAATATAGTTTCTAGCGATGAGATCCGCCGGCTCCAAAGCCCCCTCATAGTAAAATTTGGCATTGGAAAGAATCTCGAAGCGGACAAATTCCTGCATGTCCAGCCTCGAGGGGGATATTTTGAGACGCTCGATCATAGCCCGCATAAAGTGGCGCACCCTTAAAGAGCAATCGACTAGAACAACCCCTTCCAGTTTATTTTCCTCTGTTTCCGGTCTTACGGCTGCAATATCAAGTGTAAAAAATCCCGACACCCCCATCCCTATCTGTCCCGTAAGGGGGTTGTGCTGCATTTGACGGAGCGTATCCAAAGATTGCCCCTCATTTGTGAGTAGGTACAACCCAAAATCGGGGCCGTCCAAGGCAGGATCCTCAGGGAGTAGACGAAACATTTCTTTAAGGGGTAAAGTCATAAAACTTCATCCATTCTTTCTTCGGGCCAGATATTCTAACAAAAACATCCCAAACTCGCTTTATAAAAAAGAAGATATCTGGATTTAAACGGGAGAAAGGGGTATCCGGTGAGTTAGAGGAGGGGTACCATGGAATCTTTGCAAGGTAAGACCGTCTGGATAACCGGATCGACTAGCGGCATAGGGTTTGAGATCGCCAAAGCGATGGCAAAAAAAGGGGCGAATATTGTCCTTCATGGCTTAACTCCTGAGGAGGGGAGGCAGAAGGAGCCCGAAATCCGTAGTTTGACAAAAGGGAAAGTTCACTATGTCGCTGCCAATCTTGCCCACCTGTCTGAAATTGAGCGCGCTTTAAAAGATGTACACAGTCAATTTGATAGCATAGATATTTTGATCAATAACGCGGGTGTGCAACATGTGGAATCTATCGAAACCTTTCCTAGAAGTAAATGGGATCTCATTTTAGCGGTGAATCTTTCAGCCCCCTTTCATTTAATGCAGGGTGTCGTCGAAGGGATGAAAAAAAAGGGGTGGGGCAGGGTGATCCAGATTTCAAGTGTCCACGGTATTGTAGCGTCCCCCTATAAGTCGGCATATGTGGCCACAAAGCATGGTATTACCGGGCTTACAAAAGCGAGTGCTCTAGATTTGGCAGAATTTGGGATCACTGTGAATGCGGTGTGTCCCGGTTATACGGTGACACCTTTACTACAAAAGCAGATACCCGAGCAGGCGGCCATGCACCAGATTTCAGAGCAAGAGGTAGTGGAAAAAATATTTTTAAAAGAGCACGTCATCAAACAGTTTGTAATGCCAAATGATATCGCCGAGTTGGTTTTGTACCTGTGTCTCGACGCTGCAAAAATGATCACCGGCCAGTCTTTGGTTATCGATGGCGGTTGGACGGTTCGCTAGGAGGATTTATGAAACATTCCGGAATGCCCTTTCATTCCCCCGCCTACCCTGAAGGCCCGTATCGATTCATCAATCGGGAGTATTTTTTTATATGGTATAAGACCGACCCCGAAATGATTCGTCAGCACCTGCCGGCTCCTCTCGAGCCCGACGGTAGCGATACGGTAGTTTTTGAGGTGATCCGAATGCCTGATAGCAGCGGATTCGGCGATTATACCGAGTCGGGAATTGTGATATCTGCTATCTACAAAGGGGAAAAGGTGCAATTTACCTCTCAGATGTATCTCGATTGCGAGCCGCCAATAAGCGGGGGGAGGGAGATCTGGGGGTTTCCTAAAAAGCTCGGCTACCCGACGCTTCATGTAGAAAAGGAGACTCTTGTCGGTCGTTTGAAATGGGGGGAGGATCTTGTGGCGCTTGCAACGATGGGCTATAAGCACCAGGATCTCACTGATCAGGGGAGAAAAACAGATGAAATCTTGAAAATGATGGGCAAAACGCAGGTTAATTATAAGTGGATTCCTGATGTGAACCAGGAAGCAAAAATCGAGCAGCTTGTTGCTTATAATTTGCAAGATATCCATGTAAAAGGGGCCTGGATGGGGCCCGCCAGATTGCATTTAGTCCCACATGTACAAGCGCCTCTTGCAGACTGCCTTTCAAAAAAATAGAGAAGGCAATGCACGTTCTTGTCGATTGCACTCTCCCTTACGGAAAAGTACTGCACGAGTATCTTAAGTGATGATTTTTTAGACTGCTTAAATACTAAGCTTGTTTGATGACGGTTGGGACACGGATAAAACCGGAAATTTTATCGGGCGCATTCTCCATGAGTTCATTCCGATTCATTAAGGGCTCACCCTCATCTTCAAATTCCGGACAAATGAGCTGTTGCTGTACTAAAAGCAGGGGGTAACACCTTTTGTATCGAACTCCTGAAGCCTATCAATGTGCTTAGATATCTTTTTAATATTTTCCTCAAGAGAAAGGATTTTGTTTTTTCAAGGCTAATGCGAGTAAGTTTGGAAAGTCTTTCGACAAACGCGGCATCGACATGACTTATGCAGAGGAGCTTCGGTTTAAAATTTTTTAAAACATTTTAACAAAACAGACCTGTGGATTTCAATCAGGAGGCGGTAATTGGAAAGTATTATTGTTAATCAAAACTAAAAAATTTAGATGTTTCTTTTTTTAAAAGTACACAACTTGAGAGTGGAAGGAGAAAACTATAATAATTTTTTAATCTAAGTGAAATTTCACCCCTTTCTCTAATTTTTGGGGTATGTTTTCAAATTTTAGACATGGAGGATGTAGGGATATAATATACTAAAAATTTAACTTCTTTTTCTGGAGCTTTTTTCATCGGCGCCTAAAACCTTATATTACACCTACCTGATCCAAATATAGGGAAAAGAAAAGCTTCATTAATAATTTATAACAAGAAAAGTTTTTTAGTTTACAAATCCAAGATCCTCTTTATTTAAAACAATTTTTTAAAAATTAATCAAAAGAAATTCGCCCTTTGTGGGGATTTTTTCTTCAGCACAGTAAGACATTTGCGCTAAGTAATTTAAAAAAATGGGGAGTGTTAAAGCCATCCCCTGGAGACCATTTTAAGGATTTTATTAACCAAATAGCTCCAAAGTAATGTGCTAAAGAATTAGTTGGGAAAGATGAGGAAAAAACCTATCAGTTTTGAATACAAATGTATTGTAAATACCTAGGTATAAGTGTTTAAACAGAAATCTAGACAATAAAAATAAATAATTATATTTATAAATCGAAAAGCAGAGAAGAAAAAAATGAAAAAGCGTGAAGTGAAGAGCCAGAAGCATGAGCGAAACGGTCACAAAAAAGGGGCCCGCAATAAACGGGGGGGGTATTAATAACGAACCTTACTGTGTTCGTTTATTTTAGAGTAAGCTTTGATCAATCGAAAAGTTCTCGAAGTTGGCGGCAGCGGGGGGGGTCAAAAGATCATTTTTGGCGTGTCAAATAATCTTTTTTGACAATTAATTAAATTGTTTGTAGCCTAAAATTAATTATTTTTTTTGAGTAATTATTGTGGAAAAAAATAAAGATAATGATCTTTTGGAGGGGGAAAAAAAAGATAATCAGCAGAAAGATGCTAACAATATTTTTGATAGTGAAAACGAAGAGAATGCATCTGAATTTAGAAAAGATAAAGAAGATAAGTTCATTTCTCCTGATGATTTAAATGGTTTAATCCAGATTATCCGACCTAAAGATTGGTTAGGTCTTAGCTGCTTAGGGATCATGGTGCTCTTTTTTTTCATTTGGTTGTTGAAGGGTGAAATAGTATCTGAATCGGATGGAAAAGGGGTTGTTTTAACTTCAGAAGGTCTGCGCTATATTTACTCGAGAACCGAAGGTTTAGTCCAATCAGTGCCTCTTTCTGAAGGGGAAATTGTGAATCAAGAAACAATAGCAGCTAAAATTTACGACAAAGATTACCTGAGTTCCTACAATTCCCAGTGTGCTAAAATAGCAGAGATTCAACTTTCTATAGAGCGTTTAAAGTCTCAAGGTAGCTCGTCGGCACTGGAAGCTATCACACTGGAACTTGAACAACAGATCCAGATTTTGAAAGATTTAGAAGCTAACCCTCTCCTTATCCCGATTTTTTCTGAAGTCTATGGCGAGGTTATAGCAAAATATGTTGGGCAAGGAGAATATATTTCCGTTGGGACTGAAATATGCCTTGTTGATCCACCCTTTAAGAAGGGGGATGACATACTAGTCCATGGATTTTTTGATGTTACAAACGGGCGAAAAATCGAGGAAGGCATGGAGGCTTACATCTCCTTGCAAAAATATGTAGCTCCTGTTTATGGAAGTATAGTTGGCAAAGTTGTTTATGTGAATCCGTACCCAGGGACCTCTGAACGTTTTTTGAAATATATAGCAAAAAATGAAGTTTTTCAAAAATTTATTGGTGATGATTTTCCAAAATACAACATAAGGATAGAAATACAAAAAGATCCTAAAGATCCCTCCGGTTACCGATGGACTTCGGGAAAAGGTCCAGAAAATTTCCGATTTACACCTGAATTTTGCAATATTCGCATTCATATCTCAAAAAGACATCCTATTGATTTAATTTTTCCAGAATAGGAGTCTGCAGTGAGGCCATTTTTTAGTTTTATCAAAGACCTTTGTAGCCTAAAATTCTTTTTCCTCTGGTTAGGGGTAAAAAGAGTGCGAACTCCCACTATTATTCAAATGCAAAATGTCGAATGCGGTGCTGCTGCATTGGCTATCATATTAGGATATTATAAATTATTTGTTCCTTTGGCAGAATTAAGAATTACATGCGGAGTCACAAGGGACGGTGCCTCAGCAGAAGATATTATGAATGCTGCTAAAACTTTTGGCTTAGAGGCTGAAGGTAGGACATATGAGATGGAAGATCTTGATAAAATTCCAATACCAAGCATAGTTTACTGGAATTTCAACCACTTTTTAGTGTTTGAGGGAATGGATGAGAATTTTATCTATTTAAATGATCCCGCAGATGGGCCAAAAAGAGTTACGCGCGAGGTCTTCGATGAAGGGTTTACTGGATATATTCTCACTTTTAAAACTACAAAAAATTTTCAGCGAAGGGGTGAACCTGATAATTTTAGAAACTTATTATTAAGGCGCTTAAAAGGATTTTATAGTCCAATAGCATTTTTATCAATTTGCACTACATTTCTTTTGCTTCCTTGGTTTTTCATCCCGATTTCGATACAGTTTTTTTATGATAAAGTACTTGCATCATCTAATTCACAAGCAGGTTTTTTGCTAATAGGCTTATTATTAGCTGTTTTTATTGTAACAATTCTATTGAATATATTCGAATATAAAATGATAAAGAATTTGTTCACTAAAATGACTATTACTACGACCACATCATTTTTTTGGCGTATTTTGAATCTTCCTTTACTTTTTTTCTCTCAAAGATCCACCGGGGAGATCGCATGGAGATACACCTTAAATGAGACCGTATCGTTGTTACTGTCCGGGCAATTTATCTATTTAACTCTTAATGTTTTGTTGGTCGTTTTTTACCTAGTAGTCATTTTCTTATTTAGTGGACAAATAGGTTATTTGGCTTTGATTTTAGGGGGATTAAATGTACTTTTGTTTTTCCTGATTAACCGTTCTCGCAAAGATGCGGTTACAGCTATGCAGCAAGAATACGGTAAAACTATCGGTTACGCATACAGCCTTCTAAGTTCTATCGAGGGGGTAAAAACAGCCGGGAATGAAATGACTTCTTTTGGAATTCTCAGCGGTTATTATGCAAAAATGACAAATGCGTCATTTAAAAGTCAGTTCAAAACTCTTATCCTAACATTGTTTCCTAGTATATCAATGCAGATCGGGAATGTGGTCCTTTTAGCAATTGGTGCGTTACAGATCTTAGATGGGGAACTGACTGTTGGAATGCTTATCTCTTTGCAATCTTTTTTAATCTACTTGATGAGTCCAATAGATAAATTAATGAATTTATCGACTAAATTACAGACGATGTTTATCAACATTAAAAGATTGGATGATGTTATGGATAATAAACCTGAAACGTTAACTCAACAACCTTTGAGTGTATTAAATAGGAAATCTTTAGAAAATTTAAAGGGTTATCTTGAATTCATAGACGTTTCGTTTGGTTTCAGCAAAACAGAGGGCCCTAGAATAAAAAACATTAACCTTAAGTTAGAGCCAGGTAAAAGAATTGGAATTGTTGGACCTGTAGGTTCAGGTAAAACAACAATAGCACGCCTTGCTGCTGGTTTATACCGACCTTGGTCAGGTCAAATCCTTTATGACGGTAAACCAATCGAAGATATACCCAACGAAGTTTTTAAATCATCAATTTCTTTTATAGATTCCTCTCTCTTCTTTTTTCAGGAAACCATAAAAAATAATCTCACTTTTTGGGATGATTTAATAAGTGAGGAAGATCTGACAAAAGCATGTAAGGATGCTTGCGTGCATGATATCATTATGAAGCGAGGTAAGGGTTATGAAAATGTGATTTGTGAGGGTGGTACAGTATTTAGCGGAGGCCAACGACAAAGACTGGAAATAGCCCGTGGTTTGGCAAAGAATCCTACTGTTTTAATTACAGATGAGGTCACCAGCGCTTTGGATTATAAAACTGAAGCCATAATTAGTCTCAATTTTCGAACTAGAGGTTGTGCCTCGATCATTATAGCCCAAAGGCTTTCTACCATAAAAGATTGTGATGAAATTATAGTCCTGGTTAATGGGGAGGTTGTACAAAGAGGAACTCATCAAGAGCTAATACTTTTAGATGGATTTTACAAAGATTCGATATTTTCTGAGGTCATTGAATAAATATGAGCGATTCAATATTTCTATTTGAAAAACTAAAAAATTATAATCTCGAGGAGATTACAATCGAGATAAATAATAAAACGTTTTTTCATACAGAAGAGTGTTTTTGGCTCATAAAAGAGGGTAACGGCGGTATCTTTTTGACAGAAAACATCCCCAATCCTGAGATAAAAGGGATTGATAAGGGTCAGTTGAGATTTTTACGCCCCTTAAATCCGGGCGATCTTTTTTTTATTGTTACCGAGCGTCCGCATGAGCATCAAGGGTTAGTCCTTTTCAATTTTACCCAGATGAAGATTTTAAAATTGACCCGCGGTAAAATTGATGAAATCATTCGTAAAGAACCCCATCTCAATTTAGAGATACTAAAACTTATAAACAGAACAATTTTACATTATAGAAGATTATTTACAAAGAAAGAGTCTTTTAAAAATACCAGTCTTATAATTGATTTTGAGCAGCCTGTGGAGTTGGAGGCCAATCAGAGATTTGGAATCAAAAGAAAACCCTTATCAGAGAATTTAGAACATGAGCACTGGATTGAAATTATCGAGGGGAGAATAGATCTTGATACCACTTATACTCTAGACTGGGACAAAAATATTAAAATCTATCCTTACCTAGATTCCTGGAGCCTTATTGCTTTAGAAAAAACAAAAATAAGACCTATACCACAAGAACAGGTCTTGTTTCATCCGGATGTTTGGCTCACATTCAATTGGATTCGTAATCGAGTTTTGCAGAGTGCATTAGATCACTATTTTCCAGAAAAAAAAATGGTTGAGATAGATACCAGAGAAAAAAAAATTGAGTTAAAAAAGCTTTCTGTTACGAAAGGGCTAAAATCGTTTATTACAAAAAAAAATAATATTGGCAGACTGTCTTTTGATACCAAGGATGCGATTTTAAAAGTTTGCAGTTTGATTGGACAAGAGATGGGATTTGCCTTTCAAAAATACAAAGTTTCTGAATCTAACCCTTTTCTTGAAATGAAAGAAATTTGTGAAAAAAACGGTGTCCGCTATAGAGAGGTCAAACTTGTTTCTGGATTTTGGACTAATGATTGTCTCCCTATATTTGCTTTTACTAAAGATTGGAAACCGGTAGCTCTTTTAAATGATAATGGAAAAAAATACTTTCTACATGATCCGGAAACAGATGAAAAGGAGCCGCTATCAAATCTTGTTCTAAAAAGACTGCAGGAAAAAGCATATATTTTTTACATACCGTTTCCAGAAGGGAAAATGAATATAAAAGATATTCTAAAATTTTCATTTCACGGGAATTTGAAAAGTCTTTATTCCGTTTTGTTTTTTGGCACTCTGAGTGGTCTTCTTGCAGCATCAGTCCCTTTTTTAAAACAATTCCTTTTTACAAATGTGATCCAATTAGGGTATAGATCTCAGTACTTAGAAGTCATAATATCTCTTTTTTTAATTAGTGTAATTATGATGACTTTTAATGTTATTAACGGGTTGATCCTAATTCGGATGTCAACTCTTTTTTCATTAAAAGTCGAATCTGCTATTTGGGATCGACTTTTGAAGCTTCCACTAAACTTTTTTAAGAAATATTCCGTCGGAGATCTT
>JBEIFH010000022.1:0-16896 GCA_040382515.1 Chlamydiia bacterium | reverse complement strand
TTGAGGGCCAATACGAGCTCAAAGGGCAAGACCTGATCTCTTTAGGCACCACGCAGCTGATCCTTGTCGATAAAGAGATGATCGAAGAGACGGTTTTCAATCCGTTTGTTGAAGAGAAGCCAATAGACACCGACACAAAAGAGGGTCGGGAAATGGCCTTCAAAAAAATGGTGATCCCCTACAAACATCTCGTTGGATTCGGAGCTCTAGCTTTTGTCGTGATCGTCTCCACATTTTTCCTCCTGTCACTATTCTCCTCGCATGAAATTCCGGTCTCTTTCAGCAGGCAAAAAGATGAAGTGGCCTCCGTGCTCAAGCGTTACCCTAAAATTGAATACACATTCAATCCCCCCACCGGAAAACTTTTCCTGGTAGGTCATGTTCTCAATGAAATTGAATATGAAGAGATGCTTTTTTTGCTCAATCAGCTCCCCTTTTTGAAAAATGTAGAGGATACGGTGGTTATCGATGAGCTGGTCTGGCAAAATGCGAATGCACTCATCCAGACAAATCCAAACTGGAAAGGGATCCTGATCCAGGCGATTGCGCCGGCAGAGTTCGTTTTGCGCGGTTACCTGGAAACCATCGATCAGCAAGCCGAACTCCTCGAGTACATAGCGCTCAATTTCACCTATTTGAACCAACTTAAGAATGAACTTGTGATCAATGCTTTGATTCAACAGAGGGTCCAGTCTATTCTTACAAGAAGCGGGTTCGGAACCGTCTCCTTCAACTACTCGATGGGAGAACTTGTCCTTTCGGGACCCGTTGAAAAAGGGCAAGAGCGCACGTTCAAAAAAATCGTCGATGAAATCACCGAAATCAAAGGGGTTGAAAATGTCGAATCGATCATCACCTTCACAAGTGAATCTTCAGCACGAATAGACATTAGCTCAAAATATCAAGTGAATGGCAGCTCCATCAAAGATGGGATAGAGGCATTTGTGTTGATCAACGGGAGAATTCTTTCTAAAGGAAAAATGCTCGACGGTATGCTGATCACAGCGATCACATCAAAAGAGATCTTACTGGAAAAGGATGGGGTAAAATATAAAATTGACTTCAATTCTTAACTTATGAGATTTAAAGACTTAAAAGAAGAAATGTTGGTTAGACATGTTGGGACAAAATAAACCGGGGCGAGAAATTTTCAAGTTCGACTTGGAAAACGAGCTCAAAGACCCGAAAAAAAGGGCCGAAATCCAGGAAAAAAGTGAAAAAAGGATTCAAGAGCTCAAAACTCTGATTCATAACGGGACAAATCCTGCAGAATTTGAAGATGTAGGACATCTTTTGCACGGCTATCTTTCCCTAGAAAAAATTCTCAAACATTCTACTAGGTGGTCATAGTATGAGCGTACCAAGTGATAAGATTTCATTCAAGCTGATGATCGATAGGTACACCGAAGCTCAAGGCAAGGTGGCGCGTCTTGTGGCATCATTGTCGAAAAACATGTCTTCGGTGGCCCCAGGCCAATTTTTGATGTTGCAATTCATGATGGGTAATTTGACCCAAATCGGAGATTCCATATCTAACGTGATCAGCAGTATGAATGGTATTGCAAAAAATTCTATCTCCAACATGCGCGGATAGTAAGGAGACACTATGTTGCAGTTTATTAAAAATCACAAAAAAGATTTTGTCCTTCTCCTTGAGGCGGGATTCGTAGCTATTATGCATCAAGATGAAGATAGCGCTGTCAAATTATTCAAGGCGGCCGAAATCCTTGATCGGGACAATGTGATGCCGAAGATCGGCCTCAGCTACATGCATTTGCTCAAATTGGAGCTCAAACCTGCTATTGTACATGTCAAACAAGCCCTTATAAAAGAGCCTCACAACGAGTTTGCCCAAGCTCTTCTCGGGGTTTGCCTCACATTCAGCAACGATATGTCGGCAGAAGGGGCAGATATGCTTCACAAAACACATGACAAGACGAAAGATCCCGAAATACGTAAATTGACAGAAAACGCCACTAATTTCTACAAAAATTTTATCAAAGCTCCCCCCTCACCCTCTGAAATCAGCAGCCACAAAAGAAGATAAACCATGGCAGACAACGACGTTCCCCCAAGACTTTCCGACCCTTCCAGCATACCCGGTATGTCACCGATTGACCAGAACACCAGCTCAGAGGCGGGGAAACGCCCTTTTGCCGATTACATGAGAGAAGAGCCCGCAAACAAGGTGCAGCAAAGCCCCACCCCTATGCAGGCCCTTTCTCCACAATCCAATATCAGTGGCCCCCCCACCATGGATTCGGTCCAGCAGCAAATGAAGACAACGTCCACCCAACTGGGTGACATCAACCAAAAATTGAATACCCCAAACCTGAAACTGAAACCTTCTCAAAAATTTCTAGTGCGTAGCAAACTTGAGGATGCCCATACAAACATCCGCGAAGCTGCACAAAAAGTGGGTGTTGATACTGGTCCAGACGTAGACACTAAGGCGTTACAGAACCCTATAGCCAAATTTATCGCGCTCATCGGGGACGGACAAGAGCAGCTCGAAAGTGCCCAGGCAATGATCACAAAATATTCTGCAGACGGACAGACGATGAATCCGGGAGACCTTCTTTTGGCCCAGGTGAAATTAAATCGGGCGCAGCAGCAGTTGGATTTTTCTTCGATTGTTTTATCTAAAGCAGTTGAAAGCATCAAAACACTTTTCAACGTCCAGATCTAGCGGGCTTTTTTATGGATTTTGAATCGGTCTTTAAACAGCTGGACGAGATCTCGCTGACGGCCATGAACGGTCGTATCACCGAAATCGTCGGCCTTTTGATCAAGGCGGTCGTACCCGAAGTGAAGATGGGCGAAATTTGCATGATCAAACGCCCGGGAACCCCCTTATTGGCGGAAGTTGTCGGATTTACAAAAGATGAAGTGTTTCTCTCCCCGATGTCGGAAATGACGGGAGTGGGCCCCTCCTCCGAGGTGGTTCCGCTGAAAACTACGTTGCATATCAAGGTAGGACCAGAGTTGCTCGGACGCGTTTTGGACGGGCTTGGCAACCCTTTAGACGAAGAAGAAAAAGGCCCTCTAAACCTCCAGGAAACTTACCCTGTCATGTCTCCCCCACCCGATCCTTTGAAGCGGAAAATGATTGAAACCCCCATTTCTACCGGGATCCGTTGTATAGACGGCGCTCTCACCTGCGGTGAAGGGCAGCGTGTCGGGATATTTGCTGCAGCCGGCGGAGGAAAGTCGACTCTACTAGGGATGATCGCCCGTTACGCGCGCGCCGATGTCAACGTGATTGCTTTGATTGGAGAAAGGGGGCGCGAGCTTCGGGAATTTCTTGAAAATGATCTTGGTCCGGAAGGGATGGCAAGATCGGTTGTGATCGTCTCCACCTCAGATCAAGCCGCCCAGATGCGTTTGACGGCAGCTTATGTGGGTACCGCCATCGCCGAGTATTTTCGAGACCAGGGAAAAAAAGTCATTTTGATGATGGATTCGGTGACCCGTTTTGCCCGGGCTTTACGGGAAGTGGGACTCGCCGCGGGCGAACCCCCTGCAAGAGCCGGTTTTACTCCGTCGGTTTTTGCAACTCTCCCCCGCCTTTTGGAACGCTCGGGCAATTCCGATAAAGGATCTATCACAGCATTTTATACCATACTAGTTGCCGGAGACGACCTCAATGAACCTGTGTCGGATGAGGTTCGTTCGATCCTTGACGGGCATATTATTTTATCAAGCGAACTTGCCCGGCAGTACCATTACCCGGCGATCGACGTCCTCTCGTCGGCAAGCCGTATTTTAAGCCACGTCTGCTCCAAAGAGCAGATGGAGCTCATCGGGAAGATCCGCGAAGTTTTAGCCAACTATCGAAAAAATGAATTATTGATCCGTATCGGCGAATACAAACCAGGCTCTGATAAAGCCGCCGATTATGCGATCAAATATATCGAGCGGGTGCAGCGTTTTTTAAAGCAAGGGGTCACCGAAAAATCGACGTATGAAGAGACCCTGCAGCAATTAAGGGCCCTATTTAGGTGAAAAAGCCGAAATATCCGCTCGAAGAAATCGAACAAATCAAAAAAAAACGGCTTGAAGAGGCTGAAAAGAGCCTTCAGGAAAAAAAACAATTTCTCGAAAAAGAGCAAAAAAAGCTCGATCAATATACCAAAGAACTTGAACTCATAAAACAACACAAAATCGATAAAATCCGTCAAATGATGGACGAGATGGAAAAAGGGACCACAAGCGATCAGATCATGATCAAAGAGCGGTACCTTAAAGTGGTTGTTGAAGAGAAGCTCAAAAGAGAACATGCTAAAGTTGTTGAACAACAAAAAGAGGTAAAAAAAGCGGTTGATGAGGTAGAAAAAGCGAGAGTCCTACTTGAACAAAGACGCCAGGATGTGGAGAAATTGCGTTTGCACAGAGAGGACTGGGAGGTCGAGATGCGCCGCCTTGAAGCTGCCGAAGAGAACAAAGAGACCGATGAGATCGGAACTACCATTCATACGGCGCGAAAATACAGGCCCGGCGGAAAATAGAATCTTTAAGATGCTCGGTAAGACCCTTTAAAACACTCCCAAACTCCATTTAAAAGACTATAATCTAGATTGGGAGTAGGGTTTCATCCCCTCTCTATAAAAAACTCTCTTGATTTTTTTCAAATGTATCCCTTAAGCGTAGGATATATGCTTAAAGTGCAGCGCCGGATTTGCATTTTTAAGAAAAATCTAACCTATCAAGAGGTAGCATGCAAAATCCTCATCCCGTTTCAGGCCAGCCACAACGAGATCCTCTTGATTCGGGAAAAAATGCCCCTACGTCAGAGAAATTTAAGAAGGTGATGGCCGTTGACGATAGCGATGCTTCCCAACAGCAAAACAAGCGTAACCCGACACGGCAAACTGACGAAGAAGAAGGGGAAGAGGACAAACAAATCGAGGCAAAACCCGATCTTTTCTCTGAACTGATGTCGAAAAAACAGACCACTGAATTCTCCCTTGGAGGGAAACGACAAACTTCTCAAGAGGTAAGCCAGAACGGTAGTGATAACGAAAATCTTTTTAAAAATATCGCTGCACCATCTTCATCGACAGATCAAGACTCCATCAACTTAAAAAGCAAAGATGCCGATCAAAGCCAAAATGGGCCCTCTTATACCTCCCCACCAGCTCCCTCAACTCCACCGCCGTTGTCGACTGCATCAACCCCACCCGACACATCAGAGGATACTCCACCATCTTCATCGACAGATCAAGACTCCATCAACTTAAAAAGCAAAGATGCCGATCAAAGCCAAAATGGGCCTTCTTATACCTCCCCACCAGCTCACTCAACTCCACCGCCGTTGTCGACTGCATCAACCCCACCCGACACATCAGAGGATGATGAAACTCCCTCGGCAAATAAAAGATCGCACGACCACTTTAAAGAACTGGATGCTATTGAACAAAAATTAAAAAAGCTGCATCCATCCCATCCTAAAGCACCACCTGATTCGGCTCCCATGAGCCCCCCCCCTCTGGTCTCTATGCATCACGAAAAAGCTTTGCATCACGTTCCCAAAAAAGAAAAAGAAAAACTCGCCACTCCCCAATCCGACAGTTCTACTTTGAAGCAACCTCTTGAAGGGCATCCCCATCCGGTAGCCTCCCACCACGATAAAGATCGGCATCTTTCGTCCGAAAAAAGGGAAAAAGAGGGGCCCGTATTGCCCCCACCCTCTCTTATACCCTCAAAACAACCCCAAGAAGGTCCTCAGCCCCTACAGGCTCCTACCGCGATTGAGACCTCCTCAACAAGCCCCCTCACTACAACACCACCTTACGCACAATTTCCCCCTCAAGTCTTTGAGCTCTTTCAAAAACTCGTCGGTATGATGACCGTTATGCAATTTCAGGGAAAAACCACCACCTCGATTGTCCTTCATATGCCGAATTCCGGTCTTGACGGGGCACATATCGATATTGAACATTATGACACCGCTCCCCACGCATTCAACATCAGTTTTTTCTCATCTCCCGAGGGTCAAAAAATTCTCGACGCCAATATCACAACACTCGAACAACAGCTACGCAGCAATCTTCCCCAATTTGAGATCTCGGTTAAAAAGCCCCTTTTGCTTAGTGAGACTAAAGAGGAGCGCCGCCGCCGTGACACCCAGGTCAAAAAAAGCAAAAGCTAAAACATCTCTATCGCGAAAAAACCAGACGAACCAAAGATTAAATCATCCCTAAGGTTGAGATAAAATTGGAAAAATCCCCCCCCTCTTTACCTAGTAGATCCCTTGTTTCTTCTGGATTTTTAATCCTTTTTTCATGTTAAATCGGCTATAAAAGAATCGATCTCTTTCGAAAAGCGTCTCTGAAATAGAGCCAGAAGCCTTTAAGTTAGGATCGAACCTTTTTTTGAGAGTGTTGTTCAGATATTTTCTCAGCTATAACGGCCTACAAGTAGGCCACTGTTCTTCAACAGGGCAGATGCAGCCGGGCAAAAAGATTAGGATAAGGTTCGCGAAAAAAGGCTCGCCCCAATTCAAAAGTCTATAAAAGAGATCCACAGGAAAGTGAACAGTAAATCTTCAAGCCGCCCGATTACCGTTTTTGAAAACGGACTGTTCTTGGTTTTAGGAGTGCAACCATGTTAAAGCTTGTTCAAGGAATTCTAGAGTTCAGAAAACTCCACTTAAGCGATTATAGAAACCGGTTCAGCCATCTTGCTATGGGACAAAAACCCGACTCGCTTTTCATCACCTGCTCCGATAGCCGAGTGGTTCCGAATTTGTTCACATCAACGCATCCGGGGCACCTGTTCGTTCTGCGCAACGCCGGAAATATTGTCCCCCCCTACCATGTTCTTTGCTCTGAACGGGCCAGCATCGAATTCGCTGTAAGCCAGCTGCCGATCGAAAATATCATTGTTTGCGGCCACAGCAACTGCGGCGCTATGCACGCAATTATGGGGGGGACAGAAGCTCTCCCTGAAAGTCTGCAATTTTGGCTTTCTTACGGAAAAAACCCAAAAGAATGTCCTTCCATTGAAAGTTTGGCTAAAGAAAATATCCTCAAGCAGATCGAACATCTCAAAACTTTCCCCCTTATAAAAGAAAAATACGATCAGGGACTGTTAAAACTTTGGGGCTGGTACTTTGATGTCGGGACGGGGGATACCTTTGCCTACGAGGAGGAGCTTAAAAGCTTTATTTTGATAGATGCTGTCGAAGGGGAGTACATCTTGGCCCGCCTCAAAAATCTTAGGGAAAAACATGAGAATTTAAATTCTCACAAATCCCCATAATCCTTATGCTTGAGAGTGTATGGAAATTTCAGGGCAGCTTTGTTCTTACAAACAAAACGAATTGTTAACAAACGATCCGAAACCGTTTGAACCCTATGAAAATCTTTTTGCTCCTGTATGTCTACAGCTCCCCTCCCCGTTTCAGATCCTTTCCTTAAACGGGAGCGAACCAAACGGTGCATCAAAGGAGATTGATGTTTTTTTCACTGAAGTAAAACATCAGGTTCTTCAAGCTTTTGAATGCCGAAAAAAAGAGGGATTTGAAGCAACAAGGTTTCAGCTAGCAAGCCCGCTCGAAACTCTTGGGGAAACTATCGAGTTTGAAGTGCGTTATTACGACACTGCACAAATGGAGATTCAATTGGAAATACAGGGGTCCGATAAAGCTCTCGAGCACTTGATTCCAAGTCTACAAGATCTCTACAATCAGATTGCCTCTTCTGTTTTTCCCTATGAATTGCGCCTTATTATCCCCCCTTCTATTCAAAATAACCCCCGACATGCATCTACAATAAAAAATCTTTGCAAAGAACAAAGAACTGTGTATCGTGTGAATGAATATGAACAAGCATTCTAGCTGGATCAAAAAACTCCGTTTCCTGTTGCCTGAAAAGCTCCGTGCTTCTCCCTTTGGAGGTGTCCCAAAACTACACCTTGCCGACCTTGAGCCCATTCTTAAAAAGCACCTGCACGCTGCTGAAACTTCAGTAGAGATGCAATCTATTTCCACCTCAGATCTGGATACCATATACCATGAGCTTGGGCCCGAACCTTTCGTACAGGCAGTCCATTTAGAGCCTGTAAAGGCCCCTGTCTTCCTTTTGTTTAGGGGTCAAGATATCGAAAAAGGGCATCTGTATTTCACTAAAGGAAACCTCCCCAGCTCTACTGAGATTTTTAAAGGGGTCGTGAAATTTTTAGCTCTCAAAGGCTTGGCAACGATAGAAGAGATGCATCTTTTCAAGGGTCTCTCAATGACATTGGCGACCGCGCAACCCTCTGAAGGGTTATTTGAAGTCTTTGATTTCCTTTTGCAAATACCCGGACTTTCGTTGACACCAAAACTTATCGTTCCGGTAAAAACACTAGAAAAGATCAATGAGTTCTACCATCACCATCCCGTCTCGCATCAAGAGGATCATCCCGATATCGATGTCCCTGTCCATATCGAGCTTGGAGAAGTCCGCTTGACACAAAAAGAGATCAAGAGTTTAGAAGCACTCGATCTTGTCCATTTGGAAGGAATCTCAAGAGAGGTCCTTGATAAAAACTACTTGGTGCATATCTGTTATCAAGATACCCCTTTACTGAGCGCCGAATATAAAGATGCTCATTTGCACCGGTTCACACCTTTTTCCGTAACACCTCAGGAGAAATTTATGTCCTCTAGAGATCATGAAGATGAAGAAGAGACCTTTGATGATGAAAAGAGTTTCGAACATCAAGAAGATGAGGGGAATCTTTTGGAGGATGGGGAGGAGCTAGATGAACAAAGGGCGCGTGCGCACCACACGACTCCTCATACGAAAGCTCACAAAAAGAACGTTGTTCTAGATGAGATTGCTCTCAACTGCAAAATCGAACTGGGTTCGATAGCGATCCCCTACAAAACCTTGGCCCATTTGAACTCGGAGAGTACCCTTAAAGTCGATCTGGACCCAAAGACAGTTTATTTGACGCTGAACGGGCAGATCCTTCGCCGTGGAGAGATTGTCGAATTTGATCAGCAACTTTTTTTCAAAGTTTTAGAATAGATGGTCCAGTTTTACCATGAACCCACCGTCCGATTGCGCCCCGAGACGATCGCATCGGATCTACCTGCAAAAATCGGCCCTTACCGTATAGAGAAGCTTCTCACAACAGGAGCCCTCTCCCGACTGTATCTAGGTATGGATGAGCAAAAGCGGGAGTTGGCGGTGCTTAAAGTTTTAAGCCACGATGTTCTAAAAGATCCGGAAAGAAAAAAAATCTTCCTCAAGGAAGGGGCCATCCTCAAAGAGCTCTCCCACGCGAATATCGTCCGGTATTTAGGCGAAGGGGCCTATGAAGACGGAATGTACATTGCGGTAGAATTTGTCCCCGGAATCTCCTTGAAGCAATTTATTTTGCAACGCTCCTTATCCCTAAAAAGATCGATTGAAATCGTTACAAAAACGCTGTACGCCCTACTGTATCTCCATTCAGTAGGGATCGTACACAGAGATCTAAAACCGGAAAACATCCTGATCACAGAGACATCCGAAATCAAATTAGTCGATTTTGGAATCGCTGGGACTCAAGAGGAGCTTTTAGAGGGCCCTCTCTACGGCACCCCCTCCTACATGCCTTTAGAGGAAAAAGGGGGATCTAAAAAAGTCCAAACCCGTAGCGATATCTATGCTATGGGTGTCATTCTCTACGAGCTGATCTTAGGTCGAGTCTCATTTGGAAGGATTGATCTGGAGCTGATTCCAAAACATTTGCGCGAAATAGTAAAAAAAGCCACTCAAACGGATCCGAATGGTCGCTATGAGGATGTGATGGAGATGATTGCAGACCTCTCCGTGTATCTCAAAAAAGGGCTTCTGGCACAAGAGGAGAGCTCTGAAGACACATTGAAAGATCTTCTTGAAAGCATAGAACAGAGCAAGCGGCTGCTGATAGCTCCCATCCCTGAAGGGCTGATGGATCTTTCGGTGGAATTGGCACTCAACCCCCACCCCAAAGGGGAAAACTACGCTGTTTTGCACCATATCTTGCCTGACGGTTCCTATCTTGCACTAATAGCCTCTAGTCCCGAAACAGATATGCAATCTCTTTTGGAACTCAAAACTGTCATGGAGAGGGGAAAGCTTCTTTTAGAGTGGATGACGGTAAGAAATGAGTTCTCCCTTTCCAAATTTCTTGAGCGACTTGAAAATGGTGCGGGTTATCTACTACATTTACAACTTTTGCATGTGAGCACGACAGAAAACCTTTTCCACCTTTTTTCGTTTGGGAACTCCTATATTGACCACCACTCGTATACTTCAAACACCCTGCGTACCCTTGAGGCCACCGGCCGCCTTTTCGGTAACAGCGGCCCCTTTCCAAATCCTATCCAGGACCGCCTCGATTCGCTCGATACCATTATTATAGGGATCGACGGTGGGAAACTGGAACTCACAAAGGTATCACCCGACTCGTTTACAAAGGATATCTTTCAAAAAAATTCTATAGGTGATTCCTCCGCAGCCCTAGTAATCCGCCGTCTTGACTGACCCCCCCCCTTTTCGTTTATTTGTCTTTTTCTTTTGAATGCTATATAATAGCAATACTTATTGAATATTTTAAAAAGTAGTTATGATTTCCCTCTTTACTCTCCTTTTGGCTCTATTTTGCAAGGCAAATGTAAATGTTGATACCCCTGCAAATAAAGTCCAAACGGTTATTTTTGACTTCGGAAATGTGGTCGTCCAAAAGGATACGCGGCTTGTGGAGGCATTTTTGTCTCAAGAGTTGGAGATTAGCGAAGAAACTGCAAAAGAAATTCTAAAGGAAAGGAAAGAGGCCCTTCTGCATGGGGATGAGGATAAAAATTTTTTTAAAAATATTTTCAAAAATTTCGGTAAAGAGATGCCCTCTTCTTTTCTTAAACAATTTAAAAAAGAGATCAAAGGCTCCATTTTAATGGATAAGAAAGTCTTTAAAATTATCCAAGCTCTCAAAAAACAAAAAAATGTGATCCTTTTTTCTAACACGGAAAAACACAAAGCCGATTTATACAAAGAACTCGGATATTATGAGCCCTTCGAGCAATTAATTTTGTCGTATGAGATCGGCCTGCGCAAACCGCAAAAAGAGGCCTACCAGTTTGTCATAGAAACAATCGGCGTCGAGCCATGTAGCTGTCTTTTCATCGATGATAAATTAGAAAATATTCTCGTTGCAAAAAAACAATCCTGGAATGCTATCTGGTTTCACGATGCTGACCAATTAGAAAAAGAGCTCTACAACTTAGGCTTTCGACTAGATTGCGATCCAACCGGTGATGAAACGGTCCCTTTTTAATTCCCTATTCGTTGCGTGATTTCTATTTTTTTATTGTTCTTCTCATAGTTACGAACAATTTCTAACGAGCTCTATTGCAATAATTAACATATTTTTCTATGTAAGGGGCATATGGTGCCAGCCTTTAAAAGATATGTACTTTTCTACTGCTTAACTGCTTCAATCATACCATTTGGTCTGAATGCTTGGGGCCGTCCCAAACAAAAAATGTCTCGCGAATCGCGTTATAAAATCAATTTCAGCCAAGTGAAAGCCGAGGAATTTATTGGATTTCTCAGCGAAATAGCCGGGCTCAATTTCGTATACAACCCGGCTGAATTGAATTTTTCGATCAATTTGGTTTCCGATGAAGAGATGACAGTAGAAACGATTGTCTCGGGTTTCGTGCAAACCTTGAGGATACAGGGATTCAGTATTCTTGAGGAAAACGGTACGCTCGTCATTCACCAAAATCCGGACATTAAAGAGATGCCCCTATTATTTGGCTCTGATCTGAATAAAGGGGAAACCGTCGCTCCGATAGTCACAAAAATCTATCAAATTAGAAATAGCCCCGTTGCGACAATTTTAACTCTGCTCCAGCCCTATTTATCCTCAACAAGCGTGATCGAAGCATTCCCCGAGCGGAAGCTTATCATCATATCCGATGTTATACAAAATATCCTCTCGATCGATTCTTTGGTTAAGGCAGTCGATCAACCGGAAACAGGTGCGGTCAGCGTCCCTTACGAGACGGTATTTTTCCAGCCAACAGAGCTAGTTTCGATCGCAGCACCTATTTTAGACACCGTTTGCGGCCAGAAAAGCTACTCCTTGCTTCCCCAAGAGGAGACGCAAAGGGTTTTTATTGTCGGCAGCAAAGAGCTTACCGAAAAGGCGCTAGATGTCTTTCAACAGATCGAAGAGAAAGCCTCAAAGCAACAAGGCTCTATCACTAACGGTAACATTTATCTTTATAAAGGTGCCAACCGTTCCATCCAATCCATCTCGACCGCTCTGAGAGCCATCTCTAAAGATTCGAAAACAACCGAGTATAGCTCAGCCGGATTCACTAGGCTGGTCAACGATGCAACTTTGATCGCCCCCGATTTCATCCTTTTTATTGGTGAACCTGTTGAAATCAGCAAGGTACAGACCCTCATCAAAACTATAGACACACCGCAACAGGTGAAATCGGATCTCACATTTTCCATCGTAAAACTAAAGTTTGCTTCAGGAAAAATGGTGATGGACCATTTGCGATCGATGGCCAAAGACATCCCGGATGACACTGCAAATGGTGATTTTTTGAATGCGATGGATACACTCAAGTGGAATAAAGATACAAATTCTATCGTTATTCAGGGATCACCACACACTATTCAGGAAATCAGCGACCTTATTTCGAAAATCGACCAACAGACGACAGCATCATCCGGCTTCTCCATCATCAAACTGCAGAACGTATCCGGTAAATTCGTCGAAGAACAGTTAGATCAAATGGCATCGCAGCTCCCCGATACCCCCGAAAACATCGGATTCATCCATGCAGTCAGGGACCTGCAGTGGAACAAGACAAATAATACGCTCACCATCCGCGGAACCCCGCAGATCATACAACAGCTTACAGAGATTATCACCAAACTCGACATCCATACTGTTTCCACGACCCAATACATCATCTACAAACCGGTCCATATGAGCGCAGCCGAAATGATCAAATCTCTTGACGGGATCACGAGCGACCTCGAAAAATCGGGAACCGCTGATCCGAGCCTCATACAAACGCTTAAAGGGATAAAGCTCGTAAAGAACTCGAATTCTATCATAGTGAGCGGAAGCGAGATCAATATCGGAAAAGTTCGCGATATGATCAATGCCATCGATTCGCAAACAAAACTCCCGGAACCGGTAGTTTCAACCGGCTTTTCGATCGTCAAACTACACAATGTCCCTGGAAAATTTGTCGTAGAGCAACTGGATCAAATGGCATCGCAGCTACCCGACTCACCCGAAAACATGGGCTTTATCCGTGCAGTAAAAGATATCCAATGGAACAAAGCAAACAATACGCTTACCATTCGCGGAACCCCGCAGACGATCCAACAACTGACCGAGATCATCACCAAACTCGACATCCATACCGTCTCCTCGACGCAGTATATTATCTACAGGCCAACCCATATGAGTGCAGCCGAAATGATCCGATCACTCCAGGGGATAGCTAATGATTTGGAAAATTCCGGAAACGCAGATCCAAGCCTAATACAGACACTCAAGGGGATCAAGCTCGTAAAAAATTCGAATTCGATTATTGTCAGCGGTAATGAGGTCAATATCGCAAAAGTTCGGGAGATGATCAATGCCATCGATTTGCAAACGCAAACCACTTCGAAGATTTCGCAAGTAGGAACGTCCACATTTCTTAGCTATAGTCCAAAAACCAAATCGGCTAAGGATCTTTTAGAACAGCTCAAATCGACCACAAAAGAGATAAGAGACGAAGACCCGGATCTGGTCAAAACAGTCTACAGCGCGAAAATCACCGACGGAATACTGGTCTTTTCCGGCACACCGGAAAACCTGGAAAAGGTGGAGAAACTCCTTGAGTCTTTCGACCAAAGAATTCCTGGAATGACCGGAAAAAAAGTCATCGATAATTATCAAAATTACAAACCTGTGTACAAGTCCGGCCCGGAGCTGATCAAAGAGGTGCAAGCCTACATGGATCACATCTCGAATAAAGGGGTGAACGACCACGGGCTTTCAAAGTCTATAGATAATCTTCAGTTCTTGAATGGAAGGATCGTAGTTGTCGGGGCTCAGGAAAATATCAACCAGATCATGAAACTACTACAGGAATTCGATACCCCAACTGCAGAAACAGCTAAACCCCTTACCTCTATAGAGTCCTTTGATAATATCGGTTTTTTAAACTACAAATTGAATTTTCATACGGGATCCGATATCCAGTCGGCTCTCAAGCAAATCGGTGAGGAGCTGCAGCTCTCAAAGAACGCTAAAAACGAATCTTTGATCACAGCAATTAGTTCGGTGCAGTGGATCCGGGTGACAAACTCCCTCATAGCAACAGGAGATCCGCAAACTCTTACGAAATTGAAAGATATTTTATCATCGATCGATATCCCTCTTAAGCAGGTTTTCATAGAGGTGCTTGTGCTCGAGACAACCTTAAGGGACGTTCTTGATATAGGTCTACGCTGGGGTGGCTACAGTAATTTCAAAGGTAAATTTGCAGGTATTGGAACAAACAATCCACGGGTAGACGCTGCAAACTTACCTAACTTCCAAGATACTGTTAAAGGGGCTTCCTCCTCTGCAGGGAGTTCTTCATCAGGCGTTAATGCAGTAAACGGCCCCTCGCCCAATCTATTCCCCAGCCTCGCATCCCGCCAGCTGGGGATCATAGGCGATATCATTTTTCATGGTGGAAAATCCTACCTTACCCTCACCTCCCTTCTTACAGCTTTGCAAGAAGAGGGGCGCACAACAACAATCCTCAACCAAAAAATTCTCGCTCAAGACAGCCGCATGTCCCAAATTTTCGTCGGTCAAAACGTCCCGTTTACCGGATCCATCATCACCACATCGGGTATCTCACAAACAACGAATGCCAACCTTGAATACCGTAACATCGGAGTGTCTCTAAACATTACCCCAAATATTGGCGATAATGGTATTATTACTTTAGAGATAGATGAAGAGATTACCGAGGAAGCTAATACCGGTACGAATGACAATAACGATGTGAACACTCAATCCGTGAACGGGATCAGGACAAATAAAACCAGCATGCAGACACGTGTCCATGTTCCCGATAAAGCATTTGTTGTACTGTCCGGCCAAATCCGTAATACCAAAACAGTGGCAAAATCGGGTCTTCCCTGCCTGGGAGGCCTCCCCATGATTGGTGCTGCTTTTAGCCAATCGCTTAAAGAAAACGAAAATGCCGACGTAGTCATTTTCATCCGTCCCGAGATTATTCAATCAACTGAGCAGTGGAAGGAGATCAGTGAGCAGCAAGAAGACATCTATAGAGATCAATCCGATCCAGAAGCCTTTGACTTCGGGGTGGATCTTGTCAAAAGGGACTAGATCTGTACCAATCCTCTTTTTATCTCTCGTGCTCTCCTGCACATCGGTATCGGATGAGATCAACCCTAACGTTCATTACAGTGTTCATGAAAAAATGGTGCAGGCTTTACCCTCTGCATTCGATCCTTTGTCTCCTAAAGAGCTGGAAACCTCTTGGGCAACAGAATATCGAATGGGAGTCCACTTTGCCAAACGACTCGATCTTTACCGTGCGATCACCTCTTTTCAGCGCGCTGAATTTCTTTTAAGCGAGGAACCCAATCCGATTCTGACCATGCAACGAAAACATGAGGTAGAGTACTACACACTTTTGTGTTATGCCCTTGGGAAAAAACATGAAGACCTGGTCTCTACCTTCGAATCCTCCTCCCTCGCCTTCGTGCACCCCGATTTCAGAGCTTACCAAGACCTTCTTCTCATTTTGGGTGAAGCCTACGAAATCACAAAACAAAAGCACAAAGCTTTAAGCGTACACCAGGCATTAGCTCAAAATTACCCAAAAATAGCCGAACCGATCCTCGTCGGCCATGCTTTACAAACGGCCGACACCAAAACAGCATTTGCTATATTGGATCGGGACGCGCCCCCTGCCAAAGAGGGGAATATTTCGATCCAAAAAGCCCTTTTCGACACGCAAAAAGCGCACCATTTTTTGAGTTATGACCAGTTGGATTTCTCTAAGACCGGAAAATTACGATCTGTTTTGGACGAGACCCATACCTCCTACATCAAACATAAGAAATCCCCCTTGGTTGCCCAAACACTTGCGGTTATCCCTGGAGCAGGCTATGCTTATCTAGGTCAATACCAATCTGCTGTTACCGCTTTTTCGATCAATGCCCTATTCATAGGAACTGCAACGTACTTTTTCCTAAATGGAAATATTCCTGCCGGAATTTTGACGACAGGTTTTGAGGCGGGATGGTACTTTGGCAGTATTTATGGCTCCGGCCAGGCTGCGAAAACGTACAATGAGCGACTTTATGAAGCACTCATCCATCCGGTGATGGAAGATAAGAAATTATACCCGTTGCTGCAGTTGGAATATGGTTTCTAGTTTACTCATTTTTTTAGCCGTGAAGGGATATGTGGAGCCCTGGGGAAAGGATCATGCTCTTGTCCAAAACCCCGCCAAACAGATCTCTTTAGTTGAAAGCGAAGGCTTCGTCGGCAAAACCCTTGAAAATATCATCCTCTTTCACCAAGAGATCCTCTCCCCGATCGATGGGCCCCGCAGCCATTTTAGACCCACAAGTTCCCGATACACCCTTTTAAGCATCCGCCGTTTTGGTCCGCTTAAGGGTTGGATAAAAGGGTGCGATCGACTCATGCGGGAGAATAACGACCCCTGGGTTTACAAAAAAATTCTCATCGACAACGTGGAATATAAATGGGATCCTAGTTACGAATCCCGCTAGAAGACCTGGATTGTTTAAAGACCAACCATCAAGGAGATCAGCTTCTCCTTTGAAACTTTGACCAATTCCGTTAAAAGACCTAAATTGTTTA
>JBEIFH010000021.1:0-17352 GCA_040382515.1 Chlamydiia bacterium | reverse complement strand
ATCGTAGTTATTACGCACCTGCATCACTTTATCCCCCAACCTAAAGGTGCGCCCCATTTTAGTGACCCTTTTCAAAGAGGGATTCAGCTTATCCTGTAGGGCTATATTGATATTCAAAGTACCCAAGACCCCTTTTTTCATGGGGGATAGAACCTGAATCTCATCAAACGGGTGAAAGTGTTTCTCCTCGGGGAGTTTTTTTGTCACAAGCTCTAAAATTTTTGCGAGGATATCTTCGGGCTTTTCAAGCGGAATAAACCAAAAATCGGATTTGGGATCCTCTTCCAGTTCAGGAAACTGCCCCTGGTTCACCCTATGGGCGTTGCGGACGATTCTCGACCCTTTGGCCTGGCGGAAGATCTCTTTGAGCCGAGTCGTCATGATAGTTTCCGATTCGATCATATCTTTGAGAACGGTCCCGGGACCCACGCTCGGGAGCTGATCTATATCTCCAATGATCAGCAGGCGGGCTTTGGAGGGGACAGCTCTCAGTAAATGTGCCATGAGCTGCGTGTCGACCATACTTGCCTCGTCGATGATCAGCAGGTCGCATTGAAGAGGATTCATCCTATTTCTCTTGAATCCTCCTTGTACGAAGTCCATCTCCAAAAGGCTATGGATCGTCGATGCCTTCCGTTTTGTGATCTCGCTCAATCGTTTGGCTGCACGGCCGGTGGGTGCCCCTAATAGGATTTTTCCGGTGATTTTTTCCGACAAAGCCAAAATCGCTTTTGTAATCGTGCTTTTACCGGTACCGGGTCCGCCGGTGATGATGTGGACCTTCTCTTCCATACTTTTGGTAATCGCGACTATCTGCTCCTGGGCAAAGGAGATCCCTAACTGGGCCTCAACCCAAGCGATCGCTTTTTCACAATCGACGGAGCGGAGCGCACACTGATGAGTGGTAAGCCTTTCGAGCTCTTCTACAATCCCGATCTCCATTTCGAACATCTGCTTGGTCCAAAGGGTAGTGTCAGAAGCCTTTTCATGCATCAAGAGCGATACTAGACGCCTCTCATTGATCAGCGGCTGGACCTCTTTTTCGATGAGGTCTGGGCTCACTTCCAAAAGGTTTGTCCCATGCTGTAATAGACCTTGGAGCGGATAGCACGAATGCCCCTCTTCACTCAAAACCCGAAGGATATGCTCTATTGCAGAGGCGATCCTTTCAGGGGACTCCCTATCCATCCCGATTTCCTGCGCCAACGCGTCCGCAGTTTTAAATCCAATCCCTGCGATATCTCGTGCAAGCTGGTAGGGGTTTTTTTGGATCACCTCAAGGGCTTGCTCTTTGTAACGGCGGTAGATTTTTTGCGCTAAGGACAAACTCACATTATGGCCTCTCAAGAAGACCATCACATTTCTAATTGCCCCTTGCTCAGTCCAGGAGGCCTTGATTTTGTCGAGTCGTTTGCTTCCGATCCCCTCTACTTCCTCAAGACGGTCGATATGTCTGTCGAGGATTTCAAAGGTCTTTGTCCCAAAGTACTCCACAATCCGTTTGGCGTATGTGGATCCGATCCCCTTGATAACTCCCGACTCTAGATAGCGTTCAATCCCTTTAAGATCTTTAGGGAGGCTGACCTCAAAAGCTTCGACTACGAATTGTCTTCCAAACGACGAGTGATGCTTCCACATCCCTGTTGCCGTGATGATCTCCCCGGAAGCTATCGGCATCATATTCCCGACAACCACAACAGGCTCTTTAAAAACGGGGCTTTTCAGTCGGGCAACAGTGTACCCGTTTTCCTCATTTTGAAAGACGATTTGATCGATCGTTCCGGCAAGTGTTTCAAGCATGCAACGGAGTGTAGCCTAAATGGGTCATTAGAGACAAACAAACCTTAACTTCCTCACCCTTTTTTAGATGGATTGTTTTGGTCGGATCAAGGAAATAATAGGATAATTTAAACAAAGGATCTGTTAAAATACCCCCTTATTTTGATTTTTTTATGGGAGTTTTTAAAAATGAACGGGTTAAACCTTTTTTTGCCTTCCGTGTTTTCCCAATCTCAGGAAACAACCTCCGAAAGGCTCGCTTCGATAGAAAAAACGCAGGAGCTTATTGAGCAAAACTACACAAGAAATTTTGAGAAAGAGGCGATACAAAATCCTAAAAAGTTTTTAAAATCCCTTGAGAAGCTGGTTGAAAGAACCAAAACAAATATTTCTATAGAGGAAGCAAAAGAATTTATTGAAAAAGAGCTGCAATTTGCCACTATTTTCCACCAGGCGCTTTTGCCCTCTTCAACCTCATTGCAAACAAAAACCAAAGACCTTTTAGCCGGCATCGTCCTGCAAATTGACAATATGGTGCAAGCTTTCGGTATAAAAGATTTTTTTGAGCCGCCAAAGCATGAGTGGAGCGCAAGCCAAAAAGTAAATACGATATCGATATTGAGGGCCACTTTTTCCGAGCTGCTGAGCGCTCCGTTTAAAATTGGATACACCGTGTTTACCACATTTTTTATTTTGTTGAGCCTGATTTGGGACAAGCTGGAGCCGATTCCGTCATTTTTACCGAAATGTGAAAATCTATCGGCTGATGTGATGAAGGGAAATAAAGAATATTTCGGACGAGTAGAGGTGATTCAGAGTATTGGAAATATTCTAAAAATCGGAAAGCATCCGATACTGGTAGGCCCTTCAAGAGTTGGAAAGACCCACACTGTACGCGCTTTTGCAAAGGCGGTCGCAGAGGGAAAAATTCCCGACCTCAAAGATAAGAAAGTTTTTTACGTCAACAGCTCCGTTTTGGTTGAGAAGCAGCCAAGCTGGGCCAGTGTCAGCCCTTTGAAAGCGCTTAGCGAACGGATGGGACCCCACAGAGATAATATTATCCTGGTTTTGGACGAGATACACATGGTAGCCAGAGGGGAGGAAAAGCTTGCCGATGTGTTGAAAACCATGTTGGATGAGGGGGGGGAGCTCCCCCATGTGATCGGGATCACTACCGATAGGGAATATGCGGAACACGTGGAAAAAAATAGAGCCTTCAGCCTCCGCTTTCAGCCTATAAGGCTCAAGGGATCGACCGAAGCTGAAACAAAACTGATCTTGTCTCAGTTTGCGTTGAAACACCCTTCCCACCCTATGATGGAAGAGGGGACTATCGATCTCATCTTTAAGTTGTCGTCCGGACAAAAAGAGGAGGATCTACCCCAGCCTCAAGCCGGATTGAACCTTTTAAAGCGCTGCATCAACCACAGCCAAACATTTACCATCACCGATAGACAAAATACAATCCACACTTTGGAACAAGAGATCCTTAGCTTGCGATCTGTGGATCTGGTTGCAAACCAAAGGACATCTGCCCCGTCTATAGTAGGGAAAGAAGAGGAACTCAAAGCCTTGAAAAAAGAGGAGTCTTTGACCCATGAGCGCCTGGAGAATTTTGAGAAGCTAAAGTCTTTTTACCGAATGCTGCGCCAGGAAAGATTTGAGTCGGTTTTAGAATCTTCCAAATTGCAAACAAAAGGGGATAAGGGGTGTAAAAAAGCATTCTGGGCCTACGTGTTGCAGCATTTTATCGAGCCCGTTTTTTTAGAAAAAATCAGGGGAGAGGCAAAAGAATTGGGACTTGAGCCGGTGATCACCCGGGATTTGGTTCAAAAGCTTGCCGGTGAAAATTCTTGAAATAAACGGTTATAGGGATGAAAAATAGAACGATTTTACATTTAATTCTTAAAAAATCCTTAAATCAGAATCCTAGAAAGCCCGAAGGAAAAACATGATCGAGTCTTTAAGTATTTTCAGACGCACATACTTCAACGACCTTTTTTTGCAACAGAGGCAACTAGACCGAGGGCAACATTTTACTGTCCTAACGGTTATTTGCAACTCCCTTTTGGTGCACTGGAACTCGATAGCCTCCTCAACCGGTAAGGACTCTTTTTTTAATACAAATAGACAAAAGATTGCGAAATGGACCCAGCTGACCTCTATGGGGTATATGCTTCTACCTCAAGGGCCATTTCAAGCTCGTCTTAATAAGGGCATAGGTATTTTTGCCCGTCTTTCCAGATGTTTACAGGTCGTTACGGCAATAGCGCTTTGTAGTTTGCGCTCCTATCGGCGAGCTGCCGGAATTTTTGCAGGGCTTTTTTTAGCTCAATTGCAACGGGATCAAAAATTGCCGGTACAGGTCCATCAATCAGTCCGTTTTTTCGGGTTTTTTTTAAGGTTGCATGAATTTTTTACCACTCCGGTGGAGAACCTTTTTACGCTCTTGGACAAGCTGGAAGATTGCATTGATATTTTTGACGGATGCAACCGGTTTTTACAGAGCCGGGGCAAAGGTGTCGATGTCGCTAATCTTTCTTTACCGAAAACGTTCACCTTCGATCCAAACGTCGCTCAAGAGTATGCCCAAAAAGCGGTAAGAGGGGAGTCGCTTCCCCCTTTAGAATTCGAAATTCGATCGGTGCATTTGATCCCTCCGTTTCTTGAGTTGGAGCTCAAAGACGGTCTGAATAAACCAAAAAAAGGGGAGATCATCCAACGATTTTTATCCAAAGTAGAAGAATATGGTTTCCAAGAGTTTTTAGGCGAAGGCTTTGAAAAACTAAAAAAAGCCTATCTGGATGGAAAGTTTGCGGATCTAGTACCTTTAAGATTGGACCTGTTTGACGACTCAATGGGGCTATATTTGCGCTACATGGCAACGCTCAATAAAGAGGAGATGGAGCCGCTCATTAAATCTTTTAACGATATCGGAAACTACTGTAGCGATGGATGGATCGGGGAGATATCCTCGTTGCTTCCGGCCTTTAAAGAGGAGGGGATAGTGGCTAAATTTCATGCCTATCTGTCTCAAGTGAGGGGGGAATGGCTGAACGAAAAGCTAAGGGCGATGGAAGCAAAGGGAGGAAAATTTTCCGCCTCTTTTTTTGAAAAATTTTTTGGCGGGATCAATAATGTCCATTTCCAGCAATGGGTCCACCTAAGCGCCAGACCGTTCCTTAGAACAAAAACCGGGGAATTTGCGGCAGTTACGTCAGCAAATACCGGCTTTTTGAGCGATGCTCTCAGTGGTAAAATACATGCATTAGGATGGAAACGTCTTTTTTCTAAAGATTTTCAAACTCTATCCCCCTCCTATTGGGTTGATAAGCTTAAAGAGGCGATGAGGCCACAACTGATTCTAGACGGGAAAGGTGTGATGAAGATCTACCAAACCATCACCTCGAAAGACCTTAAAGACTGGATCGCAAAAAACCGCGAAAGGCTCCCTTTGGTTGATGAAAATACTTTTGCATACAACCCACTCTTTTTCGAAGAAAGGGAGGATATAGAAGGGTATAGCCTTTTACAGCTCACCGACCTAGGGCTTCGCCTATTTTTATTGGATATCGGTGTTTTAAAACCCAAGTCCTGAGAATTTCTAGCTGTAGAAATCCCGTTTTTAGTTTAAAAAAGGCTTGCCCCCTATTTCTTTTTTCGGGTATCACCGATATAAAAGCCAAGGGGAGATTTCTTTTTTATGGGAAAAGAATTTCTAGAATCGAAGAAATGCACAGCCTGTTCCTCGAATGATGAACCTCTACATCGAAACGAAGCAGAACCCTTTTTGGCGCAACTCGACGGTTGGGTAATTGAGGGTGCGCATGCTTTGGAAAAAACCTTCCATTTCAAAGATTTTGCAAAACCTCTTCAACTCTTAAATGCCATAGCCTTTGTAGCTGAAATGCAGGGGCACCATCCCGATATGGAACTCTCCTGGGGCCGCCTTTTTGTCCGGTTGTACACGCACAAAATCAAAGGGCTCCATCTCAATGATTTTATCTTAGCCAAAAAAATCGATGAAATTTGCAGGATCTCAAAATGATTGTCCTTGAAGGTAAGGGGGTAAAAGCAACTTTCGATCCTGAGCATGGTTTAAACATGGTCAGCCTTGTCATTGAGGGGCATGAACTGATCGAGCAATCTACAAAAGAGAAGTTTCTGGAAAGTTCAAGGGGACTTGGCCCTTTAATCGGTCCCCATTTTCATCATAGAGCTCTAGACACGATTCCCTACCTGAATGATGAAATTTTAAACCGTCTTTCAAAAAAGCTCCGTTTTCGGAACGAGGCAGAACCATTTTCTCATGGAATAGCAAGGTATGTGCCTTGGAAAGTCCTGGAAAAAGATGGGCGCCGGTTCAAGGCTGTTTTGGACTCTCACGATGAAATTGAGGGTTTGACCTTAGCGGAAATCGAGGGATTCGATTTTAAGCTGGAATTTGAGGCTGAGGTATCGGAGCGGGAGATCCGTATTGTCTATAGCGCCAAAAGCTCGTCCAATCCGGTTGTTGTGGGTTTGCATACTTACTATGCCTTGGATCCAACGATGAAAACGGCAGATCTGGCCGGAGCTCCGTTTTACTATGACAAATTAAACAAAATGTCGGTTCCTCCCGAATGGTTTGGAGACCGGGTTTTAAAAATACCTCTCGATAGGCCGCTCGATTATACCTTTTCTCCCAAATTAGGTCGCGACGGGTTCGCAGAGGTTGAAGTGAAAAGAGGCGCCTTGTCCCTTTTGATTCAAGCAAAAGCACACCCCGATCTCTCGTTTCAACTGTATCGTAAGGATAAGAGCCCATTCATCTGCATTGAGCCCATAGCAGCAATCAATCCAAGAATTTTGACACAAAAAAACGCCTCGATTGAGGTAAGGATATCACTGTAAAATGTTCCATTTTTTTCGCTATACAATCGGCCCGCTTTTTCTCATGACGGCAACTCCTTTATTCGCTTTTCTTTTTTGGTTCACAGCCACAAACTTGGATGGTTCTTTATCGGCATTACTCGATTTTTTCCACAAAGAAGGGGCTAAAAACGTTCTATACGAAGTGATCCGGCCCGTTTTTTTTGGGTCCCGTTTCTCCTGGTCTGTCCTTGGCTGTTATGCTCTATTCCAAATTCTTTTGATGAAGATTGTCCCGGCCAAGACCTATTTTGGACCAAGGACGGCAAAAGGGAATGTTCCTATTTACAAAGAAAACGGGGTAGCCTGCTTTGTCATCACCCTCCTGACCTTTTTTGGCCTTACACATTTTACCGATTTCTTCAATCCCGGGTTGCTTTATGCCCATCTGGGGGAATTTATAGGTTCGATGAACCTTTTCAGCCTCATTTTTTGTGCTTTTTTGTACATCAAAGGGATCTACTTCCCATCGAGCTCCGATCACAGCAAAACAGGAAACTTGATTTTCGATTTTTACTGGGGCACTGAGCTTTATCCCCGTGTTTTTGGGATAGATTTGAAGCAATGGACCAATTGCCGTTTTGGTATGATGGGTTGGCCCTTGATCATCCTTAGCTATCTATATACACAAGCAGAAACAGGCGGTTTGACCTATGCGATGATCGTCAGCGTGGGTCTACAGCTTTTATATGTGACAAAGTTTTTTGTTTGGGAAAAAGGGTACATGCGTTCCATCGATATCATGCACGACCGCGCAGGGTATTACATCTGTTGGGGTTGTCTGGTCTGGCTCCCTGTAATTTACACTTCGGTTCCGCTCTTTTTAGTTCGCCTCCCTGAAACACTGACTAGTACCAGTGCAGTCATTTTGTTTATCGTTGGCGCAATCTCCATCATGGCGAATTTTTGGTGTGATTTTCAAAGAATGTTATTGAGAGAACAGTTTCAGAAAAACGGAAAACTTACCGAGATAACCTATATTGAGGCGACTTCGAAAGAGGGGGAGGATAAAGGCAAGGTGTATCCTCTCATCACCGGTGGCCTGTGGGGCATCTCGAGAAATTTCAGATATGTTCTCGAGCTTATGGCTACCTTCTTCTGGACTCTGCCGGCAGGTTTTACCTTGGCGCTCCCCTGGTTTTATTTCTTATTCTTGTGTATTTTATTGGTGGATAGAGCAAACCGAAACGACCATAGATGCCGCTTAAGGTACAAAGAAGACTGGGATGCGTACTGTAAAAAAGTACCCTACAAGATTTGTCCATGGATTTACTGAGTTGTTAAAAAAAGGGGCCCGAATCGACTTCGGGCCCTTTTTATTGTGGTAGATCGGATTTAAAATATCCTATAAGGGCTCAATCGCTTTTTTTAGGCATGTGGGATGCCATCTTGTGGGCCGTAGAAAAAAAGGTATAGAAACTGGAGACGGCCATAATGCAAATCGCCCCATCGACAAATTTTTTCTTTGTAGGCTCCATCGATGCGACTCTTGCCCCTATCGCTAAAATGGCCCCAAGACCTAATGTGAGAAAAAGGTTATCCTTAGCCTCTACAAGTTTCGGGCGCATTACCAATGGGACAAAATCTCGACTGAGATCGTAATCGAAAAGGGTTCCGTTCAAGGATTTTCTTAGAATTTCGAAATGCATCATAATTGTCTTACTAAAATTTGGGTTTTAAAAAGAGTTCGTTGTTGGCGTAATTAACAAAAGTATTGACCTCTGAAATGTAGGAACAAAACTTAAAGACTACCATGCTCAAAGCTGTCACCTTTAGTATAGATGCAGCCTTCGGGGGCATGCTAAATACTCTAGTCGCTTCTAAACAAAATCCGGCGCTAGCGCAAACAAGGAGGAGCTCCTCTTTTTCCCTGTAAACGGAACGGACCATCTCTTTGCTTAAATCTGAGGGTTTAAAAGGGAGCTGTTCCAGGGTTCCGGCTATCGAATTTCTAATGATTTGAAATTGAGAGATGCACATAAATTTTATAAATATATTTTTTTTAAAACTTATGAATAATTAAATCATTATTATTGATTAATTAAAAGTTTCTTCATTTGAAATTTTTAGAAGTGACTCGTAGAGGGCCCCAGTAGCCGCTACTACGACATCCTGGACGCGGGCCCTGTCTTGGTTTGTCCACCGGACACTAAAATTACGTTCGTAGAGTGTGTAGGCCTCATGGGCTTTTTTTAACGAGGCTTTTCCTATAGAAAAAAGTTGTTCTACTTGAGCGGGGTTGAGACCTAAGTTGTTATTCGAGTAAAGATCGGAATCGTCATGGCTTAAAAGCGATTTTATGTAGCTGGGGTAGAGGGCAAAAGCTGTGTCAAAAGCCTCTTTTTCATCAAAATGAAATTCTTTCAAAATGGTTTTAAAAAGATGGATCGGATCGAACACCTCGAAAACTTTAGATATAGGCCCCACTGCTGCTCCTGAGGCCCCTTTGAAGGATTTGAATTTTTCGGGAAGGGCAAAGTAGAGATTATTTACAAAATTTCTTTTCTGGAAATGGTTCTGCGAGAGTTTTTTTAGCCGTTTTAGTCCTTGGACACTTTTTAGATCTTCAGGATATTCCGGGACAAATTTCATAGCTTCCACTTTCATCCGTTCCGGCTCGGAGGTGATCAACGCCTCTTTGTTTTCAAAGAGAGCCGTTTTTGGATCTAGGATCCCTTCGTTTAAGAGACTTTTGATCATTCTACGCGACTCCATACTTGCCGAGAGGGAGCCCTCGTTGGGTACGAATGTGGCATTTTCTAAAAAACCTTTTAGCTCCTCAACCCCATAACCGCTATAGTAGGCGACCCCGGGCTCCGGCATGTAGCAAGAGAGGGGATAGGCTTTATGCATCGCCGCTCGGACGGCCATATCGATTTGAGCTGCAACTCTGGAGAGTTTTTGGGCTTCTTGGTCGAAACTGTAGCCCAAAGAAATCAAGGAGGGGAAATTGCAATTCGCGATCTCATCCTCTATGATTGCGTCTAAAATGGTGAAGTACCCCTGTTCTTTTGCTTTGAGCGATACGGCATCATCATCCATAGTCAGAAAATAGCTTATAGCATCGGGGGCTAAAGATTCGATTTTTTGGACAAGTTCTTGGGTTGCCGGACTGTCCATGCAGGCTTGTCGTATTTTGCAAAAAGGGATCTTCTCAAGAATCGATTTTTTCAATCTTGTACCGTCTTCGAGCTCAAGCTCGGCACGCAGAAGAGAAGCTCTTTGCGGATCAAGGATTTTTACCATTTTGAAAGCCTGTCTCGGCTTATCATGGTGACTGGGGGCCTTTTTTTTATATTTGTAGGCAAATGGAATTTTCCAAAAAAACCCTGTTGCAGCCACATGCTTACCATCAAAGCCCTTAAAAGAGGCGACAAGATTGCGAAAAGCGTTGTTTAAACTTGGATCGATCGACTTGAATTGATTCATCCCGAATGTCAAAAAGAGCCTGGATGTTGCCTCCTCCATATTGGATTTTTTTGATTCCCAAAAACCCTCTTTGAAAATGAGCGCTGTCTGGTTTTCGATTTTTTGGATAAGGGGAGGTTTTTCATTTCGGGAGTAGAGTCTAGGCTGTGTTGATGTGGGGATTGAAATGAGAAAAATTGGTTTTGAGGGATTGATAAATCCCCCTTGAGGTCTGTTATTGTTTTCAGGTTCTATCCATTTTGAAATTTCTGCCGCTTTTTTTTCATCATACTTAAAAGGGAAGTGGGGGCTAAGGGACCCGGTATCACTTGAAATAAGTTTATAGAGCCAATCCTGCCGCACCCGTTTTTTCTCAAGGTGTTCTCGGAACTGGGTCTCAAAGCAATCTCTTTGAAATTCGGAAAATACGGTTTTTTGCGGCATCATTGGCATATTATATAATAATTTATGAATTTTATCAATCAAGATTGTCCCCATTTACCTCTTAAAAAAGCCGGTTTGCCCTATAAGGAGCCCGTCTGAGCTAAAAAATCGATTACTAAATGGAAAATTTGGTCCCAAAGGCAATGTTTTTCAAGGACTTATTAGCGGGTGCTTTTTTAGTTTTAAAAGCTGAATATCAATCTCTTGCGTTTTTTTTAAAAAAAAGATAGAGCAAGGGGTATGTTTGTACGTGTCGGGTTGCCGATTGCATCAGGTTTGGGAGTTTTGTTGGCAATTGTAGCGATGGTAGTCGGTGCTCAAAAAGCCCCTTTAAGACCCATCCCTTTCCCCCCTTCCGTCTCCCCGTACAAGCACACGATTGCCGGGAGCGGAGTGGTAGAGGCCTCCACGGATGATATCTACATCGGCACCCCCTTCAATGAGATTATATGGGACGTATTTGTAGAGGTTGGGGACGAGGTAAAAAAAGGGGATCTTTTATTCCACCTGGACACACGCACTTTTGATGCACAACTAGTGGAGGCGATGGCTGCTAAAGAGAAGGCAGAGGTCGAATTACAAAATATTTCTACCGAGCTATCCCTTTACAATTCTCTTAGCGACAAGCGGGCAATCAGCCTAAACAGTTACAACCAAACTTTTTACAGAAAACAGGCGGCAGAGGTGGCTCTGGAGGCTGCGGAGGCGAAAATCCGGACAGCTAAGACCTATATCGACCGGTCGTTTGTGAAGGCCCCTTGCGATGGTAAAGTGTTGCAAAAAAGCATTCACAAGGGAGAAACTGCCAACCTAAACCCTTTCAATAATGAGAGCCTGATTGTATTCGGTCCGAAATGCCCCTTTCATTTGCGAGTAAGCATCGACGAAGACGATGCATGGCGATTTCAATCCAATACGTGTGCTGTTGCTTTTGTGAGGGGGAACAGCTCGTTGAAATACCCCTTGAAATGGGTGCGCACCGAACCTCTCATGATCCCAAAAAGATCGTTAACCGGGGACAATTCAGAAAGGGTGGATACGCGTGTTCTTGTGGTGATTTACAGTTTTGACTGCGATACCCCTTTTGTGTACATGGGGCAGGTGATGGATGTTTATATCCAGGCTATTTCTGCCGATACTAGGTACCCTGATGCAAAGATGTAGAGCAATTTTTTTTCTGATTGTTTTCGGGTGCAGTGTCGGGCCAAAATACCATCCGCCAAAAACTGAGGTCGCAACCGACTTCAAGAATGTTGACAGTGAGATTGGCTCAAATGACTCCGGTATGGTCGATTTATGCACCTGGTGGAAACAGTTCAAGGATCCCAATCTAGATACGCTCGTGGAAAAAGCCTTCGCAAATAATTTTGATCTGTTGCAAGCCTTTGAAAGGATCCGCCAGGTGCGCGCTTACTATAATATCCAGACAGCGAACCTGTTTCCAAGTCTTGATTTCAACGGGACCTTCAGCCGGTACGCAACCAGCCAAAATCTTTTCGACTCACCATTTCTAGGCCCAAGAGTACAAAATCTGTTCCAATTGGGATTTGACGTGAATTGGGAAATTGATCTTTTTGGAAGATTAAGAAATCTAAAAGCTGCCGCCCAAGCCGATCTTATTGCCACCAAAGAGGACTACATATCCCTTTTGGCTACAGTTCTAGCTGATGTTGCGAGAAATTATACCCTTTACAGGGCCTTTGAAAAAAAAGGGGAAAATTTAAAGAGGCAAATTCAGGTAAAAAAAACCATCAACGATCTCAATCGGTCTTTAGCCAAATCGGGGCTGGAATCCTGGGATTTATTTTACTCAACAAGAGCCCAGATCCGCGCTTTGGAGGCAAAGGTGCCCCCCTTGCTAATGCAGATGGAGTACGCGGTGAACAGGTTGGCAGTACTCACAGGGGAGCAACCCGAATTTTTTACAATCAAAGGGGAGGGGGATATTTTAAAGGCCCGGGGGTTGGTTCCTCTAAATATCCCGTCAAAACTTCTACAAAGGCGGCCCGACATCCGCAAAAGAGAAAGACAGCTTGCTGCTGCAACGCATCGGACAGCTGCAGCAGTGGCCGATTTTTTCCCCACCTTTTCCCTGAGCGGTTCGTATGGGTGGGAGGCCAGCCGCTTTTTTAAGTGGTTCCGTCCCGAAAGTAGCTCCTGGGACATCACACCTGGCGTGACACTTCCGTTGATCAATTTTGGTCGCATAAAAGCTCAGGTGCAAATTAGAGCCGCAGAACAAAAAGAGGTTTTTTACGCTTATCAAGCTGTTGTCCTCAAGGCCCTCGAAGAGGTGGAGAATAATCTGTTCACCTACATGCAACAACAGGGGCGTATCGCCACATTAGAGTTGGAGTACAAAGATTTTTTGGAGAATCAGGCGCTCGCTTTAAGCCGTTTTAATGCCGGGTTGAGCCCTTTATTGGAGGCTTTGAACCAGGAGTGGAACTACTTGAATGTGGAGTATGAGTGGATTGAGGCCAACCAGGTCCTTTCGGAAAGCTTAATAGCTTTATACAAATCTTTGGGCGGAGAGTGGGAATGTTTCGGTACGCTTTGAAGATGTTGATCAACGACAGGGCTAAATATGTCGGTATCGTCACCGGGCTCTCCTTCGCTTCATTTATTATTGTGCAGCAGGCCTCTATTTTTGTAGGTCTGATGTTGCGCACGATAGGATTTATCTACGACACACCCCAACCCGATGTTTGGGTCATGGATGATAAAGTGCAATTTATTGACGATACTAAACCAATGAGCGATACACGCCTGTATCGGGTCAGGGGGATTGATGGGGTAGCTTGGGCGGTCCCTCTTTACAAAGGGATTTTAAAAGCCCGTTTGAATAGTGGCAATTTCCAAAACTGCAACCTGATCGGTGTCGATAGCGCCACTTTGATAGGCGCCCCCCCCATCATGCTGGAGGGGGATATCATCTCTTTAAGGGATCCCGATGCTATTATCGTTGACACCGTGGGTGCTAATGATAAACTCTCTTTGGATTTTCCGGTGCGCAGCCAGCCTTTGGCTAAGGGCGATGTTATTGAGATCAACGATAAAAGGGCCAAGGTTGTGGGGATCTGTAAGGCGGCAAGAACGTTCCAGTCTCAGCCTACAGTCTATACCACCTACAACAGGGCGCTCAATTATGCTCCGAACGAAAGAAAGCTCCTCTCTTTCATATTAGTCAAAGCTAAAGAGGGGATCAAACCGAAAGATTTAGCTAGATCGATCACCAATCTGACCGGTCTCAAAGCTTTCGACAGAGAAGATTTTCGTTGGCTTACGATCTCGTATTACCTCAAATACACAGGGATCCCTATCAATTTCGGAATATCGGTCCTTCTAGGTTTTATAATAGGCACAGCGATTGCCGGTCAAACATTTTATAATTTTACACTCGATAATCTCTGCTATTTTGCTACATTTCGAGCGATGGGAGCACCCATAGCGATGCTCAGAAAAATGATTTTGCTCCAATCTTTTTGGGTGGGGGGAATCGGATGGGGAATCGGAACCGGAGCCGCCTCCATTTTTGGATTTGTGTCCAAAAACAGCGAGCTTTCTTTTGTATTAACATGGTGGCTTTTTTTAGCTTCGATGACGGCCGTGGGGCTGATATCGGCACTCTCTTCTTTCCTATCGCTTAAAAAAATTGAAAAGATGGACGCCTCCATCGTTTTCAAAAGTTAAAAAAGGGGGAAAGATGGAGGCGATCCGCTGTGAAAAACTCTTTAAAACGTACGGTTCAGGTGCAAACGCGGTGCATGCCGTAAAGGGTGTGGATCTGGTTGTCAATACTGGTGAACTTCTTTTGATTGTCGGCCCCTCCGGCTCCGGAAAAACGACTCTGATCTCTGTCATAGCGGGCATTCTTCCCTACGAAGAGGGGGTATGCAATGTATTCGGCAAGGAGTATCGGGCTATGGACGAAGAGGAGAAGACTCAATTTCGAAAAACAAATATCGGATTTGTATTCCAGGCCTTCAATTTGATCCCCATGCTCACTGCAACGGAGAATGTTGCTGTACCGCTATTACTGAACGGTATAGAGAGTGTCGAAGCAGAAACCAGGGCAAAAACCCTTTTGATTGAGCTTGATCTTTCGGACAAACTGCAAACAAGTCCTAAAGAACTTTCGGGGGGCCAGCAGCAAAGGCTTGCCATCGCCAGAGGGTATATTCATGAACCGAGACTGATTGTTTGTGATGAGCCAACAGCCTATTTGGATCACAAAACAGGCGATATGGTGATGGAGATTTTGAAAAAAAAGGTGCTGAATAAAGACAGGTCGATCATCGTTGTGACCCACGATCCGAGGATATTTTCCTACGCAGATAGAATCTTGGAAATGGAAGATGGACAATTAGTAGAGAAAGAAAAACCGGTAGTTCCCCTTCAACCTTTTTAACCTTAAAAATAGTGCACTATTAAAAAACCCTTTCTAAAAGTGGTCTTAAGGTTATTTAAGGGTCGGTTTTTTACCACTTCTTTGTTTTTTCTTTCTAAAGAAATCTAATTCTAAATAGAATCTATCTATATATTTATTTGAAACGCAAACAGGTTTTTTATGAGCATCGGTAGTTCTCAAGTTGGAAGTGGTCATTTTAATATTGAGGGTTACCGTCTGCATGCAGAGGGTCCAAATCGTCTGGAATATCTCCTTATGTCTATTGCTCTAGGGAGTTTTCTGGCGATTGCCTTTCAAAATTTGCTACCCCGATCACTTGAAAAAAAAATCACAAAATCTAAAGAAAAATTCATCGAAATTTTCCGTTCGATTGTTCTTAAAGAAACCGATAAACAGAGATATGAGCGGAAGATAGACGGTTTTTTCAAAAAGGGATTTTTCGAGATCAGAGTCGTTGAGCATATTGTCGCGCAGGGAATTTTACCTGAGTGTTACCGCGTTTTAGATACGTATCAACCCAAGTTGATCGCAAAAACCGAAATTTCTTTGGAAGAACAAAAAGAAGTTGTAGATGCGATTCAACAAATACAGGAAATGGTATCTGACGGTGTGCACCTAAGGAAAATAGATTGGGACTACTGGCATATCCGGAATGTTATGCAGCACTACGGGATGGAGGAATCATTTGGGATTTTGGAATCAAAACATTCGAGGCAGGATCTTTTGCGAAAAGGGCCGTTGGATGTCCTGGGGATGGGGACTAAACTTGTAAGCAATGGCGAGGCAGGGATCAATCTGGAAAAATATACGTCGGCACTCCAACGCATACTGGAAAGGGGAGAAACATACATTCCGGCTGAAAAAAAAGAATTAGCCCATCATCTGGTAGGCTTTGTCCATCAACCTCCCTCTTCTTTTTCAGAAAATTTAGACAAAATGTACCAGATCCTTACTCGTCTCACAGCCCAATTTGATCAAGGTAGTATCGACACAAGAGCCGAATTTTGCGTGGTGCAGGGAAGATTTGCCAATAAGATGGAAAGAATACGGCTTCTTTCTCAAATTATGGTTGATATTGACACGCCGTTAAATACGATTGATACCTCGTTACAGAGCTATAAAATGTTCCGAATCATAATTGATGGGTTCAAAAATAATCAAACAGCCGCTCTGATTTTGTTTGATAAACTGCATTTAAAAGAGATCTACTCGAGAACGATCAGAGAAAATCCTGAATTTTGGAATGCTCCAAAAACATTGTTGGAGGTAATAGGGGATTTAAAACGGAAAGGGGCCGAAGTTTGCGGTTGGTAAATTTTTTACCGACAGGTTTGGGGGATTTGTAAAGGATCCGGTGTTTGAAAAGATTTTAAAACCGATGCTTTTTAAAATCGTTTGGTCCTAAAATGGCAGTACGGGGTTTTGGAAGTTTTTTCGTAATACTTTTGGTGGTATTCCTCTGCAGGATAGAAAGTTGTTGCGGGGAACAGGTCTGTTTTGATTTGGAATCCTTTATCGGTTAACTCTTTCATCAGCCTTAAAGACATCATTTTTTGGGGTGTGGAGAGGTAGAAAATAGCGGATCTATACTGTGAGCCGATATCGGGCCCTTGCCCATCCTCTTGAGTGGGGTCGTGAATTTCAAAAAAGAATTTGCAGAGTGTTTCAAAATCGGTTTTCTGAGGATCAAAAGTCACCTCGATCGCCTCGTAGTGCCCGGTATTTCTTGAGCAAACTTCCTCGTAGGCAGGAAATACGACTTTCCCTCCCATGTAGCCAACCGTTGTTTTCACAACGCCCGGTAGTTTATCGAAATAGTACTGCATACCCCAGAAACATCCTCCGGCAAAAAGGGCGCGCATCAACCCGTTGGTAGTTTTTAAGGGGATGAAGCGTAACGAAATAGAGTTCACGCAGTGCCGTGTATTTTTAGGGGTAAATCCCTCATTCAAGAAAACATGCCCCAGGTGTGCTTTACATCTATTGCATAGAATTTCGGTACGCCTCCCATCCGGGTCGGTTTTTCTTTCGATCGCAAGCTCTAGAGCATCGTCAAAAGCGGGCCATCCGCAATGGGAGGAGAACTTATCTTGGGAAAGGTAAAGGGGGGAATCGCATTGTTTACATACATACACACCGCTCTCAATGCTGTTTTCATACTCGCCTGTGTAGGGGCGTTCGGTCCCTTTTCGCAAGAGAACTTGCATCTCATCTGCATTCAACTCATGAAACCGTTCCATTCCCTTCCCCGCTCCATACAGATAGAAACAAAACCGGAAATTTGGTGCAAGGTGTTAAAGTAAAACAAGAGAAGGGATGGTACTTTTTTTAAAAAGAGGCCTTATGAGGGGAGCGCCCTAGGGAAGGTTCCTTTTTGCCCTAGAAGTTGATAGGGTATT
>JBEIFH010000020.1:0-24587 GCA_040382515.1 Chlamydiia bacterium | reverse complement strand
TATTGATGATAGACAAAAACACTCCCTTCCAAAAGAACTTCTTGAGGAACTTGCTAAACATTCTGTGGTATCAGTCACATCTTGGAGAATTGCCCGAGAAAAAAAAGATTTCTCCCTCTTCAAATCCGATCTGAAAAAGATGGTCAAGTTAAATCAAATGGTGGCAGACCAATTGAAAAAAGGGGGCTCCCGTTACGATGCATTGCTCTCTTTTTATGATCGCGATCTTTGCTACAAAGAGATAGAGGAACTTTTCAATCCCCTAGAAAAACAAATCCACACCGTTTTAAAAGAAAAAAAATTTCCCCAACATTCCCCAATTTTCCTAGAAGCAACAATTGAAGAACAAAAAAAAATCTGCGAGGAAATTGTTCAAGAGATTGCTCCCAGATCTCTTTTGGCTAGTTCAACTCACCCTTTTTGCGATATGCTGGGACCTCAAGACGTCCGGCTTACCACTCGGTATAACCCAGACGATCTTTTTGAGGCCCTTTTTTCCACTATGCATGAGCTAGGTCATGCGCTGTACGAGCAACAGCTCCCCCACAATCTCAGCTACCCTCTTAATCAGGCCCTTTCACTCACTGTTCACGAAAGTCAATCAAAGCTATTTGAGACCTGTCTAGGGGGATCGAGGGAATTTCTTTTTCACATCTACAAAAAATGCGTCACCCATCTCAAGCATATGCCTATTAGCCTGGAAGAGATGATCCGTTCGAGGCACTCGATCGTTCCCAATCCCATTCGCATCGATTCGGATGAATTTACCTACCCACTACACATCATTTTTAGAACAAAGATCGAAAAGCAACTCATCGAGGATGAACTTTCTGTAGATGATTTACCCGAGGTATTTAAAAATTACCAGCAAGACCTGCTTGGAATCAAAATTAAAGATGATGCCGAAGGGTGTTTACAGGATATCCACTGGGCTGCCGGCTATTTTGGGTACTTCCCGACCTACCTTACAGGCTGCATGTATGCGGCTGACCAATACAACTGCCTTAAAAAGGGGCTTCCCCTCTCTTCTCTTCTAGAAAATGGGGAAATTGAGCCCATCCGAAACTGGCTTAAGGAATCCATCCATGGGCATGGGAGCAGCTTAACGCTTAAGGAACTGCTGATGCAATCCACAAAACAACCGCTGAGCTCCGATAGGTATTTCACCTACCTTAAGGAACGCTTTTTAATAAAGTAACCTAAAGGGCAAAAAAAAGATCCGCTGTAGAGGCGGATCTTTCGCATTTGATACTGTAATATAGTGAAAACTAACGCTTGGAGAACTGGAAGCGACGACGCGCACCGCGTTGTCCGTACTTCTTACGCTCTCTACGTCTTGGGTCTCTGCGGAGATACCCTTCGGATTTCATTTGTGATCGGAGGAATTCGTTTTCCATCAAAATTGCGCGTGCAACTCCCAAACGGACAGCCTCTGCTTGCGCCATGAGTCCACCACCGCAAACACGAATAAAAATATCGTACTTGTCTAAAAGTTCAGCTAGCTTAAGCGGAGCCAGAGCAGTTTGAACTTGGCTGGGGATAGGAAAATACTCATCCATCTTTCTATCGTTGACGATCATCTCGTTTTTCGTAGCAGGACGGAGACGGACGCTGGCTACAGCGGTTTTTCTTCTTCCGATTGCGACAACTTCCTGAAGTTTTTGCATGTTTGAACCAGTCCTTATCCTTATAGCTCTATCATTTCAGCAGTCATTCCGTGATTTTCGTCTTTGAAGACACGGAGTTTTTTGATCTGCTCGTGAGCAAGGGTCGTTTTGGGTAGCATCCCTTTAACGGCGTGCTCGATGATGTATCCTGGGTTACGCTCTTTCATTGTGCGGAATGGAACCTCGCGGCGCCCTCCCATCCAACCAGTATGGTAACCATAAATTTTATTTACCTCTTTTGTGCCGGTAACGACGATTTGACTCGCGTTTACGACAACAACAGCATCACCTAGATCCACATTAGGAGTGAAAACAGGTTTGTGTTTGCCTGTCAAAATTTTTGCGATCTCTGAAGACAAGCGCCCAAGAGTCTTACCTTTAGCATTGATCAAGAAAGTATTTTTTTTACTTTCGGATCTTTGAAAAGTTTTTGTCATTTTCAAGTTGGGTTGCATTTAGATCCTTTTTGGGGGCTATAGTACCCCTTTTTTCCATTTAAGACAAGCTTCTTTTAAGAACCTCCCTTCTGCGTCTTGTATAGAAATGGATTCTCAGCTAATCTTTAACCTCATGAAAATAAAAGATCCAAAAACTTTTTTTGTTAGAACGTACGGCTGCCAGATGAATGAGCTGGAGAGCGAAGTCATGGTGGGCCAGCTTAAAAGGCGTGGATTAAAAAGAGTTCTTGACGAGGAGCTAGCCGATTTGCTGGTTTTCAACACCTGCTCCATCCGTGATCTTGCCGAGAGGAAGGTCATGGGTAAATTAGGACAGCTAGGGCGCTCCAAGATGCGCAACAAGCTGATTGGTGTTACCGGCTGTATGGCCATGGCTAAAAAAGAGACCCTTTTCAAAAAACTCCCCCACATCGACTTTGTGATAGGGACAAACAACCTGTCCGAGCTGAATACCGTTCTTGACGACGTAATAGAATCCGGTAGGCAACAGATCCGCACCGAGGGCGAATACGACGCTTTAGACTACACCGTTGCCGAGAGGGAGCATAAGGTAAAAGGGTACGTATCGATCATACGTGGCTGCGACAAGTATTGCACCTACTGTGTGGTTCCTTATACAAGAGGGCAGGAGGTTTCTCGCCCCCACGAAGAGATTGAGCGCGAAGTGCGCGACCTGGTTCAAAAGGGGTATAAGGAGGTCACTCTCCTTGGCCAAAATGTGAACAGTTATGGGAAAGATCTCTCCGAAAAAGGGATTTTATTCCATGACCTCCTTTACCGGCTCGACAAGATCGAGGGGCTCGAAAGGGTCCGCTTTCTGACATCCCACCCTATAGACATCAGCGTTCAGCTCATGGAAGCGGTGCGTGATCTTAGAACCGTTTGCGAGTTCGTCCACTTCCCTTTACAGGCAGGTTCAAACCGTATTTTGAAAAAAATGCACCGGATTTATACAAAAGAGCAGTACCTTGAAAAAGTAGCTTTACTCCGATCCATAGCCCCAAAAGCAAAACTCGGGACAGACATCATTGTAGGTTTTTGCTCCGAAACGGATGCCGAATTCGAAGAGACTTACCAACTTTTTGATGAGATCGGATTTTCTGTCGCCTTTATTTTTGCTTACAGCCCTCGCAAAGGGACACCGGCTATGCGCTGGCAAGACGATGTTCCCGAAGAGGTAAAACAGCAGCGACTCCACCGCCTTCTCGAGCTCTACGAACAAAAAGCAGCAAAAGAGCGGATGGAACTTGTAGGCACCCCGATGGAAGTTTTGATCGAAGGGACAAATAAGCACGGCCAACTCAAAGGTACCACAAGGTGCTGGAAAAATGTCGTCCTGGAGGGCGATGCTTCCCTAATCGGAACTTTGCAAACGGTCGCAATCAGCGGTTTCAACCATAGCACTCTTACAGGAACGATCACAAAAGAGATCCTTGTTCCCTAAAACGTTCCGAAAGCAACAATTCTCTATAAGGCCCGCCCAACTAGGCGGGCTTTTATTTATAGGTGTCGCTCAAACCAGTCTTCATCAACAACCGTCACCTTGGCAGCTTTTGCTTTTTCAAGCTTAGATCCGGCCTCATCGCCCGCTAGCAAATAGTCCGTCTTTTTGGTCACAGTATTCACGACTACCCCACCATTCTTTTGAATCAAGTCCCCTGCCTCCTGACGGGTGTACTTAGTGAGAGTACCTGTTAGGCAGAAAGTTTTTCCGTAAAAAGGGTGACTACTATCCGCTGCCAGTTTTTCGACAACAGGTTCTACTCCTGCTTCAACAAGGAGCATGATCTCCTCCATGTTGAGCGGATTCTGCAAAAAAGCCACAATCGAATCTGCGGTTTTTTCGCCAACACCATCAATACGCAACAGATCTTCTTTGCCGGCACCAATAAAATTTTTCAAGGAGCAGAGGCGCTGTGCAATAAGGTGGGCCGATTGGGCCCCCACGTGAGGTATTCCGAGTCCCAAGATAAACCGATCCAACGCCCTTTTTTTAGAATTTTGGATGCTATCGTAAAGGTTTTGCGCCGACTTTTCTTTAAAACCGGGTAGCTCTAGCAACTGATCCTTGCTCAGCCTATAAAAATCGCTTGGTCGCTGCACCATCTTAGATTCAAATAGTTTCTCAACAACCTTATCCCCAAGATGCTCAACATCCATAGCTCCCTTGGCGACAAAAAAATGGAGTCGTCGCATCCCTTGAGCTGGGCATCCACTTTGGTTGGGACACCGTACAGCAACCTCGTTCTCATATTTGACAACTTTAGTTTCACAAAAAGGGCACCGGGTAGGCATCTGCCATTTTGAAGAGTCTTTGGAGCGCTTGTCCAGGTCGACCTTCACCACCTGTGGGATGATCTCCCCCGCTTTTTCAATAAATACGGTATCATTAACGCGGACATCTTTGCGCTCCACCTCCTCCTCATTATGCAAACTTGCACGGCTGATTGTAGAACCGGCGAGGAAAACGGGTTCAAGCTCAGCCACCGGGGTCAATACTCCGGTACGTCCTACCTGAATTGTGATCCCTTTGATCTTTGTCACAGCTTGCTCTGGGGCAAACTTATAAGCAACTGCCCAACGGGGAGATTTCCCTGTCATTCCCATCGATTCATAATACTTGGTGTCATCAAATTTAATAACGATCCCATCGATATCAAAAGGGAGCTCGTGCCTTTTTTTTGCAACGAAATGGATGTACTCCTCTATCTCATCAAGATTATGCGCTTTTTTCAAAAAAAGTGTATCGAGTACAGGGAACTGATGTTTTTTTAAATAGGGGTGAACGGCACTTTGCAAATCAATTTCATGGCCGTAACTTACCTGATACGTGATCAAGTTCAAGCGCCTTTTATACACCTCTTTTGCATCTAAAAGCTTGAGGGATCCGGCACAGGCATTTCTAGGATTGGCCCAGGGTTCCAGCCCCTGCTCTTGCCGTTCCTCATTCATTAAAAGAAAATCCTGCTTTGACAAATAGACCTCTCCACGGACCTCCAGGAGTTCAGGGATATCTGTCTCGGTTAAAAGGGTTGGAAGAGAATGTATCGTTTTTACATTCAAAGTGACATCATCCCCTTTTTTTCCATCTCCCCTTGTGATTGCTTGCACCATGAATCCGTTTTTGTAACGGATTGCAATCGCAACACCATCGATTTTCAACTCAAGTGAAAAGGTGGGATTTTTCAATTGTGTCAATTTCTTTACCCGATCGATGAAGTCGGCTATCTCGTTCAAAGAATAGGTGTTTTGCAAGGAGAGCATCGGAGCCAAATGTTCTGCCTGTTTAAACCCGCGCGTTTCCCCCTCGTCGACCCGTTGCGTTGGAGAGGAAGGGACCACCCAATCCGGGTGTGCCTTTTCAATTTCCTCAAGCCTTTTAACAAGCCCGTCATAGGCATAATCGGATATAGTTGGTTTACATTCTACATAGTAGCGATGATCATGTGCGCGAAGAGTTTCGATCAGTTCTTCGTATTCAGCCCGCGTAGCCCTCAAAATCCACCTCAAATATCATATTCGCAAAGGGGGCTAAACGTATTTCCAAACCGATAGACCTCCCCTCTTCGTTAAAGATAATGACAGGATCGGGGTTTGTTTTTCCACTCCCATGAAACATTTCATCGTCGCTATTCAGACGTTCTACCGCTTTTTTTACGTTTGGAATCCAAATTACGTAGTTGCCGTGGTAGCTTGAGGTCATATGATCTACGATCAAAAATGTCTTGTTGGCACCTCTACGCAAGTAAGAAAATACGTTTCTATTCTGATCGGAAAAATCGATCCATTGAAAACCGTGATGCTCAAAATCAAGAGACCAAAAAGCATCTTCTTGAAGGTAGAAATGATTTAACTTCTCGACAAAAAGATGCACCCCATTTTGAAAGCCGTGTTCTAGTAGGTGCCATGGCAAGGCCCTTTTTTCGGACCACTCCATCCCATCCGCAATTTCATATCCCATAAAGAACAGTTTTTTCCCGGGCATACATACCGTATGGCCGATCAAAAGCTTAAGCTGGGCAAATTTCGAAAAAGGGTCGCCGGGCATCTTCTCCAACAGGCTCCTTTTCCCATGCACGACCTCATCGTGAGAAAGGGGTTTCAGATATTTTTCGTTGTAATAGTAGAGCAATGAAAATGTGATGTCATTGTGATGAAAGCTCCGATAGATCGGATCTAAAGAAAAAAACCGTAAAGTGTCATTCATCCATCCCATCTGCCACTTGAGGTCAAAACCGAGGCCGCCCCACTCCAAGGGGGCCGTGACTCCCCGAAAATCGGAAGAGTCCTCAGCAATCATAAGACAACCGGGGACGAGCTCATGCACGATCGAATTGAGATGCTTAATCATCTCAACCGCTTCCACATCGGTATTCCCCCCGTAGCGATTGGGTGACCACCCCTCGTTGTCGCGGCCATAATCCAGATACAACATAGAGGCGACCGCATCCAGTCTCAGACCATCCACATGCAACTCTTTTAACCAGTATAAGGCGCTGGCAATCAGAAAATTTTTAACTTCGAGGCGCCCGTAGTTGAATATCTTCGTCCCCCAGTGGGGATGCCAGCCCCTTTTAGGACAGTCGTGCTCATATAAATGCGTACCGTCAAAAAAGGCCAGAGCATGCCCATCGTGTGGAAAATGGGCACCCACCCAGTCCACTATGACTCCGATCCCTTCCAAATGGAGGGCATCTATGAGTTCTTTAAACTGATCCAAAGTTCCATAACGCGATGTGGGGGCAAAATAACCGGAACATTGGTAACCCCAGGATTCATCTAGTGGATACTCCGTTACGGGCATGAACTCGACATGGGTAAAACCCATCTTTTTAACATAAGGGACTAAATAATGGATAAGATCTATATAAGTTTTCGCATCGTGGTGAAAAGTTCCCAAGTGGATTTCATAGATGTTAATAGGCTCTTTTTTAAAATCTTTGCTACGTCGTCTATCGATCCAGGAACCATCTCTCCATTTATAGCTACTTTTATCGACAACACGGGCGCTAGGTGAGGATTTATGCTCGATTTGAAATGCGAAAGGGTCTAATTTTTCATAGATCTGCCCCGATGGTGCATGCACCCTGAACAGATACCGTTCATACAAAGGGTGAGAAGGAATGAATAATTCAAAAATACCCGTCATGCCGATTCTACGCATCGGATGCATGCTGTGATCAAAGTAGTTAAAGTCTCCCGATAGAAATACCCGTTTGGCATTCGGAGCCCACACAAGAAATTTCACCCCTTGAACACCTTGGTGCACACAAGAGTTAGCCCCTAAGACTTTGTGCAATTCATAATGGACACCCTCGTTAAAATAATAGGCATCGGAAGGACCTAGTGTAGGCCAAAATGCATAGGGGTCATAACGGTTTCCCTCAATAGTATACTCATGGAACTCCACCTGATACGGCGTCGGAAATTCAAAAATGGGGGTGCTTTCGATCCTGTGTGCTTCGACCATTTTTCCGTGATAAAGAAAAGAAAAACTTTCGTAGCCGGGTCGATAAAATCGGATACAGTCCTCTTTGGGACCTAAAAATGTGTGCGGATTAAGATAAAAATCGTCATCTAAACTGATCAAGAAATGCGTACTCCCCTTTTTTCAAGGAGATCGTGTTGGGCGCAACTGCCGGCCCGTCTTGCATCTTGTGATCCAAACGTCTACGCATGCTAGTGCATTTATTAGGAAAATTCATTTTCCATGTACCCTCTTCATGGGCCTGCATCACGATCCTCTTCACCTCCCTTTTAGACCATTCAAGTGTAATGGTCAAATCATTTGAAAAAAGGCGTAAGCGGCCCGAATCCAACCCTTTTGGGAGTTCAGGTAAAAAATTTAGCAGGGTTCCATCTTGTTGAAAAAAGTAGGAGCGGATCGATCGGTATCCCGTTTGTAAAGCATAAGGTGCTTTGGTGGAAAAAAGATCCTCAAAAAAATCAAAATAGAACTCCTTTAATCTCTCAACATTCAACAGATCTCCGGAACCCGCAATTTGCCCTAAAGAAAACCATGCCGGCAAAAGCTGGTCTAGCGGAATATTTCTTCCTCTGGCATCTATATCAATAGTTTTATGTGATCCAAGATCTAATATCTCCAACCGAGCAGGCTGCACTGAAGGGAGCAAACTTACCGGTTTTAGACACTCAGCACCCGAATAAATCCCCTTTGAAGAGATCAAAATATGGTTCTGCTTTCCATCTTTTTTATAGTTCAATCTGATTTGCCCGCGGTGCAATTCTAATTGGGTGCTCATAGAGGATCGATCTAAAGGAATTGGAAAAACCCATTCCATCCCATCGCTTTCAATCGCATGGTGCGAAAGGGTAAAAATCTTCTCGGTCTGTGGCAACAAAGCCCTCAAATGGGCTCGACGCGACATAGGGAACATAGGACGTTTAAACTGAAACCACGACACCGGTAAGAGCCTCTTTTTGATTTTCGACGATTTGCACCTGAACAAATTGATTTTTCTCTAAAAGAGGACCCTCAATTTGAACCGGGATAAAATTATTTGTATGACCATGGTTGAAAGATTCTACCAAAACCTCCACCACTTTCCCAACATAGGAGTCTCGCTGCGATGCGGCCAACGTTTCGGCCCTTTGCAAAAGAATCTCCTTGCGGCGGCTCAACTCTTTTGGATCCAGATGGCCCGGCATGCGAGCGGCCAGCGTCCCCTCTCTCTTTGAATAAGGGAACATGTGGACTTTTAAAAATCCAACCCTCTCCATCACATCAAGAGTCTCCTCAAACTCCTCCTCCGTTTCACCAGGAAAGCCGACAATTATATCTGTTGTGAAGGTAAAATCGGGCATCGCCTGTTTTAAACGGTCAACCGAATCAAAAAATTGCTGCACAGTATACTTGCGGCGCATCCTTTTTAAGACTGTGTTGGAGCCGGACTGCAGAACAATATGCATCGACGGAGCGCAATTAGGGGCATTCTTAATCACCTCGATCAGCTCATCGTCCACCTCATCGGGATCGATGGAAGAAATTCTTAGACGCCGAACACCATTTATTTTACTTACGGCAAGGGTGAGTTCACTTAAGCGCACCGGTTTTTCTCCTTCAAGCGGCGCCCCATCGAAATCCCCGATATTGATACCGGTCAAAACGATCTCGTGATACCCATTCTTTACGAGCCCCTGCACCTCATCCAGGATAGAATCGAGCCGCCGTGAGCGGGATCGACCCCGCACGTAGGGGATGATGCAGTAGGAACAAAAAGAGTTGCACCCGTCCTGGACTTTGACAAACGCTCTGGTGTGGGATTCAAAACGCTCTATTTTGAATTCGGGGACTTCCTGGTCCGGAAGGGCAATTTTTAAAAGATTTTCTTTATCTTTGTTTTTAACAACACCCGCAACTCCGCTAATTCCAAGAAGGGAAGGGGCCTGTTTTTCGGTCATGCAACCGGTCACAAATATTTTTGAGTTGGGGTTTTCACGGTTCAAAGAGCGCACCTGGTGCCTGCTTCTCTCGTCTGCAGATTTGGTCACGGTACAGGTATTTACAATACAGATGTCCGCCTCTTGCCCCTCTTTAGCCTCCTCATAGCCTAAGGTAAGGAGCTGATCGCGGAAGGCCTGGGCCTCGTACTGGTTGGTTCTGCAACCAAGAGCGTGAATTTTAAACCGTTTTTTTTCCATACAGGTTACGAGTATAGCCCTTTTCTTGAAAAAAGTGCTAGATTTTAGAGATCCAATAAAGTAAACTCTGTAGCCATGGACTTTCAATCCGCAGTAATAGCATTATTTTTTGTCTTGAACGGCTTGGGCAACATCCCCCTTTTCGCGGGTCTTTTGAGCCGCTACCCCGAAGCGCGTCAAAAACAAATTATAGTACGTGAGCTCCTCATCGCATTTGTAATATTGCTAAGCTTTGCCTTTCTGGGAAAAGAGATTCTTGGGATCCTGGGTATCAGCCGTGGTGTGCTTGAGGTTGCAGGTGGGTTGATTCTTCTACTTATTGCGGTAGGGATGCTTTTCCCCAAGCCTCAAACAGTAGAAGCGGTCGAAAGCGAGCCTTTTATTGTCCCTATGGCATTTCCCCTCCTTGCAGGTGCGGGTAGCATGACCAATGTGATGACACTTGGGGCAACCATCGATAGCAGCCTGACTTTGCTTGGAGTGATCTTCGTCGCTTGGCTCCTAACCTCTGTGCTTTTGATCTGGTCCTCGCAACTAAAAAATTTCCTTGGAAGCAAGGGGATGGTCGCCTGTGAAAAACTTGGTGGTTTAGTGATTGTGCTGATCGCAGTGCAAATGCTCACCTCTGGTTTTGCCCGTATTGTCGCCGACCTCTTTATGCTCCAACTAAAAAGTTCAACAATTTGATAGGTACGTTCAATGTCTAAAGTTTGTGAATTGACACAACGCCGCCCTTGCAAAGGTCGTAGCTATACCACACGTGGTATTGCCAAGAAGAAAAAGGGTATCGGTATTAAAATTACAGGAAAAACGAAAGTTCGTTTCGAGCCTAATCTTCAGAAAAAGCGTTTCTGGGACGAAGAGTCTAAAACTTTTATCACATTGCGCGTTTCTACTGCAGCTATCCGGACCATCGATAAGAAAGGGCTGGCAAAAGCTTTTAGAGAATCTGCAAGAGCCTAATCTCCTTGTGGTTAATACGATTTCTAACCCCGCTATTTCGGAAGAAATGGGGGGTTAATACAACCCTAGTTCTCTTAGCTCTCACCCTTTTTAGTCTTAAACCCTACTTCACTTCTCCCCTTCCCCCCTCCCCTCAAAATCCGATCCTCATTTACTCCAATCAGACCTACCACAACCTACAGCAAACTGTTTACGAGCCGATAGAAAACGCCAAGAAACGGATTGTCCTCTCTACATTCGGTGAAACAGAGTCGGAACTATTATCTCTATTAACAAAAAAGCAGAGCAACGGGGTGGATGTGCTGCTTCACTACGACGCAAAAAGTTTCCCCCTATTTGGCGAAAGAAAATTCTCTTTTAAAACTTTGGGACACAGAGCCCAGGGTCTCATGCATCAAAAGGTGCTGGCAATCGACGACTCTTTTGTCTATTTAGGGTCCACAAACTTCACAAAAGCATCCTATAAAACGCATGACAATCTTTTAATTGGCGTATACTCTCCTGAACTTACGGCCCAAATCGCCGAGCAACTGCACCATCCTGACTACCCCTATCTAATAGAATCCTCAATCGAAGGTGCCCGTTTGAGATTTTGGTCCCTACCCGGCTTGAAGGACTCTGCTCTCCATGCCCTCATAGATGCTATCAACAAAGCCCAAACGACTATCGATTGCCGCATCTTTACATTTACCCACCTCAAGATTTGCGACGCTCTACTATGCGCCAAACGGAGAGGAGTAGAGGTAGAGGTAACAATCGACAAGAAAAGCTTTAGAGGATCCTCGAAAAAAATAGCCGGTTATCTCAAAAAAGGGGGAGTACAGATCTATCTCAACAACCACGGCGGACTGATGCACCATAAGATGTGTTGGATTGACAAAAAAGTATTCATCTTCGGTTCAGCTAACTGGACTAAAGCGGCATTTGAGAAAAATCGCGACTATCTAGTTCTTATGGATCAGATGAACCCCTCTCTTGAAGAGCAGATCTCCAAACTTTTTGAAGCTTCAAAAAGATTTAATAAACCTTATTAGATTTTGACAAGGCCTGGTTTGCACGAATTATAGGAAACGTGCTATTGGGTAAAAATATGCTAGAAAAAATATTTACTGAAGAATTCGTATCTGTAACCGTCACATTAATCTTGTTGATGGATGGGCCCGGTAATATCCCTATTTTTCTTGCAGTACTAAAAGAGTTGCCGCCAAAGAGACAAACGATTGTGATTGCAAGGGAGCTTATTTTTGCCCTTCTTATCATGGTTTTTTTCGCTTTTTGTGGTCATTACATCTTAAATCACCTCGGTATCCAGACCCAATCGATTCAAATCGCAGGGGGTATAATCCTTTTCATCATCGCCTTAAAAATGATTTTTTCCTCCTATAGCGAGAGCACGTACACCCCCAGGGGCGAGCCCCTGATCGTCCCTTTAGCAGTTCCTATGGTTGCGGGACCTGCCGTTTCGGCTGCTATCATGGTCTTCTCTAAAGACCCTGATACGAAAGATCTGCTTTTGTACTCCATCATTTCAGCTTGGTTGGTCACAACTTTAGTCCTTCTTCTTTCGGCACCTATCAGCTGGTTTCTGGGCGAAAAAGGGCTCTTGGCTTTGGAAAAACTTATGGGGCTCGTTTTGACTATTTTGGCAGTCCAACTGTTCTTTGAAGGATTTACCCAGTTTCTAAAACTCGGAACCTAACCCTTTTAACTCCCCTTATCCCTGGATCCAAAAAACATTTTAATCAATCACACCTGATTAGATAAAAAAATTCCCCCACACTTTTAAATTAGGTGCCCCCAAAATAGGCCCCTGTTTTTTGACGAGTGAACTGCGGTCGTGCTCGAGAGCGTTGCTGTGGGTCTTAAAAAATTTTCCAAGTCCCCATTTCTACCTCGTATTTCTAATCATTTTATAGTAATCTTGACCAGATGACACAGGAAAATCTCTTAGCTTATCTGCTAACTGTATCCTACGACGGGACAGATTTTTATGGATGGTTTTGCCCCAAAAACCGCAATCTTCAAGATACGATCTTACAAGCCCTAGCAGTTCCGGTAAAAAAAATTCTAGTTGCTTCAAGAACAGATCGGGGCGTGCATGCCGAGGGTCAAAAAATCTTGATTATACTAGAGAAAAAAAACTGTCTTGTCCCCCTTTGTATCAAAGAAATTCGATCACGCTTGCCTCATGATATCAATATTTTATCACTTACCCCTTGCAGAATCGATTTTCATCCTTCGCTAAACGCAAAACAAAAAGAATACCACTATAGGTTTCATCTCGAAAAGGCTGATCCCTTTTTTGGCCGTTATAGCCTCCCTATAGGTCCTATCAATCTAAATGCGATCCAATCTGCGCTCCCCCTTTTTAGAGGGTTTAAAAATTTTTCCGTATTTGAAGGGGCAAAAAAAAGGAGGAGCGACCCCTTTTGCAACCTTATTGAAATCGATTTTATTCAACAGGATCAAAATAGTTTTTTTATAAAAATCGTTGCAGACCGTTTTATCTACCTGATGTGTAGAAAAATTGCCGGTACACTCCTTTATATTGGTTATGGTAAGCTCTCTTTAGCTACAGTAGAACGGGGGTTTGAGTTGGGATGCCCCAAACACATGGGACCTACACTCCCCCCCGCAGGATTAATTTTAAAAAAAATAACGTATGATCGAGACCCTTCACTCTTTATATAAAAAAAAACACAACATACTCCTTAAGACGCAAAAACAAATTGAGGGGATAAGGCAAGCCTCCAAGGTTGCTGCCAAAATTTTGAATCTATTGTGTAAAGAGGTTAAACCGGGAATCACAACTAAAGAGCTCGATCGTTTATCCAGAGAACTCCACAAAATGTTTTCTGCTATCCCTGCACCCTTGGGCTATGGCGATCCACCGTTTCCTGCATCCATTTGCACCTCGATCAACGATGTGATTTGCCATGGTATCCCGGATGACAGACCTCTAAATGAGGGTGATATTGTGAATATCGATGTCACCTCGATTGTCAACGGATATTACGGCGATCTTAGTAGAACGGTTGTGGTGGGAAGTTGCTCAGCAGATGCGCTGCGTGTGGTTGAGGCCTCGTATGAATCTCTCAAAGCAGCTATTCAGATTTGTCGCCCTGGCGCTAAAATCTCCCAAATCGGGGGTGCGATCCAGACGGTTGCCGATGCGATGGGTTGTTCTGTTGTTCATCAATTTGTGGGGCATGGAATTGGCTGCATGTTTCACGAGGAACCGGCTATCTTTCATTATGCCAATAAACCTAAAGTCGATATTATCATGCAACCGGGGATGACCTTCACCATCGAACCCATGCTCAATTTAGGCTCTCCAGAGGCTGTCATCGATAAAAGAGATTATTGGACGGCGCGCACCATCGATGGGATGCTGAGTGCCCAATTTGAACACACGATTCTTATTACACCCACAGGCCACGAGATTTTGACCCTTATAGATGCAAAGGACGCCTATCCGGGTGTGCCCGACCTGTTTATCAATCTTTAAGAATCGTAAATTTTACTTTTCGGCCAAAAGTGCGGCCTGTTTTTCTTTCACCCGGTAGCGATTGAGCTCATCTACAATGTGCTTCACCTCATACCTGGTGTAGGAGGAAGATTTATAAACCTTTAATTCGCTATTGACGACACGAAATTTCTCTTTCATCTTGCCCATCTCATCCTCCAGATCGAGGATTGTTTGATGCAAAGTCTCTAAAAGCGCTCTTTCTTTTTCTAAGCTTAGGTGCACCGCCTCTTTTAGAAGTTTCTCCTCGCAAAGGGCCTTGGATGCCTCATCCAGCTCGCCGTACAAGGAATCGGTCGTAGACCTCATATGCTCTAATTCGCTCTGGTGATTTTGTATAAGACGCCCTTTTTCGGTTTCAAATCCCCCCACTTGCCCCTCAAAACTACGCATTTTTTGAGCGATTTGCAAAGTCTCTAATCCAAAAATAATTGCGAGAATCCAGGATAAAGAAATAGAGCCTAAAGCTAATGTCAGTTGCAGTGGAGCAAATTTTGAAAGATGAGGGATTAAAAGAAGAGTCAAAAAAAGTGGACCTATAAGTATCCAAATATAGATACGTTCCTCTTCAGGATAAAAGGCAAACTGTCTAATCCGATTCCAGACCCATCTCATAGGCTTATTTTGATGTATATCCTTAAAGACTTTTATCTTGCCTAATCTTGCGGATGTCTTTCAAGAGAAATCTAATTATAAGCCTCTAAAATTTTACCGAAAGGATAAAACCCAAAAAAAATCTTAGCTGAGGTTCTTAACCAATTCTTTTATGAATAAAACACCTTTTTCGATCTGTTTTTCACTAAATCTTTCTTTAGGTGAGTGGATAAAATCCTCTTTTAGACCCACACCGGCAAAAGCTAAAACCGCTTGGCTTGCCTTCTGAAGATGTGCTGCTACCGGTATGCTTGCACCCGACAAAATTGTCTCGCATCCTTCGGGGCATATCTTATGGTATGCCTGTCGTATTTTTTCAATAAAAGGATCCGTCGGATCAGAAAAAGAATAGGGACCTCCGGAATGTTTTTTTACAAAAACGTTTACGTTAGGATGTTTAATTGACTGTAAGTAATGGTCAATCTTATCGATCAGACCAAATCCTTCCTGGCCATGGACCGTCCTAATGGACATTTTTGCAGTAGCTTTAACGGGAATGATAGTTTTGGAACCTCTCCCCGTATGCCCTCCGAACATTCCGTTGATTTCCAAAGTTGGCAAAAAATAGTTACGATCCTTAGCAGGAATTTTGCGCATATCATATTTTGCAAAATCCCCATTCGGTTCGTGAAAACTAAAGCTCGATTTTGTCGTGTCTGATTGAACAACCACTTCGTCATAGAAACCAGGCACAAGGATCTCCCCTTCTGATCCAAGCATTTTCGATAGTAGATAGTTCAATTCACTCGTTGCAGAGCGGGCTAACCCTCCAAACATTCCTGAGTGCATATCGTTTGCACCGGTAACCACTTCGATATCGAAGCCATAGACCCCTCTTGTTCCGCAGGTGACGGCCCCTTTATTGATCGATATCATGTCGACATCAAAAATTAAAAGGTAGTCCGCCTTTAGATGCTCTTTTTGTCTTTCGATCAATTCGTAGAGCCCACGGCTAGAGGACTCCTCCTCTCCTTCGATCAGAAATTTAATATTGAGATGCTCCGGCAAATTTTGGTAGAGAGCTGAGAAAATGCAGCAAAGCTGCCCTTTATTGTCCTCTGCACCCCTCGCATGGTACCAATCTCCAACCTTTGTTAAAGAAAAGGGCGGGGTTTGCCATTCCTCTAAAGGTTCCACAGGCTGCACATCATAATGCCCGTAGAAAAGGAGTGTCTTCATAGCCTTCTTCCCCTTATGCTCGGCGTATACGGCATCTACGTCCGTCTTGGTGGTCCACCGTTCCACCGTTTCAAAGCCGATTTCCTTGAGGATTTTTTCTACAGCCAAAGCCCCTTTTTTCAGGTCGCTCAAGTGCTCAGGCTTGCTCGATACCGTCGGTATTTCAACTAATTCTTTTAAATATCTGAGGGCCCGATCCATATAGCTGACATCCATTAAATTCTACTGACGGTCGCTGAGCAATTTTTTTTTCAATTAAAGTGCTGTTGACCAACCATTTTTTTAGGGTTGGATCATGCCAAAAGCAAGGAATCTACTCAAATTATTTCAAAAAACTAGGATTTCAATGTCTTAAAAAAGGGAAAATATGGACTCCAAAATCGTCAAAATTAAGAATTTTTAATAAGAACTTTCAAGGTTTAAAGGCTGTTTGAGCTGTTTGCAAAAGATGTTGAGCAAGATGTTTATCCCCCTCAAAGACAAGGTCAACATGCATCGATCCGTCCTTTTGAGGTTTTTCGCAGGTGATCAAAACGTAGCATATGGTATTTTCGTTGATATTTTTGGATAAATTAGCAAGAGCCTTTGTCTTATTTAGCGGCAAAGTGCCGTGCAAACTTTTCAAACTTTTTGACATATAAAACTACTAATTTTCCTATAACCGATAGGTTTTAAGATGAGCTCTCGAGGCTATCTTAAGCCCCTCGATGAGGGACTGTCGGCCCTTAGCGGTTTACCATCGAGGAACACATTTATACACATTTTTTCGATTTTACCTCCATCTTTTTACATTTCTTTTATTAAAAAATTAAGTATAATATATTTTTTCTGTAATTAAGGCTAATTTTATGGTACTATTTCTTTAGCAAAAAACCTCGGGTAATTCTAAATTTCCCCTTCATCTCGTACAAAAATTGCAAGGATTAGAGTATGACGAGCTTTAAAAAACCGGTAGGTCGAACTATTACGTTCATTATTGGTGACCTATTTCTCTACCTCTGTGGGTTTCATTCTTACATTGGCCACGAGAGTTTTAGCTTGAAATCGATTTTATTGAGAGGAGTATTCTTCTTTATTTTAAGTGCTTTTTTTGACTCGAATTTATATATTTCCTTGAAAAGAAAATTTCAATAATAGGGAGTTATTATGCAAGCTTTTCGCCGTGTTTTCCTTTTTATCGCTATGAATCTTCTTATTTGCTTTACCGCTTCTTTCATCCTCTCCTTTACAGGACTAAACACTTATCTTTACCAGCACCAGATTCACCCATTAGGCCTTTTTCTTGCTTTCCTTGTGTACGGAATGACGGGGGCTATAATCTCATTACTCCTCTCTAAGAAAATTGCCAAATGGGCCATGAAAATCAAAATGATTACCCCCTACGATTGCTCCTCCGAAGGGACCCTTTTGAAAAACCTAGTCCAACGCCTCTCGAACAAAGCCGGGCTTAAAACAGTGCCGGAAATCGGCATCTTTCAATCCCCCGCACCAAACGCATTTGCAACGGGCCCGACGGCCTCGAACTCGTTGGTCGCAGTATCTACAGGACTTCTATGCAAAATGAATGCGGAAGAACTTGAAGCGGTCCTAGGCCACGAAATAGCGCACATCAAAAATGGGGATATGGTTACGATGACCCTTTTGCAGGGTGTAGTGAACACATTTGTGATCTTTTTGTCCTACATCATATCACAACTGATAGCGATGAATTCCAGACGAGGCCGCGGGGAAGGGGGAAATTTGGGGGTCTATTTTATATCAAGGCTTATATTAGACATCGTTTTCATGGCTATTGGCTCTATCATCATTTGCGCATTCAGCAGGTACCGCGAATACAAAGCAGATCTAGGAGGAGCCGAGCTCAGCAGTAAAGAGCAAATGATCCGTGCCCTTAGGCGCCTTGGAGAATCCTCCAGGCAAACGGAACAAGAAGAGGTCCCACAATCGGTTGCCGCCTTGATGTGCAACGGGAAAAGCGCCTTCATGGAATTATTTAGCACCCACCCTTCTATAGAAAAAAGGGTGTCGGCGCTCCAATCTTCCTCTGTATCATAAAAGCAGTTCAGTTCATGGAAGTCGAGAGTGTATCGAATTCTTCGGCATACTCCGACAACCGGTTTTTTAAATCGGACAGGGTGACACTTGAACAACCTCTTCTTGAAACAACAATCGAAGATCCTACATTGGCTAGTTTGACTGCATCCTCCATCGCCATTCCTGTGGCAATCCCGACTGCCAAAAGCGCAAGAGCTGTATCTCCAGCACCGACAACATCAACCACCTCCTGCACAATTGCAGACTGATGGCTTCTTAACCCTTTTGAATCAAATAGAGTCATCCCCTCACTAGACCGGGTGACCAACAGATACTCTGCATCGACAGTGTCGAGCAAGATTTCGGCTACTGATTCTATCGACACACCCTGATCGCAATTTGCCGCTTTATAGGCCTCTTTCTTATTGGGTTTAATGCAAAAGCAACCTCTATACTTAGCATAATCGATCCCTTTGGGATCTACCAGAACCCTTTTGTGGTGCTGTTTTGCGATTTTTAGAAATTGTTCCAAGATGGAGGGGTAAAAAAACCCTTTTGCATAGTCTGAAAAAACGACAACATCCACCTGGTGAATCAGTTCCTCAAATTTTTTTACTAATAGTTCTCTTAGCTTTTGAGAAAATTCTGCAGTCTCTTCATCATCAACACGCAAAATATGGTGGCCATCAGCCATAAATCTGGTCTTTATAGTAGGTTTAACTGAAGGGTCAAGGACAAGATTATCTGTAGAAAGCCCTCCCCTTTCCATAAGTTCATCCAAGCAATAGTTCTCCACAGAGGGACCGCTTACAGAAAGGAGAAATGTCTGAGCGCCTAAAGAGCGGCAATTCACCGCGACATTTGCAGCGCCCCCTAAACGGAACGTGTCAGTAATTTTCCTTAAGACAGGGACAGGAGCTTCCGGAGAGATTCTTTCCACAACGCCTTGCACGTAGTGATCTATAATAAAATCCCCACAAACAAGAATTTTAGCGTTCTCAATCAAGGTCTTTTCAAGCATCATGGGCGTTTTTTAACTCCAGTACTGTCTCTTTGATACCCTCTTCTAGATTTGAAAATGAAAATTTGTAGCCACATGTTTCTAGCATCTTATCGAGTCGGGTTGTAGAACTTTTTGTCAAAAATTGGTACTTACCTACAAGGTGAGCCGGCAACGCTATCAGATCATACTGCATCTCATGGCCCATCGCTTTGAATACCAAAGCACAAACATCCTTAAAGGGGGTAGCTATCCCCGTCCCGAAATTGATAATACCATAGCTTTGTTTAGAGATCGATTCGACAATAAATTTTGCTACATCTCTGACATAAACGAAATCCCGTTGGGATTCCACATCGAAAATTTCCATTTTCTTTTTTGCCAACACTTTATCAAATGCCTTTGTAACAATACATTGCATATCTCCTTTGGAGCGATCTGCACCGAAGATATTGAAGAGGCGTAAACCAAGAACCTTTCCCTGCAGAGTATTCTCGTATATGTATTGATCAAATAGATATTTAGACCATGCATAGAGGTTTAGGGGGCGGTAAGTTTTGAAACTACCCAAATCATCTTCGAACCCTTTTGTTCCATCGCCATATATAGACGCAGAGGAAGCATAGATAAAACGGATCTCTTCCTCAACACAAAAATCGGCTAAGAATTTTGAAAGTTCGTAATTGTTCAAAAGATACTCTTGCGGATCCGTCCCTGTTGTAGAGGCATTTGCTCCGAGATGGATCACACAGCGAATTTCATCTTTGTGAATTTCTAAAAAGGACTCGAGCGACTCGCTGGATTCTAATGATGAGAATTTCAGCCCCCTTAAGTTTTCAAAATGCTCTTTAGTAAGGGCATCATATCTTTCAAACAAGACCAGGCGATTGAAATTTTGTCGATTCAGTTCTTCTATAACATATTTGGCTATGAATCCTGCTCCGCCAGTGATAACTATTAAATCCTCGTGGTGTAAACTCATCGTCCTCTCTTCTTTGATAGTACGTATGAGTATAGCAAGCAAGTTCTGTTCGATTCAAATGTAAACGTCTTTTCAAGAGCGATCTTTTGCGGTTTTCTTAAAAAAAGGATGGAGAGTGCCTAGAATCCTGCTCCGCCAGTGATAACTATTAAATCTTCGTGATGTAAACTCATCGTCCTCTCTTCTTTGATAGTACCTATCCGTATAGCAAGCAAGTTCTGTTCGATCCTAATGTAAACGTCTTTTCAAGAGCGATGTTTTGCGGTTTTCTTAAAAAAAGGATGGAGAGTGCCTAGAATCCTGCTCCGCTAGTGATAACAATTAAATCCTCGTGATGTAAACTCATCGTCCTCTCTTCTTTGATAGTACGTATGAGTATAGCAAGCAAGTTCTGTTCGATCCCCATGTAAACGTCTTTACAAAAGAGATCTTTTGCGGTTTTCTTAAAAAAAGGATGGAGAGTGCCTAATGCGTCTCGTACCACCGATCACCCATACGGGCAATCGTGCGGCAAACACACCCATCAAAACCGAAAGAGGCTGGGTCATGAATACCTTTGACAAAAGCTGTAGACCCCGAACCACTCATTTGTACATCAGCAAACACAGACTTCCAAGACTTCCATGTGATCTCATAGGAAGGATAAGCTCTGATAGCAAATTTTTCGAGCTGATTTTTTGCATTGTTATCCAGCTTGTGTAAATCAACAGATTTGTAGACTACAGGTGTTAAAATTTGAATTTTATCGAAAAGAAGGGTGTAGGAAATTCCTGGAACCGGATCGTAGTGGGTCAAATCGGTTCCGGTACCCTCGGCCAGAGCCCGCCCGTTTGTAAAGAAAAAGGGGACATCGGAACCGACTTTGGCCCCTATCGCACCCATCTGCAAAAAAGTCAGGTCTAAACCCAACATTTTATTAATAGCGTAGATGAAGGAGGCCGCGTTTGAGGACCCCCCCCCTAAACCTGCGCCGATAGGAATTTTCTTATCTATAAAAATTTGAAAATTAGGAATTCCGGGAAATCTTTGATTGAATTCCTCCCAGACTTTTTGGAAAATAGAATTTGAAAACTGAAACGGAAGGTCTTGGGGAGAGTTCAAATGATTTTTATCCGATAGGGATATCTCCATCCGATCAAAAAGATCGAGAGCCACCATTTCGGAACGGATAAGATGGTACCCATCCTCCCTTCTGCCTAAGATTTTAAAATCAAGGTTGATTTTAGCAGGAGAGAGGAGGGTTAAAGACACATGAGTACCTATGTGGTTACTCGCTGTAGTCTGTAGAGGAGGGCTCCACAGCGGCATGCTCGGCTTCTACCTGCTTTTTGTGCAAGCTTGCCTCAAATTCATCGTTTTTAACGCGAATGTGCATTTCTGCCTCCACCTCTTCTTTAAGGCGGATTTTAACTACGTGGTTCCCCAATTGCTTGATCGGCTGAGCCAGCTTGATTTGGCTCTTTTCGATCTCCTGGAAGCCTTCTTGGTGCAGCAAATTCAAAATGTCTTGAACATTTACTGACCCATAAAGATGGCCGGTTTCGTCTACACGCACATCAACAACGAAGGTGAGTTGCTCAAGTTGTGACTTGATGCGGTCTGAAACTTTTCTGTCTTCAGCCGCTTTTACCAACCGCTCTTCACGCAATCTAGTTTGCAGTTTCTCCGTGTGTGCCGTTGCACGGATCGCATGGCCGTAAGGGATCAAAAGGTTACGGCTAAAACCGGGCTTTACCGTAACGATATCACCGCTACGTCCCAAATTTCTTACATCTTTAATCAAGAGGACGCGATTCTGTTTCATAATTCTTTTCTCCTCGATTAATCTTTAGCAACAAACGGCAGTAATGCAACAAAACGGGCACGCTTGATTGCAGCTGTTAATAAACGTTGATAATGGGTAGATGTTCCGCTGATACGACGGGGAAGGATCTTGCCGCGCTCTGTAACAAACTGGCTCAATGTCTCCACATCTTTATAATCGATTGCCTTAATCCCTGACTGGGTGAACAAACACTTTTTCTTCGCCGAATTTTTTCCTGTAGAAGATTTTCTCATAGCAACACCCTATACTTGAACCAATTGTTTGAATGAAATTTCCTCAGGGACAATCTCTGCAGTGATGATCATGGATCTCAAAAGATCCTCATGAAACCCATTTTCACGGTTGATCTCGATCAGACCGTTTGAAGGCGCTTCGAAGAAAATCAAAATATAATGACCTTCTCTGTTCTCCTTGATCTCGTATGCAAGACGTCTACGTCCCATATCGAAAAGTTTTTTTACTTCGCCGCCTTGAGCCGTGATAATACCGAAGATACGCTCAAGAGCTTTTTGGTGTGCCTCTTCCCCTAGGGTACTTTTTAAAATGTACATACCCTCATAAAGGCGGACTCTTTGTTGTTTAGACATTCGTGACTCCTAAAATCCACTCATCAATTGCATGATGAATCTTGTCTTCTTCTTTATTTAGCTTTTCTAATTCCCCTGCTAGGAACGGTTCTAAAACATACTGGTCAAGAGGGATTCTGTTATCTCTGGAGATCCCGATCCACAACCTTGCGTACGCTTTGGTTCCTAACGAGGCTTCAACACTTCTAAGCCCGTTGTGACCTTTGGCGCCCCCCTCTTTTTTGAGACGAAACACGCCTAAGGGGCTTTCCACATCATCCGTCAAAACCAAAATGTCCTGCAGGGCAACGTGAAAAAAATCTTTGGCAGCTTTAACAGCTTGGCCCGAAAGATTCATATAAGTCGCAGGCTTCAAGAGAATAAAATCCTGGCCGGCCGCTACTTCACCCTTGCAATACTTGGAGTAGGTAAAACCCAGCCCTTTTTTTGCTGCATAACTGTTTAGAACCATAAATCCTGCGTTATGCCGAGTTGCAGCGTAGCCTGCCCCGATATTCCCCAAACCAACAACGAGCTTCACAATAATTACTTGCTTGCCGTTACAACCAGCTCGTTTTCAGCCGCAAGCACACGTACGTCTTGGCTCACATTTAAGCTAGAAATACGGATTTTTTCTCTTGGCTGCAAGTTCCGCACATCAATCATGAAGTTGGCCGGAATGGCGTTTACCGGCGCTTCTACACGCACGAAACGCTTTGCTTGCTTCAGACTGAATCCCGCCTTTACAGCTTCACAGTCTTTTTCGCCTTGCAATACAACTGGCACGCGCACTTTGATCAAACCGGTTGTGAGCGGTTGAAAATCAATGTGCAAAACTTCATAAGTAGTCTTTGCGTATTCAATTCCTTTAACAACCATTTTCTCGTCTTTACCATGCGCATGGACGGTAAATACGGTCGTTGCTAAATGCCCTTTTTCGATGTGTCTTAAGTGAGCTTCGAATTCTTTCTTAAGAATTCGAATCTTTTCAGAAGCAGCACCTTTTCTATAGATGATCGCAGGGATATATCCGTCTAGCTTCATCAGCTTGATATCTCGCTTAGAGTTGCGCGAACAAGTGGACGCATTGAGCTTCATAGTTCTCCTGATGGTTTGATTTGCTGTAAAAAGAGAGACAACTAGCGAAGAACTAGAATGAGTTTCTAGAAAAACATTTGTTGATAGAAGCTTTAGTCTAAGGCCACGGTCAACCCGCATTTAACGCGAGAGGTCTATCTTTTTGTTTATAGTATTTGGACTGGCAGGATTCGAACCTGCGCGTGCCGGAGCCAAAACCCGGTGCCTTACCACTTGGCGACAGTCCATCAAGTTGATGTCACATACTATACTTTTTCCACCCGTTTTTGGCAAAGCTTTTTTGTTTTCAGCATCTTAGGGGCGATTTGCCACAAAAACGACAGAGAGCATCCCCCCTTTATATCGGTAAATAATTTTTGTTTTTTTTAAAAAAGCTCTGTCAAGTCGGCTTAAAATGGTTGTCAAATTTTTATAGCTATAAATCCCCTATTGTGAAAAAATTTGGCGTGTAACCTATTCAATCTTAAGGAGTGATGGTATGTGCCTAAGTTGTTGCGATGCTGATAAGAAGGCAATGGCAAAAGAGGGTGAATTCTGCGTTGGAAAAGTATCTTTTGGGGAACTCGTACGCGACTTGATCCAGGAGTGGAAAGAAACTGGACGAACTACTTATAATATCCTTAAAGAAGCCGTGCCCGACTACCCTTCCGAAAAAATTGGAATCACCGCTAAAGATCGCCAACAAAGCGCAGAACTTAACATCGCTTTTGTGTAAGTAAATTTTTTATTTTCCCCCGTCTCTGTTTTTAGTATGCATATGTTTAGACAATAATTTTGTTTTAGATTATTGAAAGAACTATGCATATCACCCACATCACTCCAGAATGCGCCCCGTTTGCAAAGGTCGGCGGCCTTGCCGATGTTGTTCTCGGTCTTTCAAAAGAACTTGTTCGCCAGGGGCACACTGTTGATGTTTTTATCCCCCTATACCCTGTTGCGTCTCACCACCTGCCTCCATTGAGCAAAATGGACG
>JBEIFH010000019.1:0-28183 GCA_040382515.1 Chlamydiia bacterium | reverse complement strand
GAAAATCCTCTCCACAGATATAGGCGACCTTGAATTTATTTTTTTCTAAATATTTGATCCAACCTAAAGGAACGCGATGCACCGACCCTACTACCACTAAATCTATCGGACACTCCTGATTGAGTTTGTGTAAAGAACCTAAAATTTTCTCCTCTTGTAAAGGTAAAATGCGGCTGATTGTAAATCCCTTTCCATAGTCCAAATGCATAGGCATCTGTGAATCTTTATAGAGCCGGTTAATTCTAGGGTAAACAATACAACGTTCTTTCAAAAGTTGTTTAAACCCTATATAGGTAGTGCACCTCAAATAATCGGCCATCTGGTCTAAACTTAAATAAACCACCTTTTTTGGATTGGGGCACCCCATGCAGTCCAAGACATATTGTGCCATGCTTCTACATGTTAAATGTTTTCTTGTGTGGGCAAGCAGCTTCTCTAGGATCTCAAAATAGCGCTTTTTGTCAAATTTTGTGTGGTCTATCGTCTTGTATCCCACCCCCGGCAGGCTCATTGCCTCTAAAACAAGCTCTTTCGGAAAATGGGTCATTGTTTTTGGATGTACCCTTTCCAGATCTTCAAAATAGGGGATGCAGCCATTAGCAAGAATCTCATAATGACGCATGCAATCTGCACCCGCTTTGATTTTTGTTAGGGCGAAGTAAGATCTTTGGTAGTCTTTGTAGTACGCCTCTTCATCATCATAAATATAGGTCGAAAGATCACCGGGTACCAAAGGGGCAAAATCCCACTCTTTTTCAGGTATGTGGTCTATTATTTTAGACTCCGGGATGGAAAATCCGATAGGAAAAGGGTCTTTTGCAAAAAGAAATAATGGGATCCATACCAAAAAATAAAAAAGCATTTTGAGCCAAAATAATTTGCCGTAGATTATTTTTTTTTAATCTTAATGTCAATCTAAATGATCCTGCTGCATAGCAACATTCTTTAGATGTTCAAGTTCATTTCTTAATTTTATCGCCCCTTCAAAATCGAGCGCTTTTGCCTTCAAACGCATCTCTTTTTCGACAAGCTTGATTTTTCTTTCCAGATCTCTAGAGGTGAGCGGTGCCTGTTTTTCTACCGATTCCACCTCTGTTTCTAATTCCTGAAAAAAGGTCTCCTTCAGTGTCTCAACCCGATCGCGATGGACAGATGCGGGCTCGATGTGATGCTTTTTATTGTACTCCTCCTGATGTTTTCTACGGCTCTGAGTGATCTCTATCGTCTCTTGGATCGATTTGGTGATAGTATCGGCATACATCACCACACGCCCCTCTAGATTCCTTGCCGCCCGTCCGCATGTTTGGATCAAACTTGTCTTAGACCTTAAAAATCCCTCTTTGTCAGCATCCAAAATCAAAACAAGGGAGACCTCCGGCATGTCGAGCCCCTCCCTCAAGAGGTTGATCCCCACTAAAACATCATACTCCCCTGTCCTGAGTTGTTTGATAATCTTCACCCTTTCAAGGGTATCGATATCGGAGTGCAGGTACTGGGTCTTGATTCCGATTTCCTGCATGTACTTTGTGAGATCTTCCGCCAATTTTTTTGTGAGCGTCGTGACTAATACCCTCCCCCCTTTTTCGGTCTCTTTTTGAATTTCAGAAAGGGCATCGTCTACCTGGTAAAGAGCCGGTTTGACCTGTATTGTCGGATCAAGAAGACCGGTAGGGCGTATGATCTGTTCGACAATTCTCCCCCCGCTATCCTCCAACTCATAGGGGCCGGGGGTTGCCGAAACGTAGATAATATTTTGTATTTTCTGACGAAATTCCTCAAAAGATAACGGTCTGTTGTCAAAAGCGGAGGGTAAACGGAATCCATACTCCACTAAAGGGGTCTTTCTAGCCTTATCTCCGTTTCGCATCGCTCCGATTTGGGGAACAGTTTGGTGCGACTCATCAATAAACAAAAGAAAATCAATAGGGAAATAATCGATTAGGCAAGAGGGGGGATCTCCGGGGTTTCGGTTTGAAAAGGCTCTCGAGTAGTTCTCTATCCCTTTGCAAAAGCCGATTTCACGGATCAGTTCCAAATCGTATAAAGTCCTCTCCCGGATCCTATGCTCCTCTAGTAAACGCTGATTTTCGAGGTAAAAAGAGCGACGCTCCTCAAGCTCTTTTTTAATCACATCGATCGCATCTTCTTTGACATCTTCGGGCATCACATAGTGGGAACCGGGAAATATTGTTACCGAATCCTCCCTTTTGATTACCCTCGCCGTCAAAGGATCCACCAAGCTTAGCCGCTCGATTTCATCTCCGAACAGTTCGATCCGTACCGCAATATTTTCTTCGTATGCGAGAGAAACCTCCACCACATCGCCACGCACTCTAAATTGAGAACGATTCAGCTCAAGGTCATTTCTCTTGTAGTGTATCTCTACCAACTTGAGGAGGAGCTCATCCCTGTCTATTCTTTTACCGACCTGCAATTTCAGTTGCATTTTTGCAAAATACTCAGGGGCTCCGATACCGTAAATGCAAGAAACAGACGAGACTATGATCACATCCTTCCTCTCAATCAATGATTTGGTAGCAGATAGCCGCATCCTCTCGATCCGATCGTTGATTGCAAGATCTTTTTCTATGTAGGTGTCGGTCCGCGCAATATATGCTTCCGGCTGGTAGTAATCGTAGTACGATACAAAGTATTCGACGGCATTGTGGGGGAAAAATGTTTTGAATTCCTGATAAAGCTGGGCTGCCAATGTTTTATTGTGAGCCAGTACCAAGGTCGGTTTTTGTACGTTTTGGATCACGTTCGCCATCGTGAAGGTTTTACCCGATCCGGTAATCCCCAAAAGCACCTGAGACGCAGCTTTGTTTTGAATTCCTTGAGTTAGGTACTCAATAGCCTTAGGTTGATCCCCTTTAGGCTCGTAGACACTGCGCAAAGCAAATAGATCAGACACCCTCTACGATCCCCATCATGGAAAGCAATTGGTAAATCATGACAAAGACCGAAAATACAAAAAGTATCAACAATACCCCTCTGCCTCCGGGGACCAAAAACCCCCGAAAATGGCCTCTATGATACCTCTTAACCCAGCACATCATTACTGGAAAAACCCCAAAAAGGAGCATGGCGCAAATACCTCCGGCAAAATTCAAAGCACTAAAGAATAGATTTGGACCAAGGACGGCGATCACCAGAGGGGGAAAAAGCGCTAAAATGGTCAAAGAGCCGCTCTCTTTACCTTCGGCAACTTTTACCTGGGTCACATCTTGTAAAAAATGGACCAGGCTCATCGACTGGGCTAAAAACGAGGTCATGATTGCAAAAAAAGCTAATGCGCTACTAAAAACCGAAATCGATGGATCGGACAAAAGGTAAGACATCGATTGCGCGGCATCAATCCCTTTGAAATAACTGTTCATCAACCCCTGTTCTCCTCCGACCGGAATGGTTCCCAAAGCGACCCACTGCCAAAAAAGGTTGATTAAAAGCGTGATAACTACCCCCCAAAAAATGGACGAGACAACTTTTTGAGTCTCATTTTTGAAATGCTTTACAAGAGTCGGAACCATATTATGGAATCCAAAAGAAATAATGAGGATCGGAACAGCTGGGAGCAAAAAAGTCCAGTTCACTCTTTTATATAAGGAGCTGTCTATATACTGGGCGCTTAAAAATATAAGGCCAAGATACGCCAAGATCTTGAAAATCATGAAAAACCGATTTAAAAGATCCACCGGCCTTGTGCCCCGATAGACAACCGCCCCAAATAAGATCACAAAAAACAGGCTCCCTCCCCAATCGGGGACGTTTACCGAAAAAAAATGGTTCAGTAAAAGAGACATATGATGCCCGGAGAGCGCAGTGTACGCCACAAGGAGTGCGTAAAATAAAAATAGATAGGTCACTCCACATAAGAACCTCCCCACCTTTCCAAGGGAAAATCCACACATGGTACTCAAATTCACAGGGCGGTCAAACTCCTCTTGAACCTCTACTAAAAGCAAAGCGGTGCAAGTCATGAAAAGGGCTGCTACTGCAAATAGAATAAGAGAGGGGTAAAACCCCACAAGGCCTGTCATTATTGGTAAGCCCAACATTCCGGCCCCAACACAGCTCCCGGTAACTAAAAAAGCACCGCCTAATACACCACCCGAAAATTTAGGAACCATTCTACCCCCCTCTTTTTTTTAAATTACGCTCTTCTTGAGCCAATCTGCCAATAGCGTGCTCTGAAAAATCCACAAAACCTAAAAGGGGGGCAAACTGTGGAAACAGTTCCAATACCCTTTTTGTCATCTCCTGAGCCACCTTCCGATATTCGGGGTGCCCTTGCGGGGTCGAACGCAACTCTGCCATCCATTGCAAAGCTCTTAAATTTATTTTGACACACCATCGGATATTATACGCCATGGGCACCGCATACTCCGCCTCTTGAGGGCAAACTTTTTGCAATCTGTCAAAAAAATCTTTCGCATCGTTTAAAGCTTTTACGTAAACGGGCTCCATCTCTGTCCCCTGTATTTCTGAAGGTAAAAAATACCCCAGATCGCAATCCAATTTTTTCCTATGCTGCGTCAAAATACGATGACGGTGCAGATCTCGATAACAACCAAAATCGGCTTGGATCTCGAAAGTAAAATCTATATGCTCCAGTGCTCTTGGGGATTTATGTCGCCTATTTTTTCTAAGTCCGCCAAGCCCTTCAAGGATCTCTTTTTTCTTGCTGTCGCTAAACGACTGCACGTTGTCGAGAATGGAAGCGTAGTCCCCCCCCTCTTTTTCGTAGATCAAGGAAACTAGTAAATGGTCGACACAATTTTTTTGTGGAGCATGCACAAGTCGCACACCAAATCCCGGCTCTTTTGCTACCGGCTTCAGTTTGCAAACCGTATCGGTATACCGGTCAAGATCCGTCATATACTCTTCATAAGACAGGTAATGACGGTGGCCCAATTCCGCCCTTTTTACAAAAGAGGGGATGACTTTGGACAGCTCTAAAAACCCTTTTTGTGCAATCGATTGCACCTCGTGCAATGGATTCAAACGCATTTTCATCAACAAAGATTCAAAAAAACGTCCATTTCCATAAAATCCAAGATTGGTCAACGTAGCAGCGGGCAAAAGACCTCTCAAACAATCAAAAACCAGCGCTCTCAACGACGTCCGCCAAGCAGCCTCCGACACCCCCTCCTTCAGAGGATAAAGCTGTTCTATTCTCTCGGTCATAGGTGCAATCAAAGAGGAGTATGTGGAAAAAAGCGAATCCATCCTCGCCTCATACTCTTCTCCCAAGGGAGAACGGATGATTTCAGGATCACGGTAATACCGGTATTTCCCCTCGACTTTATCATCAAAAGGGATGTATCGGGTCGATTTTTCCAGAGGGGAACCGCCTATCCTGGCATCTTCTAAAATTTTTGTTGCAAGCATCGAGACGCTTTCAAAGGCCAAATGGGCACCTCCAAGCTCAGCAACCGAGTCGTCCCCGTAACCATCGAGAATTCTATCGTAGAAATCGACCGCTTTTTTGATGTTTAACTGGGAAAAATCGGTTCCCGGATTTTCAAAACCGGCCTCTTGATTTAAAAGAAACTCCTTGAGCAAAAGCTCTCTCAAACCGAGCTTGGACCTGGAATACCTTGAAAAAAGGGCCCCTTTTAACACCTCGGGTAGATTTTGAAGAACGAAGATATTTTCCTCCGTATTAGAAACGAAGGGGGCTAAAAGACTTTTTGTTTCTTGCATTTTCACCTTGCCGGTCTAGAGTTATTTGTAAAAGTTTTTTTATAAGTTGCCGTTGAAACCTTGACGGCACTAAAAACCCCTCTTTGTTCTAATAGTAAAATACCCAGAGTTCTCGATTCTAATGTAAACGATACCAAGATTCTTGGGCAACACACAGCAACAACGTTTGCATTTATTAATTTCCATCGCTTATACTACTCGCTACACCCAGTATCGAAGGTTTTTAAAAATGGAATATCTCAAGCAGTTTCAAAAACATATTTTTGACAACCAGTTTGCTCCCCTTATTTCCCTTTGGCAAGAGTATAGTTTTTGCGATGAAGTTGACCCGGCGGAATTAAAAGCTATCCTTGTTGCGGTTTCTAATAGCCCATTCGCAGCTTCCTTTGGCAAGTACGCTGAGGACATTCTACCTTTATGGGAGAAAATTCCCGAGGGTGATGAAAAACGCTCTATCTTAAGGCAGCTTGTTGATCTTCAGACTACAAACAGCATGAACCTCCGCTCTTTGGTTGACGAAGAGATCTCCAAGCACTACGAGACAGATCCCAATTATCCCAAGCTTCTCAAAATACTTGGCGGAAAAGAGCGTCCATCCTATCAAGGGATACTAACAAATCTTGAACTTTTAACACATCTGAAGCCCAAAAATTTTTGTTATCATACAAAAGGTTGGGGCGTTGGAGAGGTGCTCGATGTCTCTTTTGTAAGAGAGCAGGTTAGCTGCGAATTTGATTTCGTTGCGCAAAAAAAAGATCTTTCCCTAACGAATGCACTGCATTGCCTTATCCCCCTGCCCAAAACCCATTTTCTATCCATGAGGTTTGGAAGTCCGGACCAGTTGGAACAGATGGCAAGGAAAGAACCTGTAGAGGTGATAAAAAAACTCCTGAAGGATCTCGGGCCGAAAAATGCCCAGGAAATTAAAGAGGAGATGGCTGATCTGGTTATACCTGAAAACGAATGGCAAAAGTGGTGGCAGCTTACTCGCAATAAAATGAAAAAGGATCCACAAATCCACATTCCGGCTACCCTGCATGAACCGTTTAGGTTGGCGACGGTTGCCATCTCTTTCGAGGATCGATTGATCCACCAATTGGAGGAGCGCCCTGATGCAGATACTCTGATTGAAATGGTCTACTCTTTTTTAAGAGATTTCCCTCAGGCGATCAAAAACCAGGAGTTCAAAGAAAGAATACGAGCCCATTTAGCGGATGCACTTGTGAAGCACGAGTTGAATGATGGCCAAGAGCTGTCTCTTTTCTTTATCCTCGAAGATCTCTATGGGGAGACCGAATCCAGAAGCATCGAAGCCCTCATCAAAAAAGCGCAATTGCCGGTGCAAATACTCGATCAGATACAGATCATTTCGTTCAAAAAAAGATACATGGTCTGTTTGGAAAAATTCCGAGACGATTCCAAAGATCTTTTCAAAGAACTTTTGCTTAAAGTTGACCTTTCGCAACTTCGGGAATTTTTATTAAATTCGCTCGTAAAAAGAGGTTTCACAAAAGAGGTCGAGGAGGTCGTTGAAAAATTGATCCACTCCCCTGACCGCCATGCTGAAGCGTTTTTATGGTTCTTTGAAACTATCCTTAAATCTACCACCCTCCCCTACGCAGACAAGCTTGGTAACCAGCGGCTTTTTGAAGCGCTTTTCACCCTTTTAAGCAAGGTTGAAAATTTCCCGCTCGCAAGAGATATCACAAAAAAAATTCATGGTTTTATCACCGGTCAAAGATTCCAATTGATCCGTAATCTTTTCCAACACTGCTCCGTGGCTGAACTGAAAGAGCTTCTCCTTTTATCGACGAAATGCCAATCACTGACCTCTCATGAACTTAAGACCTTAAGATCCCTTGCCGAGGTCGTACACCCCTCGTTGGCTTCAGCCGAAACCTTGGACGACGAGACTGTTATCTGGACCACAGAGGCAGGCTACAACAAAATCAAAAAGCGAATAGAGCAGATCGTTCAAGTCGATACTTTGGAAAATGCCAAAGAGATCGAAATTGCACGCTCCTACGGGGATTTGAGGGAAAATTCGGAATTCAAATTTGCTCTGGAAAAAAGGGATCGATTGCAGCATGAGCTACGCTCTCTATCAAAAGAGCTCAACCACCTGCGTATTCTCACTGAGGAGGATATCAACGCCACAAGGATCGGGGTCGGAGTGCAGTTTATTGCTGAGGGGCCGAACCATGAGAGGATCCTTTTTAAAATCTTGGGACCCCATGACGCGGACGCGGATCATCACATCTTGTCGTACAAATCCAAGTTTGCAAAAGAGCTTGAGGGAAGACGTGACGATGATACTTTTGAGATGAATGGGAAAACCTATACGATTAAAAACATCCAAAGCTGTCTTTCCTCAAAAGAAAGGGGATAGTCTTTTAAATTTTGATAAAACCTTTTTTCTAAAAGATTTTTGCCAGCTTTAGCAACGCCAAAAACGGCCTCTGATTCTTTAACAGTGCCGATAGCCGGGGCAAAAAAATGAAGATAATCTAAACGAAAAAAGGGCTTATCCTAATCTTTAAGACCATAGGCGAAAAGAGGGTTTTTTATGCAACGGACCATGAACGGGGTTAGAAGATGTTAAAACTTTTGATTGCAACAAATAACGGAGGAAAGATCCGTGAGTACAAAGAGCTTTTGAAAAAGTATCCCTTTGACATCTATACCCTCAAAGACTTCCCTCATTACAATCCCCCTCCAGAGGACAAAGATACTTTTGAAGGGAATGCTTTGGCGAAAGCCCAACATGCGGCAGATCATTTAGAGATCCTAACTTTGGCAGATGATTCGGGCCTGGTTGTTCCGGCTTTAAAAGGGCAGCCCGGTGTCTACAGTCGCCGTTTTGCAGGGGAAAACGCTACCGATGCTGAAAATCGAAATAAACTCAAAACACTTCTAAAAACACTCCAGGATGCAGAAAAAAGCGCCTACTTTGCCTGCTCAATAGCCCTTTGCTTACCTGGGAAATGTCTCAAAATCGTGTTGGGTCAGTGCGAGGGGGAGCTTATTGATGAAGAGCGCGGTTCACAAGGTTTTGGCTACGATTCCCTTTTTGTGAAATACGACTACAATAAAACATTTGGCGAGTTGGACCAAGATACAAAAAACAGAGTCTCCCACAGAAGAAAAGCTCTTGACAAACTGGATCCTATTTTGACCAGCATGACAGAAGCAGCCGCATGCGATTTGTAATTGATGGATACAATCTCATTTTCCGGGTCCTTGAGACAAAAGAGGAAAGTTTAGAAAAACAGCGGGACCAAGTCATCCCCTTTTTGTGGGAACTTTTTGAAGGTACAAAGCACCGCGTAGAGATTATATTTGACTCGAATCCAAAGTATTTTTTTTCGCTTAACACCCATAGAGATCCCCCTTTTCATCTTTTGTTTTCACCACCACAAATGAGTGCAGATGCATTTATTATGGAAATATGCCACGGCTCGAAAAAAAGAGATCTCACCATTGTCTCTAGCGACAAGCACCTCCTTCTTTCCGTAAAGGAATTAGAAATCCCCACCCTAACCGTAGAGGATTTTCTCTACCTTTTCCGTTTTAAAAAAAGGAAAAAAGGGGACAGTGAAAAGCCTATCATAGAGCATTCAACTGAAAAAATAGCAAGGTACAGGGATATTTTTGAAAAAAGGGCGGATGATCCGATGCTTTTTGAAGATCTCTAATTCCAAAAACTCTTTTGTAAGAGGGCTCCTTCGAACACCATTGAACCGTTTTGTCGATTCGATGACTGAGGATGTAGACTCGACTACAACAACATGGTCCGGAGTTAAAATGAGATCTAGCGGCCGCAATTCGTGCAATCCTGCCCCCACAATCTCTTCCCCGATCTGATGCATAATGCTGCAATTTCTTGGTGAAGCCCCCTCGCATACTTGAAAAAAAAGTCCCGAGCAGTCCAAACCCTGTAGAATCCAATCTTTTTTTTCCTCCTGATTCAACTCGACTTTAGGCGGAAAGTCCTCAAGGAGCCTCGGGATACCTTCGCTATGGTTCCCACCCCAAATGTAACGGGTGTCCTCCTTGATTAAAGAGAGATTTTCCAGAGCCTTATCAAAGGAGGGGAGAAAAAAATTTCTTATCTGCTTGTCGGTCAAATATCGGCAGTCCACATACAGGGGAATGTCAAACTTATAGTGGGGTGTTTTGACTTCGACAAGGGGGTCTATCGAGTTTCTCAACACATCGACCCTTGATCCAGGATAGAGGATCATCGCGACACCTAATAACAACCCTATTTCATTTTTTTTGGGTTTCTCTTCGTAAAGAAAATCAAGATCATTTCGGGTGTAGAGGGGTAGATACGTTGTTGTATAAAAACTTTTCATAAAATTCTTAATTAAATAATCCTTGCAAAAAGCCTTAAGAAGGCTCATATTATAATTTTGATTTAAATAAAAAATACAAAATTTTTCATCTCTTACAAACTCTAAAAAATAGAGAATTTGGGGGATCGACCCGATAAAAATTTGTAAATTTGGCCAAATAAAAAAACGTAGTTTCACTATGCGTTCAAAAAAGTCTTCTTTTATCATCTTTTTTGTGAGCCTCCTTCTTTTGATGTGCTCTTCTCCTCAAAAGGAGTCGGTAAAATTGGCTCTCAATATTGTTTCAGAACCTCACTCACTTGACACAAGGAGGCTTAGAACTCTGAGTGACATCAGCATCGCCAATATGATTTACGAGGGGCTCTTCCGCTCGTCGAAAGAGGGGATTGTAAAAGCTCTTGCGGAAGATTATACCGTCGACGAGTCGGGGACGATCTACCGGTTCAAGTTGAAAAAAACCAATTGGTCTGACGGAAGGGCTATTGTCGCAGAAGATTTTATCTATTCGTTCAAGACCCTTCTACATCCCGATTTTCCGAGCGATTACGCTTTTTTGCTCTACTACATCAAAGGTGCTGAAAAGATAAAAAAAGGGCACCAGGAGATGGAAACCCTTGGTGTAAAAGCATTAGACAGCCACACCTTGGAATTCCAGCTTTTACATCCAATACCCTTCTTTTTGGATCTTTTGACCCTTCCTGTTTTTTTTCCCCACCCGGGGGCAAACGGGGTATACAACGGCCCCTTTACCCTCTTCAATTGGTTTCATAATTACCAGATCACTTTGAATAAAAATTCTTTCTATTGGGATCGCGATCAGGTGAAGATAGACAAAGTTGAGTTACACATGTGTGACAATGAAACGGGGATGCAACTTTTTGAGAAGGGACAAATCGATCTTGAAGGTTCCCCATTTGGTATCATCCCTCCTGATAGCCGCGATCAATTGTTTAAAGCCGGTAGGCTCACGACACATCCGATTCTTGGAACCCAGTGGATACGGGTCAACACAAAGCGCGATGACCTAATGAACCCAACTTTCAGAAAAGCGATTGCGACGGCAATCCACCGCAAGGATATCTGTGAGCACATTCTTTTCAACTCGCAAAAACCCTCTTTAAGAATTTGTCCGAATTCGACAACTGAAAAGGCGTATTGCGACGGGGGAAAAGAGGAGGCTAAAGAACTTCTAATTTCTTGTCCCCAATCGAGGATTTTTACTTTATCCTATACCTCAACGACACTCTCAAACAGACTGGCGCAGGCTATCCAATCACAACTAGACAGCGTCGGGATACAGATCGCTTTGGAAAAATTAGAACCGAAAGTTTTTTTCTCAAGAGTATCCAAAAAAGATTACGACCTCGCGCTGGGGAATTGGATCGCCGATGTACCTGACCCGATCAATTTTTTACAGAATTTCCGGACGGCAGATACTGGGACAAACAATACATTTTGGGAAAACGTCCAATTCAAAGAATTGATAGATAAGGCGATCTGTTTGACAGGATCAGCCCGCGTCGATACGCTTGAGGCGGCTGAAAAGATTCTGCTTGAAGAATCCCCGGTCATTCCGTTGTACCAGATGTCCATGCAGTACGTAAAAAACCCCCGTTTAAAAGGGATTCATATAAGCGACATGGGTTTAATTGACATAAAAGGGGCCTATTTTTCAGATGAAGATTGACAACCCAAATGGCGAGATTTAGTATTCGGTTATGATGAAATGGTTCTCCCTACTTTTTAGTTTGTCTTTGTTTGGTCAAACCTTGAGACTTTTCAACGATTCTGCATTTGATCTCCACTGTACCATCTACTCTTGGGATGGAACGCAGCTGCAAACTCTTGATATCGGACCTTGGGTAACTCTTGTCTGGGAGTTGGGATATGCCGGTAATCAGCCTAATCCCACCTGGACGACAACCCCCTTTCGTGTTTCGTTTTTTTGCGATACGGGAGAGCTTTTTGGGGCTTGGCCGAGCGTCCCTACGGGTGCTTTTGTAAATGCTATGGGTTCTCCTGAAGGACCAAAAGGGTGTAAAATCAAAAATCCAAAAAATGAACAGCCCAATCAAAATACTCGACCATTTATCGAGTACTAATTCTGGCCTTCTCCTCCTCTAGCTAATTGAGATTAAAAAAGATAAAAGATCCCATCTTGCCCCCTACCAATTTTCAAAAGATCCTTCAAAAGGGGACTATTTAATAGACAAAAATCTTATCGACTTTTTGATCCCAAATTTCTTTTGGCAAAGAGGGAACAAGCTGTTCTTTATAGATGATAGAGATACGTGAAACTTTTAGATCCAGTCCCTTTAAAAAACGGTCATAATACCCTTTTCCACGACCTATTCTATGAAAAGAGAAATCCAAACCCAAAGCAGGTACAAGAATCGTGGAAATTTGGTTCTTGTCAGAACAGATCGTCTTTATAGGCTCATGAGTTCCGTAAGAACCCTTTTTTTTCGGTTCAATCTCAACGACCCTCTTCACGACCAATTGATCCCCCTCGATTTTCGGAAAATAGAGACGCCCCTCTTCAAGAAGCCAGAGATTCAGCGCTCCAATATCGAGCTCGTCAGACAAGGGAAAAAAGCTCAACACATCCCCTTCTAAAAAGGGGCTGACCTCTTCCACCAGATTTTGAGGAGCCCCTCTACCGTGAGGGAATGCTTTTTTCAAAAAGTCCCTCCATTGATCCTTATCCATGAACCGGCAACCCTTTTTTATAGGTTACTTTATTTAAAAAATTCCCCTTTGCATCAAATAAAGTAGCTGTCCCTTCCCCCTCTTTGACCCTCGAGACTGGCTCCGAATCCCCCTTTTTGAAATAGCGCCCAGAAATCAGAATGTCATTCTCATACTCCTCTATAAGCATTCTGGAACCCTCTTTGTACCAGGCAAACGCTGAACCCTCTTTTTTGTTGGAGGCATACATCCGCTCGCTTTCAATCACTCCATCATCATACCATGATTGCACTACACCATGAATCTGATCATTTTCCCAGATCACCTTCAATTTAGGTTTTGAATTAGCGTGATAAAACCACTCTTCCCCCTCCTTCAACCCATTCTTTTGCACAAAGGTATGGTCCAATCCCCCATTAGGGCGATAAAAACTTATCTTTCCTTCAACAATTCCACCCGCTATTTCTTCGGTTCGGCAAAGAGCCCCTTTTTCAAAAAAGGTGCAAACGCCCTCCCCTTGTACGACTTGGGAAAGCAAAACTCCTTTCGCGTCCCGATACTCCCCCTCGATCAATTTTCCTTTCTCGTACTTCTCATGCACATTCAAACCGTTTTGCCTCGCGCTTACCCATGCAGGTCCGTCTCGAAGCCCTTTTTCATAATTCACCGATCCCAAAATTTCCTGATCAGAACCGAAAAAAAGCTCTTTGCCGTGCATTTGACCCGCAACAAAAGGTGTTTGTTTCCAAACTGAACCATCCTCTTTATAAAAAATAGATTGCCCCTCTAAAATCCCTTTTTTGTAGGGAATAAGCGCCTTTAAAGTCCCATTTTCATAGTATACCTTAGAGTGGCCGTCAAATATCCAGCTCTCTTGCGCTGCAAATGAGAGGTCCCCGATCCCCTCGACAACTTCTGCCTCCAATTTGATTTTACCGTTTTCAAAAAACTCCCTATAGGCACCCTTTGCCCTCGCAGATACGACATCCAAAGATTGCATAAGCTGACCATTTTTATGGTAGGAAAGGACTTTGGAACTGGTAAAACCCTTTTGTTTGAAGTGACACGTCACCTTTTCGTATGGTTGAGGATCTAAAAAATTCACATGAGTATATTTTTCTAATCGTTGAGGTTCTGAGATCGTCTCTTGGACTCCATTTCGATCCTTCAACTGTAAGGAGATTAAGACTGGTTCGGAGCTGCTCCCTTTGAAGCCGCAGCTAGACAGTAAAATAAGTAGAGCAATCCAGCCCTTTTTTGCATCGAATCTCTTTTTCATACTATCCCCCTTTTTTCCATAATTCTTGCATCAACCAGGTAAAAGCTTCCGAAGCTCTCTTGGACTCTCTTCATTTTGAAATGGGTGAAAAACAGAGCTCCGGCACCTAAATGGTTGCGCTCGCTATAGAGATCATTTTCAACTTTTTTCAAGAAAGAGATCAGATCGGTTTGATCCATGTAAACGGGTTTTTCTAATTTCTTCTCCTCATAAAAATAGGGTCGAAAGATTTTAGTGCTCCCCTTCTCAAAAGCAATTTTCTGCCCCTCAATTTTTTGGAAAGCAGCAGCTCCTTGCTTCAAAATAACCTCCCTTTCAGGATTTTTTAACTCTTTCAGTAGCTCAAAAGAGGCAAAAGTCTCATCCAGGCTGAAAGTCTTTTTCTGCAGATAAACGGTTTTAAATTCTTCATACTTCTCTTTTTCCAATATTGAGCGGGCCAAACGAAGTTTTCCCTCCTCAACAAGCTCCCCCTTTTTATGCAAAACATATCCACAGACAGAACCGTAACAAATGATGAGGACAATCGGTAAAAGAGGGAGCCCTAAAAAATTGATCCAAAAACTAAACGGAACTGCGGAAGGGTACCTTGACGACAAAAATGTCTTTATTAGAGGCAGAAACTCGTTGGCTTTTAGCAAAAATCGATCCAGGTATCTTTGTAACAGATTGTGCATATTTTTCCATTTGTTCAGAGGAGCCCTTCAATTCGAACCGCAGTTCATAGACGGGTTTTTTATCAAAAATATCTACCGAGAACTGGAAATCTACCAGTTCTAAATCGTAGGGTTCAATAGAAGAAACAAGATCCCTTAAAAGGGGGGAAACCTTAGGTGGGCTGGGAGGTACAAGTTGTCCAAAGTCCTCTAGCGATTCCAAAACCTTCAACTCTTTTTCCAACCGACCACTTTCTTGGTGGACAAACTGCTGTAAAAAAACAGCGCCACTAAGGACTATTAAACCAAATTTAATACAGATAGATTGACTTCTTTTCAAAAGGGTATTTCTAACTTCTAGGCTTTCCAAAGGCTGGTGAAAAAAGATCCCTTCGGTCTCAAGCAATTCAATCGCAGATCCGATGGAGAGCGCCTCGTCAGGTAGCACCTCATAGGTATCAGGGAACCTAAAAAAATTTCCCCTATCCCCGGCATCGCCATAAAAAACCACCTCTAAATTCCAACGCTTTTTGAGCTCTTCCACCTGCTCGGCTGCATGGGGCAAAGTTGCAAACCCCATCCAACGAGAAGGGGTGTAATGCATGCAAAACAGCTCCTGTTTTTTTAGGATAATCACCAGTGCCGGATCTTTCAATCGCTTGTAGTCCTTCAAAAATCTAAACAAGGCCTGTTGCGGGCTCGTAATGAAGTCAAAAGATTCTACAAAGGGTTCGAGACGTTTTTTTTCAAAGAAATGCACCTCGACCCCAAAAGGGGCTTTTTTAAAGGTATATTTTAAACCCTCCAGATCCATCAAAGGTTCCAGAGATAATTTATGGGCGAGAATTTTTTTTTGATTTTTCAGGCTTGTTTCGGGCAAGGGGTAAAAACGGACCTTGACATCTTCAAAAAAACAACAGGAGGCGGTAAGAAGTTTCTCCTCAGTATTTAAAGGAGTTTTTTCATAGGACCGTTCTCCCCCCTTTTTTTGAAGGAGACAGGTGTCCGATTTTTTTTTGAAAAGAAAAGAGGTTCCTAGAGCTTTCATAGATTTGGAAAATCGGTTATCCTATTTAAAATTGTAGGGCAGCCCCTCTTGAAAAGAGGCAAATTTAAACAAATGGCCGTCCCGATCTAATTCGAAAATTATAGCACAATTAAAGGATAAGGACCAATATGCTTTCTTGGATCGACCCCCTTCTCACCATTTACGGGTTTTGTCTGATGTTACGGATCATGCTTTCCTGGCTGCCCGAACTAAGAAAATATCCCCTGTCAAATTTAATAGAAAAGTGCACGGACCCCTACCTTAAATTTTTCAGAAACCGGATCCCCCCTATCGGCGGTATTTTAGATCTTTCTCCGATGCTTGCCCTCTTTCTTTTACAAGGGCTACAGACACTGTTAAGGCATTTTTTATGATTCGCCCTTTAAAACTCAAAAACCTTCTCCTCCCCTCAAATGTCTGGTACGCTCCTCTTGCAGGTTGCTCTGACTACCCCTTTCGGAGATTGAGTGCAAAATACAAACCGGGGCTCATGTTTACCGAAATGTGCAAGATGGAAGCCCTTGTCCGAAAAGAATCCTCCACGTTTCGATTCCTCGATTTTGATCCCTCCATGCATCCGATTGGGGCTCAGCTGTGCGGTAGCGATCCAAAATTGGCTCCGGCTGCAGCAAAAATTATAGAGGATTTAGGCTTTGACGTCGTGGACTTAAACTGCGGGTGCCCCGTAGATAAAGTCACTAAAGATGGGAGCGGTTCTGCTTTATTAAAAACTTTGGATCGCCTTTTCGAGATCCTTGTAGCAATTGTGAAAAGTGTCGAAATCCCTGTAACGGTAAAAATCCGTGTAGGCTGGGATGAAAAGCAGCTCATCCACACGAAAATGGTAGAATTGGCGGAGGCTGCGGGTGTCTGTGCCATCACTATTCACGGGCGCACAAGAGAGCAAGGTTATAGAGGTTTTTCCAACCGTGATCTGATTCAGGAAGCGGTACAGCACGCAAAAAATATCCATGTGATCGGAAATGGGGATATTTTCGATCCGGCCTCAGCAAAAGATCTGTTGGATCGTGGTTGCAGCGGTATTTTAGTTGCGAGGGGGACGATGGGGAGGCCCTGGATCCATCAAGAAATTGTCGACGTTTTGAGTGGCCAACAACAGGTTTTACCAACTCCTGACCTGGTCAAAAATACATTGACGGAGCACTGCGATGAAATTATCCGGTACGAAGCTCCGCGAAAAGCCCTTTTAAGTTTAAGAAGAGTCGCATGCTGGTACCTTCGAGACCTCAATGGCGCAAAACAGCTCCGAGATCTTGTGAACCGGTCGCAAACCCTTGAGGAGATGTACTCCCATATTAGGGCATTTGATTTTTCAGCCCTCTCTTTTGCCCAGCAAAACGAGCTTGCCATCCAGCAGTAAGATCTCGGCAAATCAAAAAAAATGGCGCTTTGACCCAATTTCTAGAAAAATGCTTTGTAAGCTTTTTGTTCAAAAAATGAAATTGCATGACAGCGCTTTTTCTTGCTTAAAAAGCGCCTAAAAGGTGACTCCAGCCTGAAGAACCAATCCTTGGATGCCGTAGCCGGCACCATTTTCGGCACGGTAAGCCCCTTCGGGATTGATAGAGCGCATCAAATTAAAATAGTAGGCTGTCTCATAAGCAATTTGAAAATTTACCTGGGTTTTTTCTCCAAAACAAAGATACTCGTAATCTATTCCGATCAGATAACGCATGGAGGGGGCGTATTGGTACATTCCACTCTGTACAGCAGCCTCTAAACCGGTGTAATTGATAAAACCGGATCCACTGCTAGCAACTCTTTTAATTGAAGTAGCCGTGCGGGATGTAGAGTTCCCATAAGTTAAAGCACCATAGGCATTTGCCAAAAAATAGAAATTGCTCCCCAAATTCCATCGTGTCTTAAACCCAATAGAGGGGCCAATACCCCACCAGGTTATTTTTTGGTAATTTTGAAAATAGCCCCCCAAGGAACTGATAAAACCGACCGAAGCGGTATCCGTTGTTGCATTGGTGAAAATGCTTATCTGCCTTCTTTGCAAAAAATTAGAGTCCATGCCGAAAAGCGTAGTAAATTCGAGGTTAGGAGTGATTAAACTTGGACGGCATAGAATCAAACGTACGTTGTTTAACAGGGTATAGGTCCCCATTTCCAAGTTGGAAAAAAGGGTGGTTTGAAATGGGGTGCTATCGATTTGCTGGTTTGCATATGCAGAGGGAGCCAAAGCTTGTCCGTAACTAGTTTTGTAACCCGAGTTCGAAATAGATTTATAAGAGTTATATTCCGAAAAAAGAAACCAGTTCCCATGCTCGATTTTATGTCCTACATGGACTTTGAAAGCCCATGAGAGGGACTCCGGGGGCTGGATTCCTACGCCGCCTGTAGGAAAGATGCTGTTAAGTCGATCATTTGTAAGAACGGCTACCTCTGTTCCTTGTGTTGAAGAGATAAAATAGGTAGCAGCAGCACCTATATCAAAGGCATAATCGCATCCAACCTGAGGGGCGGCATATTCCAAAAAAGTGCACCCCTCTTGCAATTGGGTCCCCTCTTTTCTTTGCACAGCTCCTAAAAAAATTTCATTCCCTGCCGGGAAATTTTTTTCAGATAAAAATCGATTGCCAAAAGGGGAAATAAAAGAAAAAACGGCTAGAGAACCAGCTGTAAGAATACCACCAAATAGATAAGGAGCGTTTTTTACCATAACACCCTCTTCTAGAAAGAATCAATTTTCGATTCAACAAATACTTTTAATTAGGGTTGAAAATCGGTTCCATACAGTACTCTAAAAGGATTAAGCCTTTTTAAATAGTTGGTAGGTTCTTTTGTATGCAAAAACCGTCTTCACCATAAAAAAACAAAGGGCCTTTGAAGAGGCCCTTTGTTCGAAACACAAGCTGGATCGTTTTTGTTTAAAAGTCGATCGCTGCACTCAAGATCAAACCTTGCAATCCAAAACCGGCACCATTCTCGGAGCGGTAGGCACCTTCGGGTTGAATCGATCTCATCAGATAGAAGAAATACTGGGAGCTGTAGGCTATTTTAAAAGAAAGTCTAGCCTCGCTGCTGTCCATGACTCTTGACCATGATAAACCTAAAAGGTATTTCATAGCAGGACTCCATTGGTACATGGAATTTTGAGTGGCCGCCTCTTGTGCTAAGAATGAGTTCACATTTGTAATGAGCTTAGAAAATGTTGCGCTCCTTGCAGTGGAAAGGCCGTAAGCTAATGAACCTTGTCCATCAAAAAAGAAGAAGAAATTACTTCCAAGATGCCAGTTTGAATGGAAACCAATTTCAGGTCCAACTCCCCACCAAGTGTATTTTTGATAGTTTTGAAAATACCCCCCTAAGTTGGAAATATAACCGGTCAAAGTTGTATCTTGCGTGGAGTTAGTAAAAACAGATATCTGCCTTCTTTGCAAGAACTGGACGTCGATACCGAACTGTGTTGTAAACTCCAGATTGGGAGTGATCATGCTTGGTCTTGCTACGAGAACATCGACATTATTAAAAAGAGTGTAGTTTCCGTAGTCAAGATTGGTAAAAAGAGATGAGCTGAAAAAACGGGCCTGGCCGAGAGTATCCTCATTTGAGTTTGCGGATTGCCATTGATCAGTAGCAGGCCCAATCGCTGTATCGAGAGGGATATTGCTGGAAAAACGGGCCTGGCCGATATTATCCACATTTGAGTTTGCGTATTGCGAAGGAGCAAAAGCTTGCCCATACGCTGTTTCGTAAGGGCTATTAAAGATCGCTTTGAAATAATTGTAGTTTACCCCAACTCTCCAATTTCTTTCGTAATCCGTGTAACCGGCTCCTACCTGAAAACCCCATGCAAAATCATCATAAGGCTGAATTCCTAGTCCGCCCGAAGGGAATATTTGGTTCAATCTATCATTCGTGACAGCTGCCACTTCCCCTGCTTGCACCCGCACTTGCTGATATGTTGCAGCTGCAGAAAGGTCCCAGGGAGCATCACACTCCTGCATAGGGCTTGGCAAACAAAGATAGTTGCAATCTTTTACATCTTTTTTATCGATCTTTTTTTGTGTTGGGGCAGTTGCTCCAAAAAGACCTGCCGATGCTACGACCATCGGAAGAACTCTCATAATACTTAGACTCATGATCCACCTTTTAAAGGGTTAAGCTTAAACTACGGCTTTTTCTGATATCTTCCATTTACAAAAACTTTTTTTTAAAAAAAAGAACTATATTTGGAAGTACCTAAAAACCTATTCTGGAATAGTCTAGAGGCCAGATTTTTCATAAATGTAAAAACATAAAAAAATTCCGGCGTTTCTTCCGGAATTGATTCATTTCTTATTTTAATTGATGGTATTAGAAGTCTACAACACCTGACAATACCAATCCCTGAATCCCCAGACCGGCACCGTTGACGGTTCTGTAGTTGATTTCTGGAATAAGAGATTTGAGCACCTGTCCGTAGTAGGTAGCTTCGTACCCAATATTGAAGGTGATCTTCGTCTCAAATTCTTCCAAAATCCTATTCCAGGATAGACCCAAAGCAAAATAGTAGTTAGGGCTGTACTGGTACATCACATTTTGTATGCTAGCTTCTCTGGTTGTTAGTGTTAAGTTTGTCTTTGATGCAGTAGCGGTTCTTGAAGTAGATAGACCATACTCCAATGACGTATAAGCATCTCCGTAGAAGCTCCAATCATAGGCCAAATACCAATTTGAATGCAGGCCTATCATAGGACCGACACCCCACCATTGTATTTTTTGATAATTTTGGTAAAAAAGACCACTAGTATATGCGTATCCCCCGTCAAATGCACTTGTAAAGACAGGATTGACTCTTCTAGTGAAAAAGGAGGCATCGACTCCCAAATAGGTTGTCAATTCAAGATCTTTTGAAATTTTTGTTGGCCTTGACAACGTAAAATTTAAATCATTGAAAATATTGCTTACGCCCCAGTCCAAATTTCTAAATAATTGGGAAGCCGAGCGCTGAACTTGCCCAAAAACCGCTTGGGTAAGTGTCGATTGCCCATTAATCGCCTGGTTGGCATATTGAGATGGGTTGAAGCCCCTATCATAGCCTTGTTGTAGCCCGGGATTGTTAGTAATAGTTTTTAAGTAGGTATAGCGCACATTGACTTTCCAGTCATCGTACCATGTTCTGTATCCAAGACCAACTCTGAATCCCCAACCAAAGTCCTCGGTATTTTCTACCCCATTTGCATTCCAAGGGTTTCCGTTAAAAGAGGGGTTTGAATAAAGAGGGGTGTTAGAGTTCACTAATTGTGGCTGGTCGGCAACGTTCCCGCTGATAATCGCAATCTCTGATGCTTGCGCCCTGAATTGCTGATAGATCGCAGCTCCTGTTAACTCCCAGGGTGATTCACACTCTAAAATGGGTGTTGCATAACAAAGAGGTGCACAATCTTGGATCACATCCTTTGTATTGCTTGAACTATTTCCTGCTGCTCCAAATAATCCGGCTGTGAAGAACAGCATCGGTAAGGAACTTGATATTTTTCTGTTCATGGTAAATCCTATAGAATTTAAAACAGTATTTTTACACTTATCTTCTATTTACAAAAGTTCTCAATTAGTGAAAACAATTTTTGAATGAACGGGCGAAAAACCCTTGAGAATCAAGTTAAGGGATATCCTGCAACACAAAGAAATCTAATAGAGTCTTTTCAAAACTTGCTTAAATGGATAAAATGGACCGTTTTTCTACAGATTTTTTTAAAAAATTTAAACAGCTTACTAAGTAATAAGGTCGAAAAGTTTCAAAAAAGGGGGCTTTCAATAGGATTTTAGCGGTCTCTTAAAGAAAAGAAAAAATAGAGCATCAAAGACTTTTTGCGGATATAATTTTTTTAAACCAATATTGGTTCGTGATTTTTTCTCGATAGAAACTATTTTCAGACGCATCTTTGTAAAGCTCAAACCATCTATGGAGATTTTCATCAGTGATCTCATTCCAATCTTTTATTATGACAACAGGTAATCCATCGTACAATCTATCCAAAGAAGAGGTTTTAACGATCAAGATACAACCTAAAGCAAGATCTTCCCAAGTTCTATGACAATCTAGCCCATTTCCCCAAGGGCTTATCGAAAAAGCATAGGCTGTTTTTGTTTTCCAAAGTAAATGCCTAGGCATCTTGGATGCAAAATCGACAACACCACTATTACGTATTTTTTCAAAAATTGCCGTTCTGTCCTCGCCGAATTCTTTATATCTTTGGAACGAGGCACGCATAGATTCGCTATGTTGAAAATCTACAAAAGCTCGTATTTTTCTTGATCTTGTAGGGGGCGCCTCAGCGATGAGGTTTTTTAAATATCTTTCCTGGTCATGCGGTGTCCCCTGATCTCCCCAGTATCCCCCCTTGAATGCTACAGAGTGAAAGTCGATCCCTATAGGGATAGGGGTCACTTTTTTTGACTGACCTTTGTAATCGAAATTTTGTGTGAATACATGCTGAACACAAGGGTGGTTTAGAAAATTTTCGACTTCTGTGGGGTTTAAACCGCAATCTTTTGGAAAGGAATGATCTCCATCAGAGATTATAATCACAATTTTTTTATCGAGATTCTTTAGATAATCCCTATAAAAGGGTTTTAAAAAAGAGGGTCTAAGCCATACCAAAGAACCGTTTTGGATGGGGGCGTAATTTTCTTTTTTGTATGGATACTCCCAATCTTTGAAATAGACGTCCGGTAGATCTTCTACACCCACGTCACACAATGACCTTAATCCAAAATTCCAAATAAGATCAGTTCTCTGCCATTCCGAAGGGGCTTCACCCTGTATAAAAGGGTTATAAGCAGCAAAAATAAAAAAAATAGAGATCCATAATTTAGACATAAAGAGTATGATAGCTTATAAAAGAGTTAAATTAAAGACTTTTTTTTTAAATATTTTAGAAGCTATCTATGCAAATCCCTTTTTTTAGAACGCTCTTTTTTTTTCTCAACCTTTCCCCATTTTACATAGAGTATCCTGAAACAAAAAATCCCACCTATGAGGATTTCAAGGCAATTGATTCTCTATTGGATCAACACCCTTTTGAAGAGAATTTGAAAAAAATCTACGAACAAGAGAAAACGCTAAGGAACATCCATTCTCAATCCGCATTCAAAAAAGGGCTCGATCCGGTTCTAAAACGGATCGATATCGCTTTGAACATGCGCCTTACAGATGTGGAGGATCAAGAGCTCCCCTCAAAAAACCTGATCAAAATCAATGGAGGGGGGAAAAATCTGGTTGTAAGCTGTATTGGATTTAGCAAAAGAAGACCAAGAAATCTTCTGGATAACTTGAAGAAGGCACTTGAGGATACCGGTTTCAATGGGTATCTGTACTATAGAATAGGAGGCTACCCGACCCCACGAGGAATAGAGCTAAATTTGTGCGCTACACCTTATGCCTTTAAAATATTTCTGATGGAGGAGGCAAGACTGCTAGGTTTCGATTTAGTGCTCTGGTTGGACGCAAGATTGACCCCGCTTCGAGATATCAAGCCGCTTTTTGATTTTATGGAGCGACACGGCTCGCTTTTGAATCTGACCCACACCGTTGACGAGAATAAAATCTTTCAAATATCTCAAGTCTCCATCTTTGAATTAACCCGTACCCGATACGAAAAAAACCGCGCTTTGGCAACACCCGTACTGGGTCTTAAAATGTCCCATCCCGATGTAAAAAATGTGATCGACGGATTTTATCGTGGCTGTCAAAGTGGCCTCCCCTTTTTTTCCTGCTATCCTGAGGAGATCTTTCTTGCGGCTCTTTTTGAAAAGTATTTTCCGGCTGCGGGTTTTTTAAATGAAAAGGCCCCTGAGATCTGGTCCAAACTCTACCTCTACTCCCACTCCTCTAAAACCGACCAAAAATTAGCAGTGTTTTCAAAAAAGAAACATTTCTTCTTTTTTGGTGTTTCCAATGAGGGTGTTGACGAAATTTCCAAGATTATTTTTTCCTAAAGGTGTGCATGTTTCAGATACTATTCTTCTCTTTATTCCTCAATCTAAGCCCTTTTTTCTTTGAATTGCCAACCTATGAAGAAAATGAGGAACTATTTTTAAAAAAAGTTGAGGATAGGATTCAAAATTCCTCAATACAAAAAAATATCGATTCCCTTTTCTTAATAGAAAAAGAGAGGCTTTCCCTCAATTATTCTTCTTTTCTAGAGATGAAAGACCATTTGTATCAACGGGTATTAATGGGGTGTACCCAAAAGCTCATCTCAAACCAGCAGACGAAAAGACTAGTAAAGGTAAACAAAGGCTCAAGTCGCTGTATTGTAACCACAATTGACGGATCCAAAAAAAGGAATCCTGAATTGATTTTTCAAATGATCAAAAATTTGGAAGCGATCGGATATGATGGGTATGTTTATTTTCGCATTGGCGGGTTTCCCAATCCAACTGGAAAAGAGATGCAATACGCAGCTGTTCCGTACAGCTTTAAAATTTTTTTGATGCTTGAGGCTAAAAATTTAGGCTTTCCACATGTTTTATGGGTGGATGCCAGGCTGATGCCCCTCAGGTCTTTGGACCCGATTTTTTCGGCCCTCAAATCAAATCATGCTTTTTTGGTAAAAGATAAAATCATGTCAAGGGTTAACTTCACAACTTTTTCTCTCATTGAACTAGAAAAAATTACCGGAATTAACCCACTCTTAAACTATAGGGTCGCAACTCCCGTGTTTGGATTGGATTTTTCCTACCCTCCGGTGGAAAAATTTTTGCAGGACTATTATGCCTGTTGTGAAAGCGGATTCCCCTTTTTATCGGTATTCCCTGAAGAGCATGTCCTATCCACTATTTTTGCAAAATATAGCAAATCCTATCCCTTAAAAGCCGGCCTTGGCAATCCATTCAAACATCTATGGCACTACGACGACACTAACGCGTTGAGCCAAAATCTAGATTTCGCGTTGAAGAGGCATTTTTTCTTTTTTGGTCTTGGAAATAATAGCCAATACATGATCGAGTCTCTTGAAATGGAAAAAAAACTCCAAAAAAAGCCCTAGACCTATTAAGGGTGAGTGCGAATGAAGATTTTCAAGACTCTTGGCAGTTCCATACTAAGTCTTTTAAATTAGAGTTTACCTTTCTAAAAAGATAATAAAAAAGGGGCGCCTTTTGGCACCCCTTTTTGTTGAAACACTGCTGGATCAAACTAGGTTTTAGAAATCAAAACATCCCTCTAAAACAAGCCCTTGTATCCCTAACCCTGCACCATCTTCTGTTCTATAGCTGAGTGTATCGTTCACAATTGTCTTCATGACTTGGAAATAATAAGCAGCTTCATATCCAATTTGCAGCCTTACACGCTTAGAGTCATCCTGAAATTTTTGTTCCCAACGAACACCGATGTTGAAGTCGATTTCAGGTGAAAATTGGAACATTCTTTGCTCAAGAGCTGCCTCAATGGGCAAGTAGTTTGCCGATGTTTGAGGGCCGGATGAAACAGCTGTAACTCTTTTTGAGAACGTGCTGGCTCTTGTTGAACATTGTCCGTAGGTCAATGCACCGTAGACATCCCCGTAAACACTCGTGTTAGAACCAACCAGAAAACTAGTCCTTAACCCTGCCAAAGGTCCAACACCCCACCATGTGTATTTCTGGTAGTTTTGGAAAAACGCTCCATTTTCTGTGTCATAAAAGTTATAGGCATAATTGGTTGTGCCACCATAATAATCGTTGGTAAAAACTTGTACCTGACGACGCGTGATGATTGATGTAGCGACTCCATAATAGGGGGTCATTTCAAGATTCTGTGTCGTTAATGATGGTCTCTCAAGGGTCACTTGAAAGGAGTTGATAACTGAGGATGTCCCTAATTGTAAGTTTTGGAACAAAACACTTTGATAGTTAGGAGATCCTGTAACAGGGCCCCCGATAATCGGAACCTGTGTTGGAACGGCTGAGGTGATTGCACCGGTTGGTGTGGCTACATTAAATAATGCCCGATTGATGAAAGCTGAAGGAGCAAAACCAAAATTATAACCCGATTCCAAATTAGAATTTGAAATTGCTTTAAAATAAGTGTAACGGATGGCTGCTCTATAGTCGTCTAAGAAATCGCTGTAAGCTAAACCAAGTTTAAATCCCCATGAGAAATCCTCAGGTTGTTCAACTGTTGTGGCATTTACGGGAAAAGCAACTTGGGTAAATCTAGCTTGGGCATCGCTTAAGAGAGCTACATCAGCTCCTTGCACGCGCACTTGCTCGTAAATTGCTGCCCCCGAAATTTGCCAATTATCACTGCAATCCAAGTTGGGTCCAGCATAGCACAGATCTACGCAATTCGACCCTTTATTGTCTTTAGATTTATTCTCTTCAGCCTGTAACCCAGAGGCAACAGCCAATGAAGCTACAAATGCAGGAAGATATTTACTTAAGTAAGTTTTCATCTTTTCCTCTTAAAGGTTAGATATTCATCAAACGGCTTTTTTCCTATTAATTCTTCTCATATACAAAAATAGATTTTTTTAAAACAAAAATCAAAAATAATTTTTAATTTAGATCTATTTATGAGAAAAAGTTTTACAGGTTTAATATTTTATTTTTGGACGAGGTTTTTAACCTTGTCTTCCTTTTCTTGCGATATAAATTTTTTTTATATCGGATCTCAAATTTTTTTGATACAAAAAAAAGGCCGGTTGGACACCGGCCTTTTTGCTTTCGAAGATTCTTCTTTATTAGAAATCAAGCATACCTTGAAGCACCAACCCTTGCATTCCCAATCCTGCACCGTTCTCTGCGCGGTAAGCAATCTCGGGAGTGATAGTTTTGATAACTTGATGGTAATAGGTTGTCTCGTATCCGATATTAAAAGAGGCCCTTAAAGAATCCTCTTTAAAATTCTGCGACCAATTAAATCCTAGTTGGAAATAGTACTGTGGAGAAAATTGGTATAAATTATTTAGAACAACCGCCTCTGAAGCGGAATAAACTGGAGCTGCTGAGGTTGGGGCAGTTTGTCTCTTGGCAAAAGTTGATGTTCTGCACTCAGAAAGTCCGTATGTGACCGCAACATTAGCATCTGCATACAAGCCTACGCCGCCACCGAAATAGTAAACAGAGTGCAAGGCTACCATAGGTCCGACACCCCACCAGAGATATTTCTGGTAATTTTGATAATATCCACCCTGTGCAGTGGTAAAGCTTGCAGGTGATGGGGTTGTTTCATTGGTAAAAACAGCAATTTGTCTTCTCGTAAACCAGCTTCCTGTAACACCATATGATGTTGTAAGCTCAAGATTTTCCGTAATCAATGTCGGCCTACCCAATAGGAGATTCAAGTTATTCAATAATGTGTAGTTTCCAGCTTGTAGATTAGTAAAACCATATTCCTCGTCTAATTCTGGGTTGTCTGGAAGAGCAACAAATTGGTTGGCATAAGCAGAGGGCATATATTGTTGTCCGACTGCAGCTTGATAGTTCAAATTGCTTGTAGCTTTAAACCAGGTGTACGTAACATACGATCTCCAATTATCAATCCAGTTTTTATATCCCAAACCAAGTTTAAAACCCCACGATGGAGTCTCTGTTGGATTGATTCCATTTCCGTTTTGGGGAAAAAGGGCTGTTGATCTATCCACTAGGGCGGCAATCTCAGCTCCTTGTACGTTTACTTGTTCGTAGATTGCGGCCCCTAAAATGTCCCAATTATTATCACAGTCTAATACAGGACCCGCGTAACACAAAGGCGCACAATCAGAGCCTTGTTGATTATCATTGTAATTTCCGGCGGTCAATCCTAGAGTTGCTAAGAAGAGCGGAAGTTTAAGAACATTACGGATGTTCATTTTTTACCTCAAAAAGGTTAATGGTTAAGCTACGGCTTTATTTTTTAATCTACCTATAACTAAAATAAAAAGAATTGTAAATACTTTTTTTTCAAAAAATTTTTTGTTTTATTTTTAAATAAAAATGGAGATCATTCGATCTCCATTTCTTTTCTCAATTTTTTTTGTGATATTAAAACTCGAGCATCCCTTGTAAAACAAGTCCCTGTAACCCTAAACCGGCACCGTTTTCAGTACGAAGGGCAATTTGTGGCACAGGTGTTTTCATGGTCATGAAATAGTAGGCATTATCATAAGCGATACAAAAGCCTATTTTTGTTTGCTCATCGTCAAATGTATAGGCCCACTGTATACCTAACTCAAACTCTAAACCAGGGGAGAATTGATAAAGGCTACACAACATAATCGCTTCACCACCGGGTGCACCCGATTTTGGAGATGCTACTGTAGAGGTTCTTGTTGAGGTCAAGCCGTACTGTAATGAACCGAATCCGTTTCCATAAACACTCACACCTTTACCGAGGAGATAATTTACTCTGGAACCAATCCCAGGGCCTACACCCCACCAGGTATATTTTTGATAATTTTGGAAATATCCACCAAAAGTTGTAGAATATCTCCTAACGAAGTGCTCTACAGGACCACCAGCAGCAACTTCATTG
>JBEIFH010000018.1:0-28609 GCA_040382515.1 Chlamydiia bacterium | reverse complement strand
GTGTTGCCAGAATAATTTAGCGCAACCGTGCAAAGGCAGCACTGCATCTTATTGCTGGTCTGTGCTTCTGTGAGACCTTCCTCAACACAAATAAATTCCCTTTTCTTTCAAAAGAATGTTTTTCGTTATTTTTATTCAAAAGAAACTTTTAAGAAAGTGAAAGAACTTGATATCTTATTCTCTTTTCAATGGACAGCTATCCCCATTGAAACTAAAAGCGACCCTTTTTTCGGCCTGAAGGGATTGGAAGTGCAGACGAGCGATCGATTTTTTTATCTTGTTGAAAATGAAAATGTTCGAGATGCGATGAGTTCCTGCTTGCGTTTGATTGAAAAATGGACTAAAATTCTCGGAATCCGTGGAAATTTCACCGATAGGGATAAAGGGAGAGTTTCCTGGATGGTTCAAGATCCATTCGGAGCCGTTTTTGAAGGGCCGCATGTGGAGCGGCACCCAAGCGGATGCTTGACAGGATCGATTATGGGCCCATTGGAATTACTGATTGCAATCCATGCAGAGGAGAAGTTCACCTGGAATCTAGAGAATCAAGAATAAACGAGCAAATCCGCGTTTCACAAGTTCGACTTATCGATGAAAACGGCGAGCAGCTCGGAATTGTATCGACCTACGATGCTAGACGTCAGGCGCAGGAAAAAGGGCTTGATCTAGTAGAGATCGCCCCCCAAGCGCAGCCCCCTGTATGTAAGATCATGAATTACGGGAAGTTCCGCTACTCGAAAGAGAAACAGGAAAAGAAAAACCGCAAAGCGCAGATCAAAGTCAAAGAACTCAAGTTGCGCCCCGGGATTGCCGATAATGACATCATGATCAAAGTCACCCATGCAAAAGAATTTTTGTCTGAGGGGAATAAAGTTAAAGTTACCTGTATGTTCCGTGGCCGTGAAATGGCACATACAGAAATCGGCGAGGCAGCGATGCAACGCTTTGTCGATGAGTTGAAAGATTTCGCAATGGTAGAAATACCGCCGAAAATGACGGGTAGGAGCTTATGCCTAGTGCTTGCGCCCGCAAAACAAACAAAAGGAGACGACCGTGCCAAAAATGAAAACTAGGAAGGCGTATGCCAAGCGTTTCAAATTGACCGCAACAGGGAAATTGAAGCGCACTAGACCAGGTAGAAGACACATTCTTACCAAGAAGTCCTCTAAACGCAAGAGATCTTTAGCAACACCTGCTTTGGTGGATAAAGGTCAATTGAAAACATACAAAAAATTGATGTGCGTGTAGGAGGATATCGATGAGAGCAACGAATGCTGTCTACAGCCGTAGACGTAAAAAGCGCTTACTGAAAGCCTGTAAAGGGTATTTCGGGGATCGCAAAAACCATTATAGAAACGCAAAAAATGCTCGCATGAAGGCGATGTATTATGCGTACCACCACCGTTTGATCAAGAAAAGATCTTTCCGCCGTCTTTGGATCGTGCGTATCAACGTAGCAGCCCGTCTTTATGCCGGACTCTCGTATTCTGCGTTCATCCACGGATTAAAGAAAGCTTCTATCGATTTGGACAGAAAGGTATTGGCTTTCCTCGCCGTAGAGGATCCAAATGCTTTCCAACAGATCGCATTGCAAGCCAAGGCTGCTTTGGTAGCTTAAAAACTCCAGTGTTTTTAACAAACGGAAATTTTTTCGTATGATGACTGACAAACCCTTAGATCTTCACTCTTTAAAAAAAGAGTTTCATGAAAAGCTTCATCGAGCGGTGAGCTTGGAGGAATTGGAAGAGATAAGGGTTTGTTATTTTGGGAAGAAGGGGATTTTACAAGACCTTATGGGCGCCTTACGTCTAGCCCCAAAGGAGAAAATTCCTGAACTCGGCAAAGAGATCAATCTTTTCAAAGAGCAACTTGCATCGGAGTTGGAGAACAAAAAAAGAGAGGTGGAGGACCAACAGCTTGCTAAGAGTCTTGAGAAAGAAATTTTCGATGTGACCCTACCCGGCAAAGCGCGCCTTCGATCCCACCCCCATCCGGTTCTCGATGTGATTGAAAAAATGACCGAGATTCTCCGTTCATTAGGCCTCAAAGAGGTGCACTCTAATGAGATCGAACAGGAAAATGTAAATTTTGATCTATTAAATTTTCCTTTAGACCACCCTGCAAAAGATATGCAGGACACATTTTATCTTGATGACAGCATGCTTTTGAGAACACATACGACAACCTTTCAGGTTCCAATGATGCGTCTTCATTCTCCCCCTATGGCCCTTTTTTGTGCCGGCAGGGTTTTTAGAAACGAGGAGGTTACCTCTCGTTCACACCAGCAATTCAGTCAAATAGACGCCTTCCATCTTGGGAAAGGGGTCAGTTTGGCCGACCTGCTTTCGTTATTAAAGCTTTTTTACCGTAGGTTATTTGGAGACAATGTAGTTTTGCGCTTTCGCAAAAGTTACTTTCCTTTTACCGAGCCGAGCGTTGAAATCGATATAAGCTGTATTCGCTGTGGTCAGAAAGGGTGTCCAATCTGTAAACACACCGGATGGCTCGAAGTTGCGGGTGCGGGTATGATGCATCCTAATGTGATTCAAGCAGGCGGCCATGATCCTGCAGTCTATACGGGTTGGGCTTTTGGCATGGGTGTCGATCGTACATTAATGCTTTTGCACAACATTCCTGATATCCGCATGTTGTGGGAGTCAGACGTCCGTTTTCTATGGCAATTCTAATTGACCCAATCAGATTTTAGTCGGGATTGAGCGGACCCCAGATCAGACGGTGATGGATCGGGTCGAAGGCTCTTGTCGAGGGTTCTATATGGATGCTATGCTTTTCTTGCCCTTCTCTAAAGTCAATCACCTCTTTATAGAGATAAAGGGTGATGGGGAGATCGGTCGGCTCATTTTTGACGGGAGTCACCAAAACATATTCCGATTCTTTCTCTATGGAGACCCCATCTTGGTATACGTGCCATTTTACCACGTACAAGAAAGGTAAATCACCCAAAACTTTTTGGGGAGGGGTAGCTAAATCGAGAACGTGTATCACATTTTCTTCCCCCTCGGGATTGACGGCCATGTGTGCGAATGATGGTAAAAGGGAGTTCGAGAGCAGCTCCAATCGATCGACTGGATTAACGATCTGCTTAAGAAGTTCGAAAAGCATCTCTTGCGAAAAGATTTCATGTTCATTGATTTGTAAAGCCAAGAACCCTTTTTGCACTCTATAAAGGACTTCATTGATCAGGTCGAGTTCGTTTTGACCAAAGGGGATGGGGTTGAGCTCAAAAGATGTGAACGGTTTTGGATCCGAACTATCGTTGGTCTCGTTTTTTAAAGATTCTTCCCCAAAAATATCTTTCAAAACCCCTTTCACTTCCTCTTTAAATTTTTCCTCTTCTTCAGGGGTAAACGGGGGTGTTGGATGCAGTTTTTCGGCTGGTTCCGAATTTTTTTTCATGCTGTTATCGGGGAAAAGGGGGTTTTGTTCTTTTATGTTAGGATTGGGGGGGGTGTTCTTTTGTAAGATTGATAAGGAGATACAAGAACCCTTGAGTGCCATTTGGATAATTAAAGAGTTCTTAGAAAGCGGCTTGTAGCGCCCATGACTTTGTGGAGTGCTCTCTTCGGGTGTCTTGTATGAGTCGGGATGATTTTCCATAAATTCTCTCTGCTATTCAGTTCCTTTAATTTCAATCGAGCTAGGGTTGGCGGGTGAATGCGGTGACGCTTTTAGGGCTATGGCGATACGTCTCAAATGATTTGATGCAGCTGGGACATTCCATTGAACAAGAACCGGTTTATTCAACTCTTCAATCAATTTTTCAATGGGGAGATTTTCTAATGAAATTGTTTTGTCATAGGAATCACTAAAGAAAGTGGCCTGAAGTACAGCCTCTTTATCAGCCTCGTTAAAATTTTGAAAGGGGGATTTAAGGAGGTCTGTCACCGGCTGTCCGTTGATCTTCAAAGCGATGCTCTTTGTGTCTATGAGCCTTTTCATAATCTGTATTTGACTATTTAAAGGGGTAGTCTCTGCTCCGGGAATTTTGAAGCTTTCCAGCGTCTTCTTGAAACTGTTTTGGAATGTCTCTGCCTCTTTTTTAGAGCTAAGAGCCTCCGTAGCTATATCTTTGGTTTTATCCCTTTTTGAAAGGGCTGGCATGGGACCCTGTTTTTGGAAACCGCCCCCACCTTGAATAGGTCCACTCATCAATTCCCTCATACACCCCCTTAAGATAAATAAAAATATTTATTTTATTCCTCTTAAAAGGAGGGATTTAAAAAAGATATCAATCAGTAAATCCCCTAGTGAAACGGTATTAGGGGGGTCCAATAGCCCCTTTTTGCCGTTAGAAGATAAAACTAATTGATAAAAAGGGACTTAGACTGCTATAGTTTTCTCATACTCACCGCGACATTTCGCAATCCTTAATGGAGGGATGGCAGAGCGGTCGATTGCGGCGGTCTTGAAAACCGTTGAAGGGCAACCTTCCGGGGGTTCGAATCCCTCTCCCTCCGTTCTTTGTAATTCTTACACTTTTAATGATTTACCATTAATTTCATCATTCTTATATTTATTTTGATATTGAGCATTTGAATAGTAAATGAACAAAATAATTCGCTATTTGAATCTATTTCTAATTACTTCAAATGTGTTTCTTTTTTGTGGAAAATTCACAAACGAGGTTAGGGATGATGGCTTCGGATCGCAATATTTGCATCTTTTATTCACCTATTCTTTTGCGGATCAGCAGAACCTTCAATTCAGGTATTCTCCCATGAAGAGTGTCGAGCATAATATAGGCAACGATCCCGATTTTATCGATGAATTGGAGAGGTTCATCGGTTTTAAAAAGCATCTCCCACTTAGTGGTAAAAATGACAAAACAATAAAAAACTTTTGGTATTTCCATTATCGGAAGATGCAGAGATTTGCCAATAGCAACGCACTAAAAAAATCGAGGGAATTTTTTTATGAGGGGAAGTGTAAAGAGCAATTCCTTGATCCGGCATTTTTTAACGTATTGATCCATCTCTGGCGCTGGTCTAGAGACAATAAATTGAGTTGTACGAGCCTAGAAATTATGGATTTTATGACGAGTAGAACCATTTGTTTATAAAGGATCTATCGGAGCGCCGTTTTTGTAAACCTGTCAAGTTCCACATTATCTCTACAGGCTATCAGCAGGAGCTCGTAGACATCTACGGAAACAACAATATCGAGTATCATCTCCAAAGCTCAGTGGAACAAGATTTTGGGGCTATGGTATTCAGCGATATTCTCATCACGGCCCCTTCGGCTATGAGCTATACGGCCGGATTATTGTCAAAAAACAGGGTGATTTGGCTCCCCTTCCTTGAGGCGCTGCCGGTAAGTAATTGGATCCCGTTTCATGTAGATGTTTCAAAATCCGACCCTGCACTCGTGAAAAGTACTCTGGATGCACATTTCAAAAATGTTTTTCTATAATCTATAAAAATGAATTGAGTTACCCGCTTCTGCAGCTTGTGCGTTAAAAAATTTTTATTTAAAAAAAACCCGGCAAGAGGAACTTTTTACCCAAAAAATTGATTCTTATAGACATAGCTGAAGGGGATAGGGGAGAGGAGGTTTTTAGTTTTTATCGACAGGGGATCCTGCCGTCACAAAATTGCTTTTAAACTCACTTTTGTGTATATTTATTGGTATAAATTTTTAGGTTATGAATGAGCGCCTCTTTTGATAAAATTAACCTGGGGATAAACTCTATCCCGTCTGAGATTCAATTCCAAATTCTTTTAGAGGGGGCACAAAGGGGTTCTTTTGACCAGCTTGTCCTCTCTTCCAAGCAGTTTGCTAATTTAGCTAAAGAGGCCCTTAACCCACGCGACTCGAAGGGTAAACCAATCCAAGAGCTTGGGCAGAAGCTGGAGTTTTTAAGAGCTTATGAGTTCATCACCAGAAAAAATTCCACGCTGGATAAAATCCCGGAGTGGCTCCGCACAGATGAAAAAATTTTGATGCAAGCCCGCAGATTTGGCTTGACCAACTGGTGGACGTGGAACGATCTCGATGAAAGCAAGTTAATCGATTCCGATTTTGTGCTGAACACATTCCTCAATAGACCCGATGCGATTGGCCATTTTGCATTACTTTTAAATGATCGTCCTTTGCTAAAAAGATCCTTCGGGATCGAGCCGGATGAAGCTGTCAATCAAGAGACGATTGCAAGAATGACCGATACCCAGTTGAAAGTGTGGGCGTTCATTTATGTTATCATGATTGAGTATACCGGACAAGAGCCTGAAAAAAACCCTTTTGGGGTCTTTTTTGGAAGATTTACGTATCAACAATCGAGGGGCTTTATTCAAAAATTAGTGGATTTGGACCCGGGTGTTCTAAACCTTTTTCCGCTTAACACCGCTAATGCGCAAGATGTACAGCAGCTTGCGGTGCTTGTGAATCAATTTCCCGTTTGCTACCAATTTTTGGACAGAGAGCGCAGATCGATTGAAGAGATTGCATTAGAGGCTATAAGACTTCGAATGATACGCGATATTCCTCATAATTTAAAAAACGACACACTTTTTTTGCGTAGGGCGGTCCAAGTTGATTTCCGCTGTCTACAGCATGTTCCGATTGAAATTAGAAAAGATCCCGTTTTCATGCTGGGCGCCTGCTCTGATGACGAGAGATGTTTTCAGTTTGCAAGTGAGGATCTTAAGTCTGACATGAATTTTTTAAATAGCGTTGATCAGTTCATTACAGACCCAGAGCTTAGTGCAAAAATACACAGAAAAAAACAAAAGCTCCTTTGAGATGTGCTCTTTAAGAAAATTCAAAGAACTGAATATTCATCGCTAATCAAGCAAACGGGGGCGTAGGACAATAGATCTACCCCCTCTTCTTTGTCTTTATTTCTCTTTGATGGGGGAAAGAGGAGATCTGGTTTAAAAATTTTTTCTATCGCAAGCGGTTGAAAAAAAATCAAAATAAGGAAATCTATCCTTTTTTAATTTTAGACAATCCACCGTCGACAGCTAGAATTTGTCCCGTGATCCAGTCATTTTTTGGGTCTAAGAAAAACTCCACAGCCTGCGCAATATCAGAGGTGGTCCCCAGGCGACCTAAAGGGTGCATTTTTTCTGAAAAATGGAGGCTATCGCTATTTTGAAACAAAAATTCGGTCCCCCTGGTCTTTGTTAGTCCCGGTGCGATTGCATTTACCCTGATTTTTTTTGAGGCATAAGTGGCCGCTGCAGATAGTGTCAGCGCATTGATCCCCCCTTTTGCCGCCGCAATCGCTTCGTGATAGGGGATCCCCTCGAGACTGGCTGCGGACGAGAGCAACACGATACTTCCACCGGTTTCCATGTGGGTGGCCCCTGCTCTTACTAGAGCAAAAGCGCTTGTCAAAGAGGCCTGAATGGTTCTTTGATATTCCTCAAATGTTGTGCTGTGCGCCCCTTTTAAAATAAGAGACCCGGCAAAACAGACTGCTCCATCCAAGTTCCCCAGCTTTGTTTTGGCCTCCTGGACAACTCTCATCACCGCCTCGAAATCGGCCGGATCTACCAGAGCGTAAGGGGAACGGGTCCCTTGAACTAGGGGGGCAATTTTTTCTTCAGAACGGGAGGTTAGAAAAAGATTGTGCCCTTTTTCAGAGAGCCTTTTTGCCGTCTCTTCCCCAATGGAACTTGTAGCGGAAATCAAAAGATAATTTGCCATAACCTGCTGGTTTTAAATTTGAAAGGTCCTTTTTTTTCGATCAGAACCTGACCTAATTTAAAAAGATCCATCTCTTAATAGTTAACAAAAAAGTTTAAATATTTAAAGGATAATTTGGATGTGTTAAAATTATTTACTAAGGAGGTAGATATGTTTTTTTATGCTGCTATGGCTATTGGATGTATTTTCATGATACAGAAGGTGTTACGCCAAAAATAGGTCTTTGTAGGTCTTAAAATGCAATTTTGCTATCGACCCAAAGAGCTCTTTTCCGTGGTTTGTTAAAATCTCTTGGGCTTGCGCTTGCACCGACGTGGAGGCCCCCTTCTTTAAAGGCGTCCCTATAGAATCCCCTAAAGCTTTCAGGCCCTCTAAAAAAGCGCTTCGGGCAAGAATCGAAGCTCCTGCTACAGCTAGATCGGTTTCCGCTTTCGGGAACATCTTCAGGTGCAGGCTGACCCCTTTTTTTCTTAGGTAGTATTCCACAAGTGGTTCCGCTGTGAATTGATCCACAAGAGCCTGTGTAGCACCCGTTTTGTCCGTTAAGGTTTTGATCACTGCTGCATGCGCCCATGCAAGAAGATGGTTGAGATTTTTAAACCGGGGGTAAATCTCGTTGTATGTTTTAGGAAATAAAACAATTTGGTCGTACGGAATTTTTTGTCGGATCACAGAGGCCAAAAGGTCAATAGAGGTGTCGCTGAGTTTTTTTGAATCCTTCACACCGATCGTTTTTAATATTTCGATCGTCTCTTCATTCACCGCAATACCGGCTACGACCAAAGGGCCAAAGAAATCCCCTTTTCCCGACTCGTCGGATCCAATGTACAACCCTTTAAATTCCATTCTCCTATCTTACCAAATCAAAGGTAGAAATAACAGAACGTTTTTGTTTTCGTGAATGAAAAGAGGTGAGGCAAAGCCACGGGAAATACGGTTCATTTTCACAAATAATCTCAACTTTGTTAAGTTAAAAGTCTTTACAGGTTTTACAGGGTGCTTTAGCGATGCAAGAGGAAATGGTTAAACTCGGTCGCCTTTTAAAGGCTATGCGGGAAGATAAACGGATCTCATTGAAGGAGGTAGAAAGCTCTACATCGATCCGCGAGAGCTATCTAATTGCTCTTGAAGAGGGAAAGGAGGCATCCGGGCTAAGCGATATTTATCGATTCGGCTTTTTGAGGCAATATGCAAGCTATCTTGATATGGACATGGTGGATCTGGAAAAAAAATATCCTCATCTGTTTCAGAACACACCGCAAAAGCATGATTTTGCCTATGGAATCGGGACTTTGGAGATGCGCAATAATGCCGGGCAATCGGGACGCCCTATTCCGGGATACGCTATGGTAGGCGCTTTTTGCCTTATGCTTTTAGCAGCCTGGCAATTAGCGAAATATTTGCAAGTGATCTAGGTTGACATGGATTTTGGAAAAAATGCGTTGCAAAATCAGGGCTCTCCTTATCTCAAGGAGCACTCTGAAGATTTAGTATATTGGCAACCCTGGTGCATAGAGGCTTTCGAGAAAGCTAAAACTCTCGATCGTCCTGTTTTTCTATCGATAGGGTATAAAAGCTGCCATTGGTGCAAGGTTTTGCAGGAAGAGTCGTTTAAAGATGAAATGATCGCATCGATCATAAACTCCTCTTTTATACCCATCTTAGTCGACCGGGAGGAGATGCCCCATATCGATCGACTTTATATGGATTTTGCGCAGCTTCTCACTCAGCACCCCGCAGGCTGGCCGCTCAACATGATTCTCACCCCTGACAAAGCCCCTTTCTACGTATTCACTTACCTCCCTCCGATGTCTGTCGATGGATATATCGGCCTTAACGATATTTTGATAGAGCTAGCTCACCTATGGAAATCTGAAGACAAAGAGACGCTCCTCGAGCAAACTAACCATCTGGTCCAAATTTACAAAGATGCGACACAGGATGTTGTGTGTCCTATGCCGTCTAAAGAAATCCAGTTGCAGATACTGAATCATCTTTATGAAAGTTTTGACCGGACGCACGGCGGATTCAAGACGGAAGTGAAATTTCCCCTCTCGTTTCAAACTACCTGTTTGCTGCACATTTCTGAGATTTTTGAGGACCAGCGTCCCCAGTTTTTTGCGGAAACGACCCCTGAAAAACAGCTGTTTAGCCCCCTTTACGACCCTATTTTAGGTGGTTTTAGACGTTACACATCGGATGCAGAGAGGCTAGAGCCCCATTTTGAGAAGATGTTGTCCGACAATGCCTTTCTTATGGAGGCATACGCACACATGTACTATGAAACTGGAAAGGTTTTATATAAACAGGTGGCATTGGACCTCGATACGTTTTTTGAGACTACCCTCAAAATGGATTGGGGGTACGCATCGTCTGTCAGCGCCGATCATGAGAATGAGGAGGGGGGTCACGCCCTCTTTAGCTACGAGGAGCTCCAGGATGTGTTGACTCAAGAGGAGCTTGCGTTCGCGATACGTTATTTGGGATTGGCGCAAGAAGGGTTTTTCGATGGTGATACCATTCTTTATCTCCTCGAAGAGGTTCCAGAGGATAAAAAAGGGATTTTTCTCGAGGTAAAGAAAAAAGCCCTTTCGATAATTGAGGAGCGGGGTGTACTTGATGTCGATCGAAAAATCCTTTTAGGGGCAAATGCAAATTTAGCCCATGCCAAGATAAAAGCGGGTAGCTATCTCAAGGATCGATCCCTGATTCGCTCGGGTATTAGGTTGGTAAAAGATCTCCTCAGCCATTTTTATGTGAATCACAAATTAGAGCATGCACTCGTCGATCAAGCATTTGTCGGCAGACCTCTTTTAGAGGACTATGCCTGTTTGATGAGGGCGTTGTTGACAGCTTTTGAAACGGGGGAGCTCCCGGAGAGCTATCCTTTGATTCATTCCCTTATTGATGCTGTGGATCAAATTTTCAAGTGCGACCAGGGGGGATATTTCAGTACCGCTATTGACGATACCTATCTCGTAAGGATCAAGCCATTTCTAGATGGTGTCGAGCCCTCTGCGAATGCTCTCATGGCAGAAAATTTCTTAAGACTTTATAATATGAGTCATAAGTATGAATACCTTAGGCGGGCGGAATCGATCCTTAAACTCGGGGTAGAAAAATTGACGCACCACCCCGCATCAGCTTTGAGCCTGTTTCTGAATGTTCTGTATTTTGGATCAAAAGATAAAAAAACTATTTTTCTAAAAAAGGATCTTGAAGATAATGCAAATTATTGCTTCTGCCATCCTTTTACTTCGGTAGTGGTTTGTCACCCTCTACTGACAAAGTTGATCCCGGCGATTGAGGGGAAATCGTGCATCAACAATAAAACTACCGTTTACGTGTGCACCCCCTCGAGCTGTAGTGAACCAATAGACGATTTAGAAAAGCTAGGAGTTCCATGGAACCACGTTTTGTAGGAGATTATCAACTTAAAAGATGGCTTGGATGTGGCCCTTTGGGTCAAACTTATCTTGCGGAACATCGTTTCTTGAAAAAATCTTTTGCGCTGAAACTGTTGGATGAGTCTTTTGTCCAAGACCGATTTTTTATCGATCGGTTTGAAAAAGGGGTCGAGCTGCTTTCCAAAATAGAGGGAGAGGGCTTTACGACGTATCGTTATGTAGGTTGCCATGAGGGGAGCTACTATGTGGTGAGCGACCTGGTTTTAAACGATCAAGGGAATTCCCAAACGTTGTTAGAATACCTGAAATTGGTCAATTTTCAGCTCGAGATGGACCAGATAGAACAGATATTGCTCCAAATTGCCAAATCTTTGGATCGTTTGCATCAGCACCGTTTCCAAGATCAGCAGATGGCGCATCGAGGCATTAAGTTCTCCAACCTTTTGATGGGGAAAGAGGGGACTATTGTCTTGTCGGATTCGGGTCTGACGGGCCTTGTATCGGAAGAGAAAATGCTTCCCAGGATTTATAAGGCAGTTGCGGATGAAATCCCGCACCATGACTCCAAATTCAAAGATGCCTTTTTAAGCGCTTTTTATTTTTACGCCCCTGAGCAAAGGCATGGGAGCCATGTGAATTATTTGGCAGACCAGTTCGCATTCGGTTCGTTAGCCTACTACTTGCTCCAAAAAAAGTTCCCTGAGGGGATTTTTACTTTGCCGGAGAAATGGACCGACATGATCCGATCCTGTTTGCAATACAAACCGCAGGATCGTCCGGAAAAATTAACCGGATTCTTTGAAAATAGAAGCGGGACTTACGCCACTCCTGTAGATGCTATCTCAAGAGTTTTGCAAACAGAAAAAACAGCGATGGCAGCTGTTGCCCCCCTTGAGAAGAAAGAAAAGCTCGTATTCCATTCTTTAGATGTGCCGCAGCCAAAATTGCAGGAGAGTGTGATCGCAAGACCTACTTATGATCCTGACCCTCTAGCTAAATTTAAAGTCGACCAAAATGTTGCCGTCTTCAGACCTGAAGCAAAAACAGATCACCTGGTAACACCCCTTTTGACCCAAATGAGCATCATCCCTAACGGATTTTACTCAAGGGGATCCCAGACCGGCGCTAGGGATGAGAGGCCGCAGCATCAGGTGTATGTCAATAGTTTTGCCGTCGATATCCACCCTGTCACCAACGAACAATTTATCCGCTTTTTGGAGGCTATGGGGGGGGAAAAAGATGCAAACAACAATGACATCATCCATCTTAAAGACTCCAGAGTGAAGAGACATGGAGGCAAATTCATAGTTGAGCCCGGATATTCCAAGCACCCTGTTGTAGGGGTGACCTGGTACGGGGCAACCAGATATGCCGAATGGGTAGGTAAGCGCCTTTTGACTGAGGCGGAGTGGGAAATTACGTCTAGAGGGGGCTCTAGTGAAGCTATCTATCCTACAGGACAGTTTGTGGAGCGCTCGATGGCCAATTTCTTTAGTTCAGACACGACGCCCGTTATGAGTTATAAAGAGAATAATTTCGGACTCTTTGACCTTGCCGGAAATGTTTACGAGTGGTGTAGCGATTGGTACGAGTACAATTACTATGAACTTTCCATGCAGGAATCGGACAATCCTAAAGGTCCACAGCAGGGGGTTTACAGGGTTTTGAGAGGCGGATGCTGGAAGAGCTTGAAAGACGATCTCCGTTGCTCTCATCGCCATAGAAATAGCCCTTCTGCCTCCAATAGGACTTACGGATTCCGTTGCGCGGCTGATGTGGATGCTTAAATATGGAGCTCTTGCTCGTTTCGGTGCGTGGTTTCTGTGCAGGAGTAGTGCGTGCTGTTGATACAGTCCATAGAGCTCTGGAAGTTTTTGGCGCCCCGGTCTATGTAAAACACAAGATTGTTCACAATCATTTTGTGGTAGCCCTGCTTGAAAAGAAAGGTGCTGTTTTTGTAGACGAACTCAAAGAGGTCCCAAACGGGGGCGTCCTTATTTTTTCCGCACATGGGGTACCCCCGTCGGTACGGCAAGAGGCTAAATCGCGAGATTTGAAAATAATTGATGCTACCTGCGGGCTTGTCACAAAGGTCCACTCTGCGGTTTTAAGGTTCAAGAAAATGGGCATCCCCACGATTGTGATCGGACACCGTGACCATGTGGAAATCATCGGTATCACCGGGGAATCTTTAGAAACAACGTTTGTGGTGGAAAATACGGACGAGGTCGATCTTATCCCTTTTGACCCAAAAAAACCTGTTTCTGTCGTCACCCAGACTACCTTGAGCCTCCTTGATTTGGAGCCGATCATGAAAAAAATTCATGCAAGATTTTCTCAAGTAGAAACAATGCCGAGCTCCTCTATTTGCTATGCAACCACAAATCGTCAAACAGCCCTTAAATCGGCACTTGTTGGGGCCGATCTTGTCCTGGTTGTCGGGGATCCTTTAAGCTCGAATGCAGTCCGTCTTACCGAAATAGCGAGACATGCGGGGGTACAAACGCATCTCATCTCAAATCCAAAAGCTTTGCAAACCGATTTTTTTGATCACAAAAAAAGGGTAGTGATCACCTCCGGTGCATCTGTCCCCGAGGAACTTTTTTTTGAGGTTGTGGAAGCGATAGAGGCTTTTAAAGAGGTAAAGAAAGTCATCTATGGGGAACCGGAGGAAAAAGTTTTTTTCGAACTTCCGGCTCTTATAAGAAAGTAGCCCTTTTTTGACAAAAGTATCCTGTATCAAATCGGGTACTGTCGGTAAGAAAAAGATAGGATTTTTAACATTTTTTTTCTTGTGAATTTTCTTTGGCTTCAGTACATAAACGATTATGGCTGATAAGATTGCGCAATTGGATAGGGGATCGATGCGTCGTGTCCTTGGGATGTTCGACCTATTCGCAGTAGGGTATGGGGATCTCGGATCTTCGATTTTCTACGCCCTCGGGATCACAGCTCTGTACGCTTTAGGGGCAACACCTATCGCCCTTATGATCGCAGGATTTGTTTTCATGTGCACCGCTTTGACCTATGCTGAAATGTCTTCGGTCCTACCGGAAGCGGGAGGCTCAGCCTCATTCTCAAGAAGAAATTTCAATGACCTGATCTCGTTCATAGCAGGATGGGGACTTCTGCTTGATTATATCGTGACGATCTCGATTTCGGCCTACTCCATATCCCCCTATATGGCTGTTTTTTTCCCTTTTTTGAAAGTTTTGCCTATCAAATTAGCAGTAACAGTATTTCTTATTTTTTTCCTGATGGGATTGAATTTTTTTGGTGCAAAACACTCTACAAAAATGAGTCTGATACTGAGCCTTTTGGCTATATTGACTCAAGTGGTTATTATTGCGATCGGTTTATCGACAATTGTCGATTTTTCCGAATTTTGGGAGCGCTTAGCTATCAACGGGCCAAATACCGAATATTCCCCTAGCTGGTTGGATTTTGGAAAGGGTGTTGGGATGGCGATGGTGGCCTACACAGGGATAGAATCGATGGCTCAGTTGGGGTCGGAGGCTAAAAATCCCTCCAAAACCGTGCCGGGAGCTATTATCTTAGCCATGGTGACCTTGCTTTTAATGTATTTGGGTCTTTCGATTGTGGGGCTTTCTGCGATGACTCCCAAAGAGCTATCCGGCAAATATCTGGAGGATCCGATCGCCGGAATAGTTATCAATCTCCCCTTTGGATCCGAAATTATTGCCCCCTGGATTGGATTGTTGGCCGCTGTTTTACTTTTTGTAGCGGCTAACGCGGGACTCCTGGGTGCGTCTAGACTTGCATTTAATCTAGGGGAATTTTTCCAGCTTCCCAAATTTTTTTACAGGTTACATCCTAGGTTTAAAAGTCCGTACATAGCGTTAATATTTTTTGCCGTCCTTGCCTCGTCTATCGTTTTGATCAGCAACGGGCGTCTGGATTTTATGGCAGACCTGTATAACTTTGGAGCCATGATCGCTTTTTTTTCCGCCCACATGTCCCTTTTGAGAATGCGATTCAAAGAACCTAACCTTGAGAGACCCTTTTTTATCCCATTCAATTTGTCGATAAAAGGGAAAAAATATCCGATCACAGCAATTTTAGGGGCTCTTACGACTTTGACTGTGTTGATCGGGATCATCATTACTAAACCTGACGGCCGTTATTTAGGGCTCCTCTGGATCTCGATAGGAGTTTTGATGTATACCCTTTTAAGGCGTAAATATGCTCTTGATTTGACCGGTACGGTCAAACTGGAAAAAGTGCAGATCAAAGGATATAAAGAGCTTGATATAAAAAAAATCTTAGTCTTATGCACGCTTGATCCGAATGCTGAGGCGGCCCAGGTTGGGGTGATCGCTGCTAAAGCTACCGGAGCCTCTATGGATTTTTTACATGTAATAGAAGTTCCATTTAGCTTCAATTTACAGTCGAAACTTGCTTTTAAGGAGGCTAGGGCGAACGCCTCTCTTGATTTTGCGCAGGCTATCGCTGTCGAAAAAGGGATGAAGCCCAATCTATTCCTGGTCCGCTCCCGTTCCTACGAAGACGCTATAGTCAACAAAATAGAGGAGGGGAACTACGACCTTCTTATCCTGGCTGTTCCAAAAAATCTAGATTATTCGGAAAGCCTCGCCAAAGTCATAAATCCAGCCGTTGTCATGAAACAAACCGATTGCCGAGTGTGGGTAATCGAGTCGGAATCCACGTTTCTTTTAACTCCCGATCCTCAAGGCGATAAATAAATCTGTTTAAGACCTCTATTTTTAGAAACGTTTATTTATTCTAGGAACTATTGAGAAATTAATTGGTTTTACTTAAAATCATTTTTTAATTATTGAATCTGACAAGGTTTTGGAATGCGTTTTTTTATCCTATTTTTTGTTGTGATATACGGTTTGTGTGCTAAAGAGCATGCAGTGGTTTTTATAGAGACAAGATCGACAGTTTCCCCGCAGATTATAGATTCGATCAAGCAGATAAGGACATTTAGTTACGCCACACCGATATATTTCGTGACGCATCAAAAAAATTTTTGTTTATACAAGGACTTTTTTGTTCAAAATGATGTTTTCTTCATCGGGCAGGAGAGTTTAAGAATTTCAGAAGAGCATAAGATGTTTAGAAAAGGGTACCATGCACCGCAAAATTGTATCCATTTTCCAAAAGAAAAAAGGTTTTGGAACGAGCAAGCGGAAGAATTTTTCTATTTGGCCGCGTTTCTTCAAGAGCACCCTATCAAAAACGTTTTTTTTATGAAACCTGGGAACCTGATGTATTGCTCTTTTGAGGAATTACTAGACAGTATTTCTATTGATAAAGAGTTCGGATTTACTAATGTAGATCAGGAAAATATCTCCCTTGATTTGTTGTACATAAGAGATATCAAGGCATTAGACAAGATTTTTAAACTGATGTTTTCAGTTGAATATAGGTCTTTTGGGGGGCTTCTGGGAAGGCTAAATTCTCTTGAGGAAAAAAACGTTCACGATCTGGCTAAATGGAATAAGGTCCTATTTAACTCCATGTATGCGAAGCTTGGTCTTTCGAATGTAAATGCTACGGAACCGTTGAACCAAAAAAACGGATCCCAAAAGTATCTTTTTGATAGCGGGTTTTTTGGAGAAATTTTTGGAAACATCCCCTCAAATCCGACAGAAGATAAGGATACCAAAGAAAAGAGCTCTTCGCATCAGATCAAGTATCTAGACTGCCGATGGGTACACGATAGTCAAGAAAGAAAAGTCCCTATCGTGCAATTTGGCAAGGAAAGGTACTTGATGGCAAGTCTCTTTATCAATAAAGACGATTTGACCCCCTTTTTATCGGTAAAATAGATCCTTCGACCGATTGTAACAGAGAACCCCCCCTTTAAAAAGGCCAACTGCCGTTTTAAGGGGTTTGGAACTCTGTTTTTTGAGGTTCATTTGGTTTGATCCAAGGTTTTATGTGGTCTTCGCCGTTTTAAGGGCCTTTGAACTCTGTTTTTCGAGGTTCATTTGGTTTGATCCAAGGTTTTAAGCGGTCTTAAAAAAAGTACCCTTACCTCTTTTATAGAGCTTGGGGCAATGCGGGCTGGCCCATGAGCTTCGGAACGCTGCTTAAAAGAGTTTTAGTGTAGATGTGCCGGGGATTGGAGTAGATGATTTCACTGTCCCCATGCTCGACAATTTTTCCGAAATGCATCACCGCGAGATCATCGCAGAGATATTTTACCATAGCAAGATCGTGCGATATGAAAAGGTAATTCAATCCCAGCTCGGATTTGAGCCTTTTAAGCAAGTTGATGATCTGCGACTGGATCGATACGTCAAGCGCTGCGATCGGCTCATCGCAAATGATAAGTCTGGGGTGCAAGGCAAGCGCCCTGGCTATAGAAATGCGCTGTCTTTGACCTCCACTAAACTCGTGGGGCAATCTTTGAGAGAAATTTGGATCCAATCCGACGAGCTCCATCAAGTTTAAAACACGCTGCCTTTTCTCGTGAAAACTCAAATTTTTCATGAAGATCTCTAAAGGTTCCATGATCACCTCCTGAGCGGTCATACGGGGATTCAAGGAGCCATAAGGATCCTGGAAAATAACTTGGAGCTCCATACGGACGTCCATCATCTCTTTGCGGTTTAATTTTAAAAGATCCACACCCTGAAAAAGGATCTCCCCGGCATCGGGCTTTTCCAACCTGAGTATGAGCTTTGCAAGTGAGGTTTTTCCGGAACCGCTTTCACCGACAAGTCCTAAAGTCCTGTCCTGAAAAACATCCAGCGAAACTCCATCTACCGCTCTGACAAAGTTGTCACGATTGTAGAACGTTTTGCTCAGATTGCGGACGCTAAGAAGAGGTGAAGAGCTCATATTTTTCCTTAAATCTAGGATCGTAGAGCCAGCAGGCAACCCGGTTGATCATCAAGGGGGTCGATGTGGCGCATTGAGATGTTTTAAATTTGCATCGGGGAGAAAAAGGGCAACCAAGGATCGGTTTGGAGAGATCGGGTGGGTTCCCTTCAATCACCTCCAGTGGAGAACCTTTTGGTAAATCGAGACGAGGAATGGAGCGGAGCAAAGCTTTTGTGTAAGGGTGTTTCGGATTTTGAAACAGCTCCTCGATGGTTGCTTCCTCAACGATCTCACCGGCATACATAACAAGGGCACGATGACAAAATCCTGCTAGAAGCGAAAAATCATGGGTAATAAACAAAATGCTCATCCCAAACTGCTCCTGGATCCTTTTCAGCAAGTCTAGAATTTGGGCTTGTATGGTGACATCAAGGGCGGTCGTCGGTTCGTCGGCAATCAAAAGTTTGGGGTCGGGGGCTAAAGCCAAAGCGATCATGACCCTTTGACACATACCACCGGAAAGTTCATGGGGGTACTGATGAAAACTTCTTAAGGGATCTTCGATTTGAACTAGGTCCAAAAGTTCCAGCGCCCTGGTTCTTGCCTCTTTTTTTGTGGCCAAAGGGTGGTGATCCAAATAGGCCTCCACAATCTGATCGCCCACGGTAATCAATGGGCTTAACGACGCTCTGGCATCTTGAAATATCATCCCGATTTCACGGCCCCGATAACGCCGCATCTCTTTTTCGGATAATGATAAGAGATTGACGCCATCATAAAGGACTTTTCCCTCCTCGATTTTTCCTGCGTGGGAGGGGATCAACTGCACAAGGGCTCTTGCCATTTGGCTTTTGCCACACCCCGATTCTCCTACAATCGCAACCCTTTCATTGGGTTTGATATTGAATGTGACGCCCCGCACGGCATGAATTTTCCTCCCGTTAGGATAAAAATTGACACGCAGATTGACAACCTCAAGTTCGGCAGCTTTCATCTACACCCTCCCTGTGGATCCCAAATGAATCCAAGATAGATGTGTAGGGGTAGATTTGTAACACAACGGATTTCAGTTTGTCTGAGGCTAATGGGGGAAACCTTGGATAGACTCAAGCTCATCGTCTGAGCCTCGGATCAAATGCATCCCTTAGACCATCGCCCAGCAAATTGAAAGCAAACATGGTGATGCTTATAAAAAATGCAGGGAAAAAAAGGCGCCAGGGATAAAAGCGCAAAGCGGGCAATCCGTCGCTCGCCATCGTTCCCCAACTCGCCATAGGCGCTTGCACCCCAAGTCCTAAAAAACTTAAGAATGACTCGGTAAAAATGGCTCCGGGAATTGTCAGCGTGACAGTAGTGATGATGGAACCGACCGCGTTTGTAATCAGATGGTGAGTGAGGATCCGGAATCTGGAAGCTCCCAGCGCTTTAGCTGCCATCACAAAATCCAGATGCTTGATTTGATGGATATGTCCCCTTATGATTCGGGCCATATTGATCCAGCCGGTGAGTGTCAGAGCGATAATAATCGTAGTCAGCCCTGGGCCCATAAGTACCAGTAGAATAATAACAATCAAGAGTTGCGGCAGGGAGTTGAGGATATCGCAAAATCGCATCATCATCTCATCGATTTTTCCACCTACAAAACCCGCAAATGCTCCGTAAACCACACCGATGACCATATCAATGAAGGCGGCTGATATGCCCACAAAAAGGGAGATGCGGGCCCCAAGCCAGATCCTGGAAAAAACATTTCTCCCCAGCTCATCCGTCCCAAACCAGAATTCTTTTGATGGGGGGTAATTTTTTAAACTCAAGTGCGTTTCATAATAGCTGTAGGGGGTAAAGAAAGGGGCTATGACCGCAGCTATAAAAAGAAATATCAAAAACCAAAGGCCCACCATCGCAGCATTATTTTTTTTCAGACGGAAGATAGACTCTTTGAAATAGGGGAGTGAAAAAGAGGGATGATTCATCGCGAGCTCCGGATCCGAGGGTCAATACTGTAAGATAGTAAATCTACTATGAACACGGCAACCATCAAAATGGCGCTGTAAAACAGGGTGATCCCCATGATCATGGTATAGTCGCGGTTTGTGATGCTCATCACAAACCAGCCTCCTAAACCGGGGATGCCAAAAATTTTTTCAATGACAAAACTGCCGGTGATGATGTTCGCAAAAAGGGGGCCCAAGTAGGAGAGCACGGGTAAAATACAATTTTTAGTCACATGGCGAATCAAGATTTTTGCTGTTCCCAACCCCCTAGCTTTTGCGGCAACTATGTACTCTTGCTCCAGGATTTCAACCATATTGTTCCTCACAAGACGCGCTATGAAAGCGGTCGGAAAGGCGCTCAAAGAAATAGCCGGCAGTATAATATGTCTCAATTCGCCCCATCTTGCGATAGGCAAAAGGTTGAATTTCATCGCAAAAACATACTGTAAAAGAGTGGCTAAAATAAAGCTTGGGACCGACATCCCAATGACTGCCAAAAGCATCGAAAACCAGTCTTGCCATTTACCCCGGCAGAAAGCGGCAAGGGAACCTAATGTCGCTCCGGCAACAACCGAAATGAGTATCGCGACTGCGCCCAAAGTGGCGGAGACTCCAAAACCCTCTTTAATGATGTCTTGAATCATCCTCCCTTCGTATTTGAATGACGGACCAAGATCGAAACGGGTCAGACCCTCGAGATAGTGAAAATATTGTTTGAGAATGGGTTGATCCAGCTCGTAGTGGGCCATGAGGCTTTTGAGAATTTCATCCGGAATCGTTTGCTCTTGGGAAAAGGGATCTCCGGGGATGATGTGCATCAGTGTAAATGTAGCCGTTGCAACAAGAAAAAGGGATAAAACCAATGTGAAAAATTTATACGTAAGATAGTAGGCCCAGGACATTGGTCCCATTTTCTACCATTTAGAAATAAAAGGGAAGTCGTGTCCTTAAATAGACAAGGTATGCTATCCTTGTAGGGGATCTATGATTAAAGAAGTTTCTTTTAAAGTCAGTCAGGCCGAAGCCGAAAATTTCAGCGATTCTTTGATGGAGATGGGAGCGTTGAGTGTTTCCGTCGAGTGCATCGAAGGGGAAGAAATTATCAAGGATGAAAAGAGCTTTGAAGCCGAATATTGGGACATTAACAAAATTAGCGCCCTGATCAAGGCCGAGGATGAGCCCCTTTTTCTCACTTTAGCCCCTTTTTCCTCTATAGAGGTACCCGATCTAGACTGGGTTCTGGAAATGCAGAAAAACACCCCTGTCCAGGTAGTCGCCGATACCCTATGGATCGTGCCGAGCTGGCATGAAGTCCCAAAAGAGGCCAAAATTGTCCTTTTATTGGATCCTAGAAATGCCTTTGGGACGGGTGACCACCCCACTACCAATATCTGCCTGGAATGGCTAGTAAAGAATCCCCCTGTTGGAAAAACTGTTGTTGACTACGGGTGCGGATCCGGGATCTTAATGATCGCAGCCAAAAAGCTTGGAGCTAAAAGCGTTAGGGGATTTGATATTGACAGCGGCTCTATGAAGGTCGCCAACCAAAATTGTCTAGAAAACGGCGTTACAGATCCGATTGACCTGGATAGCATAGAGGCGGACCTGGTTTTGGCCAATATCCATCTCGGACCCCTTTTATCCCTAGTAGATACTCTCAGCAGTTTATGCAAATCCAAGGGGACTCTGGTTCTAAGCGGAATCCTCCCATTTCAGCTTGAGACTCTGTTGAAGGCATATCTCCCTCATTTTGAACTAGTAACCGTCGATACCCAAAAAGGGTGGATGCGGCTTGTTTTTCAAAAAAATGGTGTCATGGAACGGTTGTAAAACCATCCATTTTTTTATATAATATTTTTTAATATCATGCTACAATAGAGGGAACTTTATGGCTCATGAACTCATAACCAAATCCACGTTAATGGATGCATCTTTAGCCGGCCCCCTAGGGGTTGTAGTCCTCAAAGAGGGGCGTGAAAAAACTCTGAAATTGGGGCATCCCTGGATTTTTTCGAAAGGGATAGAGAGATTTTCCGGAGTCAATGGACAGCTGGTAGAGATCTTTTCCCACAAGGGGGAGCACTTGGGGATAGGGTACGTCAACACAAAATCTAATATCCGTCTGAGAATGTTAGGTTTTTTAGAAACACAAAGGGAAAACCTTCTCGACCGCCTTATCAAAAACAGCATAAAAAAAAGGGAAAATCTGCAAATCAACTCTAACGCTTTGCGTCTTGTAAACGGGGAGAATGATGGCTTATGCGGTTTGATTGTGGATCTTTACGACCGGACTGCAGTTGTTCAATTTGGGACTTTGGGGATGGAGCTTTTAAAAGACGAGGTTGTCCAAGCTCTTAAAAGTAGTTTAGATATAAAAGCTATTTACGAGAAATCGACGTCGATTTCCCGCAAAGAGGAGGGGCTTTTGCCTCATAAAGGGTGGTTGACTGAGGAAAAAAGTGCACAGCCGATTGAAATATTTGAACACGATGTCCGTTTTTTAGTGGATGTTGTCCACGGGCAAAAGACCGGGTTTTTTCTGGATCAAAGAGAGATGCGATTCTATTTGCGCTCCTATGTAAGAGATAAAAAAGTTTTGAACTTGTGTGCTTATTCGGGTGGTTTTTCCCTACACGCTCTTAAGGCAAAGGCACTCAAAGTGGTGAGTGTGGACATTTCAGGGGAGGCTTGTAGGCAAATGCAAGAGAATACAGATCTAAACGGTCTTGAAAATCATGAAATTATTGAAAGTGATGTTTTTTCCTTTTTGCAAAACACCACCGAAATGTTCGATGTTGTGATTGTTGATCCTCCCGCATTTATTAAATCAAAAAAAGATACCTCTAAAGGGGTGCGCGCCTACAGGGAACTCAACCGAATGGCCCTAAGACGTGTGCAACCCGGTGGGGTGCTTATGACCTCTTCATGTTCCTATAACTTGGAAGAATCTCTGTTTGATACGATTCTATTAGAGGCTTCTTTGATGGAGAAAAGAGATGTCAAGCTGGTGCAGCGCCATTTAATGGCACCGGATCACCTGAAGAATATCGCTTTCCGGGAGGGGGAATATTTGAAAACGATGGTACTGCTATGTTGAACCCAAACGCAGCCACTTTTAATCTACAAACCCCCGTTGTTGCTGCCGTACCTCAATCGGGCGCTCTTGAAAGCCAACCGATTTCGCATAAATACTACAAATCTCTAACTCCGAGCCAAATCACCAAATTAGATGCGATTTTTCGCAAAACTGTTGAACTCACATCAACCGATCCCAAGGATCCTCCCATCAGGTTTAAGGTGGGAAATTTTGTAAAACATGTTATTTTCAACGGGTATTTACCGATACTGATCGGGGGGGCCACCCAGTCCCTATTTGTAGAAAAAGACTTTTTAGATATTGACATTGCGGTTTTTTTTCCCGAGCAGCCCGATCCGGAATATTTTACCCAACTATGCTTGACCTATTTTCAATCCCTTAGGCCAAGCTTTACAGAAGAAGATTTGAAGAGCAAAAAATATGTGCGCTGGAATGCAGCTTACCAGTCGATGGAGACAAAAGAGTTCGATTTTAAATTTGTATCTTTTTTGGACAAACGGACGCACCTGTTTCACCACGACGCCCTGTGTACCGAGTTGAGTTTAAATGCCAAATCTCAAATTTTTGGTCGAGCTACTCTTGTCCCTTATGCGAAATTTGGGGTGGAAAAGGGGTGTTTCAAAGAAGCTCTCGACTGTTTGTTATCAAAAAAATTAAAGCTTTCCGATCCATGTTCAGTAATAAAACCGTTATTTAGGGTATGTGGTCATTTTACAAAAGGATTCACCAGCGAATTCAACCATAGGGAAGTCATCAGACTGCATCTTGACGGATTCGATTACCAAGAAGGGCAATTTTTAAGGGAACTGGATTACTATTTAGAAGGGCACGTCTCAAAAGAAACAACAGATTTTTTTATCGCCAATTTAATGACTTTACTCGACGAGCAGAGTCCCCATCCCCGGGCAAAAAACTTTCTAGAACTTCTTCAAGGAAGATACGGAAAGCATTTTCAGGCTAAGGTTTTTTTGGATAATTTTCTTTCTGTAGATGATAAGCGGTCCTTTTTGAAAAAAGAGAGGCTCATCACCACTTCAAAGACCCTATTAAGGGGAGAAAACGAGTCCCATTTGATCAGTCAAATGCAATCTGACCCTCAAGAAGGGGAGGGTGTTTTACCCAAGCTTCGCCCTAATCTTTTTCAAAAGGGGGAGTCTTCGAAATTAGCCCAGGCGATCTGTTGTCAAATCTTAAGACTTTATGATACCGATGTACTGTGTCTGGAACAAAGAGTAGCCCTTTTAGAATCTAAAGACCGCTCCTCGAGACCCGATTTGGATGCCATTCGACAAGCTTTGACAAATCCGGTATTGAACGAAAGGGGAAGAGCCCTTTTTCATAAGCTTTCCCATGCGGATAAAACTCAAATTTTGGACGCTTTGACAGAGCATCCTAAATGGAGAGAGCAGGTTTTACAATCTATATTCGATCGCTCCCTAGCTATGCGTCCTAAGGATAGGGAAAAACATTTAAACGGATTTGATCCGGCACTACGGGTAGAATTATTACTTTTGAAAAATAACTTCACGAAATGTTCCCTAAATTATTTGGTAAAAAGTGTTCAAGAGATGGGGACAACCCATTTTTCAACCCAAACTTTAATCGAAATTTTCCACCATCTTAGCCTCGATAGAAAAGCAAAGTTGGGAAGATTTGAAGAAGAGATATTGGAATGCCTTGTGGACCGTAAGGAGGATCAACGGGAATTCCCCCTTCTATTTGAATCGCTTGGCAGAGACCTTATCACCATGAAAGTACTCCCTGAACAAACGTGTCTCAAACTACTAAGGGAATACCCTTCCCCTTTAGGAACCGATTATCCCGATTGGATCAAAGCCCTTCTTCTTAAATTTTACGCCGTGAAATCGGGCGCCTCGACCCCTATAGATGAGTTTGCATCGATCGTGACCTCGTCAAAGGTTTCCTCTTGTCCCACCCCGTTTATGGAGATGGTCAGTCAACACAATAGAGATTTTTTCACCCAAGGCTTAGGATCCCTAATCGATCGTCATCCTTGTAAATTGACAGCAGCGCAGCTTTACCGCTTTTCCCCCGTCAAATCCGATGAGGCAGCAAACTCTTTTAAAGACATCCTGCAAAGCACGGCTACTTATGAAAACATAAAAGGGAAACTTTTTGATTTTCTTTCTTTTGTAGAACAGCTCGCCCAGGAGGATCCCTTAGCCGCACTGAAGGCTTACAACCACATAGCAAATTTTTTGCATGAAGGGTTTGGGGAGGGGGTGGTATATTCCTTTGAAGAGACCTTTGAACTGTTTGGAAAAAGCCTTCTAAAAATTCTCCCCCTTTCCACAGGGGTCGAATCCTCTGGGGAAATGATACACCAGATAGTGACCAAGCTTGTCATCGCATCCTTTGACCCGAAAGACGATAGGCTTATCCGCTTTTTAGATGACAATAGGATTCTTTTAGGCCTACAGACAAATAGAGGGGAGTACCCGCACATCCTCGATGCCGCGATGGTATCTCTTGAACGGTCGGCTGGCATTGTGGAACTTACTAAACAGATCGATGCGAACTGCAAAAAAGAGATACGTGGTAATGAACTGGCACACATATCCCTTGCCCTAATGATACAAAAGGCCTTTCTTGATATCGAAAAAAAACCGGATCCACAATCTTTCAATAAAGAATCAATCAAATCTCTGGGTTTTCTTTTTATGGGATATTTACATCACGGTGCTTTAGAGGGTGAAAAGTGCCGATTTTATAACGAAAGGATGATAGGTTCCTCAAAAAACATCATGGGTTTTGTCCACCGGTATAGAAAAGAAATAGATGCTATCTATTCTACCCTTCAGTTAGCGGACGGGGAAAAAGATCTTTTTGCATTTACCATCCTAAATAACTTTTGGGAATGTTTCGAAATCTGTAAGCAGGACTTTGATAGGGATGAATGGAGGCTCTTATTTGATGGTTTTGGGTCAGCTGTAAGATTTGCAACCGAGAAGACTAATGACAGGGTTGTAGAACCTGTTTACGCTGCCTACCGCCATGGTGCGGATCTTGTTGATTTAGCTCTTAAAGAAGAGCAAGAAGCGAATTTGAGAGAATTTATCCCTTGCATCGTAGAGAAAATCGAACTATTCAGAGACAAGAGATTTTCTCTAAGACCCCCTCATGATGTGCATAAAGACTGTTCCACAAAATTCGCCGAAGAATGCTATAAAAAAATTTCGGTCAAGATGGCGCAAATGCCCGATGGAGAACTGAAGGAGTGGCTAAGAGGGGAGTCTTCTAAAATCCTGCAAGTGGTGGCAAAGCTTAAAAAAATAGCGACTAATGCTAGCGGGCCCTAGCTAAAAAACAGTCAAACCCTTTCAAACACCTGTTGTAGCAGTTCTCATCACATTTTAGAAAATCACAATCTCTTTTTCTTTCATGGGCAAATGCGTATTCCCTAATAAGGGCTGCAATTCTTTACAATAACTATAGATCTTATCGGCTCGTATTTTGTATAGTTGGATTTTTAAGGTCTGTTTCTCAAGTTTTTTTATAAGATCCTTACTTTTTTTCAAAATTATAGCCGAGCGTACCAGGTAATAAAGCGGCAAAAGGCCAAACGAAATGATGGATAAAACTATTTTCGTGATATTTATTTTGGAAGCTTCTGAGTGTATTTTTTTACATTCTTCATAAAAGGGCTCGAGTTTTGTTTCCAAAAATCCCCCTTTTTGGGCTCCGGCCCCTAGAGCAGGCTCATGCTGGGTGAGATATCTCATGAGATTTTTAGATAAAATCCGTCTTGTCCCCTCTTTTGAATGGAGCGTGACCGGGTTTTGAAAAATGGTCGGATCGACAGATACGAGGCCCCACCGAAGCTCTTTTTCCAACAGTCTAAAATGGTCAAAAGTCAAAAGCGCTAGCCCTATTTCAGTTCCATAGTAGATAAGAGATCTCGCAAGTTTTTCCTGGTCATCTGCAGAAAGCTCTTTGAGTTTTTCCATGGTTTGTTTGGTAGTCAAAAGACCTTTACGCTCCAAAGGGACCCGAAGGGGATGTTCCACATCTGGGAGATCGACGGGGAGATCGACAGTCATCTTTAATTTCTTGGAAGGGATTAAGAGCCCTAAAGTCCAGTTGTACTTAAAGAAATCTTTCAAAGGGATCGAATAGGTGAATAAACCGTTGAAGGTGGGTTCGGTCCAAATGACAGCCTCCTCGTCCAACTTCTTATCGATAGGAGGGGGATTTTTTAGCAATGGTATAGGGGTGAGTAGAGTTGTAGGTTGGTAATGGGAGAAAAAAAGATCTTTAAGAACAAGGGGAGGCATAAAGGCTTCTAGAGTTTTAAATTATTATTTAATACCTTACACGGTAACATCTTTTTTTTCAAAAAATCTTAACCTGAAATAAACAAAAAAAAGGGGTTTAAAACAACGATCCTGCATTTTTTCTTTAAAAACCGAAAAAAAAGATCGTTTGTTTTTTTTGTGTTTTTGATAAAATATTGAATTGAATAATTTCTTAGGATAAATTTTGACGATCTCTTACAGTGGGAACATAAGCTTTACCCCGGCATTTTTTCCTGAGATGCTCGACCAGGGAACCCCTTTGGATTCTGGCTCTTCGTTCAGGTTACAGACAATCTTTTCAGAAAATATTGGTAATACCTTTTTGACAAAAGGGGTATTGGTTCAAAATCTTAGGATGTTCCTGTCCCCATTAGATAGCTGTCAAATTTTTATCGTGGGAGGTTCGGCACAACAAATTCTTTTCGATCATCCCAAAAATGACTTCGATGTAGCCATCTTTAGCCCCTATAGGGAGAGGGATTTTCCCACTTTATTAGCCCGGCTCATCCCTTACCTTGTAAGTTACGGATTTCAAGAATCGGATATAAGGATCAACCATAAGTTTCAAATGGTTTCATTTGGTGATGTAGATATAAAATTTCCCCACCCCGCCAAGCGTCCCCACCTATTTGACGCAGATGCTGTTGGTGTGGATATCACCAACGATGGGATGCCCTGCATGAAATTGCTGCCCGGTTACATCAAGAGCATCTCTTTGGAGCATGCATTGGCGTGTAACAATCGTAAGCACCTTATTTTATCGTATCCGGATAATGCAGAGTCGTATGCACTCAGGGCAATTTTAAAATGCACGCAAGGCTGGCACGCTCAATACGAATTGATAGAAAGATCTGTTGGGGCTCTTGTGTCGGAGGATCTTGCAACTTTCGAATGGAACTTGTTTCAGTTCCTTCGAGGGCATGGCCATCAAGAGAGGGTTCTTTTTCTCATGAACCTTAGAAACCTTCTGACTAGACACTCTGCCTCAAGGGAGATGATAGGGATCATTGAGAGAAATTTTTTTGGAGACGGGGTGCCGCTATTAGACATGGAACAGGAGATGCACTCGTATCTATTAGCATCCTTGGGGGAAAGCTCGCACTATGACAGCGTCTATAAAAAATTCATAAATGGCCCCTGCCAATTTTTTCTCGCCTCACCTCTTGAAGTGACTCTTTTAGAAATTTTAAGAAAAAGACCGCATTTTCATAAGCACATTTTCGAAACATTGTGTCATTGGTCACAGCGGGTTTTTTTACATCAGGACAATTTAAGCGCAGTCAGCGAGTTCAATTTAAATAGAAGAGATTT
>JBEIFH010000017.1:0-31691 GCA_040382515.1 Chlamydiia bacterium | reverse complement strand
TGGCCCTCAATTTTACGGTGATTGACGAAGATCTTATTGAGACTTTCAAGGTCTTCAATTACGGGGATATTTGCACTATTGAATGAGAGGCGCGCATGCCTTTTTGAGACAGACAGATCGTTAAAAGCCACGTCGCATGCATCTTCATCTTTACCCAAAACAAGCGATTCTCCCTCATTTAAAGGGAATTCGGCGCCACTGTTAGGTCCTGAGATTACTTTCAGGTAAAAGCGGCCCGTATGCTGCCCTTGCATCGAAAATTGAAATAGAGGCGCTTCTTTGGAGAGAAATTCTTCGGCAAGCTTAGGGCTATTTTCCGATTCGGAATCCTCTTTTTTAACAAAACGGAATGTGTTCGCCCCTAAAGAGATATAATCCCCATCGACAATCGTCTCTTTACCCTCGATCAAAGTACCGTTTACTCTGAGGGGGTTTGTTAGGCTGAGATTCTCGATCTCTATCCCATCCTCGCTAAAGAGAAATAGAGCATGCCTGCGCGATATGGAGGGGTCTTCTATTAAGCAGGTGGAAGAGTCGGGATCCCGTCCGACAATTACCCGTTCTTCATCGGTCAAATCGATTTTGAGCCCCTTGAGAGGTCCCTCTTCAGCTATGAGATAGTAGCTCATCTATAACCTATCAAGTTGAAGGTAATCATGCGCGATCTGTTTAAAAAAAAACAATCATTTACCATGAAAGTGAGAACACCGTTTGTTTTTTGTAACATCTCTTTATCGTCAAAAACACTTAAGATTGTCAAGCAAGAAACATGGCTTGCCTCTGCACCGGAAGCGGTTTTTAACGGTTCTATTAGAAAGAATGTACTCTGAAAAGGATTTATAAAACTATTAAAAATCATGATTTCTTTTCGAAATTGTGTTTCAGGTAATCCCATGCGTTGCAAAATTGCTCCAGTGTTTCCCAGAAAAGCTCTTTTGTCATGGGGCTGTAGACATACTGGGACAAAGTGATGTATTTTTCGTTAGGGTCCATCCCCAGGACAGTCCCCATCGTCGTTTGGTAGAGGTAATTGGCTTCCAGGAGTTGTTTGAACGCCGTCTCTTTTTCAGAAATCAGGAAAAGGAACAGGTTTGTCCGAAAAAACACCCCTTCGTTCGCAAGCTGCCTGAGTTCGATCTTGAGATCGGGCGACACGTTGAGAAGGTAGTACCCCCCGGTCGTCTCCTTGATGAAATCGAAAGGGGTGCCGTGGTCGAGGAGAAAATTCTCCAATATTTTTTCCAGCATAAGTCATTCATCCTCATACAGAAAAACTTAACGGAATGCAATCTCTTCTTTTATTTCTTGAAGGGAATGGTCGGAGAACTATATTGGGGGAAACGTCCGGAGGGGGTTTTTGGACAGCCGTTTTGAGGAGAGACTAGGGGAGATCGATCTTTTAGAGATAAAGGATCTGGAGTCGCTCATTCCGTTTTTCCAGGATGCCATCAAGTTTCTCCACCAGTACCGCATCGTGCAGGCAAAAGGGGATTTAGCCGAAAAAAACCGGATGCAAAAAACGATCTTTGTCCTTAAAGAGCTCCTTTTAGGTTCGATGGACAGGATCGAACAGAGATTGAAAATGGATCCGGATCAACTGGAAAGTTATCTGGAACGTTTTGAGGATTTTAAGGTTGATGAGCAGGAGTTTTTAGACCTTATTCGTTCCGAAAGAAAAAAAACATTCCATAAAACTCAAGCGCAGGCCCTGGATCCCGTTGCTAAAGTAAAGAAAGGAAAGACCAAAGTAAAAAATTGGATGAGGCCCTGAGATGCTTAAGGATAAGAACAAAAAAATGCTCGATTTAGCCTTTGAAAAGGGGATATCGGATCCTGAATTTAGAAATTTCATCAATCAGTTTCCCAAGGATTTCCTCCTTTTTTTGCACGAGGGGGTCAAAAGTCAAGATATGGGCTTCAAATTGAAGGCAATCAAAGTGACTACGGCGATGCTGGAGGCCTTGGATGATCAAGTGGATGAGATCGTTGCAAAAACGGGGTCGGAAAAAGGGTTGGTTTATTACGTTCTATTCCACGAGATGGGTGGTGTCCGTGAATTTGACGAGGCGAAAAAGTTTTGCAAGCAAAAAGGGCTTCTTTACGGGGATGCTGCCATGCAGTACATAATGGATAATTATTCCGAGCCCCCCAAAAAGAGGAGTAAGGCGAAAAAACCTCAAAAAGGGAAAAAAGCCTAAATGGAACCGGTCGATTCTGTTTTTCGCCCCTCTATAGAAGGATTGGAGAGAATGCTCACAAAGTCGGCTTATGATCCGTTTCTTTTTATAGGCCTTCAAGAGCTGTTTTTTCAAAAAGCATGCGAGGAGCTTTCTAATCACAACGGGTTGGAACAAAAAAAAGAGATCCTTAAGGCTCTTGAAAAGATGGAAAATACGCGGGATCTTATTTTAGAAAGCATAGTGGCTACCCCCTCTAAACTGCTGGTAGCAGATAAGGTAAATTTGGAAATTTTGCAGAGGCAGATGGCCCGCTGCATCGACAAGTATGAAAGAATGAAAAAATTGTTGAAACCCAAAAAAGCAAGAGCGACGGGGCGGATTCATGTGTAAAAGGGGTGTTTATGGTGTTTAGAAATTCTGATGTAACGTCGAAAGGAAATTACGGTGACACCCCCTCCCCAGGGGATGATCCTTTTAGTGAGATCATGAAGAATATCGCAGATCTCAAAAAGGAGCTAGAGGATGAAAGAGTAAAAATTCAAGCTCTAGCAAAATCTATGATAGGTAATCCTAACAAGATCAATGTGGGATATCTAATGATGCTATTTTCAAATGTTCCCGACACCAACACAGCTTTGCAAGCTGCACAAACGGTCGGTGTGTCAAATGTTATCAAAGAGGAATGGTCAAAAATATCGTCTCAAATGGCCCTGTTTGCACACACAGAAAAATACCAGCCCGGGAAGACGATTTTTTACCCTGAGGACGTAAATAATGGCAAAGGGGTACGGTTAGACGGTGTGGCACCAGACGGGAATCTAATGGTGACCTTTCTTGACGATTCCGGATCTCCCACGGGGGGCAGTATCGAATACAATCCCTCGGCACCCAATGGGTCTCTTAAACCCGGCGTCCCTTTTTTTGATATGAGTGATGATAAATCGCTATCCTGGAGTGGTGACCCGACAAGTGGAGGTTTACAAGTGCAAGGTACACCCCCAGAGAAGGTAACATTGGCAAACAATATGATAAAAGCCTCTCAAAAAATGCACACCATTACCCTGCAGCGTATGGACGATTTAAAAGCATATCTGATTTCGGATAAGTCACTGTTGGGTGGAGTCGATACAATTATATCGGTTTTAAAAGATAACGTTGCATCGTTTTGTATGACTGATGATCCTGCTTACACGTTTCTTGCGTCAACTGGAGCACTTGGTAATTTGGGTAAAACGGACACCTCTATTATAGATGGTTGCAGCACCGTCCTTTCCAACATCAACTCCTCAAAAAATACTGTGGAAACGACGATGAACTCTACTGTGAGCCAGTCTCAGGTGCAGCTCAATCAGGCGCAAGGACAGTACCAATCGTGTATGACCGCTATCGGGGGGAGTCTCTCGTCGTACAAAGACATGTTGAGCAATTTTATCTCAAATATGCGAGGTTAGGCCTTGTAAAGATCTATGGATAGCCCATCCCTAAGGATTTATATATTGATTTTTTATAAAAATTAGTATATAATTAAGCCAGGGATGTATGTATTTGTAGATTTTTATGGGTATGATTTTTTTTGGAATGGATAAGGCTCTCGGCTTACAGGCCGACCCTTCAGATCCGATTCAAGCGGCGATCGACGAGATAGAGGAAAGAAAAAAAGATCTTGAGGAGGTCATTCAAAAATTGCAGCAGTCTGTAGAAAGCATGCTGAAGGATCCGTCCAAGCTCAACATAGGGTATCTTATGACCCTTTTTAACGCGATACCCGACGCAAATGTCGCCTACCAAGCCTCCAAAACTGTAGGAATTTCAAATGCAATCAGAGCGGACTGGCAAAACATTTCATCACAATTTAATAGATTTGTTGATGTACAAAAGTACCAGCCCGGGCAGACGATTTTTTATCCCGAGGACGTAAATAATGGCAAAGGGGTACGGTTAGACGGTGTGGCAGCAGACGGGAATCTAATGGTGACCTTTCTTGACGATTCCGGATCTCCCACGGGGGGCAGTGTCGAATACAATCCCTCGGCACCCGATGGGTCTCTTAAACCCGGCGTCCCATTTTTTGATCTGGCAGGACAGTTAGGGGTCACATTTAATAAGGATGCGGATCCTATCTTGGGAAAAGACGCATTCAAACCTTCCGGAGCTCCGGGTCCGGTAGCTTTTGCAGAAAAAATGATCCAGGCCTCGTATATAATGTCGAGGCAAACTCTACAGACTTTAGACGACTTAAATAGTAATTTGCGCTCAAAGTACGCCGCAGAGCTTAAAAAAGACGGGGTGGATGTAGGGACGATCTGTTCAGTTTTGAAAGACATGACGGCGGCTTTTGCCTCTTCCAATAACCCCACCTATACAATCCTGGCCTCAACCGGAGAGTACGAAAACGTCAGCCAGAGCACGGTGGACAATTGCCTCAATTACCTTTCAAATTTCAACTCCTCGAAGAACACAGTCGAAACGACCATGAATTCGACAGCCAGCCAATCACAGGTCGCCTTAAATCAGGCCATGGGGAGCTACCAGTCTGAAATGACCGCTTCCGGTGGAAGTTTATCGAGTTATCTGGAAGGGCTCAGAACCATTGTTTCGAATGAAAAATAGCCCCCAAGGAGGGCCTTTTTATCCAAACCAGCACATGGGGGGCTAAACTTAGGCCCCTCCATTTTGGTCTAACCCAATGCACTCTACTCCCGCTAAAATTTTAACCCATTTTCTAATATGCGGTTACAAAAGCCCGATCCCTTATCGTACTTATAATAAGTAGTTTACAAATTATCTGTGTATCTAATTAGGATACAACATGATAAGAAAAAAATGTAAAAAATTATTTAAAATTTATAAAAAATATGATAAAATAATAGATAGGAAAGGTCTAGTTACTAGATCTAGCTTAAGGGTAACGAAAGTTAAGGGGAATAGTATGACAGATCACAAAGGGGTAGTTTACGCGTATAAACTAGCACTCGAAGCCTATTTTGATACGAATGATGGTTCAGCATCTATCTCCAAGTGGGCTCAGTGGCAGCTTCCTCTTGCTACTGACCAAAAGCAGGTAACTGAGCAAAGGATGGAGCAATTACAGGGTGTACTTACGATACCTCCGACTAATGATGGTTCAACTAAAAATTACTATTGGTGGGATTTCCAAAAAATGGGCATAACTGATCCGTACTTATTATACTTGCTTGTTCCAGATTTCGCACATGGAACCCCGCTGGGCGATTCTGGGTCTATCCACACCCTCTATTCCTCAGTTGCGGGGATTGTGACGACAAGCGGTAATTCAGCTGACCAAACATTCAGCCAGAACTCTCAAAGTGCGATGGGAGCTGCTACACAGAGTACTTCTGCTTTATCCACCCTCGGAGGCATGTTGCAGGCTTTTGTTCAGGCCATGAATGCATCGGTTATAAAAATATAATAAGTTTATTTTAGGAGAGTACTATGATAACAGCCATTCAACCAACAACACAAAAGACAGATCTCGATAGATTGCCTACAGACGCCACTCTTGGTGTTATTCATACTGCGCAAATAAAAGAGACCTTGAGCGCTCTCCATAATTATAAAGAAGGGGATCTTTTGAAGAGTCTTCTTCCTGAAGGGACCAAAGTTAGATCGACTGGGGAAACATCGAAGAACCACGCCGCTTACATGTCCGGGTTTATGGAGTTGATAGAGTCTTTAACAGACAACACTGCAGACTTTATGAAGATCAACGGTGAGTTGCAGTCTACTGCCTGCCAAGCGGTAAACCTGTTACAGGAGGCGAACACGACGATAGTAAAACAAACAAATGATAGCCTATCGGAATACGCAAGTGAAATGGCGGATCAGAAAAAAAATCAGAACACGATGCAAATTTTCGGCTGGGTTATGGTTGCTCTTATGACAGTTGTCTCTTTTGGAACAATGAGTGTCGCTGCGGCGGCAGTTGCGACCGTAGTAGCTGTGGGGGCACAGGTTGTAAACTCGGTTAAAACGTCAGACGGGAAAACGTTGATGGAAAAATTAGCCACCGCTTTGGGTGGAGGCGACGCAGGCAATACAAAAGCGACACTCCTTATGGATGCGATTGTTTTGATCGCAACGGTAGGAGTGGGTGTAGGCGAAGCTATGGCGCAAAATGCGACAGAAACAGCTGAAAACGCAGCTACAACTGCAGCTCAAACTGCAGCTAGAAATACAGCTAGGGCAGGTGCAGCAGCAGGTGAAGAATCCGGTGCAGCAGCAGTTGAAGAAGCCGGTGAAGAAGCCGGTGCAGCAGCAGTTGAAGAAGCTGGTGCGGTAAGACAAAATGTAGCAGAAGATACAGCAGAAGGGAGCTTTAAAAAGTTAATCGACAAAATGAATAAAGCGATTGCGGAATTTAAAGAAAAAGCATTGGAGTTTGTTGGAAAAAGCGGGTCTGAAAATCTCTCTTCGCAATCAGCTCTTACAAGAGCTCTTCAATCATTCAAAGAGACCCTGCACTCTGCAATCGGAGCTGTAGAAAAGCTTGGCGGTGAGGTTGTCATGAAAGGGGTAGGCAATGGAGTGAAATTGGGTGTACAGGAAATCATGACCCATTTCAACCCCATCGCACCGATTGTTTCCGATGCTTATTACCATGCGAATGTGCGGGACAACATGAGCGACCAAGAGAAGGCGGCTTTAAGATCCAAAGGCGACCTGATCGGGGAGTGTGTTGGAGCCGCAGCAAGTCTTGCTTATATTGGGGCAGCTTGGAAATATCCAAATATCAGCGGAACGAATGCTTTTGCGAAAGCGGGAAGTTCCGCTACGCAACTCTTGCTGCAAAAAGTGGCGACAGGTCTTATGGCTCTAGGTAACGCGGGGCAGATGGTCATCGGAGCTTTATTGTGCGATATTTTGAGGAAAGCATCTGCTACCCAGGAGCACGTGGCGACATTAAGAGCGGAATCGACGAAGATGCAGTATGCGATCGATACAATGGCTGATACTAGAAGAAAAATCTCAGACGAATCGGCTCAAAATGCAGCTGATCTTTTTGGGATGCTGAACATGTTGATGGCAGCTTCAAAAAAATGTTTTGTAATTAGATAAAAAATAATATAAGAGGTAATTAATATGTCACGTGAACTTGCATCAGTAGCGATTGTGGGAGCATCTTGCCTTGTCGCCGAAACGATTAAAAATGCATACAATACCACAAACGTACTCCGTGATTTGGAGATTAAGACAAATGTAAACCTTAGAGACAACGCGAATAAGACGGCTGACGCGGTGTATCAATCGGGGCTGGCAGATGCCGAGATGACGAGAAACGACGCGATTATTTCCGGTGTAACTGCGGGATGCAGCGGCCTCAGTGTATTAGCCATGAGTTCAAGCTTAGCTACTCCGAAAGGGGAGGCAGAGGTGAACGCCTTGGACAACCTTACAAGATTGAAACCAGCGAATCCAGGTGCTCCGGTTAATCAAAACGGTGTCGGCAACGGTGCTGGTGCCATGAACGATGAACTTATGACGGCGCTTTCTACCTCTCGAGGGTTGGATGCTGACGGCAAACCACTTCTTGAGGGCCAAAAATATAACCTAGATAGCGGCAAATTAAAAGCTTCCACAGATGTGAGCGGACACACACCGGAAGACATTTATGGAGCATCAGCTGTCGAGCAAAAAACCCTGTTCACAAAAAACGTGAACAAAGAGAAAGATGGTAGAACAACCGAACTTTCCAGTGCAAGGCAATCTAGGATGAACATCATCAATACCTTCACAGATATGTCCAAAAATATCTGTAATATCGGTGGACAGAGCGCTAATTCTGCAGTAAGGGCAAATAAGGCAGCAGTAGATAAGAACCAGTCGCTTCTTGGTAATGCGCAAGATTCATTAAAGAGTGTAGATCAAAGATTGGGCCAACAACTAGACGCGACCAATGCCGATGCAAAACAAGCCGAGCGAGAATTGTTTGCGCAGATGAACAACTTGAATTCTAGAGGATAAAACATGAGTAATCCATTACCACCTGCTGGGGGACAAAATCAACATAACTCCGCAGCAGGTGGTGGTGTTTCTTTACCATCTGACGAAAATATTCAAAAAGTCACCGAATTGGCACAAACAATTCTTTTTAAATATCAAAGTGTACGACCGGGAGAACGACGGATCCTATACTTACCTGAAGACTTCAAGAGACTCGATACTAAGGGATCTAAGGTTACAAGAGCTCGCGAAACACTTCAGCATGATAAGATAGGGGCAGAAGCCCTAAGTAAACTCATTGCGGAAAAATTTGAGATTGAGGGGTTGCTGGACTATTTGAATTATGAAACAGGTATTTTAGTCTATTACAAAACGGATCAATTGGAACTTGTTGGACAAGGGCAAGATTCTAAAATAGTAAAAATAAAAGGCGCAAAACCGACAATCTTGAATCTAAGCGAAATGTTGTTCAAAAAACCTTTTAAAGAGGTTGAAGACATTTACAAGCTTGGGGATGCCATTCTTGAAACTAGGACTCCGGGAATAAAAGCTTTTATTTTGGGTTGCAAGACCCAGTACCAACCAACGGGTACAAGCTTCCAGGGGTACGAGGATTATGACGTGTTGAACGGTTGGAGCACATGTTCTGATAAAGACCCTGCAAAACATGTTGATAAAGTTCTCAAAGATTTTGAGATCAGGGATGTCAAAGATGACCAAAAAGCCGAGGTTATACAAAAATACAAATTAGAAAGAGCTTTGGGGAGTAATCCACACGAATATAATCCCGGTAAAATTCTTGCTCTACTTGGGATAGACCCTAATTTATTGATCGGCAAAATTCTAAGCAATGAAGTAATAGAGAAAAGCGTGGGGAGATTCCCCTTTTTTAGGGATAAAGAAAAAGTCCAAGAAAAAATTGAACTCCGAAATAGATTTATCGCCGAATGCTGCGGCTATTCGGAAGATGAGGCTTGTCAGGCAACCTACCATGAGTACTTCCGGAACTGTCCACCATTCCCTTTTCGTGATAACATGGGGATTATAGAACATTTTGGCCCTTTAAGGGAATTCAGTACAGACGAAGAGATCAGAAAAAAACTTGAGCGATTCGAGAGAAAAGAGGATTTTTTAGAAAAGTTCAATAAAATATCCTCTAATGCCTATCGGACAACATTACAAACTTTAGTTCCTTCTGGTGAATCTCAGGCAAGACTGAAACAATTACAAGATTTAGATGCAAAGATAAGTAGCCTCCCGGAGCAAAATGGCGAACATCAATTGGAAGAAAATTACCAAAAGCTCAGAGCATATGATTTCGAAAGTGAAAAACTAGATTTGGTAGCGGAATGTGGAGTGGATAAACTCACTAACCAGCTTGAAATTAAAGAAAGAGACGGTACCAACTATAGATTCGGGGCTGATTATCTGAAGTTTGTGGAAATCTACCTCACTCAACAACTTTTGAAAAACAGGAAAATCTTTACGGATCTCACGCCTCAGGAGATTGAGCGCCGTTTGACGGCACTTATTGGAAAGACCAAATTAGATCAGCCTTCGCCAAGCGAAGTTCAAATACCTTCTAATCGTGCTGATTGGAACGGTATAGGTTTAAAATTAAAGATTAATAACGAGCAGTTGGCTAATCAAATTTGGATCGCTATACATGCTCATGGTTTTGTGCCTACAAATCCATCAGCCCTTAGCGGCTGGTATCAAGAATTTCGAAGTAATCCTCCGGCGCAAGGAGGTCTTAAAGAGTTTTTGGATGAGAAAGAAAAAGGTTTCAAAGCTAAGCTCGAGTTCGTCCGAAGAATTTTACCTCCCGAACAGGCTTCTGCATCTGGGGGCGGATCAGCTGCTGCAGCCGGTGGTGGATCAGCAGGATCCGCTCCAGAGTCATCGGGTCGAGAAAAGGAAGAACAGTACATAGCTTTAGAGCTTCAAAAAGACTTGAACCCACATTTTTCCCAGCAAGGCGCATGCATGAGAATCTATGAAAGTCTGAAGGAGCGAAAAGCAATGGTTGTGGAAAGTATAAAACAAAAGACGCCTACTGATCAAACTGAACTAGGGGCTCAGAATCGCAACAAAAAAATAGAAGAAATTTTAAAAGATATTTCGCAAATTGCGATAGACAGCTTTAAGTTTGAACCAAGAAAACTTGATCAACGAAAACTTGATCAACTTGTAGAGGATTGGATCAATTCGGTGCCAGACCCCTAAGGTCCTTGATTCCGGCGATTCATCAGCCGGCCCATGACGAACCCGGTTGTTCGACAGGGATAGCACGATGTACCCCCCCTCCTTCGAGAGGGGGGCCCCTTTTCCGATTTAGGCCCCTAGCAGGCGTGGGCTATCCTTAGATCGGACTACGGTAGGGGGTGCTTTTTCTGTGACGCAATCCTTTTCTATCACAATCCCAATGATATCTTTTTCGGAAGGGACATCAAACATCAGATCCATCAAGATGTTTTCGACAATCATCCTAAGGGCGCGAGCTCCGGTACCGGCCTCTTTAGCTTTTGCGGCGATCGCATCGAGCGCTTCGGGTGAAAACTCTAGATCGACCCCGTCGTCTGCAAAAAGGCTTTTGTATTGTTTCACAATCGCGTTTTTTGGCTCGGAGAGGATTTGGATCAGATCTTGGGTCGTCAACTCGTTACAATTTGCAATGATGTTGAATCGTCCGACGAATTCGGGTATAAGACCAAACTCGATCAGGTCTTCGGTTTGTACGTTTTGGAGCAATTTGGACATCTCGTGCGCCGCTACCGAAGTTCCCCCTTTCGCATCGAAACCGATCATCCCTTTTCCAAGACGACGGGCTATAATCTGGTCAAGATGGACAAAGGCGCCACCGACGATGAAGAGGATGTTCTCGGTATTGACCTTGATATACTCCTGGTTCGGGTGTTTACGCCCCCCTTTTGGAGGTACATTTGCGACTGTCCCTTCCACGATTTTGAGCAATGCCTGCTGCACACCCTCGCCCGAGACGTCCCTTGTAATGGAGACATTGCCGGTTGTTTTCCGAATTTTGTCGATCTCGTCTATGTAGATAATCCCCATTTCGGTCCGTTCAAGGTCGTAGTCGGCATTTTGCAAAAGACGTAAAATGATATTTTCGACGTCTTCACCCACATAACCTGCTTCCGTTAGTGTTGTCGCATCCACAATAGCAAAAGGGACATCTAAAATCGTCGCCAACGTGCGGGCGATCAACGTTTTTCCCGACCCGGTAGGTCCTAACAGAAGAACGTTCGATTTCGTATATTCCACTTTCTCGTGAGACGGTTTGGAGCGGATCCGCTTGTAATGGTTATACACCGCGACACTGATGGTTCTTTTGGCCTTATCTTGCCCTATGATGTACTCCGAAAGCTTATCATAGACTTCTTTCGGGGTAAGCAGCTTGAATTCATGGGTGGAGGGCTTTTTTTCGATGATGTCCCCACAGAGGCGGACACACTTATCGCAAATAAAGACGCCCGGCCCCGAAATAAGCTTTTCTACGTTTTCTTCGGTTCTCGAACAGAAGGAGCAGGTGTGGGTCTTTGTACTCATAATTGCCTATTTTTTGATTTCGGGATATAGCACTTTGTCGATGATCCCATACTCTTGCGCTTCGATTGGGGACATGAAAAAGTCCCGATCGGAGTCGATGATGATTCTTTCAACAGGCTGGCCTGTCAAATCACTCATGATAGTATTGAGTCTTTCTTTTAAGAAGATGATCTCTTTCGCTTGCAGCTCGATATCAATCGCCGTCCCGGAAACACCTCCCCAAGGTTGGTGGATCATGATGCGTGAGCTGGGGAGGGCGTGCCGCTTCCCCTTCGCTCCGGAGGCCAAAAGAACCGTCGCTGCCGACGCAATCAAGCCAAGGCCATAGGTGCACACATCGAGCCCTACAAAACGGATCGTATCGTAGATCGCCAGGGCGGAGGTCACCGACCCCCCGGGGGAATTGATGTAGAGGCTGATCGGTTTGTGGGCATCTTCGGCTTTGAGGAAGAGGAGCTGGGCGATGATCAGATTAGCCACGGTATCATCGATCGGGGTTCCCAAGTAAATAATCCGGTCTTTTAAAAGCCTTGACCAGATGTCGTAAGCTCTTTCATGTGTTGCGGTCTTCTCGATCACCGTAGGAATTAAAATACTGCCCATTTTGCTCCTAAAAGATTGGATCATTGGTGTGGTTTTCCCCTATTCGTTCAAACAGGGATTTGAATCTTTTCGATTTTATCCAAAAAAAAGCCGGGGATAAAATCTCACTTTATTCCCTAAGAGTATAGAAAACACCGGGCTAAGGGGTCAAGCTTTTTCCTTCAGTTCCAAAAGAGCTCCTGAAAAACAAAAAGACCTCTCCATGAGAGGCCTTTTTCTTAAAATCGGTTCAGCTAAAAATGCATTTAGGCATGCGCCGGTTGGGGGAAAACATGGAGAATCTTGTCTAAAACATAGACAAGCGCCGTATCCATCATCGTGGTTGCCAAAAACTGGTTTTGCTCATTTTGGGCTTGCTGCATCATTTGCTGCGTAGCCTTCTTTGAGCTCCCCTCTTTGTGATGTTTTTGGGCGATCTCTGTCATATCCTGCTGAATATTTGCAGGAGGGGCAATATTGAACTTGCGTATGATTGCCTGGATGATGAAGTAGAGACGGATCGCATCTAAGGATTTGGCCCGGATATCCTCGCGCTTGTTTTCCTGCTCTTCTTTGGTGAGAGCTTCGTATTCTTTTTTGCCTTGCGTGCTGGAAAGGTAGCGGCGCATACGGCTTGCCACCTCCCGGTCAACAAGAATCTGGGGCACTTCGAGAATGATATTCTTCAAGATTTCATCGGTCAATGAGTCTTTAAGAGCTTGGACATGGTTGCTCATCGCCTCATGTTCCAACCGTTTTTTCATCTCCGTCTCAAGTTCGCCAACAGTTTTCAAGCCCAATTTCTGCACGAATGCTTCGTCGAGAGCAGGTGCTGTAGGATGCTCGATGCGGACCACCTCAAGGCGGACCTGTTTTTTTGAAAAAGTTTTCTTGAATTCTTCGGTTTCGTCGGCATTGGGATAGGTGTCGGCGATTTTCGTCTCCCCAATCTGCATCCCGATCAGCGCCTCATAGAGCCACTCTGTCGAAAGCCCGTCTTTAGATACATCGAGCCTGGATTCGTTGAAGATTTTCGGCTCCCCTTCGGTAGAGAGATCGTAGCCGTTCAAACGGACAAAGTCCCCCTCGCTGACCGCGCGGCCCGTCACATCTTCCCATGTCGCAAAAAGGCGTAAAAGATTTTTTATCTCCTTTTCAACCTCTTTTTCGGTTACAGCTTTTAAGGGCATGGATTGTACTTTAACAGTTTCCAATGAAGAAAGGTCGGGAACTTCGGGGTTTGTGGTGATAAAGTATTGGAATTCTGCTTTCCCCTCGCCGTAGTGCACTATTTTCGCCCCAACAGCCCCTTCGGTTTGCATGATCGGAGTCGAGTCGAGCTTGCGCGCCTCTTGGAATGCCAGCTGCGTGAGCTCCTCTTTTGACTCAGCCTCGACAGCTTTGGAGTAGTTTCGGCGGATCACCTCTTCGGGCACTTTCCCTTTCCTAAAGCCGGGGATAGAGACTTCTTTAGCGATTTTCTTGATAGCCTGTTTTTCTCCCTTTTGGATCAAGGAAGGGGAGCAGGTAACGGTATATTCGACTGTGCAACCGGGAAGTTTGTTGATTTGAAGTTGAACGTCGTCATTTGAAAAGCTTGTTTTCATGGGACGGTGGCCTTGGGTTGGTTGAAAGACTCTCGTGCACATTATTTTTTTAATGGTCATGAGAGGACTATTTGTAAAAAGCGGGCGAAGGGATTCGAACCCTCGACACCAACCTTGGCAAGGTTGTACTCTACCACTGAGCTACGCCCGCGAAAACTTTTAACCCGAAAGCCCTTCAGAAGTGGATCAGATCCCCAAATTTCGGGAGAGTCTGACAGCTTTCCATTGAAGCAGTTCAGGTTTTTATTGGTCGTAAGTCTATAATGTTGACCGCTTTTTAGGCAATACTGTTTTTTTGCGTGGGACTCTATCAACAAAAATTGAAGCCTTTATAGGGTACAAAATTTTTTAATTTTACCCCTCTAGCACCCCAAAACAGTAGCGGGATTTGCCCAACGACTCTTTAGAACGCTTGTACTAATACTGGCCTAAAAAAAATTGAAGGCTCTCTCAAGCGACAAATTTTTGAATAGAGCCTCTTAAAGTATCCCAAAATAGTACCGGGATTTGCCCAACGACTCTTTAGAACGCTTGTACTAATACTGGCCTAAAAAAATTGAAGGCTTTAGCAGGCGACAAATTTTTAAATAGAGCTTCTTAAAGTGCTCCAAAATAGTACCGGGATTTGCCCCACGACTCTTTAGGGCGTTTGTACTGATACTGGCCTTAAAAAAATTGAAGGCTTTAGCAGGCGACAAATTTTTAAATAGAGCTTCTTAAAGTGCTCCAAAATAGTACCGGTATTTGCCCCACGACTCTTAAAGGACGCTTGTACTGATACTGGCCTTTAAAAAATTGAAGGCTCTCTCAAGCGACAAATTTTTGAATCGAACCTCTTAAAGTATCCCAAAATAGTACCGGGATTTGGGCCACGACTCTTTAGGGCGTTTTTTGTGATTATTGCCCTTCCCACGAGTTAAGGGGATGTTTTATTCATGGATTGAGGCACATTTTAAGGCAATTCAACACGAGTTATTATCAAGGTGTCAAACCCTTTAAAAGAGCTTTAAAAACGCTTTAAGGACCCTTTTTTAATGAAAATATGTAGAGGGAGATTTTTTTTATCTGCTATGATTAAAGAAACAAAAAACCTTCAAATGAGAAGCAAATTTTTGATTGCACACATTATCCTGAAAAGGGTAAAAGCTCGTTGGAAGAGGTATTTTAGGGCGGGATGTACTGATTATGCTAAATGTCCGCAAGCTGAAGCAGGATTTTTCTCAGAATGTTCTGAAAGAGGGGAAAGCCCTTTTTGATGACAAAAAGGTCATCTCGGTAAAAATTCTGGAGCTTGACGATTCGAATGTTCGCATCAACGCAATTGTCTTGGGCCAATACGAAAATACGTATGAGAGTGTCATTGAAATTGATCGTATCGAATGCGAAATGGTCGATTCCGATTGCGATTGCCCTTACAGATACGACTGTCAGCACATAGCGGCAGTACTTTACTACCTGGAGATGCATCTCGATGAGATTCTTGTCAATTTCTCCAAAGAAAATAATTTGCAGACGAGCGACGAGGTTTCGGTACATCTGCTCGAGATAGTTAAAGAAGCGGCGGAAAAAGAGGAGATGCGGCAGGGTGTGCAATTCCAAAAAGAAGTTTTGGAAGAGTATCAGAACAGCGCCCGCATTTTATCCGATTCTCCGTTCTTTTTACCGATCGAGGAGAGGAGTTATGATCGTGCCGAGATGCAGATTATTTTCCAGCTCCCATCAGAGCAAGAGGGCTCCAAACCGATTGTAGAAATGCAATTTTCTTTGAGGCTCCCTTCAAGGTCCAAACCACTTTTTATAAGCAACGTGAAGGATTTTATCGAGGGGATACGACACGAAGAATATCTGATCCTTTCCGGTAAACGCTACCTTTTTACCATCGACTCTTTCCCCAAAGAGCATCAGGAAATCGTGCGCATGATTGTCGATTACTCCCGATTTCATGACAAGGCGGTCACTGAAAAAGGGCAGCGCTCTGCGTATATCGAGGCAAAAACCTTCGGTCTTGTTTTAGCAGAGTCCTATGCGATTGCGATGCAGGAATTTGAAGGGAAGCGTTCCGGATTTGCCCATGACGAGTTTCTCAATCTTCCCTGCATTTATTTTGAAACGATAGAAGAACCTTTAAATTTTTCCGTATCGCCGGTCACGTTCAATATGAACATCGAGTATATCGATCCTCCGGCCTCCAAGATTTTGATCAATCCCACCGTAATTGTCGATCAGCAGCAGGTGACCCTTGAGGAGGTGCGCTTTTTTGAATGCGCCTATCCGGGACTTATCCACAACAATGTGTATTACCGTTTCCGTCCGGAAATCAAAAGGGCCCATTTGCAACACCTGTATACACTCCGTTCGATGACGATACCCCATCCCCTTTTGGGAACTTTCATCGAAAATGCCCTGGTTGAATTGAGCAAGTTTTCCCAGATAACGCATGAGAAGGGGAAGCAATTTTATCCCACACTCCCTTTTGTTGGTAAACTCAAAGCTATTTGCGATTTATCCTATTTGGATGGAGAACTTGAGGCGGCCCTCTCATTTGATTATGGATCCTTTACTGTCCCTTCTTCCCATTTTAAATTGTCTTACGATGAGGCCTGCCACTTCGTTCAGGACGTAGGTGTTTTGGCACGGGATCTGGTGCACGAGGCAAAAATTCTCAGGGAATTGTTCCAGGATTTCCAATACCTTGATGATTCTGGACACTATGTTGCTAAGAGCGATAAAAAGATTATAGAATTTATGACCGAAGTTGTCCCGAAATTCAATACCTCGGTGACATTCAATTGCCCCCAAAATCTTTTGGATCAGTTCATTTACGACAAAACCAAATTTGGGCTCCATTTTGTCCATCTGGATCGAATGGATGCTTTTATGATCGAACTCAAAGTCGATGGGGACCTCAAAGGGGTCACCATGGATCGTCTTTGGGAGTGCATTTTATCGAAAAGGGCTTTTTTGGAGCTGGAATCACCTAAGACGGGTCAAAAGAAGCCCTCGGAGAAAGTGCGTCAAATCCCAAAAATCCTCGTGTTGAATCTCGAAGAGATGCAAAGTATCGCGCAGCTTTTTGATGAATTAGGAATTCAGCGGTTGGAAAACCACAAATTCGAGTGTCCGATCTGGTCTTTGGCTAATATCGACGCTTCCAATTTTGAAGGGCTCCCTGTTGAGGTTAAAATCTCGGAAAAACTGCACGACATCCGACGTCAAATGCTTGGGGAGAAGGTGCTCGATTTTTCAGCTGTTCCAAAAGAGATAAAAGCGGAGCTGCGTGCCTACCAAAAAGAGGGTGTACAGTGGCTTGAGCGTTTAAGAGGGATGTATTTGTCGGGTATTCTCGCTGATGACATGGGGCTTGGAAAAACTTTGCAAGCGATCACCTCCATCACACAAATGCACGCTTTGTTTCCTAAATCGACAACAATTATCATCTGTCCGACGTCACTTTTATACAATTGGTATGAGGAGTTTAAAAAATTCAATCCCAATTTTAAGGTGGCGGTAATCGATGGTATCCCCGGTCAGCGTAAGCGACTGATCAAGATGATCCAGGAGTATGATGCGGTGATCACCACATACAGCTTGATCCAAAAAGACATCGAGTTATACGACGGTTTTGTGTTCAAATACGTGGTGTTGGACGAGGCGCAACATATTAAAAACCGCGCTACAAGAAACGCCAAATCGGTGAAACAAATAAAAGGAGACCATAGGCTCATCCTCTCGGGAACCCCCATCGAAAATTCCCTTGATGAGTTATGGAGCTTGTTTGATTTCCTCATGCCCCGGTTTTTGGGCTCGTACGACCGATTCATTGAGAGATATATCCGTCCCACAGGTGAGGAGCTGACCAAAAACCTCCAATACTTACGAAACAAAGTGGCCCCTTTTATTTTGCGAAGAATGAAAGCGGATGTATTGGATGATCTCCCCCCCGTTTCGGAAATCGTTTACCACACGCAGCTCACCCCAGTACAGCAGGATCTTTACCGCTCTTATGCAGCATCGGCTAAAGACGAGCTTACAAAGCTCGTTCAGAGGGATGGTTTTGACAAGGTACAAATCCATGTTCTTGCAACACTTACAAGGCTGAAACAGATCTGTTGCCACCCGGGTATATTTGCTAAAGAGCAGGCCGAGCCGGGCGATTCCGCCAAGTATGAGATGTTGATGGAGTTGCTCAACACGTTGATTGAGGGGCGACATAAAACTGTCATTTTCTCTCAATACACAAAAATGCTCCAAATTATCCGTTCTGACCTTGAAAAAGCGGGTATCCGGTTTTGTTATCTCGATGGAGCGAGCAAAAATCGGCTGGAACTGGTTAAGGAATTCAATGAGGACAAGCATATACCTGTGTTCTTGGTCTCCCTTAAGGCCGGTGGTACCGGACTGAACTTGACGGGAGCCGATACGGTAATCCATTACGATATGTGGTGGAACCCCGCAGTCCAAAGTCAGGCGACGGATCGGGTGCATCGTTTAGGGCAAGAGCGCAATGTCTCGGTCTATAAATTGATCTCCAAGAATACGATCGAGGAGAAAATCGTCGAGATGCAAAACCGTAAAAAGGGGCTTGTGAAGAAAGTCGTCACTTGTGACGAGGAGGCTCTTGCAAAACTCACGTGGGAAGATGTACTGGAACTGCTTGAGACCTAAGCCGGTTCTGATTCAAAAATCTTTTTTTTAAATCTATACAACTGATTCTTATGGCTTTAGGGGTTGACCAACCCCTTTTTTTGCCATCTTCTCCTTATTTCTATGTATTTTTATATTAAATTTTATGATATTCTTTCCTCCTTAAAAAGATCGGAGAAGAACCATGTCCTTAGCTCAAACGCATCTATGCGGCCATAGCCTAGAAAAATGGCAAAAGGCCTTTGATCATGAAGTAATTCTTTTTGATGGTAAGCCAATCGGGGTAACACATTTGCCTCAAGAGCTTACCGACATGGTCGCTTCCGGGCGAATCGGGGGAAAATGGCGCTATGACGGCATAAAGGGCTTACACCAAACTTCTTATCGAGACTGGGAATTTCTTACCCCTACCCACTCTCATCCTGATTTAAAAAATAAAGAAGATCTCAACTACGTCGCGATCAAAACGAAGGAGATCGGACTATTAGGCTCTTCAAGGCACGTGTGGATGGAGCTGATCTCGAGCAAAGGCGAGGGGTATAGCGTGGGTCTTTGCGGTTCAACTAAATTTCCCTATAATGCTAAGGTGGGAAAACTTATATCTCCGGATCCGAAAGAAGCTGCCGCCGGGAAAGAGAGAAAGGTTCTGATTGAGCTATCGAAAGAGCAGTTTAATAGATTGAAAGAGAGAATTGAGACCGATAAAAGGGACAAACGGGAATATTTCCACATTTTTTATCACAACTGCTCCCGTTATACCGTCAAGGTGCTCGATGAGGAGTTGGGGGTCAAAATCAATAATAAAGAATTTTTTACCCAGGCACTTTTTAGAAAATTTTTAGAAAAAACCCATCTTAAAGTTCCCCAACCGGTTTTGAAAGTGATTAGCTATGTTGCCAATTTCTTCAGGTTTGCCCTCTCGGGGCTCTACCACCTAGTGTTTCTCTGCACAGGAGCCTGGCATACCTCGAAAAAGCTCCGGCCCCTGGAAGCAAAGTGCCTAAATCCCGAGCAGTCCCCCAAGGGCATAAAATCTTTTTTTAAACACCTGTTTTTGCTAGACCATATGCGTGTTTGTACCGGCTGGAAGGTCAGCGTTTGGCAGGATGCGATCAAAAATAAGTTTGGATCCCGATCGATAACTATCGAGGAGGCAAACAAAATCTATTTCCCAACTGGGCAAACGGCGGTAGTTCACTAAGTAAATTTTTAAAGCCCCAATTTGTTGCGCCGAACAGAAATTTATTATAAAATACCTTACGTTAATCCAAGTTTAATAGGAAATAGAATGTCAAAAGGAAATTTTAGAATAGATTTAACCCGCCTCTATGATGAACCCACCCCCCCCTCATTTTTATATAAGGACAGCAACAGATCGTTGGCAAAAAGAATCGGCCTAGTAGCAACAGGTATTTTTTTTGGCAGCTACCTTAGCGCATCCAAATATTTAATTGCGAAACCCTCTGTAGTTATTGCGACTGTCGGTTTTTTAAGAAACCTCTCTATAGTGTCTCTGATCTCTACCCTCTTTATGTATATTATGGGGAAAGGTTCCGATCATCCGGAGAGTATCCGCAAGCTTGAAGAGCGTGTTTCAAGCGACTTGAATCGAGGATTGGGATTAAAGAAAGTTTTTGAAAAATACCCTGAAATCGAGGTTTTTTTGAGACAGGGGACAGGGGAAACAAATACCCGTTCCATAAAAGAGTACCTTTTGACGAAACTCCGTGTCGTGGGCCATGATCCTAACGCCTATTTAAAATTCTATTCCCTTGAGGGAGACTATCCGTTCTCATTTTTCGACCAACATGATCCGGAGTTCGATCTAATGAAACGCTGTCATGGGTCCATCAATTTTTGCGAGGCGAAGAAACAAGATGCAAACGCACGTGCGGAGCAGCAAATTCGAGAAATTGAACAAACAAGCGGCTACACTAGAAAATCTACAGAACTAAAAAGTATTCAGGACGAGCTGGCCGACGCTAGAAAAGAGCAGGCAAGAGCGGGTTACGAAACTTTGGAGCAGGGATCAAAAGCACTGGGCGTTTTTGGTAGGGATGAGAAAAGGTCCCAAGTCGCTAAACTCATCGCTTTACGAGAGCAATTGACAACGATTCCACAGCTTTCAAGTCATGAGCAACAGTTGGTTCAACAGCTTGAAACTCAAATTCGAGATCTCAGTTCAGAAAAGGTCTCCTATGATCAAGCGCAAAAAAATCAGCAGCAGATTGAGGATTTGCAAAAACAGCGAAATAGGATTTTGCACCAAAAGAATTGGACCGACAATCAATTAGCGCAAGAGTTAAGACGGATTGAAAGCGAGATCGTTAAGCTACAGCCACCCTCTAATCTATCGGTAGCTTTCAATGCTGGAAGCGCTGCCTTAAACGGATGGAATGCTTGGACCCTTTCTACTAAAATAGGCAGATTGGAAACTCGGAAAGGAGCTCTTGAAGACGAACTTTCCAGAGTCGCCGCTTTAATAAGAGTAGATTTGTCCAGAGTTCGGGAAACTCTTTACCAACATACGTCAAATGCAGAAAAAGAGATGAGGGTCCAAATCGGATCCTACTTGCGTTCCTACAGTTGATCCCTTACTTTTTGATACAAACCATAACTATCCAAAACGCTCCCAAAAGGGGGCGTTTTTGCTACCGAATCAAATGTTCCTCTAAAGACGCCCTCTTCAGTCGATTCTAAAATTTTTGATCGGGATCCGTTCTTCAAAAAATCAAAAATTTGCGGGCTTGGATATCTTTCAAGAACAAGGAAACAGCCTTTATTTCCTCAGGGAACAAACGGCGGTAGCCCCTTAATTAAAAATTTTTTAAAAAACCTGTAACTTGCAGTTAACAGAATTTTATACCAAAATACCATACGTAAATTCCATCTTAATAGGACATGGAATGTCAGCGGTAAATTTTAGATTAGATTTAAGAAATATTTATGACTCCAATCCTTTTTCCTTTCTATATAAGGACAGAAATCAATCATTAGTTAAGAAACTCGGATTGATTGTAACTGGAGTATTTTTTTGAGGGTACCCGAGTGCTTCTTATTACTTGATTGTATAACTTTCCACAGTTATTGGGGTTGTGTGTATTTTACGGAATCTATCGATAATCTCCTTAATTACGACACTTGCCGCTATTTTTGGCAGAGGTTTCGATCATCCAAAAAGTAGCAGAAAGCTTGAGGAGCGAATATCTGCTAAGTTATATAATGGCATGTGATTAAAGAATATTTTTAAAAAAATCCTGAAATTGAGACATATTTAGCGATTGAGAGGGGGAGAGAATACCTGTGTTTTGAAAACTACCTTTTGAGAGAGCTAATTGCAGTCGCTTTAAATCCTGATGCCTACTTGGAATTTTATTCCCGTGAGGGGAGTTATCAAATTTTGTTCTTTGATCAAAATGATTCGGAGCTCAGTCTTTTGAAGAATCTCATAAAATAATTAATTCTCGTGAAATGCAGATATTATCGGAAAATAGGGGTGCAGAATCGGAAAATAAAACGAATCTAAAAAAATTAGCGTATTAGAAACTTGGAAAATAGGTCTTGAAGCTGAGGCTTCAAGAGCCGGTGAGATTATAGAGCAAAAATTAAACAGATTGCGACAAGATCTACATGAAAAAAATCAGCAACATAATCACAACTTTGAAGAATTAAAAAGGATTCTAGATCGTAGACAAAAAATAAGAACGGTCTATATTACTCAAATTCTGGGATAAAAGCCCAAAAAAGTGCGCTTTTCTTTAATCAAATAGAACAAAACAAGTTTCAAATATTATCAAGTAATTTTAATTTTCATCTAACTTACAATTTGTCAGATTTTAATTTACAAAATAAAAAAAACTAAATTTTAGCTTGATTTTTCAAAAAAAAAACCTATTCTAGGAACTTGAATAAATTTTTAGTAGAGGTGTTTATGAGCATAAAATTGACATTTTCTAAGTTTATGGGTACCTGGTTTTTAACTCTGGTAACTATACTTTTATTTCAACCACTCGATTTAAAAGCTGAAACCGGAGCCAAAAAAAGCTACAATGTCCTTTTCCCTGCTCCCCGTGGATTTGTAGGAGAAGGGGAGTGGTCCACACGTCTTCAAATTGCTAGTGAGAATCTAGGTTGGAATGGAAGAAAATTTGTTTTTTGTAATGACTGGAGTATTCAACATCCTGTCGAATTTAGATTTGATGACTCTAAACCCAAAAGATCAACCCTTCCTATCATTTTTAAAAAATTTAATCCTGATTTTATTGTTAGTCTTTATCCTAAACTATATACACGTTCTTGTGATAAAATATCAAATTACTTGACTATGACACGTGCTCATCACGAAAATATTAAATTATATGGCAAAGAACTACTTAAGTACGATGGCTATTTGTGTGTTCCGCAAAAAATAGATTCCTTTCTTGATTTTCTAGATAAAAATGGGAAAAAAAGAAATATTTTGGAGTTCGTTCCGAGTCATCAGAAAACAGAGTATGAACCTATTAAAATGAATAAATTATTTTACTGTGGGGCAAATTGTGATCCCTTAAGGACAAGCAAGCCCTATCATGACTGTTTACGGATGCTTGACGAGACGGGGTTTATGAATGTCTATGGTGGAGAGGGGATGAAAAATTGGAACCTCAGATCTTACAAAGGGGAGTTGCCTTACGACGGAAAAAGCATAACCAATGCAATCAAAGAGGCCGGAATCGCTCTAGTATTGCACGCTCAAGAGCATCTTGAAAACGAGCTCATAACAAACAGAATATTTGAAGCGGCAGCTGCAGGGAGCGTGATCATAAGCGACCGTCACGGTTTTATAATGCGAGAATTCAAAGATTCGGTCCTTTATATAGATATTGATAAGGATAAGAAGCTACCGTCTGATGAGATGTTTCGCCAAATTTACACACATATGGTTTGGGTGCTTGAGCATCCTGTTGAAGCAGAAAAATTAGCTAGAAAAGCCCATTCGATATTCAGCGCCAAATTCACCCTTGAGGATCAACTTGAAAGATTGGGAGCATGGCATGAAAAACTTCAAAAAGAGTTGAAAGAAAGCCGGTGAAAAAAACAACCGATTATTTGGTTTTTTTTGGAATCTATTGATATTTAATGGATATCCAGAAAACGAGATGAGGATCCAAATCGGATCCTACTTGCGTTCCTACAGTTGATCCCTTACTTTTTGATACAAACCATAACTATCCAAAACGCTCCCAAAAGGGGGCGTTTTTGCTACCGAATCAAATGTTCCTCTAAAGACGCCCTTTTCAGATGATTCTAAAATTTTTGATCGGAATCCGTTCTTCAAAAAATCAAAAATTTGCGGCCTTGAATATCTTTCAAGAACAAGCAAAAAATCTTTTATTTAACCTCAATAGAAGTTAATTTAGGAATATTGACCTTAAATTAATTTGAGAGATTACATGTGGGCTGATTTTAAACTACTTGATTTAAGAAAACATCTGTCGCTTTTGGTCGCTGTAATTTTGTGCCAAACGGCTCTTTTAACTGCTGAAAACCTCCCCTCAAAAACTTACAACATCCTCATTCCAACACCCTATAACGGGGGTGAGAAGGAGTGGGCCAAGCGTCTAGAAATTGCATCAAAAAACCTGGGTTGGAACGGAAAAGCTTTTTTTTTTAGAAATGATTGGAGTCTCACTCACCCTGTCAAATTCGATATGGATGAAAATCAGACAGGGGAAACAACCCTTTTTCAACTTTTCAAAAACTTCAATCCCGATTTCATCATTAGTTTGTATCCAAGAAAATATTCTCATAAGAAAATACCCAATTATCTTGCGATGACACGCAGCCATGACGAAAATATTAGAATTCACGGCAAAAAACTTCTTCAATATGACGGTTACTTGTGTGTACCGCAAAAAATGGATTCTTTCCTCTCTTTTTTAGATCAAAATCGGAAAAAGAGAGATATCATCGATTGGGTTCCGAGCTGCCTTAAATCAGAATACAAACCCTTAGAACCAAAAAAATTGTTCTATTGCGGGGTCAATTGGGACCCCTTAAGAAAAAGCAAGCCCTATTATGATTGTTTAAGGATGCTTGACGAGACGGGGCTTATGGATGTCTACGGTACAGATGGAATGAAAAAATGGAATCTCAAGTCTTTTAAAGGAGAGTTGCCTTATGACGGAAAAAGCGTTACAAATGCTATCAAAGAGGCCGGAATTGTTCTGATATTACATTCCCAAGAGCATCTCGATTACGAGGTCATTACCCCCAGGATATTTGAAGCGGCGGCTGCAGGGGCCGTGATCATAAGCGATCGTCACGGTTTTATTATGCGAGAATTCCAAGATTCGGTCCTTTATATAGATGTTGATAAGGATAAGAAGCTACCTTCTGATGAGATGTTTCGCCAAATTTACACCCATTTGATTTGGGTGCTTGAGCATCCTGTTGAAGCAGAAAAGTTAGCTAGAAAAGCCCACTTGATATTCAGCGCCAAATTCACTTTGGAGGATCAACTTGAAAGATTAGGAAGGTGGCACGAAAAACTTCAAAAAGAATTAAAAAACTGCCCTTAAATAGACAGTCAATTTTTTCCTTTTTTTTGAATTTATGGATATTGAATGGCATGGGAGATTTGATGTTCCCGGAAGGGAAAAAGAGGAGTTTTTGAAAAAAGTGATCCGGTCAAAAAATATTATTTTGCGTGACCACTACTAGTTTCGTAAAAGAAGGTCCCAAGAGGGGCTTTTTATTTCAAACTGGAATTTAGAGGGTATGATTCAAATTTAGATAAAATTATCCACAAGAACCGTATTGGTCCGAATTTCAAAAGAGACCTACTATTAAAATTTGGAGACAAATTTTTCTAAGTTTGATAGGTTTGTATTTTTAGAAAGAAACACCTTTTAGGATCAACATGAACCCTACACTTAAAAAGTCGGAGTTGCTCTCCCAAATTGCAGATGCCTTTCAGTCACGCTGGCAACGTTTTGCAGCCCTTTTTACAAGTGACATTGGTATTGACTTAGGCACGGCGAACACACTGGTGTACGTGCGAGGCAAAGGGATTGTTTTACAGGAACCTTCTGTTGTTGCTGTAGATTCTATGACTAATGAGGTGTTGGCGGTAGGTCAAAAGGCGAAAGCGATGCTTGGGAAAACACCGCGCAAAATTCACGCGGTACGTCCTATGAAAGACGGAGTGATCGCCGATTTTGAAATTGCCGAGGGGATGCTTAAGGAGCTGATTCGTAGGGTCAACCCATCCAAGACGTTTTTCAGGCCACGTATCTTGATCGCCGTGCCTTCGGGGATCACAGGGGTGGAAAAGCGGGCGGTTGAAGATTCTGCCATTCGTGCAGGTGCGCAGGAGGTAATGCTGATTGAAGAGCCGATGGCTGCTGCAATTGGGGTGGATCTGCCTGTTCATGAGCCCTATGCCAGCATGATTGTCGATATTGGTGGCGGTACAACTGAGATTGCAATTATCTCTTTAGGGGGGATTGTAGAGTCCAAATCATTGAGAATTGGCGGAGATGAGTTTGATGAGTGCATTATCAATTATATGCGCCGCACGTACAATCTGATGATTGGTCCAAGGACAGCAGAAGATATCAAGATCACTATCGGTTCGGCCTATCCGCTCGGAGAGAATGAATTGGAAATGGAGGTGAGGGGGCGCGACCAGGTGGCTGGCCTTCCCATCACAAAAAGAATCAACTCAGTTGAAATACGAGAATGCCTTGCGGAGCCAATTCAGCAGATCATCGAAAGCATCCGGATGATTCTGGAAAAATGTCCTCCTGAGTTATCAGCAGACTTGGTTGAGCGAGGAATTGTTCTAGCGGGAGGGGGAGCTTTGATCAAAGGGCTTGATAAGCACATCATCAAAGAGTGTGGCCTCCCCGTCATTGTAGCACCCAATCCACTTCTTGCCGTTTGTCTAGGGACAGGCAAAGCTCTGGAGCATTTGGATACCTTCAAAAAACGGGCTTGATCGCCCGCTAAAACAAAAAAACCTCAAACTTGAGAGTCTGAGGTTTTTGATGCAGAATAAATTCTTGTTAAACTTAGGCGAAGTTGTGTGCCCAGTTGATGTCGACGAGGTCGGAAACATCGAAGAAGTAATTCACCTCTTTCAAACCGTTTTCAGGGCTGTCCGATCCGTGGACAGCGTTGTTGCCGATACTTGTTCCAAAACGCTTACGCACGGTTCCCTCTTGCGCGTGCTGCGGATTTGTTGCACCGATGAAATCTCTATGGGCGGAGACAGCATGTTTCCCTTCAATAGCCATTACGATACAGGGGCCGGACATCATAAATGATACAAGCTCCTCGAAAAAGGGGCGTTCTCTATGAATCTCGTAGAAACCTTCTGCAGTTTTGCGGTCCATATGCATCAATTTGATCCCGCGGATCTTGAATTGCGGATGCTTTTCATACATTGAGAGGATCTCGCCGGCGTGATGCGCTTTCACTGCATCAGGCTTGATGATCGCAAGTGTCATTTCTGTTTCCATGTTCGACTCCTGACGGCTTATGGATTTTTTTATTGTCTCTAAAGGGGGCAAAGGGGATTGCCCTGGCCAATAGACTTCACCCGCTTGGGTGGAAATTTTTCGCCTAGTTTATCCCCTTTCGGGGGGAGAAGTCAAGCGAATCACCCCGACAGCCCTAAGTTAGATTGTAAATTGGTGCCCCAGGTAGGAATCCAGCACCTCCCGATTGGAGCACAGGTACTCCGGGGTCCCCTGGTGGGTCACTACCCCTTTTTGTACCAAATAGCACCGAGTAGCTATTTTAAATATTTCTCTTACATTGTGGTCGGTAATGAGGAAACTGATCCCTTTTTGTGAAAGTGCTAAAATCAGCTCCTTAAGCTCATCGATCGTCACCGGATCGATCGCTGCAAACGGCTCATCCAACAAAAGCAGCTTTGGAGATTGGATTAAGGTGCGCGCAATTTCGAGTCGACGACGCTCACCGCCCGATAGGGTAGGGGAGGGCTTTTTTCTAAGATGGGTCAACTTGAATTCCTCTAAAAGCTGATCCACGCGCTCCTTTTTTTCGAACTTTTTTAGCTTCATTGTCTCTAAAACGACTAAAAGATTTTCTTCAACGCTCATTTGGCGGAATATGGAGGGCTCCTGGGCTAAATAGCCCATCCCCAATTTTGCCCGTTTATCGATAGAGAGTTTTGTTATTGGGCGATTTTCTAAAAAAATCTCCCCCTGATCCGGATCTTCAAGCCCCATGATCATATAAAATGCCGTCGTTTTCCCGGCTCCATTCGGTCCTAATAGACCAACAATCTGATTGGGTTCGATTTCTATGCTGATATTTTGTACTACCAGCCGGCCGTTATACTCTTTAGAGAGGCCTTTCACGTTTAAAAGGGGCAAACTCTTTAATCTCCATATCTTGCATGACACACTCTATAGGCCCTTCCAAAGAGGCCTCGAAGCCGTCTGATGTTTTTTGGTAGACGACGCTTTTCGCTCTAATTTTCGATTGGGCCCCTTTTTTTTGGATGATAATCGGGTTGTCGTAAATCTTTAATGAACTTCCATCAGGAGCCATTTTTGCATACGGGGCAAAAAGAATTTTTTCATCGTGCTTATCAATGAACCGGACATCTCCTTCAAACAAAAAACCCGTTTTGGGATCAAGCGTCAGCTTATCGCAAAAAAATTCGAACCGATCCATCCCACCGTGGACATCAAACGAATACTCCGTCTGCAAGGTGTTTTCTACCTGTTTTGCCTCCATAAAGAAATTATTGGGTAGACCCTGAGATCTTCGTAAAATGGATCCGGCATAAAATCTAGGTTCAACTTTTTTATCCAATCCGTCGGTGGCAATCGTCTCGTCCGTCAAAGAAATCGAAAAGAGTACCCCTAAAAAAATAAACCAGGCTAATAGACCTAAGAAGGTTTTGAGGTGCACAAATCCTCACTTTGCGACAAATGATTTTGATAAAAATCTCTTGCAAGGAGGCTGAAGTGATGGGCTTTAAGCAAAAGGGGCTCCACCTGATCAAGGGGGTAGACCGTAGCCGCATCGCTTTTAGCTTCTTTTGGATTATTATGGACCTCGAGGAAAAGGGCTTTGGCCCCTGCGCTCACGGCTGCAAAAGCAAGCTGGGGTAGGTATTCTCTTTGCCCGGAGGTAAACGAGCCCCCCTTGCCGGGAAGCTGCAGAGAGTGGGTGGCATCGAAGATGGTGGGCGCAAAAGGGTTCATCATCGGAAAAGAACGCATATCTACGACCAAGTTGTTATACCCAAAGGTGGTCCCTCTCTCAATCAAAAAAATCTTTTCATTGCCCGCCAATCGACTCTTTTCCACAGCTTGAGACATATCTTGAGGTGCTACAAACTGCCCTTTTTTGATAGAAAGGATTTTTTGGGTTTCTGCTGCCGCGACAATCAGATCCGTCTGTCGGCATAGAAATGCGGGAATCTGCAAAATGTCGACAACAGAAGCTGCAATTGAGGCCTGGTGTGTCTCGTGGATATCGGTTGTTACCGGAAGATCAAAGTTTTTCCTTACCTTTTCTAGAATGCGTAAACCCTCATCGATACCGGGACCCCTAAAACTGTGGAAAGAGGTCCTGTTTGCCTTGTCAAAGCTTGCCTTAAAAACTATAGGGATACCGGTTTTTTGACGAAGATGTGCGATTTCTTCTGCCATATACAGGGTGTGCGATTCCGACTCGATTACACAAGGGCCCAGGATTGCAAAAAATTGTTCAGTCAGTTCTGTATAAAGTGCTTTCGACATAAAGACATTTGAGAGCATAACTTTACCCTTGCATTCGAATCAAGAGATTCTCTAATATAGTGCAGAAAAGGTGATGACCGGGCTTTGCTCTAAGAAAACAAAGAACGGATGTTGTCACCTCTACGGACCGATAGCTCAGCTGGATAGAGCAACTGCCTTCTAAGCAGTAGGTCGCAGGTTCGAGTCCTGCTCGGTTCAATTTTTTATCTTCTTTTTAAGAGAGAATTTTTGGCTCTCTTTCTTTTTAAGCTTGTTCTTATCGACAAGAATTTGAGCCATAAACTATCTAGACAAAATGTCGACGAGTTAAATTATGTTGCACGTTTTTCAAACCATTACAGAGTACATACTTCAACAACCTGCCCCTTGCTTTCTTCTTAAAGAGGTGGTGAAACATCTGGAGGGGAAGCGGTCCGAAGGGATGCAGATTTCGATTTGTGATTATGAATTCTATTTGAAAAACCATAGCAACCTCTCCAAAGAAAAACAGATGGAGATCCGGCAGAAGATCATGGGACGCAAAGCCTCCAAGGAGGCCTCTCAGATTCTTTTTCCAGTCGCAGCAAACGGGCAGATGCCCGGATCTGTTGTTGTGACTGCACACCTGAGCCCCGATATCGATACTGTTGTGAGCTCATTCAACGGATGGATGGATGCATTTGAAATGGATGTGTCCCAAAATTTGCACCATTGGAATGTTCCAAATGCTCCAGAGGAGATCCTTGAGGTAAAACTCCTTTTTTTAAAAACCTACGGACCTAGTTTTTTTCAGGTCCTTGCAGATAACAGGTCAGAGCTCACCTTGGCAGCCCTGGATTTGGCTACAACCGAGGGGTTGAAAATTCACCGTTTAGAGGACAAAACTCTGGATGTTTCGTCCGAAAGTTCAAAGCATGCCTGCTGCGTTGTGGATAAAGAGGGGAATTTTTGCGGTGGATGGCTTCCGGAAGATGTTGAGAAGGTCCGATTGGTAACGGACAGCCTCAACCACTGTATACGCTGGGCCCAAAACGCTTTTTTTCAAGCTCTCGTATCTAAAGAGGGGGATGTGAAAAGGCTTTTGAACTCCCGATTTAAAGAGCTTGAGCCTGTGCAGGAATTTGCTCTGAAAAGGAAAAATTATCTCCACACCTTTCTTGAAAAGGTTTTAGATGTGGAGCATGGACTGGAGTCCTCAATTCTCCATTTCATGCAAAAAATGGACAGGACCTATTCCTTTGGATTTGACCGGTTTCATGCGGCTGTCGAGCAGCATAAAAAGGGTGAAATAGGTGATCTGGAGCAGATTTTTAATCTTCTTTCGGATGCTTTTAGAAAATTACGCTCGCATATAGATACGTTTTCTATTGCCCTGATGGTCAAGGAGAAAGTCTATGAGGAGAAAAAGAGTTCCGTTCATCCCCGTACAACGATTGAAGAGATCAATTTGCGCATTCAAGACCGGTCTGCAATTTTTGTTACAAGAGACAATAAAGTCGAAGGGGTGATCTACTCCTCCCGATTGCGCAGTCCTACCCAAGGGTTTGTTGTTTTGAGAGACTTCAGTAATCCTAACGAGATAGGGATTCCCCGCTACATGGAGATTGCAGCCATAATAGACCACCATAAAACGGACGTCAAAACTCAAAAAGTAGCCACTATCTATACTATGGATGTGCAGTCCTCAAATGTGATTGGGGCTAAATTAGCTTTTGACATTAATAAAAAATTGGTGACCGATGGGCCGACAGAAGAGCAGCTCAACACCGCTCTTTTAGAGGGGGCAAAAAATGTGTCTGACAACCGACAGCTGAGGATTTTGGAGCGGGTCCTGGAGGAGAGGATCGCGCGGGCAATGCAGATTGGTTGGTGCGATTCAAAAAGGGAAGCGGCCGATTATCAGATGTTTTTGTATGCGATATTGGATGACACGGATCTTTTGGCTAAAAAAACAGCTTTGGATCATGAAATTGTCGTAGAACTGGTCAATCGATTAGTCTCTTTGGAGCAAAATAAAATTACCGAAGTGATCGATCCTACACAGCCCAAACCTCTCATTCAAAACTCTGAACTCTACAGATTTTACAAAACTGTCTATAGCCTAAAAGAAGAGGACGTAGAACAACGTCTGCAGTCGTTAAAGATTTTTAATGATACGAAAAAACAGGGTGAGGCGCTTGTCAGCCAATTGAAGGTGTACCCAAATAACATCAAAACCCTGAAAAAGAATTATGATGCCGTCGCAAAAACATGGTACGAGCATAAGACCGAGCAATCCCTTAAGATTCTGATGCTCACAACGGTTGAGGGTGCAGAAGATCTTTATAAGGGTCTGAAACCAAATCAAAATCATAAGGATGAGATTTGGATCACTGCAACTACCTCCGATGAGGGAGTTAGCCAAC
>JBEIFH010000016.1:0-32589 GCA_040382515.1 Chlamydiia bacterium | reverse complement strand
GGGTAGATTCAGGTGGCAGCTCATGCCCGCACCCGCCTCATCCCCTGTTTCGGGATCTGCCTAGGCCTTCAGGTAATGACTATTGAATATGCACGCACTGTTCTTGGTTTAAAAACCGCCCATTCTACTGAGATGGCGCCCGACACCGATTGTCCGGTAGTCTTGAGTTTGTCCGAATGTAAAAATGTCACACAATTGGGCGGCACTATGCGCCTAGGGAGCTATCCGTGTTTAGTTGAAAAACAGACCCGCTGCCATGAAATCTACAAAAAAGATCTCATCCAAGAAAGGCATAGGCACCGCTACGAGGTGAACCAGGACTATATAAACTCCCTAGAGAGCGCGGGCCTTAAGATAAGCGGTCGACACCCGGAGACCGGTTTGACTGAAATGGTAGAGATCTCAGAGCATCCTTGGTATATCGGCGTCCAATTTCACCCCGAATTCCAATCTAAAGCTTTTGCTCCCCATCCCCTCTTCTTCTCATTCGTTCAAGCTGCCCTAGAGCAGTCGAGGTCCAAAATTGAGTGCGGGGCAACCACAACATAGATGCGTATTCTTGCAGTGGACTATGGAAAAAAAAGGATCGGGTTGGCAATTTCTTCAACAGTCGCCTCAATGGCTCTCCCTCTTTGCACCATAGAGCACAAAGGAGTTTGCCCCAAAGCAGCAGAACTAGTCTTTCAAAAAGTAGAGCAATTAGGGGGTATTAAGGAGATAGTACTAGGTTGGCCCCTATTCATGGATGGAAAAATCAGCCCCCTTTGTATAGAAGTTGGCCAATTCAAAGAGCACCTGGAAAAACTCTTTTTGGGTCCTATCCATCTCATAGACGAACGGCTTACATCCAAAATAGCGGAGCATTCCTACCGCTCGCATGGTTTTTCCAGAAAAAAACAGAAGCTTTTTTTGGATCAAGCGGCGGCGGTGAACATTCTCACGACCTTTCTTGAAAGAAAAAAAAACTCCCCCGCTTAGCTTCGGTTTTTTTTTACTTTTAGTCCAAACGCATCCTTCTCTCTTCTACCTATTGCAGTAAAAATCTTAAACCGTTTAAGGTTCAGATAAGACCATAAAAAGCACCATTGGAATGTCTCATTTAGAAGATTTTACCCAACTCATAGCGCGTCAAAATGTGGCTAAACCGCAGTGCTTCGTCCTATTTGGCGCCACAGGAGATCTAGCAAAAAGAAAGATATTTCCTGCCCTATTTGCCCTTTTTTTAGATAAAAAACTCCCCTCCCGGTTCTGCATCATAGGCCTAGGGAGAAAAAATAACACCGATGAAGAATTTAGAAAATACGTTGAAGATAGGCTGCAGGAGTTCGCAAGGTTAAAAGGAGATCACTCTTCACGCAGGGAATTTTCGGAAAAAATTTTCTATCTTTCACTCGATATCGATAAAGATTACTCCCCGCTAAAAAAAATCTTAAGCGAAAAAGAGCCCTCCTTTGGAACACAGGAAAACAGAACTTTTTATCTTGCGGTAGCCCCCTCTTACTTCACGATCATCCCTCAAAAACTTAAAGAGATAGGCCTCTTACATGATAAAGGGGCCAAATCTTTTGCAAATATTATCATCGAAAAGCCGTTTGGCACCGATCTATCTTCTGCTATAGCTCTCGACCAGGAATTGAAAAAAATCTTGTTTGAGGAGCAAATCTACCGGATCGATCACTACCTTGGAAAAGAAACGGTCCAGAATATTTTTGCTTTCCGTTTCTCCAACCATTTCATCGATCACATCTTCACCTCCCAATTCGTCGAGTCGGTCCAAATCGTGGCGGCTGAAGACCTGGTTGTTGGAGACAGGGTGGAATTCTATGACTCGGTGGGGTGTCTGAGGGACTTTTGCCAAAATCACCTGATGCAAGTTCTTGCATTCATAGCTATGGAGGCCCCAAGCAAGAATGAGGCGGAATATATCCATCAGGAAAAATCGAAACTTCTCAAATCAGTGAAACAAATTGATGAGATCGTGCGTGCCCAATACAAAAAAGGGTATATCAATACCGATGAGGTGAAAGGGTATAGAGATGATGAGAGGGTGAAAAACTCCGATACCGACACTTTTGTAGGGCTTCGCCTTTTCGTGGATAATTTTCGATGGGGGGGCACCCCTTTTTACCTGTTTGCAGGAAAAGCCTTGCCACGCAAGTATACTGAAGTGAACATTGTATTGAAAAAAGCCCCCTTCTCCCTATTTCCCCAGTCCTCGCAGCAAAACATCATCTCCATACAGATTCAACCCAAAGAGGGGATTTCGATCATCATCCGGACAAAGGTACCTGCGAAAACTAGTCTCAAACCTGTAAAACTTGATTTCTACTACGATGATTATTTTAGTATCGAATCGATACCCGAGGCCTATGAAACCCTTATTTTCAATGCGATGAGCGAAGATAGATCGTTGTTTACCGATAGAGAAGAGTTGATTGCTAGCTGGGAACTTTTTGATCCTATTATCCAAAAATGGAAAGAAGAGAACCTTTCAACGGAGGAATTCTATCCTGCAGGCTCTTGGCCGGAAATTATGAAGAAAGTGTTTTTAGAGGGGCATTACCTAGTCATATGATCGGCGAATGGATTGAAATCCGGGATATATTCAAGCTTTTAGGCTCAACATCTCAAAGAACGATTGGCCACTCCACAATATTTGTTATAGCAAAACCGGATGACCACCTCTACTACCTTGAATCTTTCACAAAAACTATCATTACCGAGTACCCGTCCCGCTATATTCTGATTAAAGAGGAGGCAAATGCCGACCGGGAATTTTTGAAAGCCAAACTTACTTTTTTAGAGACGACAAAAGGATCCAATCGGTTCTGCGAATTCATCGAAATAGAATTTACACCTAACCAAAAAGAGAGGCTTGCTACCTCGTTAAGTAAATTTGCCCTGCCCAAATTAGATGTTTTTTTGGTGATTTGGCAAAAAAATGAGGAACATAGGCCTTTTTTTGAAGCCCTCAAAAACATAGCATCCCGAATTATTTTTGACTCCGAGTATGCCTCTTCTCCAGATCTTGTTTTGTCTTACATCAATCAAGTCCCCCAACGGGTATCGGTTGGTGATCTCAGCTACACAAGAGCCTTCTCGATCAGAGAAATTCTGATCAAAGAGCTCACGGCTCCCCAATTGGCCCCTATCATCAATAAGTACCACACTCTTAAGATCCGTTATAACCCCTGCTTGTATAGATGCAGTGAGGTGCCCATCCAATCCCTCTACCTGGCTGAATGGCTTGCCATCTGGGGTAAACTTAAACCGTTATTCAAAATGAATACCTATCACCGGACAAAAATCGTCTATGAGAGTGCCGTTGCAGTGATAGAACAGGGCGAAAATATGAAGGATCTTGGTGAAGGGAAGATTCTTGAATTGGAAATGGTGGGGCCAACCCACACTTTCCTTCTTAAAAGGGACCCTAAGCAACCCGACAAGATTCTCACATCGATCAAGTCTGAAACTAGCTCCTCCGGCCCTGCAAGTTTTAATACCGATGACCTGCATATCGGTCTGAGTTTGATGCGCCAACTCCAATATGATCAAACAAACCAGGTGCAAATAAAGGCGCTCAAACAACTTTCAACCCTGCCAGCAAAAAGATTGGTGCAGTCCGCATCGGCTGCAGAAACCCTTTTAACACTAAAACAAAGAATTCTTTTTGAAGGGGTAAAAGCCATTAAAGAGAGGGGCTGTTTTAGAATCGCTTTGTCCGGTGGCAAGACCCCGATGGATTTGTACCGCTCATTTCAACCAAATGATCTGGATTGGTCTAAAGTACAGATCTTTTTTTCCGATGAGAGACAAGTTCCAAGCGACCACCCCGATAGTAATTACAAAAATGCGATGGAAGCGCTCCACCATCTCCCGCTATTGGAACAAAACGTACACCGGATGGCCTCTGATAATGATCCCGATACCAATTGCTATACGTATGAACGTCTTATCAGACCCTATCTTGATGTCTGCCTACTTGGTATGGGGGCAGACGGCCATACACTCTCCATCTTTCCCGGTTCCCCTGTGCTAACGGAAAAGCAGCGTTTGGTTGTGCCAGCTCCCGGTGCTAACCACGAGAGGATGACTTTTACCCTTGAGGCGATGGAATATTGCAAACACAAATTCTTCTTAGTCTTGGGCGAGGAAAAAAAAGAGATGCTCATCAAGGTCTTGAATGAAAAATCGGCTCTTCATCCAGCCTCGATGGTTTTGGGTGCCGATTTTTATACAGATATTCAAAATATTGGGTGAATCTAGGTGGCTTGTGCCCCTAAACTCTCTTTATTTAAGAAGTTTTCATTTTGAAAATCGACAGGCGTGCAATCTAAAAATAGCTGCGCCCCTTTAAGATTAAAATTTCTCAGCATCCGATACATTTGAAAAAGGATGTATCTTGTAAAACCTTTATTGGGGACTACATCAAAAAAAAGGTGTCCAGAGGTAGATAGAGTGCCAGATTGGCTATGTCCGATCGACCCGAATTCACTTAAGTACATTTTATCGATCGTACCCAAATAACGGACTAAGCTCGATTTTTCCTCTTGGGTAAACTCGTCAAAAGAACCCACATGCCTATGAGTAAATAGAATGAAATGCCCCTCAACCAAAGGTTTTCCCGGGTACACAACCTTTATAACAGTACGCTCTTCGGCAAGGACGTGGCTGCAAAGTGCACATTGCGTTGCAAAGTCCACCTCATTCCTAAAAAGGAAATACAGAGTACCTAGGCCAAAAAACACAAGGGTTACGATTAAATATATAAAACGCATGAAACTTCTCTTTTTTTCTTGATGCACTCCAAAAAGGGAGCGAGTCCCCTTTCGAAACTTCTTTGAAATCAACAAAGCATCCCTTTACCAATCCCCCAAAAAGTTTCGAAAGGGTTCCACTTACGATTTTACGTACGCTTTGATTATTTCTTGTTTTTCAATAGGTCTATCGTTTCTTGTCTTGGATTTTTCAATCTTTTCGACTACTTCATAACCCGAAATAACCTCTCCAAAAATTGTGTGCTTCCCATTCAAGAAAGAGGTAGGTACGGTTGTGATGAAAAATTGGCTTCCGTTTGTATTTGGACCTCGATTTGCCATAGCCAAAAGTCCTTTTTTCGTGAAAAGGACCTTTGAGGTGCACTCATCCACAAATGGGCGCCCGAAAATAGATTCGCCACCGGCCCCTGTCCCCGTCGGATCCCCGGATTGGATCATAAAATTGGGGATAACACGGTGAAATGTGACCCCATTATAGTACCCTTTTTGCACCAGTTTTTGAAAATTTTCACAGGCTTTGGGGGCGACTTCAGGTTTAAGCTCCAATTCGATATTTCCCTGATTTGTTTCCAATACTATGATTGGTTTTGCCGATAATGACATGCAAACTCCACTAAATAAAACAATTCCATGCTTCAAAATTTTAAAAAAATAGTTTTTCATCTAACCTCCCGGGTACCAAAAAAAACCTGATTTAAGTAGCATCATATCTATGGGAAGAATATTTATGCAGGGGCTTTTTACCTTAGCCCCTATAGTTTTAACAATTGCGCTGATTATTTGGCTTTTTGACTTTGCTGAAGGGATCTTGAAGAAACCTCTTGTTTTCCTTTTGGGGCCCGATCTCTATTTCCCCGGGATGGGTGTCCTCATCATCGTGGTGGGTATTTTCATCGTCGGTTTTTTGGTTAATTACTGGCTTTCACGACTTATTTACGAGTACATGGAAAAACTCATCTCGAAAATTCCCCTTATTAAAACACTCTATAATTCAGTAAAAGACCTATTGAGCTTTTTTGGAAAAAAAGAGGAGAGTGCAAGTGTTGTCGTCGAGGTGCAGTTTGGTGAATTCCGCCTCATAGGTTTTTTAACCGACAAATCTCCTAAACCCCCGATTGGGAACGAAAATGAGGTGATCGTCTATTTCCCGATGAGTTATCAAATAGGTGGATATACCCTAATTTTGCCAAAAGAGAAAATACAACCTGTCAACCTCACCATTGAGCAGGCTATGAACTATATCCTGACTGCCGGCGCCTTGAAGAAAAATTAATTTTTTGCTCATTCCAAGCAGTTTCCTAAGATCAGCCCCTTTAGATCGCCTTACAACCCTTTGGTATGAAGTGATATATAAATTTATATATTAAATAATTCCGGGTTGGGCTATTTAAAGGATATGCATGCTTTGTCCCCATTCCTCCATCCGCACTCGGTCGTATTTGTCGGCGCAACCGAAAAAGAGGGGAGCGTCGGGCGTGCGATCGTTGAAAATCTTCTCGATTTTGAAGGGAAGCTCTTCCTTATAAATCCCAAAAGAAAAGAGGTATTAGGCCACCCTTGCCTGAATTCCATCTTGGAAATGGATCAAAATGTGGATCTTGCCATCTTAGCTATAAAAGCGGATCTTGTCCCTCAATCCATTACCGAACTAGGAAAAAAGGGGGTAAAAAGTGCCATTATCATTTCCGCCGGTTTCAAAGAGATGGGGCCAAGTGGGCTGGAGCTGGAGACTCGAGTTTTAGCCCTGGCAAAAGAATACGGGATACGAATTATTGGGCCAAACTGTCTTGGGGTTATGTCCCCCTATTCAAATTTGAACGCGACCTTCGCAAAAAATCGTGCTTTGGCGGGGGGCGTGGCATTTATAAGCCAGTCGGGCGCTATGTGCACCTCGATGCTTGACTACGCTAACGATATGGGGATTGGGTTCAGCGCCTTTATTTCGGTTGGCTCTATGTCGGATTTAGAATTTAAAGACTGTATCGAATATCTATCAAATGATCCGAAAACACACACGATTTTTTTGTACATGGAAACGATCGGCGACGCAGAGGGATTCATACGTATTTGCCGACACACCGCACTCAAAAAACCTATTGTAGCGATTAAACCTGGCAGAAGTGAAGCGGCCCGCATAGCAGCAGCAAGCCATACGGGATCCCTAGTGGGTTCTGACACGGCAGTGGAGGCCATCTTTGAAAAAGGGTTGGTCTTAAGAGCTGAAACGATGGAGGAGTTCTTTGATCTGTTTAGCTACTACGCTTTAGAAGCGACCCCAAAAGGGGACAGAATAGGTATCATCACAAATGCAGGCGGAATGGGTGTTTTGACTACCGACGCGATTGAACTCAACGGGGCAAAAGCGCTCCCTCCTATTGATGTTTTGGGGGACGCAACGGAAGAGGCTTATAGGAAGGCATGGGAAGAATTAAAGGACTCAGATTCAATCGATGCCCTTTTAATTATAGGTTCGCCCCAGTCGATGACCGATTTTGTTAAAATCGCCGAGGTAGTCCAGCAAATTAAAGGGAAAATCCCAGTTGTGGCAAGTTTTGTGGGCCAAAAACAGACGCTTGAGGGTGTCAGATTTCTCAAAAAACACCTCATCCCCCATTTCCCAACACCGGACAGGGGTGCAAAAATCCTGGCGAAAATCATCGGGCACGAAAAAAGGATGGATAAGGCGCATACCACCCCCTCTCTTATGGGAAAGAAGCTGCCCAAAGAAATACCCCTCCCCTTCACAGGAACGCGCACACTTTTAACCGAATACGAATCAAAGGAGCTTTTAGAGCGTGCCGGCCTCCCGGTTGTGAAGACACTGCTTGCGAAAACCGCTCTTGAAGCTCAAAAAATGGCGGAAGAAATAGGTTTTCCGTGCGTAGTGAAGCTCAATTCTACGACCATCACCCATAAATCCGATGTGGGGGGTGTTCTGTTAAACCTTAAAAATAAAGAAGAGGTTCACAAGGCGTTTCTTGAGATTCAAAATAAGATCAAGGAAGGTTTCGAAGGTGTTACAGTACAGAAAATGTGCAACCTTAAGGGGGGGATTGAGCTTTTATTCGGGATGATTCGAGATCCTATGGCGGGGCCGCTGGTCACTTTCGGCTCGGGGGGAATCGCTGTTGAACTTTATAAAGATGTCGTTTTCGCCATCCCTCCTCTCTCACCCGAAGAAGCTCTAGAACTATTCAAGAAAACTAAAATCGACCACGCCCTAGACGGCTATAGAAATTTAGGGCCGGTCAACAAAAAGAAATTGGCAGAATTTTTTAGCCTTTTCTCCCTTTTTATCGCATCTCAACCCGATATTGTCGAGTTGGACATCAACCCGATGATTGCCACTCAAAAAGAGTTTTTAATTCTAGACGCCAGAATTGTACTCAAGACAGACCTGACCCTAGACAAATAAAAAAATCTAAAGCTATCTAAAGGAGGGGTTAAAAAAATTCGCTCCGAAGTTCCCTAGAATCCCCATAAACTTTATACTGATCCTCTATCGAAAATGAGTTTTTTAGAAATCGAGCCTTGTATTGTTTCAAATTAGGATTGAACTGTTTTTTTACAGGGCTATACATAGCGGCGGTAAAAAGATGAAGATGTCTTAACGAAAAAAGGTTTGATCCTAATTTGAATTTAAAAAAATGGAAAAGGTACAGGAAGTTTTATGGGGAAAAAGAGCGCAGGCTGGGAAGAGGGGGCAAAATGGTACGATCAGCTCGTAGGCGATGCAGGCCATTATTATCATCAGGAGGTGATCATCCCCTTTCTTAAAACCTGGTTCCAAAAACCTGCCCAAAAAATTGTAGATCTGGGTTGTGGCCAGGCCTTTTTTGCCTCGCAAATACCCGAAAACTGGATCTATACAGGTTATGACGCCTCCAAATCACTTGTTCAAGCTGCAAAAGGGCGCGGTGTTGCGAACTGCTTTGTACAAGACCTCACCACCCCGATGAAAAAAAAGGACGATCTCCATGACATTGCCCTTTTCTTACTCTCGTTGCAAGACATGAAAGACCCGTTGGCGGCTTTGAAAAATGCCTATACTCTCCTCGAGCCCGGTAAGGAGCTTTGGATAGTCCTCAATCATCCTTGCTATAGAATTCCGCGCCAATCGGGCTGGGGGATCGACGAGAGCAAAAAAACCCAGTACCGGAAAATTGAATCCTATATGTCCGAAAATTTGATTCCGATTGAAATACACCCCTCAAAGCAAGAGACAAAAAAGGTTTTTCACCACCATTTTTCTCTCTCTCTTTTGAGCCGCTGGTTACAAGAAGCCGGTTTCTCGATCCTTTTGATCGAAGAGCTCGTTTCCAACAAAACCAGCACAGGACCCAAATCGTCGATGGAAAATAGGGCCCGCAGAGAATTCCCCCTTTTTTTATGTTTGAAGTGCCGTAAAATATAAATCCTATTTCTATTATCTGTAATCCTTTAAGAGTGATGAATATTCTCTTTACTTTTTCAGATCCGGTAGGGTAGAACATTTCCTATGTGTGGAATTTTTGGTGTCTGCGGAAAGATCTTTTCCTCTAGCGTGGATCAATGTATTGCAGGTTTGAAAAAACTTGAGTATAGGGGCTACGACTCTTCCGGAATCGCTCTTTTTGAACAAGGGGCCCTTCAAGTTGTTAAAAGCACCGGAAAAGTCCATCTTCTTGAAGAAAAAATATCCCATCTCAAAAACCTGAAAACCATCTCGATTGCCCACACCCGATGGGCTACCCACGGGGGCGTGGTAGAGGCGAATGCCCATCCCCATGTCGACAGTGATAATAATTTAGCTTTGGTCCACAACGGGATCATCGAAAATTTTTTCGAGATCAAATTGCAGCTTGAAAAAAAGGGTGTTTTATTTAGATCGCAAACAGACACTGAGGTGATTGCCCATCTTTTCACCGATTTCTACGATGGGGACCTTCTAGGTACCATGCAAAGATTATTGGCACGCCTTGACGGAAGCTTTGCGATTGCATGTATCCACAAAAACCACCCTGACACCCTCATCGTCACAAAAAGAGATAAACCCCTCACCATAGCAAAAGACGTAACTCTCGGACAGGTTCTTGTCACTTCGGATAGGAACGCCCTTTATGAGGGAGAGTTTTTGACTTTGGATTTGGAGGACAACCAGGTCGCCCTTTTGGATGAGAATGCGATCCAATTGTTTGATAAGGATTCCTCTAAAATTTTTCCGAAGTTTGAGCCTTTCACCGTGAAAGACACCCCCCATTTCAAAGGGGAATACTCCCATTTCATGCTTAAAGAGATCTTTGAGCAGCCAAGCGCAATTAGAAGAACTTTGGAAGGGAGGTACGATCTTGAAGGGAATCGGGTTCTTTTAAATCTACCTAAGGCTTTTGAAGAGACATTTGAAACGGTATCTAAAATCGCCCTGATTGGTTGCGGGACCTCTTTCCATGCCGCCTGCATAGCAGCCCATTTTCTTGAAGAGCTTGTAGGGATTTCCTCCGAAGCCTATATTGCCTCCGAATACCGCTATAGAGAATCTGTAAGCGATGCGACCACCTTGGTGATCGCTATCTCTCAATCCGGAGAAACGGCCGACACAATAGCGGCCCTTAGAGAGGCCAAAAGGCGCAAGGCGAAAGTATTAAGTATCACAAATGTTCCGTATTCATCGATCATAAGGGATTCGGATTTTCATCTAATGACACAGGCGGGTCAGGAGATCAGCGTTTGCTCTACCAAAGCCTTCACAAGCCAGCTCCTCCTTTTGTACCTACTTTCCTTGCAGATGTACCAGTTACGGAACGGATCCCTCCCTTTTGAGAACAACTGGATTCAAAACCTAAGAACTTTGCCATCACTGATTGAATCTTTGCTGCAAAGAAAACATCTTATCGAGGCGATCGCAACCGAGACGCAAGGATTTGAAAAAATTCTTTTTATTGGACGCCAGTATATGTACTACACTGCTATGGAATCCTCTTTGAAACTGAAAGAACTAAATTATACTTTCAGCCTCTCCTATCCGGCAGGAGAATTGAAACATGGACCTCTGGCGCTGATTGATGAAAAAACCCTCACCGTAGCGCTTTTAGGGAATAGATCGACATTTTCTAAGACAATTTCCAACGTCCAGGAGATCCAGGCAAGGAACGGAAAAATTTTCGCAGTCCATCAAAAAGATCAAAATTTAGACGAAATATCCCCCGACTATAGCTTTTCTATCGAGGCGCCGATCCCGGAGCAGCTGCTGCCGATTTTGTACGCTGTAGCGCTACAGCTTTACGCTTTTTATAGCGCACTAAAAAAAGGGCACGACATAGACCATCCTAAAAATCTTGCCAAATCGGTAACGGTAGAATAGCCTCTTTAATTTTATTATCTCTCTATTTCCTTGACAAACCCTTAAAAAGGTCGTTATCAAGCATTTAAGAGATAGAGCCCACCTATGGTTTCAAGATTAAAGAAAAAAACCCTTTTCATCCTTTTTTTTCTACTTATTTTAGGAATCGCCCTCCCCTATCTCATCCCAAAATCTTTAGTCGAAACTATCCTATCCGGATCGGCAAAAGGGTTAGTCAGGATAGAAAAGATGCATCTTGCCCCTTTTGGTACCCAATATCTTGAAGAAGTACGGATAGAATCGGACGAGATTAACGCATCGATTGAAAAGATAAGAATTGATGCCGGCATCTATTGGGCACTTATTTTTTATCGCTTCACCGATTTGTATCTCTTTGAACTAAAAGGGACCCTGCTTAAAAAGATCGAAGGGGTAAATAGTGAAAAAAAGGGGTCGTACAGTGAGAGCTACACCCCTAGAGTACATTTTGTAAACGGCTCTATTGAGTACAACGGGGCCAATTTTTCACCTATCGACGGTTTTATACAGTACAAAAAAAAATCTTTTGAGGCAAACCTCAAATCCAGGTGTGAGTTTGAGAAAATAAAAGGGGAATTTTCCCTAGATACAAAATTGGAAATAGATTCTGATTGGTCCGACGACATCCCACAGATACTGCAATTTTCAAACAATATGAGCGGTTATCTATTTTTTACATCGAAAAAATTCCCTTTGCTTTGGTCCAAAACAGCTAGCTCTTTACTTGGGGAATCGATTTCCGCCAAAATTCAAACCCAGTTTGACCCCTCCCTCATGGCGTCGGTCGAAATCGAGTCCCCTCTACTCAATCTCAATGCAGCATGCAATTTTGATTCCGAAGGCTTCTCATTCACTAGAGCTTCCACGTTCAATTACACCTTTACAAACGGCCTCGTGGAACTTTTCGACCTTGATTTTTCTATTTCGAATCCCTCTTCAATAGCCGCAGCCATCCGATCGAATGAAGATTGGTCCTTTAGTCTGCAAAACCCCTTAAAGCTGAAGACAAAGCAGGGTGAAACGCTCGGCTTTCAATCTTTTTATTTAGACCGAAAATTCAAAAACTATACTTTGGACTCCCAATTAATACAGCCTCAAAAAAAGGGGTCGTTGTCCATAAAAACCCTGCGTAATGCTACCCAATTCCAATTCATCAACATCTCTACATCATGGGGACAGCTTGTAAAAAACGGCGCTTATCTTCTCCAGCTTGGGCCAACAGTCTCTTTAAACGGTAGCTTGGAAGAACCTATTCTCAATCTGTCAATCCAAGCAGAAAAACTTGAACTCCCCTCGCTTCGTGTAAAAATCGAAGGGGCCGATCTGACCCTTTTAGAGGAGGCGAGCTTCAGCTCCGCGTGGGGTGGATACAAAATCAAATCGTTTTTGAAAGAAAAGGAGGGTATTGCCTTTTCGGTTGAGGGGGGGCAGTCCCCTTTTGACTTCAGCAAGGACGGTTATAAAACGAAATTATTCATACAAAATATTTCCCTAAACAAACAACTCGACTCCGCAATTACAGGTTATTTTGATGTGGACTTCAGCGCTGTTGAGGGGCCGTATACCAAGCAGCTTTTTAAAGAGGGGAATTTTAAAGGGAATTTCGAAGGGTCATTCGAGGAACTAAAGATTAGCACCTTTTATCTGAAGGCTCCCAACGGATCTTTTCAGTCTGCCTGGAAATTCGAAGATAGATTTGAAGAGGTTACCTCGTTAAGGGAATCACAATTCTTTTTGACCACACCTCAAGGGGTTGCGCTATCTGGAGTCATCCCCTCATTTTCTTGGGAAAAGGACAAGGGGGGCGAGCTTTCATGCCATGCTGATATTCTTAAAAGCACTCTTCAAGATCCCAAGATGGACATTTTAGGGGGAAATATACGGCTAGATCTAAAAAATAGATCGGATCTAACCAAGATCGAATATAAAACTTTTTTCGATTTCAACGATACCCAAGGTAAAAAGGGCTTCATGGATTCCAAGGGCAAATTTCAAATCCAAAACAACCTTCTATCGTATCTTGATGTTGGAGGCGAAGGGAAACATCTTCCGGTGAAATTTTTCGATCCCCTTTTTGCCGATTTTGTTGGAGAATCTATCGATTTGAAGTTTAAATCGAAGGGGCGTCAGGTTGCCGATACTGAGATCTTCGCTGAAAACCCTCAGGTGAAGGTAAAACTCTATGGAACCTACTCCAAAGAGGCTTTTTCCGTTTCGAAGAATAAACAAACTTCGTCTATAGAGCTTAAAACCGGTTACTGGACAAAACTCCCTTTCTTGAAAGATCACTCTATAGGAGTCAGAGGTGGCGGAAATTTAAAGCTGGTAATCGACTCGTTTTTTTATCCTCATGATGTGGATCTAAAAAAGCTGGAGTTTGTTGGGGTACTAAGCGCCAAAAAAATCTCGTTTGTAAACCAAAAAACGGAAATAGAGGGGGAAATTAATGAGTGCACGGTCGCAATCGATAAACGCCCTTTTGGCCCCTTTAACGGCCAGTTAAGTGCCTCTACCTCCGTAAGGCAGGCAAATGGATCTCCTATCACCGGAAACTCGAATTTGAGCTTGATCTACAACCCATCTCAGGAAAACACCATAAGCCTCTATCTAAAATTTGATCAATTTCCCGTATTAGACACCCTATTTTTTGGATCCACCTTGAATGGCACAGCGTTTATCGACGCCACGCAGGGGCTGGGTAAAGCAGCTCTCCATCTGGAATCCCAAACATTCCAAATTGATGCCGATGCAAATATTGAAAAAAACATCCTCTTTTTAAGTGCACCGGTCAAAGGACGCATCCGCAATATACAATCTGAGAATGTGAGCTTGCAAAAGGGAAACTGGGTCCCTTTTTATATCCCCTCAAAGGATGTTAGAGTTCCGCTATTTCCTTTGAAGATAGAAAACATACAGCTTCCCAGGGTTGTGGTTGCCCCATTTGTTGTTAGCACAAAGGTGGAGGGTAATACAAAATCGGTCCTTAGCGCTCTAAATTTAGGCTACCAAGGTTCTGTTCTAGTTTACTGTGTCCCGGTTTGTGGTGAAAATCAAAAAATCGGAATGGAGCAAAGGCCTGCTAGTTTGAGTGTTGTACAAGGGGTACTTTATGTCCCAAGAATTGACCTTCTGGTGGGCAATAAGGTCTGGATTGTCATGTGGGGCTCAATGGATCTGAAAACAAACCAGACAACCATTTATATAGGATTAACCGGCCAAACTCTCAGACAAGCTCTAGGAATTGAGCAGTTGAGCCCCTCGTTTGTCTTGCCGATTCGCACCTCCGGAAATCTGGACAGTATAAAAATACAAAAGCAGGATATAGTGACCGCTATCGCCTTCCTTACAGCTAAAATCTACTCCCAAAGGCTTGCCCCCAAGGGGAACGAAATCAATCTCGATTTTCTTGTCGACCAAAGGAGCGTCCCCCCTATGACATGCCCCCCGTCCTGGGTGGAAAACTAACCCCATCTTTTAAATCTATAAAAACAACCCCTGCTTAGGGCTGGGGAGTAGAATACCAAGTGGCGCAAAGAGTCAGGGTAGGATTTTTTAAATGACTGGTTTTTAAGGGTTAAAACGATCGACAGCCGCCGGCTCCCCATCACCAATGAATTTAGCCTCGGTTTTTTTAAGTGAAACCTCTTGTAACCCACTGCTGTTAAACGGGTTGATTTTAAGTGCAATAAATAAAAAAATATAGTATAATTGTACAAAGTAGCCTTGTGTCTTAAGAGGGGAAAAGAAAATGGACTATGGACCTGTATTTGGATTTCAATCTGTGCATGAATTTCAATCTGAGCAAAATCCCTCATTTGCACCTATAAGTCACTATAACAAGGAATACAAAGGGAGTATCCTGTATTTGTTGGTAAAGGGCATAATTGCTGTAATATCTAAGCTATTCGAATCGAATCTCTTCTCAAGCCTTGCAAATCGCCAAATAACGCTAAATCCGCCCCAAAACCAAAAAGAAATACCTTTCAACTCTTTAAAATTAACACCGCCTGATTTCATGCAATTAGAACAAGATCTAGATCGACTTAATTTATTCATAGATGGAAAACGAATTGGAAATACTTATAAGGAGAATGAAAATTTATCTGATGAAGAAAGGGCTACTAACAAAGAAGAGATGTTTCAACACCTAAAAAAAGCTCTCGATGCATTTGGATTCGAAGGTGAACCGGAAAATGGATATTTGCGTGCAGCCGTCAACCAGGCGATTCTTTCTACACACAGTCAACAGGTACATACAAAGTTTCCTAATATGCACTGTAAACTAATACAACGTTCAATATCTATAGATATTGATACCGAAAAGAAAACTGTAGAACAAAAAAGCAGCTATACCATACACGAGCTTAGTGATGACGCTCCGGTTAAAGAAAACTCAAAAAGCGTTCAAGTGCATTCTGTAGCAAATTTTAGCACTCCCAATTCTATTACCTTTAAAATCTAAGAAATCAAGCAATTGTGATCCCAGGATTTTTATAGACCTCCTGGACCGTTTCAATAAGCTTCACCCCGTCTTTGAAAGGTTTTTGAAAAGCTTTTCTCCCCATAATCAATCCGGTACCGCCCGCCCTTTTGTTCACAACAGCGGTGTAAACGGCCTCGGAGAAATCCTCTTTTTCACTTTTTGTTGAAGCTCCTCCTGAATTGATCAGAGGGATTTTGCCGGCAAAACAATTCAGCACCTGATAGCGTGCATAATCTATCGGGTGGTCTTTACAAAGCTCACTATAACAACGGGGATCCGTTTTTCCAAACTTCAAAGCGTTATATCCCCCGTTGCATGTGGGGAGTTTTTGCTTGATGATGTCTGCCTGGATAGTGCAACCGATGTGGCAAGCCTGTGCTGTCAGATCGGCAGCCAAATGGTAGTCGGTGTCGCCCACCTTGAAAGCCGGATTTCTGAGGTAGCACCAGAGCACAGTCGCCATCCCCAATTCATGGGCATAAGCAAAAGCTTGCGCTATCTCTGTAATTTGACGGTTCGACTCTTCAGAACCGAAATAGATGGTTGCCCCTATTGCGGCAGCTCCCATCTGATAGGCCTCATCCACGGTACCGAAAAGAACCTGGTCGTGCTGGTTTGGGTAGCTTAGAAGCTGGTTATGATTGATTTTTACAAGAAACGGTATCTTGTGGGCATACTTGCGGGCATACAATCCCAACACTCCAAATGTGGAGGCAACTGCGTTACAACCCGACTCTAAAGCGAGCTTGATGATCATTTCGGGATCAAAAAATGCGGGATTCGGGGCAAAAGAGGCTCCGGCAGAGTGCTCTATCCCCTGATCAACCGGCAAAATTGAAAGGTATCCGGTCCCCCCCAATCTTCCGGATCCGTAAATCCGCTCAAGATTGTTGATCACATTCTGGTTACGATCCGATTTGAGATAAATCTCCTCCATCCGGTGTTTAGGCTGATGGAAAAGATTTTCCTTCGGCACACTTGGAGTGTAGTGCATCAATTTTTCAAAAGTTTTGCCACCTAGAATTGACTCGATCTCTTTCAAATCCACAGCTATACCTCGTAACAAAATGCCCTGTTTAGTAAACATAGCATAATGGAGCTTTTTTTGAAAAAAATATCTCGTAGTATTTCTAGAGGGCGCTCAATCCCCAAATCTCGTAGGCTAAGCTATCTTTTCGTTTTGCCATCTTGGGTATTGGAATGAAACAAGAGCTCGATATCTTCCAATGATTTGTTGCGAGTTTCCGGCAGAAATCTCAAGATGAAAAAAATACCGAAAATCAGAAAAAAGATGAATATGCCGTAAAGGCCGTCCACCCCAAGATAGGAGATGATATCTAGAGACGTAAAAGCGACGACAGCATTGAAAAACAGGTTGAAAAAAGTTGCAACGGTGAGCAATCTGCCTCTGTACTTTTCAGGGTAGATTTCAGCTAGATAAACCGACACAACCGGACCTAGGCTACTTGCAAAAGAAGCTACATACAGAAGAGTACCGATCTCATAAAATCCCGACAGATTTAAAAATAAACCGACTATCATCCCACAGGAACCGTAGACCAGCAGGGGCTTTCTCCCAAGTTTGTCAATAAAATAGATTGCAAAAATGGTCATCAAGAAATTCACTATCCCAATTCCGACCGATGCGAACAAAGCGATGTCTCTTGAAGCGATCCCCTCTTGAAGTAAAAGAGTGGGGGCATAATAGATGATCGCGTTGATCCCGGTCACCTGTTGCAATGAAGCTAATATGATTCCAAAAAACAGAGCCTTTTTGATCCCAGGGTTCAAAGTGATCATTTTTTTTGTATCCCGGACCGGTTCATGTGTAAAATGGAACCTTTTACTCAATACAGCCCCAAACAATCCCAAAGCGGCAATAAAGGCGCTGAAGGCATAGGGTGTTCTCCATTGGCCCGACGCATCCACAAGATAATTTGCGATATAGCCAATTAGAATGCCGACTGTCAGTAAAAGCTGGTGCAAGGAGACAATCCCTCCCCTATTTTCTTTCTGGCTTATTTCGGATAAGAACATCGGGGCAACTACAGAACTCGCCCCTAAAGCGACCCCGGTTAAGAGCCTGCCGACAACAAACCCGTCCAAAGTGTTCGACAAAGCAAAAAGGATGGCCCCGGAAAAATAGATCGCAAAACTGATGACCAGGGAATTTCTTCTACCAAACCAATCGATAAATGAGGCTATACAAATCAGACCAAAAAAAGAGCCGATGAGAAGACTCCCCACCACTAATTCTTGCTGAAAGGGGGTCCTAAGAATCTCATCTTGTAAGAAAACAAGAGTTCCCGATATGACGCTTAAATTAAAGCCTATTAAAAAAGAGGCAAGCAAGATAATTATGTAGATCATAATCTACTAACTATCAACATAAAGATTAATTTTAAACAGTTTGTTAAAATTATATTTAATTAACTAAATGAAACATCCCCGGTGGCATGGGTATTGAACTCCTCCACATCCTCTTGCCTAGTGCATCTCTCGTTTAGAAACTTCTGATTCTCATAGGAAAGAAATGCATGGAATAAAGACTCCTGTTTATCAAAAAAACTTTAGAGAGAATGACTAGCACTTGTTGATTAAGCGTTAAAAAATTGAAGTGGCTCCAAGCGACTAACCTTTGAACTACCTCAAGTGTATGTCACTTGCGAGAGTCGAACTTGCGACCTACAACATAGTCAGTTTGCAGGTCTGTCCCCTGAGCTACTGCGACGCACGAAATCAACGATATGTTGATCTTTTTCTAGAATTATTCCCCCAGTATCGAAATGTGGAAAAAGGGTGAGAAGTATTCTTTGCTTACATACTCAGCTTGCTCTCCCTTTATAGGGTTACAGAGAAAAAGCCCCAAAGAAGAATCTTTACATTTTATGCGTATTAGAGATTTACCCAATTAAATGAATTAATCAGTGCTTACAACCTTGAATACCTCGGCAACTCTTCCTGGCGCTAAACCATATGCCTCAGCATTTTTCTCTCCCCATTGCCTAACAATTGATTCAAGCTCAGGGATGTGAGCCGTCTGGGTAGCATGAGCCTTTAGCGCTGCAATCTTTTTATCAAATTGATTGGTGATATCGATGAAGTGATTTGGGGTTGGTGAGCCAGTAATAAAAACCTCTCTTACTCGCCATGGCTCAAGTCCTTCAATCTTTAATTCTGGGAAGGCATAAGGATTTCTGGCATCCGGATAGATTGCTTGAACTGCACTCTCACCTGCTGCTAGATGGTCTGGATGGCTTGAATAAATACGTTCCCAATTTCGCTCAGGTGATTGGACCACCATTCGATCTGGTTTTGCAATCCGAATTGCTTTAACAATATCTCGCCTAAGTTCAATACTTGGAAATAGTGAACCATCTCGGTAATTTAGAAAAGTTATCTCACTAACGCCAAGAACAGCTCCTGCAGCTCTCTGCTCTTGCTGTCTGACCTTTGGTATTTCTTCAACAGCAACGTCTGATTTTCCCCCACCTTGATCACCATTTGTGATGATGCAGTACGAGACGTGGATTCCAGTTTCTCGCCATTTAGCGATACTTCCTCCTGCTTGATAATCGCAATCATCGGGATGTGCCATAACAACCAGAATGCGCTTGATTTCGTCGTCATTAATCGGGGTCATCTCCACATCCTCCTGCCTAGTGCATCTGCCGTAAAGAGCCGATGAGAAAGCTCCCCTCCACCAATTCTTGCTGAAAGGGGGTCCTATGAGTCTCATCTTGTAAGAAAACAAGGGTTCCCGATATGAGGCTTAAATTAAATCCTATTAAAAAAGAGACAAGCAAGATAATTATATAGATCATAATCTACCAACTATCAACATAAAGATTAATTTTAAACAATTTGTTAAAATTATATTTAATTAACTAAAGGAAACATCCCCGGTAGCATGGGTATTGAACTCCTCCACATCCTCTTGCCTAGTGCATCTCCCGTGTAGAAACTTCTTATTCTCATAGGAAAGAAATGCATGGAATAAAGACTCCTCTTTATCAAAAACTTTAGAGAGAAACGCCTTATCCCCCTCAAAAAGGGGAAGGTTATCCAGTTTGTTCAAGGGGATAAATTCAAGGGTCCCCTCCTGGTTTTCGTCGAGGAGGGTACCTGCAAACTCTTCTACTAAAAAAACAGCCCCCATCCATGTTTCAGCCCTCTTCCCAAAACCCTCCCAGTGGACAAAACCTCGTAACGAAAATTTAGTGGCCCGAATATTTGCCTCCTCAAAGAGCTCTCTTTGCATACACTCCACAAGAGTCTCCTTATCCTCCATTTTTCCGCCCAGGCCGTTGTAGAAACCGAGCTGATCATCCGAAGATCTTTTGTGTCTATGCACCATCAATACAGAGGTTTTATCCTCAGACAGGACATAAATTAGGGTCCCTATGATCACAAATCCGTGCATATCCAAGTTCCTTCTTCAAGTGATAGACATCTTTAAAATTAAATCGGATCCACAAGATACCATTTTTTGCCCCTTTTTTCAAAAATGTATCGAAAGTTTTTTAAAAAACATCCCGAAAATTTTTATCGAACAACCTTGATACGATAGCCTTATTTAAAAGAACCTATCCACCCTATCAACGGTGCTGGTCGATATGTGTTAAAATGGACCTGATTTTTCCTTGAATCAACGGGGGTGGGCCATCAAAGAATTTTTTATTGAACCAGGGTGCAAATCTTCCGAAAATTTTCTTTTCAACCCCGGGCTCAATATGTTTGAACATTTCCACAATTTGAATAAAGTGATCCAAAAAGTACAAGTACTCCTCGTCGCTTGCAATCACTTTTTCCAGAATATCGGGTTCTGAATAGACTATAAGTATTTTAAATTTTTCAGATAGGTACGGTATCCTCTCAGCTGTAGAGCTGCAATTACGGATCTCTTTCTCAATTAAAAACAGGTAATTGAAAAGAAACTGGGTGATTTCTACTATTTCAGGCATGGTTTTGTCGAAAATGCCTATCCCTTTTAGTAAAAAGCGCAACGAAGCACTTTGCATTAAAGCTTTGTATACCTCCACCTCGCGGCTTTTAATCGAGGTTGTAAACAGGAGGCTTAAAAGTTTCTCTATATGAGGAAAAATCTGGATGAAAAAGGGGTAGAGGACAGGGGCGTTGAGCTTGGGTATCACCTCGGTGAGGGTGGTTAGTTCATCGAAACAGATTTGTAATACCTTTAGTGCGTCTTTGAGATTTTTTTGATCTGTCAGCCCCAAAGATTCAACCTTCAAGACCGACTCCCCTATCAAGGAGCGGTATAGGATAATCGCAGTTTGCGATGCCTCGTTTTTTAAACCAGCCATGAAAGTCTCGCTGTGGAGTAAAGGGACAAAATTTTGCTTCAGAAATTGGGAGACCTCCTCCAAAAATCGGCTGTTAAGCTCTTTTTTGGACGCACTGACGAGTTGGACTATTCTTCCACCAAAACGTTGGATAAAATAGAGTTTTTCGACCGGGTTCGCTATCTCGGAAAATGTTTTCTCAAATCCTTTCATCTTTTTACCGAAATCTTTTGTTGAAAATTCGTATAGATCCCTGTCAGACTGGATCGCTTTTTCAATCGCCGGGACACTCTTTTTGAAGATCCTTCTATAGTGTCCATAGGCAATTTTTGCAGCGTTATAGAGGGCGCTGTCGAAGCAATTTAAAAGATTCAATGTCATCTCTTCATAGGCCGGAGCAAAAAAATGGGCCCCTTCTCTTAACAAGTCCTCCCTCATTTTCATAACCGAGGGTTCTAAACCCAGAAAATAAGTATCTATCAATCGGGTAGTCATAGAAACCAGTTCCCGATCCTCTATTTTAAACGCTTGCGCATGCAGCTTGAACGAATCTTTTAAAAACTTGGCCGCATGGTCAGGATTTATACAAAAATGGGGAATCACATGGTTCTTAAAAAATTCTGAAATTTCTTGTTTTTGCTTAATAAACGCCGTAGGGTAGTTTTTTAACCTGAATCCGAGAGCATTGAAAACAGTATTCGTGCATCCGTAGTGGTAGTCAGAGGGGAGGAATTTGACATATTCACTCAAAGCCGCATTTATAAATTCAAGATCAAAGTTATCTTCAGTGGAAAAAAATTGCGAAGAGCAAGCAGCACATTGCACACAGCTGCTGATGCTATAGGCAATTTGCATTTTTTCTTCTCTAACTTTAGATGTGCGGAAGAGACGAGCTAGGTAGTTGATAGAAAGGGTCATTTCGTTTATCACCCTATCACAAAAAAATGAATAATTTTCGGGTTTGGACAACACCTGCTGGTTTTGGCCCAAAAATTCGATCAAACTATCTGTCATTTGAGGAAAATGGACTTGAATCGAGTCTAAAAAAGAATAATCGGGATCCGAAACTTCAAAATTGGACTTTTTTACGTAAACGGCGGTCTTCCTCAATGCCCCCCAGTTTTTTAAGAGCTCGATTTTACTTTCGATTATTCTCTGGATAAGCCCGGACCTTAATGTGAGAATCGGCACCACCTCATTTGGCTTAAGCCCTTGCAAATCCTCCTCCGGGGAAAAACAGCGTTCCTCTTTTGACTGCACCAAAGAGGTACCGTACACGTGTAATTTACACCACGACGAGGCGAACGACTTTTTTTTCTCGATGGGGGCCAAAAGGGCCGGCAATAATGGCAAAAGGGTGTCAAGATTTTCTAATTCTGTTACTTTTGATAGAGAAAGGGTGACGGCCTCCGCTGTATTCTCGATTGCACCCTTATCTAAAGACCCCATATTTTTTTGAAATACACCCAGACGGTTTTGGATTTTCTCAAAGCCATTCTCCAAACTCTGCCTTTGTGATAGGTTGAATAGAAATGCGAGGTCGAACAATTTGCTTTTGCCTGGAAAAAAAAGGGTCGATGCGTAACGGTCAAAAAAACCGGTGAGCTCCGCCACAAGCTGCGGATCTCTTAGGTCTTTTTTCCATATAAGTTCTGCAATTTTTAGTACTTGATTCTCTTCTAGTGCCGGATTTTGGTCCAAAACAGCCAAAAGCCTCAAGATGGGCCCTTTAGCCTCTTTATCAGGCAAAAATTGCAGCAAAAGCTGCATTGTTATGAAGCCCTCCAGAGATTGGGGCATCTGTTTTTTTTCTATTAAATCGACAAGCCAATCAAGATGGCGCAGTTCAATCGACTCTTTTTGAAGTTCGGTCAAGACCTTTTCGAAAAAAACCGGTTCCGTTACCGTGCTGTTATTTTCTAAAAGCATCAGTAATTCCAGTTTGTGATTAGAGTCACGAGTCTCAAAATCGGGATGCAGAAGCACTTTTTTTATCGAATCGACAAAAACCTCTTTTGAAACTCGGCCGCTCAATCTGGAATTCACAAGAATATTTGCAATAAATTCCAAAATACTTGGAGAAAACTCCCGATTTTCCTGATAGGCAAAAAGCTCTACTAGTATCCTGTCTTCGATAAATTCTTGGAAAAATCGATCCAAATTTTTCTTATTTAAAAAAGTGGTCAAGACCGCATACTGCTGGGTATCTAGTTGAAAATCGGGACTCAAAAAAAGGCGTTTGAAAATATCCATCCTGAGAGAAACATTGGATATCCTTAAAAGATTTTCCCCCTTCAGGTATCCTTTTACTCGGGGATCTTGGAAAAAGTTCAGAACCCCCCCCTCCTCATTTTTTTCGATGATTTTTTGAAAAAAGGTAAAAATTGCATTGTGGTTTTTTGGGGTAAAGCTTGACTCATACCCTAAAAGATTTCCAAAAAAAGAAAGAAAAAACGGTTGGTCTACCGGTAAATCCCCTTTTTCAAGAATTCCCAAAAGGAGCTGTAAATCATCCGGGGATATATTGGCACCAAGATGCTCTAAAAAAATTTCCCTAAATTTAAGGTCATTCGCCATCAGATCCCACCCCTTAGCCTCAAGAACTCTAAGGCAGGCTTGAATGGAGCCAAGAGATTTCTTAGGATCAAACAGGTTCTGTGATCCATGATCATCAAAGAGTTCTTTTAACTTTACTACTGTTTCGTACGATAGATTGATATCGGGATACGTTTCCTGAAAAAGCTTCGGAAGACCATGCAGAGTATCCGGAATAGACCGCAACTTAGTAAAAAAGCTCAGGGTTTCTCTTGCTTTTTCTAGTGAAACGAGACCGTAGAACCTAAAAAAATCGAGAAGAAGGTGAGGATCAAGATTTTCATCATGCAATTCAGTGACAAGGGCAAAAATAGAATCGGCCATTTCTAAGTCGTTTAAAACCCCTTTAAGGGAGCAAAAAGCCCTGACGCATCCCTTTTTCCATGCAAGGCTACCCGAGAATTTCGTTTTTAAACCTTTTTTTAAAATCAGGTTTTCAACAACCTGATCGGCTAAGTCGTTTTGAAAATCTAAAATTTGTTGCTCAGTAAGAGTTGAGACGAGGTGTTCGCACACACTTTTCCCCCCTTTTTCAAAAAGAAATGTGGGACAGACTCTTAGAAAATCAACGATTATTGCGGTAGCATCCCCTGCCTTAAGGGCTGGCAGTTTGATGTCCCCTTTTAATAAAAAGATAAGCGTTTCTTTCAAATCCGTCTTCATGGGTACCCTAAGCAGCTTTGTGACCGCTTGCATAGAAAAATCCTCCAAAAGAAAAGAGAGGAGCGCTTTAGGAGGATGAACACCACTTTCTATCGTGGTTTCGGCTATTTTAAGCAACGAGTTTTGCAAGAATGGGAGTTGCCTTACCTCAATGTTTTTCAAATCGGTCAAGATTTTTTCCGAAACAGCCCCTTGATGATAAAAAACTCTCAAAAACCTTAAGGCTCTTTGCCCGATTAAGGGTAACGCGGATAGATCCTGCTGCCAGACATCCTCAACTGAGATGGGTCTGGCTTTTGCCTGAATCAGCCACTTCTGCCATGATAAGAGCGTGTCGAGGTCGTCGATTTGGTTGCCTATATTTTCTAAGTACCTTAAACCCTCATCAGACAAAAAAGCATTGGTTAGCCAATAACTATTTGCTGAAAGATCCCCGTTTTTAAACAAAATCTTTACAGATTTTTTCGGATCCATTGTGAAGGTGGTGATTTGGACGCAATCTTGAGCTTTTTTTGACAGTTGAGATAAGAGTCTATTTTCGACGAGCCAATCCAAAAGCGGTTTTTTCTCTCCTACCGGGATACTGTAATCCATTAAAAACCCGGACGCTTGAGAAAAAAAAGTGGTGGGATACAGCTCATGAAACTCTTGGAAACAGTTTGGCCCAAAAAACTCTTCTGTCAACTGCTGCATTTGCAAAAAAGGGACCCTTTTTTGCGTCTCAAGGTAGTACTTGCGTAAGAACCCCCTTTTTTCCGTTATGACATCCGAAAAAGAAAATCTCAGAAGGAAATCTCGTATCTCCTCTGAAGAATTTTTTCCGGATTGCATACACTTAAAAAACAATTCACGATGCGTTTTTGAATCGAAACTTTTTTCATCTAGAAGTTGCTCTAGCTCGGCTAAAGGATTTTGATCGAAAATGACTTTGTTATTATAAAACCTATGCAAAGCTCCGAATTCGTCCCGAATTTCTGGTAAAATACCTCCCTTTTTTTGGAGGATATCATACGTTTTATTTATCAAATCGACCGTGGCATCGGGGGATTCGAAACCGGATTTGGAAAGGATGATTAGCCCGTTTTGTAAAACTTTTAATAGACTTTTCTGGTTAATATTTAGATAGATAAAGAGATCCTCTAGGGACTCTTTCAAACTTTTGGGCAAGTAAAACTGGAGACCGCTTAAAATAAAAGTCCGTTTTTTCAAAATAAAATGATCGGGTTCAAAAAGAAATCCCTGCACAAAAAAAGCGAGTAATTCCATGTAGGAATCCTCGGCCGGACCTAAGGGGGAAAGGCCCATGAATTCGTTTAATTTTAGATTCAATCCCGTCAAAAGAGTTGTCTTTTCATCAACGGTCAGGTCTGGGCAAAAAAGGACAGCGTTTTGTAAATTCAACTTGAAATGCAGAGCTTTTTCTCTACTAAGATGATTGACGCAAAAAAACCCTAAACTTTCAAAAAATCTTGGATTTTTTTTAAAATTGTCTATCAACTGTCGTATGGCAGCGTCCAAAAGTTCGGGCTCTATTTCGAACCCATCAACCCCGAATTTTTGAAAAACCCGCAGCCCGTAACCATACGCCTCATCAATCGAGGAGATTTTGAGAATCCGGTTTGTTAAAAGATCGAGCACCTCATCGAAATTCTGATTTGTAGCACCGGGTAGGAGTTCCATTTTAAAATTTGATGAAAATCCGGCCTCGCTTACAACACCTAATGCCTCGTGATCAAAAAGGTTCGGCCTGGCTCTAGGTTGCATGAGTTTGAAATCCAAGTTGCCGAAAGAGAGGCAGAAATGCTCTTCAGAGGATTTATAAAAATAGGCCTGGAATACCTCCTCGTCTGTAAGGGGGCGTCTGCAAAATGGCCTTGCTTGGAAGGCACCCTGGTGGGGGTATTGCATAGCGCCAAATGACGTGGAATTGTTGATCCAATCTCTGACAATCGGGACAATAAATTTTTTGTATTCCTCAAAACTTTTGTAAGGATTTGTGACACCGAAGATAGCAAGGTCGATATCGCAAAAAGAATTTCCCCCGATAATCCAGCCTGCAGCTCCCCCAATAATATGCACCTTGTGATCAGGCTTTCTTTGTGACAAAAATTTAAGAAAATCCCCAAAATTCCGCCTCACCACGGGCAGATCCGCACGAAGCTTTGGATCGGGACTAACCACAATAGGCTGTGCCATGAGCTCTTCAAGCCTTGAGCACTGATCCAAATCCAGATGCCTGCTAAATGCATCAGGCATGACGAGCTCTTCAGCAGGTAGAGCTAAGGGCGAACGGTGAACATTTGGGGAAAAAGACATAACGGTTTTTTAATTTGACCGATAAATTTTAACCAAAAAAGCCAATCTCCGCAATTTTTATATCAATCCTTAATAAAACACCTTTTGAGGAAAAAGCGTTAAAAAAAGAAAGCCCTGCTTCAGGGCCCTTTGACACTTTTTTCTTGAAAAAAAGTTGTCGTAAATTTAATGTTAAATAAATATTTTTTTTACCTTATACCACGAGGGAATTGTGCTAGGATCCTTCCAAGAAATTTTTCGCTCCTATTTCTTATCCAGGACGTACTGTTTTATTGAAGACCCCCTGGAGGACTGGATTGAAAACTATAGCTTTGAGAGGCGCTACCCCGAATTGGTTGCGCCGCTCACCGAAGTTCTGTTGAAGGCCAAAGTATCATCGATCTTCAACGAGCCGATCAGTTACGATGCTGATAAAATTCTCCGTAACACGCATGAGCTGCAGCAAAACAACTTTAAGCTTCTAGGCTCAAGGCCGGCAATTTCAGGTTTTTCCCAGCCTTACTACTCTGCAGTCGAACACCCAAAGCTCCCCGATTGGGTGCTGAAGCCTTCGGGGGAGCGGATCCCAAGATCCACATTTATCTATGGGCCGAAAAATCCCTTAAGCGAAATGGCCTATTTCAACCCTAATGACGGGCTGTACCGGATCCCCATGAGAGAGCGGATCCAAAGGATAGCCGACGAGGAGGATATCCCCTTAGTCTTGCCTAAAAAGTTTTACGCAAAAATCCCCTTCTCGAACAGGGAAAATAAAAGAGAAAATTATTTTGTCATCGCAGAGAAAATTTCGATCCTATCAATTGAGGAGACGTTCCAACGGATCAAAGCTATGGACTCCGGTAAGCAAAGCCTTATCGCCTATCAAATGGGACAGATCATCCGCAAATCCGGTTTTTTAGATGCCACTTTGAACAACATCCGGCTCACACAAGACGGTAAGATAGCGATTATCGATACGGAACCGGCCGGGTTTTTAAGAGAAAGGACACTCTCTTGGAGCTTTCCATGGACTCGGTACGGTTATCACGGGACACTGGAAAAAAGCGCTCGTATTGGCCTCCATATCTTGAGAGCGGAATTTTGTATAAAAAAGGGCTCAGCTCTAGGTAAAGAGGAACCGGAGATAGCCATTCAAGGATTTGAAAGTTTCAAGGAGATGCTGGACTTGATGATTCTTGAAGACAGATCTTTAGATATCCCTTTCAAGCAGAAGGTAATCTCTGTCTTAAGTTTAGGGGTGATCCCCCTTTTGCGGGCCATACAGGCGATTTTTACCTCCCTGATCCTCGATTATTTGCGGGCTCTAATCGATACCACCAGAGATAAGTATTTGAAAAAATCGCACTATCACCAAACTCTCCCCTACGCAGAAAAAAAAGCAAAAGAGCTGCAGTATAGGAAAAAAATGAATCTGTGGATGCGCATGCTCCATTTTTTACAAAGCGAGACCCCGAAAATCAAAAGAAAAGAGGTAGAATTAGAAGAACCTTTCGGGGCGTACTGCTAAAAACCCTAGCTCAAATAAAATGTTTTGATCTCTTTAATATCACGATGCACATCCATCGTAAAAGGGGGAGGAAAAGAACCTATATACTTATACGTCTCCAGAACTACGTCTGCGCACAGCTTTTTAAAGCTTCTGTCCTCCGAGCTAACGGGCAGGCCGCTCTTAGCTGCAGCTATTTGAGTTAAGAGCAGGGTTTTTTGGCAATTGAAGAAGGGTAGCAGAATGAGTTTAATTTCTTCCATTTTGAAATCGGATTGGGCGTAGACCTGCATTTTGATTATCTCAATCAAATCCTTGTGATACTTTGTTAGCCGGAGTTTGGGGTCATTAAAAAGTAATCTCTCGAGCTCGCTAAATTTTCCGATCCAATCGAGGGCCCTTCTCTTCTTTTCCGGTTCAGGAATACGCTTTTGCATCTCTTTTTTGGATCCATAGCGCGAGGGGGAAAAAACGATTTTGAACGACTCCACTAACGGGTTGAATAGTTCCAAAACCATCTCTCGTTGAGGCAGATCTCCCTCTTGTACCGATAAAAAGAGGGCGACAAGCTGATTGAGGTCTATTTCGGGATCCGTAAAAACTTCTGCAACATCATAAGAGTAAGTTTCATTACCTAAGAAATGCAAAATTTTATACGAAAGAGTCGCAATTTTTTTTGGGTTTTGCGATTCATCCAAGCCTAGGAAACTCCTAAACTCTCTTGAAAGGAGACTTTTAATAAGAAATTTCAAGGCCAAAATATTCCCTTTTGAAAAGGGAGTTTTTACATCTATGGAGGCTGAACGCCCCTTTATTTCCTCCAAAAGACTTTTAATAAAATCTCCCCGTTGCTCTACTGGCATCTCTTGTAAAAGGGACCCGAATTTTTCTTCAGGCTTAGAAGAGTCGAAAGTATTCAAAAGCGCCTGGGCCCGATTTGACTCTAAAAACTCTTTGGAAAACTCTAAAATTTCGGGATCACGGGGAAGCAATTTGTTTAGCACCTCTATCCATCGGGATGCTATCATTTTGTACTCGTCACCTAGCAAAATGTCTCTATATAGAACATTCAGCCTCTTAAATTCCGAAATTTTTTCAGAGAAGTCTTTTTGGAGAAACCCCGGATTTTTTTTATGGCAGTGCTCCAAATAACTTGTCAAAATATCCAGAGCGCCCATACGCGTTTGATTAGGAATATCAGAAAAGTTTTCAAAAATAGCGTCTTTTAGGAAGATGATTTCCCCAAAACCCCTTTTGTCTACGAAATCCCTATCTATCAGATCACAAACAAATGCACGCAGAATTGTAGGGAGAAGGCTTACCTGCTCAGGGTCTTTAAAAGAGGGGTCTTTCAGCAAAGAGGCCCGATGAAACCTTTTTCCCAATAAAATATACAGGTGCATATACAAGATGCTTTTTTCCAACCTATCCTTCATGTAAATGGGAAAGTCCAAAATTGAAAAGATAGGTTCGACATTATTATTTGGATCCGTGATAGCAACGGTTAGCATCATGAGGATGAAATGGTACCGTTTCATGACTTCTAAAGAGAGTCCCTCTACTTGCGGGGCCTTCCCCATTTTTGAAAGATCTTGCACCAAATCACCCACAACTACCCCAAATAGGCTAGAATTGGCCAGAAAAAAGGCCCGAATTTGGTTGCCGGCGGGATTTTCCTCTTTATTTGTTGCCATCATCGTTTCAAAAAGGTTTGTGATCTCATCCAGAATTGGAAAAAGGACCTCGCATCTCGGCTCAGAACCGTTCGGTTTCACCAACTCCTCCAAGAACCTTTTAAAATCCAGAAGGGTATCCCCATCCAAAGGTTTGTTTGCCTCCACCTGTGTTCTAAAAAACTCTATATGGGTCAAACAATTGACAAAAGAGTGTTCTACAGCATCGGGGGGGAAAAAGGGGAGATAATTTACTATATTGATCCCCGGTGCCTCTGTTTGAAAAGCGCTTACCCTCCAAAAATGGCGAATAAGATCCACAACCTGAACAGAAATCTGGTCTTTGTAGTCGATAGAATCTTGAGCCAACAATAGATCGATGGCCCATATATTTTCCCTGAAGTGGCATGGAAAGAGTTCATTGTCCTTAAGATCTAGAAGGCATCGTACCATGCACTCTTTATCTCTCATTTTTCGTGCCAAGTGGACTGTTAAAAATAGTACCGAGGAGGGCAGTACAGGACTTGAGAGGACAGTTTTTTTGAACGCATCCCACTCCTTGGAGCCGGCATTAAGATCAAAAGCTCGCTGAGCCATGTCCCTGATCCATCCCCTATCAATATCTTTTCTTTGCAGCGCCTGCTGTATCCATCTCAAATAGTGGTCGATCGCCCTAGGGTCATCGCTCAAGATCTTTGAAAGCTCATCGCGATGCTTTTTTGCCTCATCATCCGAAATAGTGTCCAAAAAACCACCTTCTATCAGGAGCTCTTCCGGGGCTGCCCCGTGCGAAAGCAATAACCACGCGATCTCTTTGAATAAGGGGGAATCATCCCTATTTTTTTCGAGGCTATCCAAAAATGCCTCTATAAGATAGGGGGTTACCACTCCGTTGCGATTGATTTCCTGGATTTCACTAGGACAAAACCGTCCCATTCGGACCCTTAAAGAGATGAAAGGTTCCAGCATTTCCGGTTGGAATTTAAAAAGCCTTATCATCTCTTTATTTCCCATAAACTCCAAATCATGGTCCTTAGGAGCTGTCTCGATGAGCAGATCCCTTATCCTATCGTATTGAGCGCTTTTAGAGTTGTTTTTACGTAAAAACAGCCTGAGCAACTCACCCATCTGGGGTTGCTCCAGATAATTTAGGTAGTTATTTTCCAAAAACCTTGTCGTGACTACATCCCAGTCGAGGTTTACAGTTTGGTTTGAAAGTAGAAGGGAGGCGATCTGGGGCCCTTTAGATGGAGATATATGAGGTAAGGCATTTGCAAGCTGGCCCGTGAGAAGTTTTCTCATCTCCACCGATAGGCTTTCAAAATTTTCTAGAAAAAGATCCATGCACACCAAATCTACCGAGGAGTTTCTTTTATCGATTTCTCTTAAATCAAAGCTTTCCAGCCACTCTTTGGTGCTGCTAAAAAAAGGTTTACAAACTGCAAGAAGTTTTTGGGTGGTGTATAAGCCTCTCTCTACCCCTTTCGAAATCAACTCGGGGATGAGGTCCGTTTTACCATGTTTTATTAAAAAATCTACTTTGAAAGACAGATCTTCTCTCGATACTGGCAAGATGTTTGTCACCAGTTTTAAAGCGCTCTCAACCGGAATTATTTCTAAAAAATTCTCATCGGTTAGAGGTTTTAAAAGCTCTCCATCCATAGATTGTAACCCCCCTATCTCTAAAAGGGCGGCATAATGGATTTGCACTTTTTGGGAGGGGACTTTTTTTAATTTTAATCCTTCAAGAAAAACCTCTGGATCACACTCTCTATCAAAATCCTCTTGAAGGACCAACCTACCAAGCAATACATCCTTCAAAGGACCTTGACTGCTTTTATAGACACCCCTCAAAAAGGCCAAGTAATTCGGGTTTTTTGTCGGATTTTGCATCATGTTTGATGAAATTTTAAGAGCATATTCCATATACCCCTGATCCAGCCCCTTGGGATAATGGGAGGCGATGAGATCAAAATACCTGCCATCGTCAAAAGACTTTTTGGTGTTCACTAAATTTTCAAAAAAGATCTCCTTGGATGAAAAAGCACTGTTTTCGAGTGTTCTTTGTAAAAAAGGGTGTAATTGTGTAGGGAAGGATCTTATTTGGTGCTGGGCAAGGACCGGATCTTTACGAATCCCTAAAATCCATTCCTGAATTTTAGGTATAGTAAAACCAAGCTTGAATTTTGCTGTGACTGTAGGTGAAAAACCGTTAAAATAGGGAAATACCGATTCTAAAATAGAACTGTCTACCTGGTTTATGTCGAGGTCGGCTATCTTGGCTAGCCATTCCCCTTTGGTTTGTTCAAGGTAATTTTGGACTCTCGAAGGCTGCGGATCAGCAATAAAAGGGATAAAAAGCTCGAGACAGAAAGGATCCAAAACGAGCCCCTCCAGACCTAAAAGCAATAAAATCCGAGAATCCTTGAGGGCTTGATCCCAAAAAAGGGATTCTATTTGGTTTATCGGCGCCTCTTTCCTTAAGTTAGCCTTTAAAAGGGGGACTAAATGCGAGTTAGACTCCAGGTGCTCTATCAGGTAAAGGGCCGGATCTTGGCACCCTAAACTTTTAAGGTTTTCCAAAATTTCTACTAAAGAGAGCTGTTCGGTCCTGATCAGTTTTGAAAAAAACTTCTCTTTATCGTTCTCAAAGCACTCAAACTGCGACAATCTAAGGAGATCTTTTAATGAAAGCCCATCCAAAAGGGTGTCCAAATGGGGGGAGATGATTTTGTATTCTTTCCCCGAGATGCCCCCCTCTTGCAAAATTTGACGCAATTGCCCCTCTAAAGAGAGCCTTTTGAAATTTTCAAGTCTTCCCAACTCCTCTTGTTCCTCTAAAAAATGGTCGAGAGCCTCCCGGATCTGCCCAAATTCTGCCCCTTGCAGTAGGGGTAGTAATTTATTTTTTAGAAAATCTCTTCTATTTAAATT
>JBEIFH010000015.1:0-36707 GCA_040382515.1 Chlamydiia bacterium | reverse complement strand
TCTTCTATCACATACAACGCATCAAGATTGTGCCAAAGCTCCGGAATCATCTCCTGAGGCAAAAACCTCACCTTCTGAGCATTTTCCTGCAAAACTTTGTCGATGAACTTGTAACTTTTTTCATCAAAGTCCTTGTCGTCAAAAAGGACAAAACCCACTGTCCCCTCAAAAGGGTCGTTTTCTATCTGAAAATGTGTAAACCGATTTTTAGAAAAAAGTTGTGCAAGGTGGGAAGGGGCATACCAATCCAGATCGTCAAAATAGAGAGTGAACTGCACATGGTCCGGGGCAAATGAGGCGATCCTATGTAAGTACTCGGCTAAAAGGTTCACCCCGAAAACTGCCCGTCTTTGATCCAGCTTCCTAGTGTCCCCATAAACATCCAAAAGCCACTCCTCATATTTTTTTTCCAAACTGAAAGAAAAGGGGTACAACCTTGTCCAATCAAGGGGGCCTTTATATAAGCGGATCGTTTCGCAATCGGGGGCTTTTTGGCAAAGAGCCTCTAGAACATTTCCAGCCACCTGAAATTGGATCTGGTCCTCAAAAGAAAAGTTGGGTCTAAAGAGTTTTAGATCCACTTCCAGTTTTTTTTGAGCCAATTGGGTCGGATTCCAGTCAAACTTACTTAAAAAACTCACGTCCAACATAGATCCCTTTTTGCATAATGGTGATAATAAATTTCCTTTCCTTTGGATTCCCAAAGCCTTTGAAAAAAAGAGCTGCCGTAATTCTCCAAAGGTCTGTTTAGATCGCTCTTCAACAGAGCAAACTGCCCCTCCATTGAGTTCGACACCCAAGTAGAGAAATCGGTATCATCCGTAACAAGAAATACCTCCCCCTCCCTCTTTAGAATACGATGGACATGAGTAACAAAATTTTTATGAAAAAGCCTATTTTTACTGTGCCTCTCCTTGGGCCAGGGATCGGGGAAATTTATAGCCAGAGTATCAACAGATCCGTTCGGTAAAAAATGCTCGAGCAATAAATTGATATCCCCGGAAACTAAAAAAAGATTTTTAATTCCAAGGTTTTCTCTTTTGCTGAAAATTTTCTGCACTCTCAAAAAAAGTTTTTCCACAGCAATAAACTGAATATCGGGATTTTCCAAGGCTTTCTGGATAATCCACTCCCCGTTGCCGCTACAAAACTCGATGAAGACACGGGGGTGATCCAAGGGTAATTTCGGATCAAAACCGCTATAAGAGGGTAGAAAATTAGGTAAATAAAAAATATCGTTCTCAACCAAGAGGCGTCTATCCTCGAATGAGAAGGGATAAGCTAAATCTTTGGGCTTCATAGAGGGTTCTATCATACCTAAAACCCAAGCGCTCTGTAAACGGATAATTAGTAAAATAAAGTGAAAAATAAATCCCGATTATTTTAAAATATTTTAGCAATTAACAAGTTAAGGTCTTTTATATGTTCCCTGTATTCTTTCAACAGCCACAATCCTTAGAACCTGCGACAGATCTTGTTGGAGAAAAAACAGGGCGTCGATCGCAAGATATTGGAAAAGAGAACTATAGCCACGCTTTGGGAGATTTGGGGCAAGTGAACCCAAATAAAAGACCGCGCCTTTTTGAAGAGGGAGTGGCATGCGCAACGATATATCCAACCGCTGAAACATCAACGAGTTCTTTCGTTTTTGCGCAACTATTTCCCACAGGGAGCCCCCTGTCCCAAAGCTGCACTCAAAGAGTAATGTCTCCTAGATTTTTCGAGCACATAAGCCTAGAACAAGCTTCTAGCCACTCTTTTTTATCTGAACAACCTGATGGAGAGCTTTCCGAGTTTAGTGACGACGATGAAGGCGGCGATGCTATCGGTGGCGCTGCTTGCGGGGCCTTTAACCCCCAAAAACCCGGTACGCCCCTCGGACGTGCCCAAGATGGTTTTGTGACTCCGGACAATTGTGATAATGAGCTTAGTCGATTACTTGAAGGGGGAAGCCCTGAGGATAGATCTAAAAGATCGCCCTCCGGTTTGGAAAAAGTACTCGCGGCATTGAAGTTTGAAGATGATAGTGACTAGTTGCCTATACGAACACCGACCGGGTCTATTTTCTTCCATTCTTTGAAAACGATTGACAATCAAGACGGTGTTTCGTTATAATTTAGCCACTTACATCATGCGCCCGTGTGGTGAAATGGCAGACACGCCAGACTTAGAATCTGGTACCGAGAGGTGTGGGGGTTCAAGTCCCTTCGCGGGCAATCAAAAGGCTCTTGTTTTACAAGAGCCTTTTTGCTTTTCTCCCTTTTTTGGCTTAGATTTTTTCTTCTAGAGCCAAATGCAAGGTTCCATCTATTAACGGTTTTATAGAACCATATTGCAACTGGGTACGCTTAGGGCAAAAATCTTTCACAAGCCCATCTAAATGACCGTAACGGAAACCGGTAAATTTGATCTTGGCCTTTTGAGCCGCTATTTCGAGAGCTTCCAAGTGGGCCAATTTGTCATCCACAACAACGATGTGTTCCCAGTTTTGAGAAAAATAGTCTAACCACTTCAAAAAGGCGGCCCCTTTATTCCCTCCGTTTGTGAAGACTGCCCCATCGAATGAAAATAAAAAGGTATCAGGATCTAAGAATTGGGGCTTTCTATCGAACACATCCGTTTGCAAACGGATGCCGCAATCGTTAAGTTGCTGATGCGTCCTTTTTGAAAGCTCAAAACTACGGATGGTTAGCCCCATAAAAGGGATACCCTTTTGCCTCAAACCCTCAAGGAATTTGGGGATGCACTCCTCAACGAGCTGTGATTGCGACAGGCTTTGGATGCCATTGAATTCGGCTGCTACCCTAGACAGGGCCTCGTTTGAAGAACGCCCCCCATTTTTTAGCTCATCCCACCGGTGGTAAAACCATTGATCCGAGCCTAATTCCTGTTTCAAACGGATCAGGGTGTTGTCAATATCTAGAATCACTAAAAGATTCTTTTCTTCGGGAACAACAATTTGCTCAAATGAATTGACCTCAAAGATCTCCCCAAAAATAGCTATCGGGATCAACAAATAAAAAAGCAGGCTCATTTTCATCATAAACTCCAAACAAATTTTTAAACATGAACAAAAAAAGTCTTAACGAATTTTCTTTACAGAAATTAGATAATGACACAAAAGAAGCGATTAATGAAACAATTGCTTTTTCCCCTGATCCAATTAGGTTTTGTAGCAGCATGGGCCATCATGAATGATCTGCTGCAACCCCCGCTTGCATTCGTTGATACCACTGAAATGGCACAGCAAGGGGAGCTCTTTTCAAAAATCCAGTTAGTAGCCTATTTTGACCCCGAGACAGCTTTAGGTAGACACTTCATCAAAGAGATAGCCTCTATCCAGGAAGAGTTCATCGCGAAAGGGTTTGTCTGTTATTTCGAACGTAAAGAAGCGGGTGAACCCTTATGTATTTACATCAACGGGCAAGACAAGACACAAGAGATTTTGACCAAGGATCTCAGATCGTGTCTTTCCATGGAGTATTTAAAGGAGATCTAGAATGTATAGCAGTTTTCTAATCCGGGGAGCATGGGCTTTCTCTTTAATCGCTGTGATCTGCAGTTATTTTGCCGAGTTCCTTTTAAAATATGACCCTTGTCCCTTATGTCTGTTTCAAAGGTACCTGATGGTTTCTATCTTAGTGCTCCTTTTTCCGGTTTGGGGTAGCCATCCCTTTTTTAAAATTTTGGCAACAATCAGCGGCACGATGGGATTGCTGATCTCGTATGACCACACTATCTTGCAAGACACCCCGTACGAGCAAATACCCTCTCTTTTAAAAGAACTTCCCCAATCTTACGAGGGTTTTACAGTCTTTTTTACGCTACCGGTGGCGTCATTTGTCTCTTTCACCCTCATACTCATTTGTGTCGTCCTGAGCAGTATCAAGGAACGTCCATGATAGCAAATCTTTTGCTACCCTTCAAAGAACCTAAATTATGGATATTCGACCTTGACGGCACCCTTTTAGATACAAAAGAGGCCCTGGATAAAGTGATCCAAACAATTTTAAAAGAATTCAACATCCCGTTCGACAGTGAAACTGTAGATAAATATCACTCCCTGGGAACTTTTAATCTGCTTAGATTCCTCCTGAAGCGCCACCCCAAATACGAAAAAAAGGCGCTATTTTACGCAAGAGAGCTCTATAAAACCGACGAGTATCTTGGTTTGTTACGAACCTTCGACACCATGATAGATTTTGTAAAAGAGATAAAAAAAAAATGTCCCGTTGCCATCGCCACAAACCGGGGCAAATCCACAACCAGGATTTTAGAGCACTTCGGCATCTCCCCACTTTTTGACATGGTCGTCCACTCCGACATCACAAAAAACATAAAACCTCATCCCGAGATGCTGGAAAAAATTCTTAAAAAATTTTCCCTTGACCCCTCACTTGCCCTGTTTGTTGGAAACGATTGGCCAGATCTTCAAGCAGCAGTGAACGCCAAAATCCCAACCCTGATTATCCAAAAAAATGAGCACGAAAAATTTAAGGACGTTATTTTGAAAAAAGGGGTAAAAACCTTTATTAAGGGACTGCTCTAACCAGCTTTTTTTGGTCTTGCCACCACTTTTTTACATTAAAGCAGGGGCATTCCTTGGTGACGCCGGGTATGTCATGGTGCCCCAAAACCTCTGCATCGGGGTATTTTTGTTTTAGTTTTTGAATGAGCCTTCTCAAGGAGAGAAATTGTTTCTTTGTAAAATTATTTTCCGGTTCCCCCCTAATTTTGAAACCTCCAATAAGACCGATACATAAAGATTTTCTATTCATACCTGGAGCGTGTGCTCCGACCATCTGCTCCTCTCGGCCCGTTTCGATAAGACCATCCCGTTTGATCACATAGTGGTATCCGATGGCGTCAAAACCCAATTTCTTATGGAAAAAGTCTATGCTCCTAGCATCAGAGAGCATTTTTATGGGTGCGCCCAAACAATGGACAATAATAAGTTCAATTTTTGGGATTCTTTCCATACCTTTTTTTGAAAAGTACCCCTTTTAGTAGAAAATTAGGTGACGCCCACTTCTTTCGACATGTATCAAGGGAGTGGTTTCAAGTTCAGCGTCCAAAACGACAATTACCCCCCCCTCCTGATCCATTTTTCTCTTCAAATTCTCAAAAAAGGGGGAATCCTTTTCAAAATCGAACTCGATTACAGAGTAAAACATATGAAAAATGCGCTTAAAACCTTTGGAAGGATTCGTCGTATTACGAACGATCAGCAAAGGCTCGAACTGGCTCATCAGTCCCATAATGGAAAGGAGCGATTGCTCATTCAAGATGAACACTTTTTGTGGACTGAGCCTATTTTCGACTTTATAAAATATGTTGATTATCAACACAAAAAAGGGGCGGAAGAGGGCGTACCTGAATTCGTACGCAAACAAAAACCACATAAATAAGGTAAAAGTCGCAAGAAAGATAAAATTTGTATGGGCTGAAAATCCGAGCCAACTCCCCGAAACCTCAAGAAAAGCGGCCCCTAAAAGGAGAAATACAAAGCCTAATGTGTTTGATGCTGCTAAAATGGAGGCCCTGATCGGCTCCGGACTTTTTGTCTGGATAAATCCGTTTAACGGCACGATAAAAAACCCCCCCGATATACCGATTAAAAACCCTAAAATGGACACGGCGGTAAAATTATGGGGACAAATCACAATCCCATAGTAGGAAAGGGCAGTCCCCAGCCCCCCCAAAAGGGCGTAACTCACCTCGATATTCTTTTTCGAGACAACGCCGTATAAAAGCGACCCCACCCCTAAACCCAATGAAGTATAGAGGAGGATATATCCCGTCTCGGCATCGCTGATGTTAAGCTCTTGGTACCCCAAGGGGATGAGATTAAGCTGGGTAAAAAGGCATGCAAGCAAGAAATAAGAACCATAAACGATCACATGAAGCAAATGGGGAATAGGGGTTGTTAATTTAAGGTATCGGATGGTGGAACGGATAAAATTCCACTCGATCTCCTTATCTTCAAAACTGTGGGTAGATTTTACAAAAAGGGAAGCGCCCCCTGCCAGTATTCCGATCAAAACTAAACTGGCACCTAAAATGGAAAAATTACGATCCGTTAAGATCGTAAGATAAGAGGCAACAAATGCTCCGAGAAGAAGTGCTATGTAGTTGGACGCAGTGAGTATACTGTTTGCAAGGGGGATTTTATCTTTTAGAACTATCTCCGGAACAATCGAAAGTCTTGCAGGTGAAAAAAGGGAGGCTTGTAGAGCCATAAGAAAAAGACCGACATACACCCAAAATCCATCCGTGAGTACCATCGCTATCCAAATAATCAAAGCACCCAAAATAGAAACGATTTGGAGCCACTGAATCATAATCCCTTTAGGATAACGATCGGCGAGCCCCCCGCCCAGCATGCTGAATACTAAAAAAGGGACAACAATCACAAGTGATGTCAAAAAAAGGGTGGTGTTTACCGACTCTATCCCTACAAGATCGTTTAAGAAAAAAATCACCAGCATCCTAGCGATTGCGTCATTCAACGTGATCAGGGCCTGACAAATGTTGAGGGCGTGAAAATCCAGACCTAAACCAAACCTCTGAATTTTTGAGATCTGCAAAAAAATAACCCTCCATCCCCCCTTTTTTACAAATCGGGGTCCGTCCTCTTTTTCGTACAAAATAAAGGAGAAAAATAAAAGGCAAACCTTACCGATTTGCCTTTTATTTTGTAAAAAAGATCAAGGAACTAAACAGACGCTTGAGTCAGTTTCTTAAGTTTATTCACTAAATCCTGCGTATCCTCACCGGCACGACCCAGGTATTTGGAGTCCACATCTTCTACGACTTTCAAAGCCTTTGTGAGGAGATCTCTACCCTCTTGCGTTGTGGAAAGGATCATAGCTCTTGTATCGCTAGGATTTTTTTCCCTTTTTACAAGGTTGCGCTTTTCAAGACTTCTCAAAACATGCGAAGTCATCATTGCATCCACATTCGCAATCGAAGAAAGTTTTACCTGACTAAGCATCTCGTTTTTTGACTCAATGGAATGTATTGTAGCCAATAAAACAAACTGAACATGTGTTAGATCCAAATTGGCTAGGGCTTCTCTTTGAAGACGTTGCCATTCTATGCTGATCTGCCACAGCAAAAAACCTGGCGTCTGGCTTAACTTCGGATATTTAACTCGCACTCGGCACCTCATTATTTCGTTTTCAGGTGCATTCTACGATAAGAAAACGAATTAATCCAAGAAAAAAATTACGCTGACTTCTATAGAGTGCCCTACAAGATCTTAATAATGTTCCTAGCATACCCTCTTTTTCGAGATAAAACCCTATACAATATCCTTTTTTTGATACGAGACCTTTCTTGTAAAAAAACAGTAACCGCATGATCAACACTTTAAAAAAATCAAAGGATCTCCATCATCGCATCCAAGGAGCCAAATAGGCTCTGTTGAAACCGGTGCGCCTGCGGCTGCCCCTCCTTAAAATAACCCGATATCATAAAAATCAAACGCTCATCGGCAGCAGCGTTATAGGAAATTCCGAAACCGCCCTTTTCAATTGGCAAAAAGCCCCCGCCGTAACAGTTTGGAATCGGCGTTTGTGAGGTTGCCATGGTAAATCCGAGCCTAACAGCCTCCGACTCTAAAAAAGGGGACTTTATTTTGTACATGGAGGCAAGCATCCTGAGACCCAAAAGGTGTCTATCGATCCCCTCTCCGGCCATCGCCTTGATTTTGGATTCGTTGTGAAAGTTCACCGCATCTTTGAGGGCCTTTTGTCTATCTTCTCTAGAAGAACCAGGATTCTCCATCATTTCACAAAAAAGTTTCGAGGCTGTGGATTGAGACCGTATTGTCTCGGTTCTACCAGAGCAAAAATTCCTTAAGGTGGCAGTTTCGTACGTCATGACAGTCGATTGAAACAGGCGAAAATAGGTCAACTGTAAGGCCACCTGAATGAACGAATCGGGACTCATTTTTTTGGACTTTATTTTTGATTTCCCGAAGTTTTCAAAAATGGACACGGTGCAGTCGATAGAATCTGCTTTCTCCTTAAAGAGTTTCTTAGCCCGCTGAATGTGCCCTAAAAGGTTCGAGTCGACATGCAAATCCAGGACTTTAAACTCCAGTTCGCCGGGGCCCTCCTTGAAGGAAAGGCAACCCCCGTGTTCGTCTCGGTTTTTTTTCTCATTCAGGGCAATCTTTTCGATCAAGTTTGCGGTAACAACCGCATCTTTAGGTGAATGCTCCAGGTTACCTGAAAGGCGGCCATTTGCAAAAATTATCAACTGAATCCCCAAATCGTACCATTTCATCTCCAAATCCAACTGCGATAGACGGGCCACCTCATCAGCAGTATCCGGAGAGCGTGGATCTAGAATAATCGAAAATTGGGCCCCTTCGATTGCATCCAGCGCCTCTTTGTTAGCCAGTTTTAGAAGCTCAATCCTCCGTTGCGCCCAGTCGTCCCTCGGTAAGCTTGTGAGGTGTTCTACCCGGTGCCCCCTCGGCAGATCGATGGAGTCTATTGTCACAATCGTATTAACAAGCCATGCGAGTGGAATAGCCCCCTTGGGATCAAATTCCACCTTTACAAATACCCCCCTCGAGCCGACAACGAAATGGTTGCTTGTCGATTGCTGCACTCTGTCGGACTCACTTCCGGGTATTCTAGTTGTTCCGAATAATCTGTGGTACTGGTCCATGGCAAGATGCATCCCTGCGGGGACAAAAAGATCCTCTAAAACTTGGTTGGCTGCGAGTTCTCTCATTTCGAGTGCTGTTTGTATCGCCAAAGCTGCCCTGAGGTGTTTCAGCTTCACTTGGGGGCGTAAACCATGTTGGAGCGTAGGTTCTTCCAAAGGACCAAGACCATAATAGTTTGAGCGAAAAGGCAGTGGCTCCCTATCCCTTAAATAGACGACCTGCTCCCAAACCGGGGCCAGCCAATTTTTTTCCCCCAAGGCATAAATCAGCAGATCACGTTGCAATTTGATCCCCTCATTTTTCTGAAATTCTTCTTGAAGGGCCACAGTTTTTTTGAATTCGGAATCGGGTAAAACGGGGCGCACAGTCTCCAAAAAAACTTTTAATGTTTTAGAAAGAGGGGGTATAGGTACGCTTGCGAGCTCCCGATCTTGCCACCCCTCTTTTCTCAAAGAACGGAAGAAAAAGGCTCTAGGATAATCAAGAATCCTATTTTCACGGTTGAGCACCCTTGTTGAGTGGATCCTCTCCAACACAAAAAGGACGCTTAAATCTATTTGGTTCAATGTCTGTTTTTTTAAATCAGAATAACCGGAAATAATATCTCTATATTTTTGTAAAACCGTAATCATAAGAATTGTCTCGTCAATCCAATAAGCTTTAAAATGCATTTAAAGGGTATTTGCAACTTTTATATATGTCAAAAAAATTTAAAATTGGTTTAAAATTGCAGGGCATATTCTTTGCCTTTTATTTAAGCAATGCATAAGATTTGAGCATGAAAAAATCGCTCCTCCTTCTATGGGCCATTTCCCCCCTTTTTTCGAAACAAATCAGTGTCGACAAATACCTCTCTCCTTATACCGGAGCCGACTTGTTTATCTCATCGATCGAGACGCAAATGGAGGTGGAGGATTCGCTTAGGGAATGGGTCTCTCCCGAGGAGGAGACTTGGCTATCGCAAGGAGTTGGGGGTTGCTACAGGCTCCTTTCAAATTGCGTATGGTGGGCCCCAATGGGGATTCTTTCGGGTTTGGGGCAGCACGAAATTTTTGGCCACGGGTATCGGGTCAGAGAGTTCAGAAAGTACGGGTACAATCTTATTGGTTTTGACCTAAAGTTGGAGGATAAAAGCTCTTCGATTGCAGCGATCACGGCATACACGAGAAATGGGGATGAAATCCCTTTCTTGGAGAACTTGATCGCAAGTGGTGGGACCGAAGCCAGCAATGTCATGACACAACGCCTTAGAGAACTCTATTTTGAAAAGGGGTACATGGATGGCAGGCTCCATTCCCTCTATTTTTTTGGAGCCTCTGATCTTGTACATTATATCCATAATTTCAACAAAATCGAGGATAAAGAGACGGCAACAGCCGAAGGGAATGATATAGGAAACTATCTCTATACCGTAAACAAATTGAACCCTCAAAATCCAGTTACAATCTCACAGCTCGATAAGATGTCGATAGTCTATTTACTGGATCCATACCTGTGGGGATCTTTTGTAAGTTTTTGGTCCTATGTTTTGCTGGGCAAGGAGTACCCTACACCCGTCTTTCAATGGAGCGCCGTCCGATTCGCCCCTGCATGTAGCATGAATTTGACCCCGTTTGGCCCCGAGCTGATCGTCGAGCAGTACATCTCTTTCAAAACAACCCCATTCAAAACCTATTTTCGCCATACCCCCTACAACAAAAGGGGGATCTATGGGGCCGGGTACAAGAATCTTTTTTTAAAATCCTACGAGAACTTTCATCTAGGTTGCATGTTTGATGCCTGGTATGCGCCAAAGCTTGCAAATATTGCCAATCCTGACCTGGAGTTCGACCAAAAATCCCCTATGCGCCCCGGAGCGCAAATTTTAGTAACTCTCAGAAGCGACTTTCCTGTCTTCAACACCTTTAGTTTTGGTTGTGACGTTGGTGTTAAAACCCAAGGCTACTTAATGGGCTCTCCTGTTGAAAAAGGGTTCGTCGGAAGAGCTGTACTGGAATTGGACTTTTAAACGGCCCTAATTTTGGTTTTCCCCCAAGATTGCGGCCATCCAAATATCTAGAAATTTTATATTACAAGACAATACTACTTCAGACCTTTCTTAAGGGATGAGGTGATTAAAAGATCCCTATTCTATAGCTTCTCGTTTGAGGCCGTGTTGGGTATGAGCGATTTCATATCTCTCTTTATAAACGAGCTTAAAATGATGAGCAAAGAGCCTATCACGGAGAGAAAATCGGGACTGACCCCATACATCCAATATTCAATCAAACCCGAAAAAGGGATCGCAAGATAAAATAAAGGGCCTAAATAGAGTGGCTTCACCCGTTTGAAGGCAATTCCTCTAAATGTCTGGATCAGTATGGTGGTGATTGATATTGCTAATAGTGGCGTCCAGACAGAAAATTGCTGCAGAGCGAGCGCCGTTTTCAGCCTAAGGGATTCGGGCAAATAAAGGATGGCATAAATACCAAGGGGAATAAAGCTTAAAACTGAGGTGAATGTAAAAAAGTATATCAGGTTCTCCTCATTTGAGTGCTTTTCCCTGTTCAACCCATTCAATATCTGGGATAGGGCCGAGGTAACGGCGACGAGTACGCCCAATATGCTATAGGGATCGAAAATCCCTTTGTCCGGTTTTATGATGCAAATGACCCCTATCAACCCGATCATGATGGCCATAAGATTGGCCTTATCTGATCTGTACCCGTGAAATAACCGATAGAACAAGGGCATGAAAAGGGGTGCGCTGCTCCAAAAAAGGGTCGCATGGAGGAGGGTGCCGTGAAGCAAATAGCCAAAAAAGCAGTACTGGCAGATCACCTCCACAAAAGCCCTCAACAGCTGCAGGCCGATGTTATGAAGTTCATGAAATTTTTTGAAAACCCCCGAAAAAACGAAAATCGGGACAATTAGGACCAGCGGAATAAAAAATCTAAAGAAAAGCAAAAGAGAAAAAGGGAGCTCCTCCACCCCAACCTTCCCAAAAAACGCAAATAGGGCCGCAAACATGGTGGATAAAACCATGTAGATAACAGCAGTAGTCTCGGGTTGCGACAGGGATTTTATGAAACGTCTCATGGGCATGGCTTTTTTGGTTTGATTGTATCGTAGCAGAGATAGGGTTTCCCCCACAATAGAACCAAGGTAAAAACGCTTAAAGGTAATTCAGGAAAAGATTTTTTAATTTTTTTTTGCATTTTACTAAAATTAAATTTTTAATTATTATTAAATTTTTTCCCACAAAGTTGCCTTAAATTGGGAAACATGGTAAAATCCTGTGAATTTTGAACAAGTGGATCTATGCAGCATACTGAGCAGCTACCGGCTTTCGGAAAATGGAGAAACAGACTTTGGCCTTTTCATCAGCATGAGATGAAAAAAATCTTTCCCCTGATTCTGATGAAGTTCCTGGTATCTGTTATCTATTGCGTCCTTTTTTGTTTAAAGGACACGATCGCCATTACTACCAAAGGTTCGGGCGCCGAGGCGATACCGGTACTAAAAAGTGTTGTAGTTTTTCCGGCCGCGTTAATCGCGGCTTTTTGTTATTCACGCATGTCGAGCGTCTTAAAGAAAACCACCCTCTTTTATGCCACCACTGCCTCCTTTTTGGCATTCCTTTTTGTTTACGCCTTCCTTCTCTACCCCAATCCCGACGCCTATACTCCCCACGCCTCCGCCGATTGGCTCACATCAATGTTGGGTGAAAATCAATCGCACTGGATCTCTGTCTACCGCAACTGGATGCACTCGCTGTTCTTTGCAACGGCAGAATTATGGGGCAGCGTAATGATCCTCGTGGTGTTCTGGGGATTTGCTAATGAAATCACTACAGTATCAGAGGCAAAGCGCTCCTATAATATCTATATAGCAGCTGGTAACCTTGCCCCCCTCATTACGGGTAAAGCGGTCAACTGGATCAGCAAAAAACTCTCTATTTATGATTTCTCATTCACGGTGCAGTGCCTCATCACATTTGTACTTGTAGCCGGGATAACGATCATAGCCCTCTATGGGTACGTGCAGAAAAACATCCTGACCAAACAGTTCATCCCCGATTCGGTAGAAATTTCCAAACCTTCCAAAAAAGAGAAAATCTCCTTTTTGCAAGGGATGAAGCACCTTGTCTCCTCCCCTTATCTTCTGGGAATTACAGTCCTTGTGATCGGCTATGGCCTCTGCATGACTCTGGTTGAAGTGTCCTGGAAAGCGAATTTGAAGATTGCATTCCCGAACCAGGCGGACTTCCAGGCCTTTACAGCGAATTGCCAATCCCTCGTCGGCGGTTTTGCCTTCTTTATCTCCGCATTTTTAGGGAGCTCCATTCTCAGACGTTTCGGGTGGCTTGCAACAGCTCAGATGGCCCCGATCATCGTAGGTGGGGTAGGTCTTGCCTTCCTACTGCTTTCCTCGAATCCTGAATTAAACAATTTTATCAGCCCGATATTTGGAATGTCCCCTCTTTTCGTACTGGTTTATCTAGGAGCTTTTAACAACGTCTCCAGCAAAATAGCAAAATATTCCTTTTTCGATCCCACTAAGGAGATGGCCTATATTCCCCTTTCCGAAAGTGAAAAGGTTAAAGGTAAAGCCTCTATCGATATCGTCGGATCGCGCCTGGGCAAATCGGGTGCCTCCTGGATCCAGCTTCTCCTATTCGGAATTATGGGAACAAGCTCGGTACTATCGATTACGCACTTGTTGGTGCCCATCGTGTTGATAGCTACTATAGGCTGGATGATTGCAGTCAGCTCATTGAATAAAAAATTTACACAAAAAACCGCTCAGGTTCCAGATTTGGAGACTATCTCCTCCACATAATCGAGCCCCTTCCTTCCCATTCGGGTTTTTTGGGAGTAAAGTGGATTTTTTGAATTTTTTAATTAAATGCAACAAATTCACTTTAAGCTACTTGGGAAAAAAAGTGCGCTGTGCTAAGCTCTTTTAAATGCTTAAAGAGTTTAGTTTATGAAAAAAACAGATTGGGTCTCCCTGGGGTACATAGCCTCGTATCATTTCTGCTTGGCAATTTTTTTACCGTTATATTTTTTCTATTTCTCCCCTTCAAAGACATTAATTTTCTCTATGATAGGCCTGGTTTTTGCATGCGGCATAGGGATAACAGCAGGGTACCACAGGTGTTTCTCGCACCCGGCCTATAAAGCCCATCCCCTAGTCGAGTCAATCCTCCTTTTCTTTGGCAATCTTGCGACCGAAGGAAGCGCTCTTCGTTGGTCCTATGAGCATAGATTGCACCATGCTCATGTTGATAGCGATGAGGACCCCTACTCGATCACAAAAGGGTTTTGGCACGCACACATACTTTGGCTCTTTAAAGCGCGCCCCCCGATAGATGACCGGATAGTGAGCGATTTAAAAAGAAATCCGTTGATCCGTTTCCAAAACGACCACTATGTCCCTTTGCTGATCATACAACATGTTCTTGTGGTCCTATTTTTTGGCTGGCTTACAAACGATTACTTCGGCTCATTTGTATTTTGCTATCTACTGAGATCATTTTTGACTCACCACACCACCTGGTTTATCAACTCTTTGGCACATACTTGGGGAGAAAAGAATTTTTTAAAAGAGCAAAGTGCCGTTGATAATTTCATTATTTCTCTCTTGACTTTCGGTGAAGGATACCATAACTACCACCACACCTTCTCAAATGACTATAGAAACGGGATCAAATGGTACCACTACGATCCTACAAAATGGCTAATTTTCATACTCTCAAAGCTTGGGCTTGCGTCTAACCTCAGACGAATGAATTTTGAGAAGATCCAGTTTCAGCTGATCCTTGAACATAAAAAGGAACTTATTAAAAAACTTACCCAGTCTTTTCTCGATTCGAAAGAGGACCTAATTGAAAGGGTGCATAAACAAGCCGACGCCCTGACAACTACTCTGGAGGATTTTATCCAAAAAGGGAAGCGGTACAAGCAGATAGGCAAAGATTTAAAAGAGATCAAGAATCACTTAAAATTCGAGATCAAAGCTGTAAAAGACCAATTGAAATTTGAGTGGCGAAACTGGAATAACCTGTCAAATTATATCCACAAACTAAAAAAACCAGCCTAACGAGACATGACATATGAGTACCGGTGCCTTGACCTTTAAGCCAAAATTAGAAACATCCCACCTTAATTTCAATTTTCTGAATCCTCACGTCTCCAAAGAGGTGATCCTAGAGTCTATTGAGCTCTCTCTAAACGTCCCCGGATATATCCCCTTTTTGAGCACCTACACCGGAAGCTGTCGCCTATTGTACGGAATCTCCCTTGTAGTTTGCGGAATATTTCATGCAATTTTCGATGCAAAAAAAATGATCGAATTAGAGAGGTCAGAGTCTCCACCTAGATATGGATCACATTCGGATCATTTTTTAGGTATCCATGCAGGATCACCCGCAACTTTTGCCAAAAGAGTGCAGCTTTACATGAGGAGCGTCACAGATATTTGTAAGCTTGCTCCAAGCCCGGATGCAGAAAATGAGCAAATTATCGGCTATTACGAAGATAAAATTCGCCATCTGCAATGGGCGGTGCATGGGCTTGCCAATATATTTCGATCGATTGTTGAGATTAGTTTTCCTGTAGGGGTAGGAAATCTCACCCTATTTTTGTACGACAATTTTAAAAAATACCGATTTGAGTATGTGATCTCACAAAAAAATAGAGATGACGCCCATGTTGATTATAATTTTCTAGAGAGATCTTACGGTTAGATGGAGAAGAGATTTTTTCTAGTTTAGTACTTTTCTCTATCGCTTTTAATCCCCGCCATCTTCACTACTTCACAAAAACGTATTTTTGAAGTAAAGTGAGAAATTTAAAATAGAAATGCATTTTTCCCTTTTTTAAATAGAAACTTTAAGAATTTTTTTGCATATAAACCTTAATACAATTCCGGGATCTCTCTTCATTTTGGAGTCTTTGGCATGAACACAAACCAATCTTTACGGAATAGGTCTTTTAAGATATTGCTTTTTTTCAAACAAAAGAGGGAATCATTTCCCAATATCAGAGCTGTCCTCCACTTTCTTCTATTTTTTGCGTATCATTCTCCTCTAATCGGTAGAAGCGACTATGTAAATACCGAAATCCCCCTGGAGCTGGACGCCCCATGGACTACCGGCCCTCTTTTTACCCCATCCGCAGTCATTGTGCCGAAAGGGAGCATCAACATCCAGCCTTACGTCTTTGTAAATGAGGTACGAGGTCATTTCATAACTCACGGTTTCAGAGCTCTCGGCTCTACTCTTCATAACGTAAATTTTGAAACCTACATTACCTACGGTTTGACCCATAGGATGAACCTGATACTTGTCGGGCAGCTAAATTCTAATGAAAAGCAGGGAAAAACCTATACCGGAATAGGGAATTCTCTCATAGGTTTCAACGTCCAGCTTTGGAAGGAAGATCCTTACTCACTTTTGCCTGGAGCCAAATTTCTATTTCTTGAGGGATTTCCAACGGGAAGCTACCAAAACCTCGATCCGTTCTTAGGCGGTGTTGATGCCACAGGAGACGGCTGTTTTTCGACAAGGATAGGTATCGTTTTTGGAAAGACTTTCCACATCAGAAATTATATATGGTTGAGTTCAAGGCTCTTTTTAAGCACCAACTTTTTTCATACGGTATCAGTTGAGGGTTTAAACTCTTACGGCGGAGCATTAAACACAAAAGGGAGGGTTTACAGAGAAAATTCCTTTCCGGCAAGCGTAGGGATGGAGCTCTCTTTTACCAAGAATTTGAGCGTTGCCCTTGATATTGTATCCACATACATCGGCCCTGCAACTTTCAAGGGAAATCCAGGGGTCTTGATAGACGGACAATCGGCAACTGTGGGGTATCCTTCTGTCTATCAGATCTCCTTAGCCCCGGCAGTCGAGTGGAATTTCAGTTCCCAGTTCGGAATTATAATGGGTGGGGTGTTCACTATTTTTGATAAAAATGACGATCGCTTTACCTCTTTCGTCTGTGCTATCAACATCAACAAATAGCTTTATCCCAAGTTTATCCTGCAAACTGTTCATAATTGATTGAAAAAAAGTTCCAAAAACACTAGATCGAGAGGTACAGTAAGAGGATAGTCATTTGCCTAATCAATCGCATTCTTTAATAGAAGATTTTCTCGACTTTATGGAATCTTTTTCCCACTCACCGGATCCTTCTATTAAAAATTTCGTAGAGGAATTCGATCAGATTTTTAAAGCCTTCAAAAACCTTAAAGCCACACTAAAAAATAGTGCTCACTCTTTCACTGCGCCCGATCCTTTGGTCCACAAATACCCGATTGACTTATTTTGTGACCTAACGGGTCTATCAATTGCGACTGTGGAATCCCCCGAAACCTATTTCCAATCGGTTGATGAGCTCGTAAAAGTGAATATCCCTTTTCCGATCATTTTACAGGATGTGTTGAGGGCCTCGGAAAAATCGGTACAAAAAGGGCTTGATGAAGTGCATCGATTGCTAAAAGCGAACCGAGTTAATGAGGCGAAAAACTTGTTGGATCTTTTAATCCTAATAGCCCCAGAATACCCCCATTTATGGATTTTCAGGGGGATTCTCCTTATTCACGAAAACAAAAGATCCCAGTCAATAGAAAGCCTCATGATTGGCATATTCCAGGCCCCTTTTTCGCTCTATGGATTAGTGCCACTTCTAGTTGTACTCCAGGACACCGATCCTAAAATAGAGCGGGAACTTTTGAAATGGTTTATTGAGCATAAGGGTGAATTTACCATAGACTATGATACCCCCCCTTCATTCAAAAAAACGATTATGGAATCGACCTTCCCCAAAAAGGATGATCTTTTATCATGCCTACCCAAAGGGCTTGGGAACCGCTATAACTTCTTAGTGCAGAAACAGGAATACCATCGGTTGGAAATCGCCGCATTTCCTAAAAGTCTTCTTGATCCATTTAAAAATGTTTTCGATGATGCACTTGAAAAAATCACCCCCTCCTCTTTAGAGCCTACTATGAATTTTTTTTTAAAAATCATCCAGAAGCCACCAGAAGAAATTGACAAAACAGTCTCAAATCAGAATCTTTACCTCCATAGCCTGGCCCATTTGTCGAGAGGATTTTTTTTAGGGGTTAAAATACCCCATAAATGTTTCGGTGGCCAAAATAACCCCCAGGATTTGGTCCAACAACTCTTAAGCGCCTCGCTTCTGCTCTCATTTCTTTTTACCCTCCTAGTTCTATTAGAAAAAAAAGATCCCCTGCTATTGAAAATGGACGACCCTTTTAAAAAGCTCCTCTATTTCATGTCCAATTCGTTGCCCCTTTCTAATCAACTTAGAGACCTGAAACTCATCTATGCCCTCATTCTCGACATCATCGAACGGATCTAATTCGTTGCCCCTTTCTAATCAACTCAGAGACCTGAAACTCATCGACGCCCTGATTCTCGACATCATCCAACGGATCTGATTAAAGTTCCATTTGCTGCACTTTCTACGATTATTTCAAGTTTATTAAAGCGGTTTTAAAATACCCCCTCGATCCGATTTTAACCCCCTGCATCCTTGGGTTTTTAGCCGCAGATTCCTAGGAGGCATATTCCAAATGATTTTTAATTTTTTTTGCCCTAGCCCGACTTTTTATCATATGGGATAGGCTTTACAAAAAGAGAATTTCGGCAAGTATCTCTAAAAAAAACGAATTCAAAAATCATCTCTAAGCATAATAAAAAGTTGATTTATTTTACTGTTTTATGGAATATTTTTAACATGTCGTAAATAAATGACCATCATAAAGATAAGAATCGGTCTTTTATAAAAATCGTCATACGTAAAAAAATAATAAAGGAAATATATGTACGCAACAAATAACACAACCGTGTTACCCGGTATAGAGGGATCCTGTCTCACACAAATCAGAAACGTCAGGCTAGTAACTACTTCTCTTTTACTGTTGGCTCCCTGGCTTATAGCAAGAAACTCGGTGACAGCAAAACTCCTCACCCTCCCCATGCTCTTTTCTGCGGCGATTATCAATACCAATAATCTCCCACAAGAGAATCAAAACCCCGTTTTAAAAACGGCAAAAATTATACAGGGTTTCGCATCTGCTCTTCTTTTAAATCTCATCGGCCTTAGATTCAGAAGCTTTCCCACTTTTATCCTTTCGGTATTAGCATTCGAAATTATTAAATTGAGCACCTCGGACAACCCAGAACATCTCCACATCAATATTGGCCCAAACTTTAGCTATAGACGTGGACAAAATTTTGTTGGATTTGATTCCGGATTAAGTGGCTTTAGCGAGGTGGACGAAGGTCATCGATATCCCTATCAAGCACCTCAACAAAACTACACCGCAAGGCACAGAGTAGGCTCTGATCGTTCGGGCTCCTTCGCCGGAGGAGCTTTTTTGGATGGTAGCTCTTTAGCGCAAAGACCTCTAACAGGTTCGACTCATTTGAGATTTGCCCCTCAGGACGCTCCATTCCAAGATGATAACCATGTCCAAAGTCGAATGAGCGGCAGCCGGGCCGCTTTCGAAGGCGCTAGACATGTTGTGGGACAAGATTCTGAGAGTTCTTTCGATTCAACCGATTTTAGACCCGATATGTTCCCGTCATCAGCGGTTCAAAATCCATTTGTGGGTTCCCAAAATGGGCTTAGACACCAGGTAGGGGGCTCTAATTCGGAGATTCGGCTACCTCTTCCAGAAGCTGGGGAGGCGGGTGTCAGCGAAACCTTTTTTGCAGCACCGGCTTCAGCCCAAACCCTGCATCAACGACGCGCACCCAGAGTCCACTCTGGATCTTTTAAAACCCCTGCTCCGATCCAAACCCAACATCAAAGACGTAATCTCAGAGGGCAATCTGCATCTTTTGCAGCACCAGCCAGAATCCAACCTCTAACCTCCAGCAGTGGGTCCCAAGGGGGATCTGTATCTACCGATGGGGGTTCTTGGGGATTTGCCGGAAAAAGTAGTACGGTCGCAAATGGCGAAAGGCATATTCCAGGCATCGACAACGCATAATAGGGTTATTTAAGGATTGATTATGAAAAAAACAATTTTATTCTTTGTGCTTACACTTTTAAGTGTATTCGCTTATGCAGAACCATGCAGAAGATTGACCGGAAAGGACCCCGAGGGGCACACCCTTGAATTAGATGATGGATCAGTTTGGAAAGTGCACCAAAACTCATTGCCAAGATCTAAAAACTTTTACAAAGAGGGTGATCTTATTGTGATCTACCCTGTGATATTGCGATTTTTATCCGACTCGATGTTTTTCTTTCACAATAAAAATAGCGGACAAAATGTGAATGTTGATCTTTCACTTGGACCTATTTCAGGAAGACCCGGTTGCGTAGAAATTGAGGAGATCGATTTTTATCAAGGGGTACTTTTACTTAGAGACGGGTACAACAATCGATTGACCTGGCAGGTAAATTCCGATTCTTTGACTCAGCTCCGCCAATGGAAGCCGGGTCAGGCGGTCATATTAGGATCAAATAGACGCCATGCGAATATATTTGGCTCTCCCTATGAATTTTCTTTAATTAATGTAGAAAAAATAGAAATCATACAAGCTAATAGGATTTAAAATGCACCCGACAACGTCTTTCAACCCTTCAAGACAACCTTCAACGGGGTTATCTGATAGAGGGCCCGCAGCGGAGATTCCGGATATTAAGGAGCTAGTGGTAAGAGTCGCTTCTGTAATCTTTGGCCTTTTTTCGTCTGCCTACATACTGAAAAATCATAGGTTGATCGTTGCCCTTCCACTTTTAAGTGTCACTGCCACGGCAAGTGCCGTAGGGAACTACTACCCCGGTTATGTCCTGGGATTAATTGGAAAATAAGTTATCAAACTTTACCTTTCTCCTATTGAAGAATAGGGGGAAGGTTTTTAAATATCCAAATCGATATTAAGGATGAACGCTAGAGCGTTTTTGAGCCCCGTCCTGCCAGGACGAATGATATACTGGAAATCTGGTTGCACAGCTAGTTTGAAATAGTTGATCCTGTAAGAAGCCTCCAAAGAAATTTCTATCCCGCTGGCTCCTAAATTGACAGCCTCGTCTTTAGAAAAAAAACTAGATGCAAGACCCAAGATCAATTGATTTTCAAACTGTATCGGTAGAAACTGGTCCACCTGCATACCGCAACCGAAAAAATAGGGGATTATCAACGACCTAGGATCGCCAATGCTCCCCTGGACGAAGGGACGGTATTTATCATAAAAGTTGTACTCCCCGATCAAATAGCCCGAAAACCCCACTCTTTTGTAAGTATCATAGCTAATAGCAATCAGGCTCCTGTTATAGTTCAATCCAGCAATAAACCTCCCTTGATCATCGTTAAAGTAGATCTCAACCTCTGACATGACAAATACGTTTTCAAAGAAATTTCTCCATAATCCGAATGGGTAAATTTCATAGAGGGAATAGATTGCCTCTTCTCCATTGAAAATTCCCAATTTCAAACGAAGTATTTTTTGATAATCATAGGTTAAAATAGCCCCGGGAACAGCGGAAGGGTAGGCCGGTAACCCCTGGATAGTCGGGGGTGTTTCATAGGTGTTGTTCATGAGGAATTTTGCATTATAAATGACACAATGATCATTAGTAGCATACATCCTACCAAATTTTACAGAAAAATTGCCCAAGCTCTGCTTTGCCCAGTACTCGGAAAACTGGACATAATTGGGGGCCGATATCCCGTCAAAAATCATCGAATCCCCCGTCAAAAAGAATGAGGTATTTTTCCCCTCGTGGGCCTCGAAATTGATAAAAAGCTCTCCACCCGGATAGTGGAAGATTTTTTCAGAGTGGAATAATAGACCAAGATCAACCAACCACTGATTCAAAACGCCCGTTTTGATTCCTCCAACAAGATTTGCATCCAAGTGGTAGATAAATGAGCCAACAAAATCGATCCCTTGCTCGCGGAGAGCTTTTTTGAAATCAAATATCTCCTCCTCGTCCACCACTAGCGGTTTTTTAGAGTAGGAAAAAATACTACTATTCCAAAAAAAGAGGGTCAAAAGTATCGCTTTGCAGATCGATTTGATAAAATTCTCCATCGCTTTTGCTTTTAAAGATTAGAAGAGCATCTATGGGTTTGCTGAAATCCTTTTTAGACAATTCGATTTGCTGTTTCAGCTTTTTTGCAAGAAAGGAGGCCTCGTTCTCTGTGCAGGGCTCTTTACTCTGGTATTGCAAATAGAGGTGCCCATCTCTTACCCCACATCCCCGATCGATAATTTGAGGAAAGATTGCAACTACCGTCTTATTGATAGTCTTCACCGATTTTAAATCCGGATCCGAGCAGAAAAACTCGGCAAATAAGCATAAAATACATCTAATCATTTTAGGCATGTGCTAATTTATTTGTCTCAGGGTCATACACAAAAAGAGTTAAATGTCCCTGTTTCATCGTAATTTTGGCTACAAAAGGGGGAGAAACGGGCCCTTTTGTCTCGGGATCATTGAACTCTATATTGATATCCATCTGGTTCCTTGTGAAAGGATTTGGAATCAAAAAAGGGTTTAAGTCCAGACTGCCATTCAAATAAAATAGGAAGTCATCTGATATTCGTTGCACCAAAAAGACCGCCTTCGTTTTATCCAGAAGGTATTCCGAGGAATAGTTGATCACGACACGTTTTACAGATTTGTTGAAATCCCCTCCGTAGGAATTGGACACCAAATTGTACCTTTCTTGGATTTCGGTATTGAAATCTTTTATAAAAACTTCCATTTTTGGGGGCAATTGGTCATTTCCTTCTTTAGAGCAGCTGATTAAAGCAAGGAAAATAAACGACTTGAGGATAACTTTTGACATACAATTAGGCAGAATACTGTGTTAAATATTCTTTGACAAGATTGTCAAGACACTTTCTATAGGTTGCCCCCAAAATTGCGTGGTCAAAATATTTCAGCCCCCCCTTCTCAATATCTAATCGGACGATTTCAACATCAAAGTATTTTTCCCCAAAAACATAGCTTTTAAAGTCGATCAAAAAAGGGATCGGATCCCCTTTTGAAATAAAATTCACAACCCTTTTAGCCGATTTTCTGGGAATCAAGCAAGCACCCCCAAACGAGAAGACCTCAATCCTCTCTTTTTGTTCTTCAGTAAAATTTTTTAGCGCAAGATCGGTTGTCAAAGCTCCCCGGCTATGGGAAAAAATGATCAATTTTTTTTCTTTATCTGAAAGTAAGGACCGCAAAAGATCCTCGAGAAGGATGGCTCCGTGTGTTTTGATCCCTAGGTACTCCTTAGCGGAGTTTAACAAATCCCGGCCCGATCCCTGTGTTGCCAGATGGACACACCGGACTTTTTGATTAAATCTTGTTGAAAGATCGTAGCAAAGGTGCTCGACTACCGGTTTTTCGGTGGATATGCCGTTTACAAAAAGGATCGCCAATTTATCCTCTCCAAGGTGACTATTAATCTCAAAAACCTGATCGATTTCATAATTTTCCGGATCCTCAAGACCCATGAATTGCGCTCCGAAAGTTTGTAGTTTTTGCCCAAGCGATAGACTTAAAGGGAGGTGTTTGCCCAAAAAATCTATACAGGAACCAAGTGCATATTTTTGAGATCTTGTAAGATGAAATCCTACCCATCCCCCTTTGGGATCACTATAGCGCAGAGGATTATTGAGACAATATGCAGTCCGGTTCAAAGTATAATCGAAACCAATCGGATCATAAGTCAGAAATCTTCCCTCTTTTTGCGCATAAATTCTTAGGGGGAAAATGGAAATTTCCAGATTTTGAACAGCTCTTTTTCCCCTGTATCTCCACGGAGAGATAGGATTCGTACTTCCCTGTAATTCTTTGAACGCGCTATAAAAGAGTTCCTCTTCAACTGCATTCGTTCCAGACTCTTCTAAACGGACAATATTCCCCCAAAGATCACTCCAAACCCGGTAACCACTCCCCTCTTTATAAATAAATACCGTCCGAGCCTCGTCCGTCCCCTCCTCTTTTTTCAAAAATCTAAACTCTTTCAGCTCTCCCCCCTCAATGCAGCCTATCTCATCCCAATCCTCGTAGATAAACTCCTTTAAACAACCATCTTTTTCTTTCATCGAAAGGACCCTACCAAACGGATCGATGTCAAAATGGATCTCATCATCAGACATAAAAAGATGTGTGCACCTATGCAAACTATCTTCACAGAGTGTTGAATTTATATTATCGGACGTACACTTGATTCTACCGGGGATATAGTTGTGCTGGATCTCTAGATCGCCGATCTGCTCGTATACTAACTGATCTTCCTGATCGTAGCCGTAGTGGTGAAGAACATCCCCACACTCGACTTTAATAGGATTTCCCGTGGAATCCCATTCTAGAATCTCCCCTAAAACCGGGACCTCTTCGTAATCCCAAGCCTCCCCTTTAGAAGAGACGATACTGTTGGCTGAAAAATCGATCTCAAAGGCAATATCTCGATTCAGGGTGATCTTTTTTTTATCTTTTGTCCGCTCGTAGCTGACACAAGCTCCGTTAAGAAACTTCTCGTAGATACATCGCCGTTCATCGTTATATAGGCGGTACCCTGACCTGTCGGTGTTGAAATCGCCGTATTCAAGGAGACTTCCCCTTCTCTTGAACCAGTAGCGATATTCTTTCGTTTGGATGATCAAATCCGCATCATGATCATTCCTTATGTATTCGACCTCTAAAGATCCATCCCGATAAATTTTCTCCAGTCGCCCCTCAAAATCGTAGAAATACCCTGTCTCGACTCCCCCCTGAACCATTTTTGTCAAACGTCCATTTGGATCCTTTTGGACTTTTACCTCAAGGCTCCCCTCTTTAAGGATCTCAAAATTTTCTGAAAAAATGACAGTAAATTGCAGAAAAACCAACCCACAGAATATCAGGCGCATAAACCTTCTCAATAAAAAGCGGCTTTTGACTTTAGCTTAAAGATCTATAAACTTTCAATTAGGATAAGAACCTGGTACCGGGTTCTCCTGAACAGTTTGGGTTTTATTTTGCAGGCGTTGGATTTCTTGAAGAAGAACCCGGATTCGATAGAACTTATAAAGGCTTGGGTTTTATTTTGCAGGCGTTGCATTTCTTGAAGAATTGCCCTGATTCGATAGAACTTATAAAGGCTTGGGTTTTATTTTGCAGGCGTTGCATTTCTTGAAGAATTGCCCGGATTCGATAGAACTTATAAAGGCTTGGGTTTTATTTTGCAGGTGTTGCATTTCTTGAAGAATTGCCCGGATTCGATAGAACTTATAACGAAAGAGGTCTAGTGGAGATTCAAACCTTTGATCACTGGCGACTCATGTTCATATCCCAAAATGGATAATTTACCGGGTTCAAGTACAAATTGTGCGCCTGCCTCTATCGGCAATTTCAGATACCTTGCTATCAAAGCCCTCCCCACGTGGCCTGACAAAAACAAAAGCGATTTCCCTTCAATCTTTTGTAAAAACCGATCCACACGATCACTGATTTCTTTCGGGCTCTCGCCACCTGGGCAGCCGTACTTAAATACGGTCCAATCCCGTTTTTCTATCTCTCGAATCTGTGGAGTGGTGAGCCCCTCATAATCGCCGTAGTTCCATTCATTTAAATCATATGTGAGTTCACAATCTTCAAATCCGAGAATTTTTGCGGTATGCCTTGAACGCAAAGAGGTGCTAGAATAGATAGCATCAAATTCTTCCTTTTCAAAAAATCGGCCAAGCGACTTTAACTTTTTTATCCCCTCAGGGAGTAGATCCAAATCGCTGAAACTTGTATGCCGTCCGTTTTTACTCCACTCAGTTATCCCATGGCGAACAAGCCATATCTCTTTTAAGTCGCTCATGTGCCTTTCATATTTGTTCACTTAATTTTAGAGAAGGGATAGTTTTTTCAGGCTCGGAACATTACTATTAAAAATTTCCCCCTAAAATCGTGAGTCGGAGTAGACTAATTACGAATATTCGATTGACAATTAACCTCTTAAGGATCGATAGATTTGATTATGAGAAAACGATCAATTAGCTTGTTTGTTCTTACCATGATGAACCTAGCTGCCATTATCACCCTGAAAACCTGGCCGTTTGCAGCGAGCTTTGGGCTTGGCTCGGTGCTTCTCATCCTTTGTGTCATTATTGGCTTCATGCTTCCGGTCGCCTTCATATCGGCCGAGCTTGCAACCGCGTGGCCTCAGACCGGCGGGGTCTACATCTGGGTGAAGGAAGCTTTTGGTCACAAAATCGGATTTTTGGCTGTTTGGCTCCTTTGGATCGAAAACGTCGTCTGGTATCCAACTATTTTGACCTTTATAGTGGGCGCTATCGGTTACATATTTGGGGACAATCTGGCTAACAACCCCTGGTTCACGGCAATTTCCATTAATGTAATCTACTGGGGCATGACCTTTTTTAATCTTAGAGGTCTTAAAGAATCGGGAATTTTCACCTCCTACAGCTTCATAATCGGTACGCTAATCCCCGGTGCTTTAATTATTTTGATGGGTCTGGGATGGTACTTTTCAGGAAACAAAGTGGAAATACCCATCGACACCAAAAGCATTTTACCCGATGTGGGAACGATTGCAAGTCTAGCCGTGATTGCAGGACTCGTCGAGAGCTACTCAGGGATTGAGATGAATGCGGTACACGCAGCTGATGTTCAAAATCCCCAAAAAAGTTTTCCAATTTCCATTTTTATCACAATAGTAGTCCTCACCCTTTTTTCAACTTTAGGGACCCTTTCGGTCGCTATGGTCCTCCCTCCGAGTACGATTAGCTTCACCTCGGGCGGGATTGAAACTGTGGCATACATTTTCCAAAAGTATAACCTCTCGTTTCTTACACCCATAGTCGGACTTTTCATCGCTTTAGGGGCTCTGGCGAGCCTTTCAACATGGATTATTGGTCCCTCCCGTGGTCTTCTGACGGCAGCAAGATTTGGCGATCTCCCCCCGATGCTCCATAAAACCAATAAAAAAGGGATGCCTCTCGGGATGTTGATCTTGCAGGGTGTCCTCGTATCGATCATCAGTACCCTTTTTATCCTTCTACCGAGCGTGAGTCACTCTTTTTGGATCTTGGAAGCGATGGTGGCACAACTCTATATTATCATGTATATCCTCATGTTTGCAGCGGCCATCTGCTTGAGGTATACGCAGCCGCAAGTAAGGCGCCCTTTTAAAATACCGGGCGGAGCTATCGGTTTTTGGCTCACTAATATAATCGGGTTTATAGTATTTATTTTTGTCCTTGTGATCGGCTTCATCCCCCCAAGCGAGCTGGGCGAGGCGGACCTAAAGGTCTATGAAATAGTCCAGGTGGCGGGGATGATTTTCTTCGTAGCCGCACCTTTCATAATCACCTTATTCAAAAAACCCTCCTGGGATGAGATCTCATGAAAAAAAGTTCCAAGGAGGAACTCCCGCTAAGCATGGCATGGGAAGACCTGATTTTCATAAACTTTCCCTGCGATCCCGACCGCCTCCAAAAACTGCTCCCCCAAGGAATGGAGGTCGACACCTTCGAAGGAAAGGGGTACATCACGGTAGCCCCGCTTACGATGAAAGATTTTTCATGGAAAGGTTTCAAAGCGATTTTCAACCCCTCATTCTATGAGTGTAACCTAAGAACTTACGTCAAGGTTCAAGAAAAAACCGGTGTCTACTTTTTTTCTCTAGACGCCTCAAGCTTTTTTGAAGTCTTTGGAGCTAGAGCCCTTTTTCATCTAAATTACCGATTTAGAAGAATCAAGTTCAGCTTTCAAAAAGATTCGTACCTCTTTCAAATGTCCTCCCCTTACTCTTCCAAAAAAAGGACAATCATTCAAGCTCGGATAAGTTCCGAGAAAGCGGTTAACGACCCTTTGACCGAATTCATCAGTGATAGGGAAAGCTATTTTGTCCTGAATAAGTCCCATATTTACGAAGGTAATGTCAAACACCCCCCCTGGAAATTTCAAAAGGTCGAGGATATAAAACTTGAGACAGATCTTTTCAAAGATCTCAAATCGGGAATAGATCTTAAGACCATAGCACCGGTTTTGGCGGTCTACGCAAAAAAAACAGTTGTAAGTGCTAACTTTATAAAGCCTGCCTTCTATCCTATCGTATTTTTTGATAAAACCTGTGGGCTATGCAGTTTGGCAGTAAGGACGCTCCTTTTTTTAGACCGGTCCCTTTATTTGCGGTTCGCCCCTCTTGAAGGGAAAACCTACTACCAATATTTCGAGCAGCCTCCCAAAAAAGATCGAATACTCCTGAAGCAGGATACAGGTACGGCCGATGGTGCCGACGCTTTATTTAAATTACTCGATTACCTCCCCTGGTTCACCGGTATATTTGCAGTTTTTAAGCTTATCCCATTGAAAACCCTCAACCGATGGTACGATTGGGTCGCAAAAAAAAGAAAAAATTGTCCGCTGAAAGTTAAAAAAATCGGCGACTCCAGGCTTTTGCCTTAAAATTTAATAAAATACTCACATCGGACCGCCAAAATCCAAAGAGAATAAGGCGCTATCAATTCCCTGTTTTGGTCGGCTTGTCTTGTGTATCTTCTAAATGTTCGTTCTTAAGACCTTCGGAGGCTCTAAATAAATTCTTAATTGAAAATAAGGGAAGGTGTCTGCTAACCTAAACGAATGACTAAACCCTCCATCAGTGTTTTTGTTCTTACCATGATGAATCTTGCAACGATTCTCAGTATCAAAAACTGGCCCTTTGCGGCCGAATTTGGCTTTTCGTCGCTATTTTTCATTTTGTTAGCGGTACTTACATTTTTTATCCCATCAGCACTCGTGTCTGCCGAATTGGCTACCGGTTGGCCCCAGCAGGGGGGAATATTTGTCTGGGTTAAAGAGGCTCTTGGCAACAGGATGGGTTTTTTGGCCGTATGGCTTCTATGGGTGGAAAACGTGGTGTGGTATCCGACGATTCTCTCCTTCATCGCCGGGACAATCGCCTATGGAATTGACCCAAAACTTACAGACAACGCTATCTTCACCTTTTTTACCATTCTGTTTGTTTTTTGGGGTGTTACCCTCTTAAATTTTAAGGGGATCCGCTTTTCAGGTTTCATCAGCACCGTCGGCGTAATTTTTGGTACCCTGGTACCCGGTTCCCTGATCGTGATTCTTGGACTTTCTTGGTTGTTGGGCGGAAGACCGATGGAGATCGAGATGAGTTGGGACGCTTTTTTTCCCACCATTACCCACCCCTACCAGCTTGTGTTCTTGGCAGGTGTCATACTCAGCTTTGCAGGGATAGAAATGAATGCCGTCCACGCTAATGACGTAGAAAATCCACAAAGAAGTTACCCATTGGCCATCTTGGTATCGGTGCTCCTTATCGTGTTTTTCACAAGTTTCGGCACCCTCTCTATCGCTATGGTAATCCCCCAAAAAGAGATCAATCTTGTGGCGGGCGGGGTAGCCGCGATCGATTACTTTTTGACCGCATACGGACTTAAAGGGTACATACCCCTGATCTCGGTCCTCATTTCGTTTGGAGCCCTTGCGGGGTTGAGTACTTGGATAGCAGGACCTTCAAAAGGGTTGCTCACCGCAGCGCAAACAGGTGACCTTCCCCCGATCTTGCGCACAGTGAACAAACAAGGGATGCCGGTAGGGATGCTGATCTTTCAAGGGATTATCGTGACTGTCTTGGCCCTGGTATTTTTAATCATGCCAAACGTAAACAGCTCATTTTGGATGATGACCGCCATGGTCTCCCAGCTCTATCTTTTGATGTATTTGCTCCTTTTTGTCTCAGCTATCGTTTTGAAAATCAAAAAACCTGAGGTTGTAAGAGCCTTCGCGGTCCCGGGTGGGACGATCGGGATGTGGATCGTCTCGGGAATAGGGATCATCTCAAGTCTTTTCTGTATTGTCTTCGGATTTTTCCCCCCTAGCCAGCTTGATGTTGGTGATGTGGTACAATACGAACTCATTCAAGTTTTTGGGATTATAGTATTTTGCGTGACCCCTTTCATCATCTTGTGGTTTAAGAAGCCAAGTTGGGACACATCAAAATAAAAAAAGGGGCTCCTGGAAGCCCCTTTTTTGTAAATCAATCTATTTTAAAGACTAACGAGCAGCGATAGCAGCTTTAAGCTTGCTTACAACTTCGCCCATTTCTTTTTTGATAGCAGATTTTCTAGAAGTCTTACGACGTGTAGCTTTTCTTTTTGTAGCTTTACGACGTGTAGCTTTTTTAGCACCTGTCTTTTTAGCACCTGTCTTTTTAGCACCTGTCTTTTTAGAACCTGTCTTTTTAGCTGCTTTTCTAGAAGTCTTACGACGTGTAGATTTTTTTGCAGCTTTTTTAGCGCTTTTTCTTGCTGGTCTTTTTGCAGCTTTTTTAGCATGCTTTTTGTGTGAATGCTTTCTAGAAGCTTTCTTTGCTGAAGACTTTCTGGAAGCCTTTCTTACAGCTTTCTTTTTTGCTACCATGTTTATTTCCTTTTTTTTGTTTTTAAAAAGCTTTTATACCCAAATCAAGGTCTTTTAATTGCAATATACAAATTAAATAATTAAAATCTATTTATAATTAAAAAAAATTCTAATATATGTTTAGGTTAGCTTTTAAAGGGTTTTTAATTATTAATTAATTACATCCCGATTAAGTTATATTTATGCTTAAATTCGTCGTTTTTTCATTTTTTTCATTATAGGGGTCCCCTCACAAGCCATGGCGGCAGACAAGCCGATCCTATACTCAAAAAAAGGCTGCAAATAGTATTAAAAAGTCTTTTTTGATGTTGAAAACCTTAGTTCTTTAGTGGAAATCAGAGACGTATGTGATCCTGAGCATGCTAAGGAACTGGTTCAGTTCGAGGGTAAATCCCAGATCCCCTATCTCGTAATGAACAAAAGGGCCTTGAATGAGTCGTCTTATATTATTGAACACCTAAACCACTCTAATTCAATAAAATAATAGATTGACAAAAACCGTTTATAACCCTATGAAGATAGATAAACTATTTTCTAGGGGTGTTTTTTGGAACTAGCGAACGGACAATCAAAACGGGTAATCAGCATTTTTGTACTCGCTATGCTGAACGTATCGGTAATGGCAAGCCTAAGAAGCTTGCCTCTAGTGGCGGAGTTTGGATACAGCTCTATCTTCTTTTTTTTAGTTGTGGCCCTCACCTTTCTACTTCCCCAGGCTCTTGTCGCGGCCGAACTGGCCACGGGGTGGCCGAAATCAGGCGGGATATATATTTGGGTTCGGGAAGCCTTGGGGGATAAATGGGGGTTTTTTGCTATTTGGATCCAATGGGTCCACAACGTCACCTGGTATCCGGTGATCCTCTCATTTGTGGCTACAACGATGGCTTATGTTTTTTATCCGCCATTTGTGGAGAATAAATACTACGTTCTAACGGTCATTCTTGCGAGTTTTTGGGGGATGACATTTTTTAATTTCTCCGGAATTCGGATCTCGAGCTGGTTCAGTACCTTTTGTGTCATAGCTGGGACAATTCTGCCGGGTATCTTTTTGATCGGTCTGGGCGTCTTATGGGTGCTTACAGGGGAGACCTTACAAATTAAATTAACTGCCGATAGTCTCTTGCCAGATTTCAGCAGGCTGGACAATATCGTCTTTCTCGGGGGGCTCTTTTTGTCCTTTGCCGGGCTTGAGGTAACAAGTGGTTATGCCGGCGAGGTTCAAAACCCGCAAAGGAACTATCCGATTGCGATCCTTATGGCTGCAATCATTACGTTTGTTCTTTTCTTATTCGGCTCTCTTTCGATTGCGTGGGTGATCCCCAAAGACCAAATCAGCCTAGCTTCGGGCCTAATGGCTGCCTTGAAAATATTCCTAGATAACTACAACCTCACTTGGATGCTTGGATTTTTGGGTATCTTGCTTGTCGCCGGTGCGGTCGGGGAAACAAACGCCTGGATTATCGGACCCGTTAAAGGGCTTTACACGACATCCCGCCACGGGAACCTGCCACCGATTTTTCAAAAATTAAACAAAAACCAGATCCCTGTGAACCTGCTCTTTTTTCAGGCGATCATCGTTACTTTTGCTGCCTTTATGTATCTTTTGATGCCCTCTATAAGCAGCGCTTTTTGGATTCTTACGGCGCTGAGCGCCCAGATCTATCTTGTAATGTATGTAATGATGTTCATAGCAGCGATTCGACTAAGATACACACGGCCGAACGTACCGAGAGCCTACCAGATTCCTCATCCACACAAAGGGATGTGGTTGATTGCAAGCGTCGGTATCCTCACCTCAATTTTCGGAATCTTCCTTGTATTCATCCCCCCTGCTCAGTTTAAGGATGAATCCATCATCACTTACGTCTCCTTTTTAGTCACAGGTCTTGTGTCGATGGTGGCCCTCCCGCTGATCATCCATGCATTCAAGAAACCCTCATGGAATCCGATAGAAATAGCACACGACGAAGAGGATGAGCATCATACACACAAAGGATCACATTAACAAACTCACTAGATTTGAAGCGAAATGAGGGGGCCGCTAAAACGGCCCCCTTATTTTTTCCCTAGACAAGTACAGGATCTTTCCAAGCACCCTCTTTTTTCATGAGCTCGATAAGAGACTGTAGCGCTTTGGATTCATGAATTTGAGAGGCCACTTTTTGATGTTTTACATAAAGATCGATAAATCCGGGCTTTGAGCCAACATAACCAAAATCGGCATCGGCCATTTAACAAACCGATTAGATTTGAAGCCAAATGAGGGGGCCGCTAAAACGGCCCCCTTATTTTTTCCTTAGACAAGGACCGGATCTTTCCAAGCACCCTCTTTTTTCATGAGCTCGATAAGAGACTGTAGCGCTTGGGATTCATGAATTTGGGAGGCCACTTTTTGATGTTTTACATAAAGATCGATAAATCCGGGCTTTGAGCCAACATAACCAAAATCGGCATCGGCCATTTCCCCGGGACCATTAACGATACACCCCATGATGGCAATTTTGACCCCGACAAGATGGTTTGTCGCCTCTTTGATCTTGCGGGTGACCTCCTGAAGATTGAACTGCGTGCGTCCGCAACTCGGACAGGAAATAAAATCGGCTTTAGTCATCTTGATTCTGGCCGCTTGCAAAATCCCCATCTTCAAATCCTGGTCAAAATCGGATCCAAATGGGGTGCTCACCTCTATTTCCTCGGTCGGGTTTTCAATTAAAAATGAACCCGCCCATGCTGAAATCAGCAAAATAGCCTCCTCCTTGGAATCCCCCTGATACTCCAGCTTACCTCGAAAAGGTTGCAAATTTTTAAGGTATTTGCAAGGGGCTATTTCCCGGCACGCATCCTCTGTCAACGAAACTCGGATTGTATCGCCGATCCCTTCCATAAGAAGAGGTCCGATTCCGATTGCGGCTTTGATTCTCCCCTCGATTCCGTCACCAGCCTCGGTCACACCCAGATGTAAAGGGGGGTATACCCCCTCTTTTTCACGCATAGCGACAAATAATCGGTACGCACGCACCATCACTAAAGGGTTCGATGACTTTAAAGAAACTATAATTTGGTCAAAACCCTTCTCTTTTGCAATACGTAAAAACCTGAAAGCCGACTCGCACATCCCCTTCGGAGTGTCTCCATAAGTATACAGAATATCCTCAGCCAACGACCCATGATTCACCCCTATCCGAATAGCGGTCCTATGCTCTTTGCAGACATCGATCAAGGCGCCGAAGCTCTCGATCGAAAAATTCCCCGGATTGACTCTTACCTTATCCACATAAGGTGCAACCTCTATCGCTGCTTTTGGGAAAAAATGGATATCGGCAACTAAAGGGATGTCAAGGCCCATCATCCGGATCTTCTCTTTGATCTTTTTGATCGCCTCCACCTGTTTCATCCCCTGAACGGTACAGCGTATAATTTCACAGCCCGCGTGATAAAGATCCAAAATCTCCTTAAGTGTAGATTCTACATCCTCCGTTTTAGAGGTCGTCATCGATTGGATCCTCACATCGTGATCGCTCCCTATCAAGACAGATCCGACTCTCACCTGGTGGGTTTTAATCCTCATGAACCAAAGACTCTCTCATTCGGTGAAATTCTAAAAATTTTGAGCCATGCAAATCCACAGCTACCTTTTTGACCACATGCCCCCGTTTGGGATCTTCTTCCATGTAATTTTCGATCAAGTGGGCTCCGTCGGCTGCAACTATCACCCCGCTTTTCTTCTCTAGAATGGCCTGAAAAGCTCTGATACCCAGTTCTTTTGTATACTCAAGATCAAAAGGGGTAGGATCCTCGCAACGGGCCTCGTATCCCAAAGTTGAAAATCTTAAAGGGGGTAAATGAAGGCCCCTCTTTTTTGCCTCTTTCTCCACATGCTGCATCAGTCTCACATGGGATTCCATTCCCGACAGATCTGCGTTCCCATGCGGATCCAATTCGGTGGTCTCCTCAAGCTCTTTAAGAGCCAGGCTGATCCCCTCGGGTATGAGTAGTACCCCATACTCTTTTTTACGTTGTTCGAAGAAATGGAGAATGGCATCAACGACTTGTGGTAGGGTCGCCTTTTTGTGCATCAGCTCCTCAGTGATCAAAGCAAAATTGGCCCTAGATCGGATGGCACATTCCAGGGTAATATGGCTTGTGTCCCGACCCATGAGCTTCAATACATGGTAGTATTTGCCGGTCGATCTTGCATCGACTTTGAGATTACGGATCAATCGGGACATAAGGCTACAAGCCGTATCAAACCCAAACGACGGCACAGCCAAATCAAAATCTATCGTCTTGGGTACGTGGATAATTAAGGTGCTCACCTCTTTAGAAAGCTTGTAAGCATTGGTAGCCGTATCATCGCCCCCTATGAAGACAAGGGCATCGAAAGAGAACTTTTGTATCGTCTTTTTTATTGCGTCTATATCCCCAGGCAAGATTTTTTTTCTCCGGGTCTTTAAGAGGTCAAACCCCCCCTTATATCGGAACCTGTCGACTTGTTCTTTCTTCAAAACGTGAGCCACCCCGTCGATCAGCCCTTCCGCTCCCCTCTCTATCCCGTAAAGTTCACCAAACCCGTCAATCAGATCAAAAAGGGTTGCTATCACATGATGTCCTCCGGGGGCAGGCCCCCCTGATAAAAGAACTCCAACGCGTAATCTTTCTTTCATTTTCACCAAGGAATTTAGATGTTATGATTTTTTTGACGGCTTTTGGTTCGCGGCGAGGGAAATAGGAATCACCGGGGGGGTCAAAATTCTTCTTAAGAATACAGGCAAATTTCAAAAAAAACAAGAGCCCCCTATAGGAATTTCAAACTCTTAGCGGCGTCCTCTTAGCCTCGGGAAAAACTCTTTGATTGATCCATAAAGAAACGTTCCTCGAATAGGCATGCAAGAAACCCTCCGTTACAGACTCCTCTCCATCATCATGAGAATTCAATATAAAAGAGATGCCGATGACCTTGGTAGCGGTGTTGATGATCTTAGACATGGATCCGCTGCCCCTGCTATAAGGGTTTAAAATCATATCTACCCCCAAAGCAAACCAGAATGAGGAGCGGGATAGCGACATGCAAGCAAGAAATTTGAAACCCCTGGAAAGGGTCACCCTTGACTCCAAAAAATGGGACGGTTTCAGAAACCAGTAAAATGTCCCTATCAGGGAAACATTTAAAATAAATTTAACTATTTTTTGGATATTTTTCGCCATATCCTTTTGCTGCGGATTTGTTTTTTCGGAGTAGATCTCACCAACACTTCTAAAAAAATCTAAAAAAAATCCCGGGAAAGCATTCGATATCTCCATGATCCATTCCTTTTTTAAAGAGTCATTTATCTTCCTTGCCTACAAACATATACGTTTGAAATATTTAATGCGATACAGAAAAAATCTTAATCTTTTGTAAATACAAATTTTTCAAAAAACAAAACAGACCCTTAATGAATAGGTTTTTTTTACGGTCCCTCTATATTTGATATAGAGGCTATTTTTTCATGGTCGTCATAATAAAGTTTTTATTCTGGGTCGAATCTTGCCGAAATTCCCCATAAACAGGTAGTATCTTTCTATGCAAGGTCGTTTCATTTTTATTACAGGCGGTGTTCTCTCCTCACTCGGCAAAGGGGTTATAGCTGCGTCCATATCCTCCATAATCGAGAGCATGGGGCTAAACGTCTCAATTATCAAGCTTGACCCTTACCTCAATGTGGATCCCGGGACTATGAGCCCCTACCAACATGGAGAGGTTTACGTCACCGACGACGGGGGCGAGACCGATCTAGATTTAGGGCACTACGAACGCTATACCCGTTGTAAAATCTCAAAAAAATCAAATGCCACAGCCGGACAAATTCTTGACTACGTCTTGCAAAAAGAGCGCAAAGGGGACTATCTTGGTTCTACCGTTCAAGTGATCCCCCACGTCACCGATGAGATCAAACGGCGCATCCAAATTGCCCAGCAGCCGGGAACCGATATCACTGTTATTGAAGTAGGCGGAACCGTAGGGGACATTGAGTCCCTCCCTTTTTTAGAAGCAATACGACAAATGCGCTGCGAGCATCCGCAACATTGCTGTAATATCCATCTCGCCTACGTCCCCTTCCTCAAAAGCTCCGGAGAGACAAAAACTAAACCGGCACAACATTCCCTCGTTGCCCTAAGACAGGTAGGGATCATACCCGATATTGTGATCTGCCGATCTGAGCACCCCCTCCCTTTTGAAAGCCTAAAAAAAATCAGCCTTTTCGGCAACGTTCCGATCCATGCCGTGATAGACCAACCTGATGTAGAAAGGGCCCTTTTTGAGGTGCCGATCCATCTTAAAAAGCAAAAGATCGACCTTCTTTTATCGCAAATCTTAAAACTCTCCCCCTCGAATCCGGCAAATGCGTCTATTTGGGAATCTCTTTTACAAAAAGAGATTGAGCTCAAAACCGAGGTGCAGATTGGCGTAGTTGGAAAATATCTGGAGCATAAAGACGCCTACAAATCGGTTTTCGAGGCGCTGCACCACGCAGGGCTAAATCAAGGTGTAAAAGTCCGTTTGATCGAAATAGACGCAGAGAAACTTGAAAACGGGGAAGAGATTTCCGAAGTGGACGCCT
>JBEIFH010000014.1:0-38044 GCA_040382515.1 Chlamydiia bacterium | reverse complement strand
CAAAATCCCTTATCAGGGCAATTCTGTTCCAGAGCCCACCCCCTTTTTTTGGGTGATCAATTCCAGAAATACATAATTATTTAGATAAATTTTAAAATTAATTGAAAAAAAATTTTAGTTGTTTTAGTTCTGCGATTAAATCAGGACTATTATGAATACCTACAAAAGCTTTAAGTTTATAAATTTTTTCATCTTATTTTTCCCATGTCTGTCGCTTATGGCAAAGACCGACTCTAATCAGGCTTCTGAACAGGAATCTATGGACAAAACGGCTCTGGCGGATGGTATTAGGTATGCAGGTCCAAAATTAAACTCAGATGCGCTTAATATCCAGATTGGAGCCGATTATCTCATATGGGAAATCAAACAAGAGGGCTTAATCACGGCTATCAACAACATTACAGCTGTTCCGGGCACAAGTGATCCTTATGTACCTATACCGGGAGTAGGAACGATCTATACCCCAAACACCAAAGCTAGAAATGGCTTTAAAGTCCACGCGGATCTGATTTTATCGACCTACGAAAACGTAGATTTTTTTGTGGAATATATCTGGTTAGAGAGAAGCTCCCCCAGTACCCGATCCACCACAAACCCCGAATTCACCCATCCCCAACTTTCAGTTGGACCAATAGTTTTTCAGGGTGGGGCTACAACGAGTAATGTATCAAACATCACTACAGTATTTAAATTTGAATACAATCTGATAGATTTTGAAATCGGGCGTCTTAGTTCTTTAGCAACAAATATATTCAGCCTCCGCCCTTTCTGGGGAATTAGAGGCACATGGCAGACTGGTAATTGGAATACCGATTATTTTGGGACAGCTCTCGATCCAAACTTTTTAAGCCCTCAAGTCCAATTAGATACATCGTATGTGGATATCGAACAAAAAACAAGCGGAGCCGGTATTCGCGGCGGTTTGGATTTCGGATTCAATCTTTCCCCCAATAACAGTTATGTACAAAACCTCCTTTTGACGGGAAATTTATCGATGAGCGGTATCTATTGCTCAACGGACGTCACATGGGTCACCGGGGAAATTTTACCAACCGGGGTGAATAACGTGTATCAGAGCACACAGCAGAAAATTTACAGAATTATACCTGTTGTAGATCTATCTCTTGGACTGGGGTGGAACTACACATTTGGAGGAGAGTGTAAAGATCGCTACAACGTCGAGCTACACGCGTCATGGGATATGCAATCTTGGATCAACTACGGGCAATATACCGCAAACTCTTTATTCCCAAGCGGACACCTAAATATGAATGTCCAAGGTTTGACAGTCGGCGGATCCCTCTTCTTCTAATCTGTTCCAAACAAGATCCTACCCTTTGCACCTGTTGTACCCCATGGTGATTTTGAAATAAACCAAGGGGTAGATCTCCCGGCATTTGATGAAACGGGCGATTGGCAGGCTTTTTTAGGGACTGGGGTATTTGCAAGGCCTTAAAGCGATCGGCAGGCTCCTTGAGGGACTGGGGTATTTGCAGGGCCTAAGGCGGCCTAGGGTTTTGGATGGAAACGGTCGAAGGCCGACTGCAGGTGGTCTTTGGTTAGGTGGGTATACCGGTTGGTGGTGCGTATATCGCTATGCCCCAAAAGCTCCTGAATTGTGCGCAAGTCGGCCCCCCCTTGTAAAAGATGGGTCGCAAAACTGTGGCGCAGAAGGTGGGTGTAGATGTTTTTCGATAGCCCGCTTTTTTGGGAAATGCGTTTAATGATCAAAAGAATCCCCTCTCTTTTCAGATTCCTCGATTTATGGACAAAAAGATAGGGATTGGTATCGTTGCGCATCCTTAAGTAGGCATCGATAGCCTCTAAAACAATTCCGGCTATCGGAACAATCCGCTCTTTATTCCCCTTCCCTTTGACACGCACCGTCCCCTCCTGCACGTCGTACAAGGTCAACGAGGCCACCTCCGAAGCACGAAGGCCTGCCCCATAGATCGTAAGTAATAGTGCTTTTTCCATCGGGGTTCGGCAGGTTTTAACAAGAATTTCAATCTCTTGAATTGTAAGGGGACGCACAATCTGCACCCCTTTTTTAGGGGGATCGATATGGGCTGCAGGATTTTTTGCTATAGCCCCCTCTTTTAAAAGAAAATGATAAAAACGGCGCAAGACAACGATCTGCCTTTGCTGGGTGGCGATGCTAAAGCTCTTTTCTAGAGTCTGTATAAAACGAAATAGGTCCTGCTTGGTCGCTTTTTCAAGAGGTTGAGGGGTCAAAAAAGAACAAAATTTTTCAAGATCTCTTTTGTAGCTTAAAATGGTATTTACACTTAAACCACGCTCAGCGGCAAGATAATCGAGGAAGCGAGTTGGCCATTCCATACACTCCAAGATACCTTGACAGATGAAAAAATTCAATCCGGGACTTTTTTAAAGGGGTAGAAACGGCCCGATCGATAGATTAAGCAAGACGACCTTTTGGAAACTCATCGTCAGAGACCGCTTCGTTCTCTTTTCCATTTAAGGCGAGGATCGAAATCCTCTCAATTGTCGGTTTTGAGGTCCCAAGCACCTGCATTTCGATTTCTGTTCTTGAATCTTCTTCTTTATGCACTTTTCTTTTCAGGTCGGTGATGATGTTGTAGATGATCCCGCCCGCCGCTACACACACAAGGGTGGCTTGGACCCCAAACTCCACAAAAGGACGGAAAAATAGGGCCCCAGCGGTCAAAAGAATCATCGAAGCCTGTGTGATCAAGTGGGCGATGAACTGGTCTTTTGTATACTGCCCCTCTAGCATATCAGAGATGAAAAAATAGGTGTCCACTACCGACCAGCCGACTGCGATTGCCAAGTTGATAATTCCAAATACCACATCAGCGATCCCCATCGTAACAAAATTTGCAGCGGTGCTCACAGCAATCGTTAGAAGCGAAAAGACCTGGATCACTTTCCACAAGGTGGAATAGACTTGGGTCGTTTTATTAATTTTTTCCAACAATAACCCTTCTTGCTTATAGTAGGAGAGTTTTTTGCTGTTAAACTCTACATCCGGATCCCCTAGGATCCTACGAACATTTTTTGGCCCGATAAATCGGCCATAATGGTCTCTACGGGCCAACATGAAGGTCTCCATAGAATATAGTAGAGGGATATTTTCCTTAAATCGCTCAATAAGTGCTTCCGGGACAATCTTCCTCTCTCTGATCTTTTCAAGCCTTTTCTCTGTGTCCTCTTCCATTAACGGTTCGATTTCATCAAAGGTCAGTTTTTGTAAATGGATTATGTCCTCTTCAGTTAAAGTCGTGAGCTTTAGCTTGATCCCCTCGATCCCGTTTGTCTTGACCTCATTTTGGACCTCTTGCACCCATTTGGTGCGCTCTCTTGCAATCAAAAAGAAAAACGCCATGGAGAGGGACATCGAAAAACTTCCGGCAAGATGTATTGCCCTTCCCGAAATCTGGCTTAATCCGGTGTAGGCACCTATTACTCTAGTCATCCCCATAGTAGAATCGATGAAACGGGCCCCAAAACGGCCTTTGCCATAAGTGGCAAGCTTTTCGGAGCTAGGATCCCCTTTCACATCGCCGAAAGTAAGTTTTTTGGCCATCTTCTGGCTAAAAAAGCTTGCTGCAAAGCCGTAAATAGATACCACAAGATTGAGGAACCCCCCTGCGGCGCTGGCTACTCGACCTAAATGGTGGCTGGAAACAAAAGGGGTTATTTTACTTACCACATTATTGAGATCGTATGCCGTATAAGCCCCATCTAGAATTTTTTGCGATTTCTGGGCTTTAAAAGAGATGGAGTTGACCCCTTGAGCAAGAGGATTTTCAATATCGTAACCGGTATAATGGGTTTTTGTATCACACATGGAGGAAGCGTGCCCGTTGACCAAACGGGTTACTTTGTCCTCTTCTTTTGGCCCATTTTTTCCTGTTTTTGTGAAAATTGGGACGATTCTTCTTAATGCTTGTACGACATTCATAATAAAATATTATAAATAAAAATTATTATAATAACTAGAATATTTTTAATCGTTGCCCTAGAAGGGGTTAAAAAAGCGGCTTTGGAACAGAGCCGCTTTGAAGAGGAGTTGAAAGGGGAAAAACCATCCTAGTAGGATTGGGATTTACCGCATCCGCAGGAACCTTTAGCGTTTGGATTCGAGATTTTGAACCCTGCCCCGTTGAGTCCTGAGGAGTAGTCGATCTCGGCGCCCAGAAGGTATTTGACCTTGTTGTTGTCGACGTGGATATCCAATCCGTTGGAATGGAATACAGTATCGAGCGCCAAATCGGCCTCGGTTGAAAAATCGAGAACATACTGGTAGCCGCTGCAGCCGCCGGGGATGCAGTCAAACCTTAAAGCCGCATTCTCCATCCCCTCACCCTTGGCGATCTCTTTAAAAGCTTCCACCGCTTTAGAAGTGACTAGTATCCCGTTAGGGTCAAGTTTTTGCTCCAGGACCGAATTAAGGGTCCGCACGAGGCTGTCTATCTCATTTTGATCATATCCGTGGGAAAGCATCCCTGCTTCGAGAGTCTCGTAGCTACTCGCATGGCATCCCACGCAATGCAGCCCCGCATCGGTGATCGACTGGGCCAATTTTTGGCTTTTTTCGGGAAAGCCGTTCAAGATCTCTTCGATCGTCATCTCTTTAGTAATCATCTTATGGACCTTCAATTAAAATCTAAATTTCACAGTGCCTTTGGAGGCGATTCTGCATTGGCAGGCCAGCCGTTCCACCCCTTGTCCCGGCTTGAGGTTTTCGGGCTTATGCCCCAAAAAATCTTCCTCTGCCTCATTGTAAGGGGTCAAATGGTCATCCCCCGCCATCACCTCGATGATGCAAGTTCCGCAGATCCCCTCTTCGCATGCAAACGGGACCCCCGCCTCTTCGCAACATCCTTTGATAGGGGCTCCGTTCTCAAGGTCCCCCAGCTCGATCTCCCTGTCCCTGTCTATTACGACCAATTTTGTGTGTGACACGTTGTTTCTCCAAATAGAAGATTGTCTGCCTTAAAGCTCCAAATGTTAGGGTTTTTTGTCAGCCCATAGGGAGCCGGCTATGAAACTTGGTTGAGAGTTTACCAAAAAACAGCCGTTTAGGCAACCGATTAGAGGCCGCTGTACCGATTCAAAGGGATTTTTTTCCAAAAACGATCGTTTCGCCCCCCTCCTTGGTAACAAGGACTCTAAACCCTTTTTTAAAAAACACTAGGTTTCAAAAGGGTTTTTTAGCATCGCAAGAACGATGTGCCGAAATAGATCGAACTCGCACCAATCAAGGGAGTCTATCAAGCTTCGGTAGAGCTCAAGGGCCACCAATGAACCCGGATCTTCATCGTCGAGCCATCCGTTTTTACCGATCAAGGTTGATGTAAAATTACTCAAAATGTTGTTTAGCCGAGAGGATTCTATGGTTTTAAATACCTCTACGACGCCCTTTAGGAGCTCTTCATTTATAGGGCGATCCAGCCTTATATTTAAAGAGGCTAAGAATGCCTTCGGGGCCTTTTTTGCCATGCCTAATTGTTCAGTGAGAAGATCCTTTATCCTCTCAACTTCAAAGATAAACGGTCGAGCGTAGAGAGCTTGCAAAATAGCCGTAAAGCGATTTTGCTCCGTTTCGCTAAGCACACCGCCCATAATTTCGGACTCTTTTTGCCAAGCTTTTAGCCACATTTTGTCTCTCAACACTTGAGTTTGAATTTTAAAAAGGTGTTTTTTGAGCTCATTTCCATGAAGAAACGGCCCCCCGTCAACGGAGAGAATGTCGAGACAAGCGCCCATGCTGAATTGTAAAACAGACTCGTAAAGCCTCCACTCCTCTTGTTTTATGGGGTTTCTTTTAAAGAAAAAGAGATTCAAAGGGGCTATAAACTCCCGGAAGTTTTTTTGAGCCTCCTCAAACTCTTTGCCTAGTTCTCTAAATGTGGAAACGATCGTCGCCCTATAGAGTTTGTAACCATCTGGGTGCTTACTAAGTCTTACTAAAAGGGGGATGATATGGAAGCAAACATCATGGATCAGATGGGGAAGGTCAGAGAAAATGACATCGTTAGTGAGCATAAGCTCCAAAAATTCTTTAAAAGGGAGAATTTCCGAGACCTGAACGATACTCAGTTTCTTAAGCTTCCCTTCGAGGGCATTTTTTGTCGGAAATCTTAAGGTCTGCGATCCGGTATCGATTAAAATACCCAAGTTTTTTAAAAATACCTGAGCAAAACCTTGGTGATTCACAAGATGTTTAATATCGGAAAAATTCATCTGTAGAACAGGGTACTGCTTGAGATTGAGCTCCTCGATCTCTTTGTCCTTTAATACTTGCTTGAAAACAAACGATTCTCCCTGTTGCTCCCAGCTATAAGCAGATACGAAGGGTTCCCCTTTTTCTACCCTTTCAGGCGCTAGCGGGGCCGAGAGGGCTGTCTCTATTTTTGCTAAAATAGGCAATGCAATATTTCCAACCGTTTTTTGAAGATGATTTAGTTCACCACCTGAAACGGGTAGCGAGACGTCTTGAGGGGAAATTGGCTTTGGCAGGGATGGATCTATCATATACCCCCCCTAAATCTCAAAAAGGGGGGTATAATGCAATCGGTAATTCACAATTTTCATTAAATACGCCAAGAACCCCGCTTTTTCGATCCCTATCCGCCCCTTTTAACCGAAAAGACTCACTGCCTATGACGGTCGGCTGCATTGAAAGCCTTAACACGATGGAATTACCTAACATCTTGCTGTATAACAAGATGAGACACCTATGTATCTTATTCATTTTCAATAGTTTGTATATAAAATTTTGTTAAAAAAAAAGTTGAAAAAAAGGGTTTTTTGCTATATAATTATATGAAAGGTTGCACTAGAAATTTGTTCCATATAGCAAAGGGGGGGGATAATGACAACAGGTGTTTCAGGATTGGACTACGATCCAACAAGTTTACCAACGCCAATTAAAAGAGGCCACGAACCCGATACTGTCGATACTAAAGTTCAAAAGGTAAGAGAAACTGTTCCATTCAATGCGAGTACAGCTGTTGCACCTAAATCAATCTTAAAAAAAAGGGGCCGCGAAACCGATACCGACGATACTGAAGTTCAAGAGGTAAGAAAAAATTTTCGATTCCATGCGAGTACAGATGGTGTACCTAAACCAATGTCAAAAAAAGCAAAAACTGACTATGGAATGTACGAAGAATTGCCCCAAAATGACTTTTATGCAATTGAAGAGAATTTGAATAGAAAAAAAAAATAATCATGAAGTCAAACTCTATTTAAACGAAAATAATTTCACAGAGATACAACTCAAACAGTTATTGGAGGGATGCGACAGATTGCGTTTACCTACATTTTACGCTGTCTGGGATGCATACTTTGAAAAGGCTTCTGAGCCAAAGGTAGAAGATGCTGCTTTTTTAAGACAGTATAACCACTCCCTTCACAGTGATATAACCTCTAGAGCTTTACAAACAGAGTTTAAAAATGCTGAAGGGTTTAAAGAAAAGCTTAAAGAGGCGTTTTTGAGAATTTTTTATGACAACGACCACAACGAGCTTTTTGGCGAGTTCCTGAAAGGGTTAAATCCCGCTACAAAAGAGTTTTGGGACGATTTTTTCACCGATACAGGTGTCGTCCATTTGCCTAAATTTTTAGAGGTAAGTGCAAAATTGGGACTTGAGCCGGCAACAGTGTCCGAGATTAAAAAGGAAATTCTTAATACTACAAACTTACATCAAGAGGTTGCACAAGCTATTTTGAGGCCACTTTTAGAACGAAGAGCCGGTCAAGCCTCTGAAACACTTTTAGAGAGCTTGCTTGTGTGTGTAAAAAATTGCCCTATGGCCAACGCCCTATTGGATTTGTCCGAACCAAAACATATTTTTAGTAAAGAATTAGATAAAAAAACACTATCAACTCTAGTGCATCTTCTTGAAATAAATTCTAAGCATCCCCGGTGCACGGAGAGTTTTAAAAAGGTGTTCCGAGATTTAATAATTGAGTGCCAAAATTCAATGAAACCCTGACCTAGGTGCATAATTTAAGATTGAGGGCTAGACAAATCCCTTGGATTCTACCCAAAGCTAAACCCCACCTATTGTGGGGTTTTGTTTTACCATGCGATGTGCCCTATCTAAAAGCTCAAGGTGCGACTGCAAAATCCTTACGCCATTACAGACAAAAAAGCCCCTTTTTTTGATTAGATCTATTTTGGAACAAATGGTATAATTTGCCTCTTAAAGAGGTTTTGGAATGATCAAATCCGTAAGTGCAAAAACCGACGCGCCGGTCGTTAGCGTGCAACAATCTGTAAATGATAAGGTTACCTTTTTAATTTCGCTCGTCCAGAGGCTCCAAAAGAGTCTATTAAACACTTTGAGGACGATTCATGAAAAAGAGAAAGAGCAGGATGACGAAAATCTAGAACTTAAAAAACGCTACCAAATAGAAAAGCAGACTCTAGAGCAAGTTATAGAGCAAAACTTAGAGAAATAAATCTTTCATTTTTAACCTTTTAATCGGCTAACATACTCTTCATGTTTTTGTTAAGGCCGATCTTATTAGGGTTTCTTGCCCCCGTATATGCAGCAACGGCCCCGTTGCATCTGGTATGGGAGGGTCTCTCCCCGTCAAGCATGTGGGAGGCTACTTGGATCCATGAACTTTTAGAAAAAGTAGATCTTGAAATCGTTGAGGTTGTGGATCTTACCATGTCCAGGGTCTACCCGAATGCACTTTTGGTGCTGTCGAACCCTAACCCCCAAAGATTGGAGCATCTTTTAACCCTTTACACCGATCAAGGGGCCCCTTTTGGGATCATCCAGCTTTCCGATGAGGAGCTCCACTACGCCAACCTGGATTATAAGGGGGCCTCCTTCATATTAAAAAATTACTGGTCTAAAGAGCTCGCTAAGAAAGATTCAAGGGTGCTTTTCATCCCGTTGGGGTATAAAAGGGGATTTTGGGACGGGTTTGAAGGGGTGTTGAAAGAGCCAGGAAACCGGACCTACACCTGGAGTTTTGCGGGGAACGTTTCTAGGCCTCAAAGGTTGAAAATGGCCCGCTCCATGGGGACGATTGAAGACTACTTCTTTTATCGCGCAGACGGCTTCAATAGCCGGCACGCTCTCTCGACCTCCGAGTACAGGGGGTTGCTTTTGGAGTCGATTTTGTCCCCCTGTCCGATTGGAAACTGCTCTTTTGACTCTTTCAGGGTCTACGAATCGCTCGAGGCTGGGTGCATCCCTGTCGTCCAAAGCACCCATAAAGGGGACTATTTTGAAAACCTTTTGGGGCCGCATCCGATGATCATAGTCGAGGATTGGAATGAGGCACCCCGAATTCTAGGACCTCTGCTCGAGGATCCTAACCGATTGAAAGAAAAGCAGATGGAATGTCTCGAGTTTTGGAAAAATAAGAAAAAGGAGCTGAAGGAGAAGGTGCACCGCCTCGTAGAAGAGGCCTTTGCTGATTCATAGAGGGCATGTCCCCTTATGCCAAGGTTTTTGGAAGGCGACCGCTAAAAAGCGGGTCATTTTAGAGGTTCCACTCCTCTTTTGAGTCCCCCTCATCTTTACTAAGCATCGACTCAACCGTCTTTTTAAGGGTCATGATCCCCCTTCTAAAGCCGCATTCCATAAGGATCCGGTTCAAATAGGACATTTCGGTCTCGTAATGGTCCAGCCTGGTCTGCAACCTGGCCAGCTCCTTCTGCATCTGTTGAGCTGTTGTCATAGAAAACCCCTATTTGCCCCCCAAGAAGGGGGTCGTTTTATTAAAATTCTCTACTATTATAGTCTAATAAATATTTTAATACTAACATTTCCCGAGGGGAGCGGGCCCCCAAAGCTCAAACCAGAAAGAGTCGCCTGCCACTCAATAACTTATAAAAACTTTTTTAATTTTACTTTATTTTTTAATAAAAATTATTATATAATGGTATCATAAACAAAAAAACCAAAGGTAAAGTTTATGTCACCACCAACAACATACGCAGCAATCGGCAACAACACGCCCCCAAACCTCGATCCATCATTAGGCGCAGCTCAAGGCGGCGACGCAGCTGAACATTCACCATCTGTTATCATCGAAAGAGCAACTTCAAACGTGGCAACCGATGCCCTAAGTCACCTAGACGCTTCTCGACAAAATCCGGCGTCTGGCTCGGGTTCTAGTTCTTCGACCAGAAAATTACCAGCGATATTTCAAAACACAATCGACGTGTATGAAGCTCAAGAACAAGAAAATGAGTCGTTACGTAGAGGCCGTGAACCTTCAGATCCCCTGGAAAAAAAACGTGCTTACACTAGTACAAATAACCCCTGGTTGGCGGCTGCAACAACTTTCTTGGTAAAAGAACCTACAAGAATATTTCAAGAAAACATATTAAAAAAGAATCCGTTTTCTGATACTAACTTCAGTGATTTAAATTGGGACTTGAAAAGCGCTATTCCAAGTTTATTTGTAGCTACGATGAAGTTTGTATCTAGCCCGTTAGAAAGTTGTGGTTCTAACCGTGTCAGTAACTGGGAAAAAGATCTAAACGATAATGTGCAAGCCGGTAATACAGGTCTCGTAAAAAGGGTTGCTTCTGTAGTTGCTCATGGTATTTTAAGCAGCTTGAAGATTGCGCGCGTTGTCCTAGCTGTGCTCTTTGCCATTGGGGTAACCGCAGCAGCTATAGTTAGCGCTACTGGTCTTGCATTGGGTTTACTTGGTGCGCTTGTGGTAACGTGCCCATTCTGGATAACGGCAGCTGCAGTTGCCTATAAACTCAATAAAGAGATAGCCGATTTAAAGAATGATGTAGGCGATTTAAAAAAGTCACACGATCCCGTAGTCCTCCAGCGAGCCAACGCCCAACTCGGTGAATTGGTTCATCGTCCTGGTGCAGACAGCAAAGCTAACCAAGTCGATGGCGCTGACGGAGTCGTTCGCAATGACGGAGCCGCAGGCGAATAATAATTAGGTTGAGAGTCATTCTCGATAGCCAAAAAGGGCAGTTCCATCAGGAGCTGCCCTTTTTTGTTTGTTTGACTTTTTGGCTTCGTATCGGGTATGGATCGGGTTTATGGCAGATGAGATCCGTTGGTATGATAAAAGTTTGGAGGAGGTGTTTCACCTTCTTTGTACCGATGTCGGGGGTCTTTGCGAGGGGGAGGCTCAACTCCGTCTACAGAAGACCGGGGTCAATCTCCTTGAAGAGAAAAAGCGAAGGTCCCTCTGGAGTCTGTTTTTTCGCCAGTTTTTAAATCCCCTTGTGTTGATCCTCCTGATCGCCTGTTTTTTTAAATTCTTCATCCAAAGCTATACGGACGGGATCGTCCTCCTTAGCACCTTGCTTCTTATGGCAATCATCGGTTTTGTGCAGGAGGCGAAGGCGGAAAGGGCGATGGAGGCCCTCCAGAAACTGACAGCGCACCGGTGCAAAGTCAAACGGGACGGGCAGGTGGTCTCTTTAGACTCGAAATATCTGGTCCCCGGGGATGTGGTGATTTTAGAGCCCGGCGACAGGATCCCGGCAGACCTACGGGTCGTCGAGACGGTGAATTTGCGGATAAACGAATCGACTTTAACCGGAGAATCGGTACCGGTGGAGAAATTCGCTAAAACGCTTTCGGAACCCCTATCGCTGGTTGACCGGGTGAACCTTCTTTTCATGGGCACGACCGTTTCCGGTGGGAAAGCGACAGCAGTTGTGATCAGCACGGGGATGCACACCGAGCTCGGGAAGATCGCCGGCTCTCTTAAACAGATTGAAGAGCAAAAAACCCCCTTGCAAAAAAACGTGGAGGCGATCGGCTTCTGGATTTTGCCGATGATTGCCATCGCGATCCTCTTCTTTGTCTTCATTTCCTTAGACCAGGGTCTTGGGGTGGCCGAGATTTTCATGCTTAGCGTCTCCGCAGCGGTTTCTGCGATCCCCGAAGGTCTCCCCGCCTCTTTCACAATCACCCTTGCCCTCGGGATGTCCGAAATGGCAAAAAAAAATGCGATAGTCCGAAAACTCCTCGCCGTTGAAACACTGGGCTCCACAACCCTCATCGCCTCCGACAAAACGGGGACGTTGACACTAAACCAGATGAAAGTAACCGAGATCTACATCGACGGCCATGAGATCATCGTTGAAGGGGACGGCGATTCCCCCTACGGCTCTTTTCATAACGAAGGGGGGCGCGTCAACCCCGAATCGCACCCACACCTCAATGAGCTTCTTGTCGTGGCCTCCCTTTGTAACGACGCCTTGGTCACTGTCGAAGACGGCCGGCTAAGCATCATAGGCGACCCGACCGAGGGGGCGCTGATGGTCGCTGCGATCAAAGGGGGGCTTGATATCGAAAAACTCTTCTACAACCACCCCAGAGTGCATGAGATCCCCTTTTCAAGCGAACACTTGTATATGGCGACGATGCACGCAAACAGGGACGGAGATGAGATTTTTATCAAGGGGGCTCCCGAAAAAATCCTCTCTTTCTGCAGCCACATATTGACCCAAAACGGTACCGAAAAGCTCACCGAAGAAAAAATTGCCCGCCTCGAATTTCACCTGCAAAGGATGTCCGAAAAGGCTTTACGCCTCATCGGGTGTGTCAGCATGCGCCATCAGGGGGGTAACCTCGACATGGAGCGTTTGCAGCAAAAAGAGGGGACATTCATCGGCTTTTTGGGGATGATGGATCCCCCGAGAGAGGAGGCAATCGAGGCGGTGCGCCAGTGCAAGGAGGCCGGTATTGAGGTTGCCATGATCACCGGGGACAGCCCCATCACCGCAAAAGCGATCGCCGAAAAACTGGGTATCCATACAAACGGGGTGCTCCGCGGTTGCGACGTAAAGCTCCTGAATGAGGAGCAGTTGGCGGTGGAGGCGGAAATGATGAAGGTGTTTGCCCGTATCGAACCGGTGGACAAGCTCAAAATTGTCCGTGCGTTCCAATCCAAAAACCATATTGTAGCCATGACCGGCGACGGGGTGAACGACGCCCCTGCGTTAGAGGCAGCCGACATTGGGGTTGCGATGGGGATCAACGGGACCGATGTTGCAAAAGAATCGGCCGACATGATCCTTTTAGACGATAATTTTGCCTCGGTAGTGCATGCGGTCGAGGAGGGGCGCGCTATTTTCAACCGGTTGCGGAACGTCACCGTCTTTCTTCTCACCACCTGTTTTGGGGAGCTTTTCGGGCTCATCCTTTCGGTCTATTACTTCGGTCTTGCACCGCTCACACCGCTCCAGATCCTTTGGGTCAATCTCGTGACAGGGGTAATCCTAGCGATCCCTTTAGGGCTTGAGCCAAGAACCGGACGGGAATTGAAGCAGCCCCCCAGAAGCCCCGGGATCGGCCTTTTATTCGTGGGAATGATGTACAGAATTGGCGTCATGGCAACGCTCCTCGGCCTCTCGATTTTCTGCGTATTTTATGTAGCCCTCGGGATGGAAAATCTTGAGCAGGCAAGGGCCACCGTCTTAACAGCGCTTGTCGTTTTCGAATGGCTCATCGCCTTCAACTGCCGATCCGATGAGATCTCCATATTTCAGCAGGGGCTTTTCACCAACCGCTATCTTTTGGTCGGTGTAGGCGTCGCTATTGCCTTACATTTATTGATCCTCTACGTCCCCTTTCTGGAGAGGGTGTTTGCAGTGCATCCTTTAGCGTACGACGATTGGAAAATTGCCCTGATCCCCGGGGGAGGGATCTTTTTGCTAGAATCGTTGCGCAAACAGCTGGTCCCCACCCTGTTCTCATTCGGGAAATGGAAAAAAAATCGGCGCTTGCGACGCATCTCTTAGGTTTTTACTGAACAAAGGTAAAAGGCGAACAAGGTCCATGCGCACCTTGCCCCCTTCTTTAGATGAAATCATTACGCCCTAGAAGTCGATGAGCGCTTCGCTCAACGTAGGTGGGTGATACGCCCTAGAAGTCGATAAGCGCTTCGCTCTGGAAGTCGATAAGCGCTTCGCTCAACGTAGGGTGGGCAATAGGCCCTAGAAGTGGATGCTTTCGCCATCGGCATTCAAAATGGCTTCGATGAGCGCTTCGCTTAACGTAGGGTGGGCGATCATCAGGTGTTTGATATCGTTTATGGTCATTTTTTTTAAAAGCGCCAATTGGAACATCGGCAACATCTCCGAGGCATGGGAGCAAAGAACAGTGGCCCCCATCAACCTTTTACTTTCGGCACACACGAGCACCTTCACAAACCCCTTTTCATCCCCCTCCACAAGCCCTCTGGCATTTGCCTTGAACGGGAATTTACCCGTTTTAAAGGGGAGGTTTTGTCTCTTCAAATCCTCCTCGGTCAAACCCACATGGGCCACTTCGGGGTGGGTGTAGATCACATTCGGCACCTCGTAAATATTGTAAGAGGCTGTATGGCCGAAAAGACTCTCGACCAAAGCAAGCCCCTCATGCGAAGCTTTATGGGCTAGCATAGGCCCTACAGCCACATCCCCAATCGCAAAAACCCCCTTGACGCTTGTCTCGAGGTTAGGGCCTGTTTCGATGTAGCCTTTGGAATCAAGGGTTATCCCCCCTTTTTGAGGGTCGAGACCTGCCGTCGTAGGGCGCCTGCCGATCGATTGCAACACATAATCGCCCTCCAACGTGAAACGCCCCTCAAGACCCTCGCAGTGGAGCTTTACCCCCTCTTGAGAACTCTCCCCCTCGACAACCTTGGTGTTCAAACGAAAATCGATCCCCCTCCCCTTCATGATCCCCATCATCGTTTCGGAAACATCCGAATCGAAGCTTGGGCATACACGTGAAAAAAACTCGACAAATGTGACTTTTGCACCAAGCGAACGGTACACAGATCCCATCTCTAAACCGATCACTCCGGCTCCTATGATCAAAAGATGTTTGGGCACCTCTTTCAAAGTGAGGGCTCCTGTCGACGACAAGACCCGCTTTTCATCGATAGGAAAAAAAGGGAGACTGATCGGTTGCGATCCCGTTGCTAGGATGATATAGTCGGCTTCAAAAATTTCCCCGTTCGCCTCCAGCTTTTTCGGGCCGACAAATTTTGCCTCCCCCTGCACATGGCGGATTTTGTTCTTTTTGAGTAGATAGGGAATACCTTGCGTGAGATTTTGGACAATCCGAGACTTCTCCTTTTGCATCGCCTGAAAATCGAGCTGTTTGAAAGGGGCTTCAATCCCCACTTTAGGAAATTCGTGGTGCAACAGATCCATATAATGGGAAAACATCAACAGAGCTTTTGAAGGGACGCAACCGACATTCAAACAGGTCCCCCCGAGTGTTGCCCCCTTTTCAATCAAGGTGACCTTTGCACCTAACTGACTAGCCCGGATCGCACTCACATACCCCCCGGGGCCCCCTCCGACGATGATCACCGATTTGCTCATAATCCCAAAACTCCGATTTCGGGGTTTTCTATCCAGCGCTTCACCTCCACCAGAAAACCCACAGCCTCCTTGCCATCCACGATACGGTGATCATAGCTCAACGCTATGTACATCATCGGACGGATCTCTACCTTGCCCGAAACAGCAACAGGCCTTTCAACCGTCGCATGCATCCCCAAAATTCCGCTTTGCGGTGGATTTAAAATGGGCGTCGAGAGCAATGAGCCGAATACACCGCCGTTGGTGATCGTAAACGACCCCCCTTCAAAATCTTTGACGGTCAGTTTCCCCTCCCTCCCTTTCGCTGCAAGGGCGGCAATCTCTTTTTCAATATCGGATAAAGACATATTCTCCACGTGGCGCACAACCGGCACAACAAGCCCCCTATCGGTAGACACGGCTATCCCCACATGGATCCCGTCAGGGTGGACGATGGTATCTTTATCGATCCGGCAATTCACTTTTGGATAGATCTTCAAGGCCCTCTCGACCGCTTTGGTGAAAAAGGCCATGAAGCCGAGCTTAATTCCATATTTTTTCGTAAAAGCTTCCTGATGCTCTTTTCTCAAACGGAGTAGACTGCTCATATCCACTTCATTGAAAGTGGTGAGCATCGCCGTCTCGTTTTTCACATCAACAAGCCTTTTTGCAATCGTTTTACGAATCAGGCTCATCGGTTCGCGCCGCTCTTTTTCCTTGGCCCCTGCAGGCTGCGACGAGACGCTCTGTTGAGAGAGTTTTTCCGGTTTCGTCCCTTGAGCCAAAAACTCCTTCATCCCCTGCCGCACTGCATGACCCTGGTCTAAATCCCCTTTTTTGGGTTCTTCTACAGGCTTTTCTGCCAAAGGTGCCGGCTCCATCGGCTTGGAATTTTTAGGGTCTTGTTGAGGCGGCTGAACTTTTAAAGGTGCCGCCTGCGGTTGGAATGCGGTGTCTATCTCGACTGCAACTGTACCGACCGGATAGGCTGTTTGCGGCGAGACTTTAAAATGGACTTTTCCGGCGCTGGGCGCAACGACCTCCATCGTCGCTTTATCCGATTCAATCTCGCACAAAAGGGCATCCTTGGCAACTACATCCCCCTCTTGCACAAAGAGGCGGCTTACAAAGACCTCCTTGACCGATTCCCCCGGAGCCGGAAGCTGCACCTCGATTCTATCTTTCATCAAAAATCTCCTTCAGGATCTTTTCTAGTTCGATTGCCGAAATTTTAGGCGAACCGCATGCCGGAGAACTCGACTCGTTGCGACCGACAAAGGTCATATTTCTACCCATAAGAAGCGCCTCGATCCGGTGCCTTAGGTACGGATAGGCGCCCATATTCTTCGGCTCATCCTGGACAAATAAAAATTTCTTCACATTTTTGACCCCATCCAATCTCTTCATCAATTCCTGATCGTCAAAAGGGTAGAGCTGTTCGATCGCAAAAATATGCAAATGTTTCGCATTTAACTCTGCCGCCCTCTGCTTGATATCGTAGACGATTTTTCCAAAAGTAAAAATGCAGACGGATCCGTCCCCGTTTTCAGCTTTGGTCTCCAAAATGGGTTGAAATGCCCCTTTTTCCACCGCATCCAACGGTGAAAAGGTCCTCTCATCTCTGAGTAGGCTTTTAGGTGTGAAAATAATCAAAGGACGTTTTGGGTCCGCAACTCCGTGCCGCCTCAGCAGATGGTAGAATTGTGCCGTTGTGGTGGGGATGGCACACACGACGTTTTTATCGGCACCAAGCTCCAAAAACCGCTCGATGCGGGCCGAAGAGTGTTCCGGTCCCTGCCCCTCAAAACCGTGCGGAAGGTAGAGCACCAGCCCCGATGCCACCCCCCATTTCGTCTCTGCAGACAAAAGATACTGGTCGAGGATGATCTGTGCACCGTTCACGAAATCGCCGAACTGCCCCTCCCAAATCACAAGCGCTTTCGGATGCACCAACGCGTACCCATACTCAAAACCCATCACCGCGTACTCCGATAAATAGGAATTGATCACTGTGAATTCCGCCTGGTCAGGGGTCAAATGGTTGAGGGGGATATGCACCTTCCCCAGTTTTTGATCGACAACTGCCGCATGCCGGTGAGAAAACGTCCCCCGCCTTGAGTCTTCACCCGAAAGACGGACCTTAACCCCCTCTTCAAGCAATGAGCCGAATGCGATCGCTTCCGCCATAGCCCAATCCATTTGCCCCTTCACTCCACGCTCTTCCAGAATTTTTTTCAGCCGCGGATGGATATTGAAATCGGGAGGGACCGTTGCAATTTTCTTTAAAATATTTTTGGCTCTCTCTAAAGGGATATTCGATGACACTTTCCCCAAATCAAAAGCTGCAAGGTGGGGCGCCTCCTTCTTTTTCCCGACAAGCTTCTTTGCCTCTTGGTACATTAATTCAAAATGGGCCTCGATCGCCTCCTCCGTTTTTTGACGAAACTCCTGATCCATAGGGATGAGACTAGAGGCAAAGGGCATTTTTTTGATCTTCTCTACCATCAGCGGTTGGGTATAGCCGGGCTCATCCCCCTCGTTGTGCCCATATTTGCGGTAGCCCATAAGATCGATGAAGACATCTGTTTGGAATTTTTTGGCCAGATGAAAAGCGAGCTTAGTCACTTTAAGACACTGGACCGGATCCATCGCATTGACATGAAATACAGGACAGTGAAACGCTTTTGCAATATCGGTGCAATACACGGTCGAGCGGCTCTCTTCCGGCAGCGCTGTGAAGCCTACCTGGTTATTGATCACAATATGCAGTCCGCCTCCGACCGAGTACCCTTCAAGGTGCATCGCCTGCAAACATTCGTAGACTATCCCTTGGCCTGCCAGGGCCGCATCGCCGTGGATGGTAATTGGAAAGGCGCAATTTTTCTGATTCATGTCCGATTTGGCGCGGCACATCCCTAATATCACCGGATCGACCGACTCAAGATGGCTCGGGTTGGGAGCTAAAGAGATCTGTACTCCGTGCCGCTGTTTGGTGTACCCCATATGGTATTTCACATCCCCGGAGCCCGAAAATGCGGGTTCGTATTCACTTTCGAATTCATAAAATATCTGACTTATATCCTTCTCGAGAATATGTGCCAAAACATTCAGTCGCCCCCGATGGGCCATTCCGATAATAACCTCTTCAAGGTCTTTGTTTTTCGCATCGGTGATAATATGCTCCAGCATCGGAATCAAACTTTCGGCACCCTCCAAAGAGAACCGTTTTTTCCCCATGTGCCGCTTATGTAAAAAGGCCTCGAAACTTTCCGCCTGCCTGATCCCTTTGAAGAGAAGTTCTTTTTCATTCGCATCCAACGGTGTGTTCCATTCGTCGAGCAAATAGCGGTCAATCTCCTCGATCACGAGGGGGGCGTCCTGCATGTGCATGTACTCAAAACCCACATTTCCGGTGTAGCGAGTTTTCAAAGTTTCTAAAAGCTTATAAAGGGGGGCTGTCGGCTCTTTCATGACATTAAAAGTCAGAACCGTTTTTTCCAGATCCGCCTCGCTAAGCCCATGCTCGCTAAGGCTGAGCTCTTTTGGGATCAGGCCGCTTTCGCTGAGAGGGTTTGTAGATGCTTTATAGTGTCCGCAGCGCTTGTAGTGGTCTACCAGTAAAAAAACTTTTAGGGACAAGTCTTGCATCGGGGAGCTAGGGATCGTGAGGGCTGCCCCCTGGTGGGCAAACTCCACCCCTTTAAAAAATAGGGCCATCTCTTTAGGTACAAGCGCTGGGTCCTTTAGGTAGTCTTCGTAGGCTTTTTCCAAATAATCTTGATTGAAGAAAAAAATCTCGCTCATACCGAAAAACTATTTTCCTCCTTTTATCCCTTGCCCCATAACAAAAAAAAAGATTATGGGGGATATTTTTTCCTTAAGATCATGAATACGCATCAGTCTAGTGGCAATAATTGTGTTTTTTTAATAAATTCCAGTGTAAGATAGCAGGTTCCCGTACAGGGGGATTTTTTTTGAGGAGCAGTAAATAGAGATGCAAATGAATATCTTGCGCGAAGTGTCCCGGACTTTTGCCCTCACAATCCCGATGCTGAATGCCCCTTTAATCCCCGTTATTACCGATGCCTACCTTTTTTTGAGGATCCTCGACACGATCGAAGACGAGGAGGCGCTCACATTTGAAGAACAGACCCGTTATATCAAAATCTGGATCGAGGCGCTAGAGGCCCCCCAGACGATCCCGCCCCTTCTTGAGGAGGTCCTTCCCAAACTCACAAAAAGTACAAAAGAGGCGGAGCGTGCCCTGGTGAAAGATGCCTCGGCGCTTATTGAGAGAATTTTGACCTACGACAAAGTGATCCAGCAGAGCATCTACAAGGTGGGAAAGGTGATGGGAAACGGGATGCTCAAATTCCTGGAACGCAAGGGGGATGAAAGGGTCCGCACCATGCAAGAACTGGAGGAGTATTGCTACTACGTCGCCGGTTGCGTAGGGGAAATGCTGACCGAAATATTCTGCCATGTCGGGAAATTCGAGCAAAAAAAGAGGGCCCTTTTAGAGCTTTCCGATGATTTCGGAAAAGGGCTGCAGCTCACCAATATTTTAAAAGACATCGAGCAAGACCGGACCCGAGGTGTCGAATGGATCCCCGGCCCTTTGCGCTCCGAAAACGGGTTAAAAAAACTAATCGAAAAAACGCGCTATTTTCTTCACAAAGCGCTCGATTACGTCTGTTTGCTCCCTAAATGCGAACCCGAAATCCGACGTTTTTGCCTGGTCAATACCCTTTTGGCCCTCTCAACGCTGAGGGTTCTCTCGAACGGAGGGAAAAAGATCTCCAAACGGACCCTATTTCTCCATGTGCTCCTTTCAAAGGTGGTCTCCTACTCGAACAGGATGATCCAGTGGTGTAAAAACGTCTAAATTACCCCGTCGTAAACTTCTCTATCTATAGCGATACTATGAAGACAATCGCCCATTTTTAAGGGGGCGTAGGCTAGAGCGCTCCTCAAGGTTTTGGTTATAATTTTTATAAAAAAATGCTATAATTTGACATCTTAAGCCCCAGAGGAGTTAGATGTTTAGTATACGTAATTTAGGCACCTTGCCGACAGCTGTATCCCAAATGGTAGCCCAAAACCCCGGCAAAATCGCCCTCGTAGCGGGTGTTGCCATAGGGATTATAGCTCTTGCCAAAGCAGCAAAAGGGTTGTACCAAATAAAAAAAGCTGAACAAAACGATGGGAAAATTCAGAAGAAAATTGGGGATAAAATCGTATGGGTATGGCCCAGGCCTAAACGCTCACCTGGAGCGAAAGAGAGCTTTAAGCCCTTAAGCACAATAGCAGAAGGACCAAAGGAATGGCTTGATAAGCCCCGGCGAGGTCCCCTAAAACCAACAATTACTTCCTAAGCCCCCGGCCCCGTCGAAGCCCTTTGCCCGATGGATTGGTTTGTAAGCCCTGGCGAAGTCCCCTAAAACCAACAATTACTCCCATTGCCACCGGCCCCGGCGACGCCCCCTAGCCATTATGGCTGTACCGGCAGCTTTTTGACCCCAATCTCCCCCTGCCCCTTTTCTCACCTAAAAGGGCTTTCTCTACTCTTGACATTTTCTAGGAGTCTGCTAAAATGCTGAAAGTTTTTTTTCCAAAGGCCCTATGAAGTCCGAAAAACTCCGAAAACTAGAGATTGAATTAGCCGATCTTCAAAAGATGTTTGAGCATGATCTTGTCCCAAAAAAAGAGCGAGAGAAATACCAAGTTGAAATTGAGGGGATCCGCGCCAAGATCGAAGAAGAGAAGCAGCGCCTGCAGTATCTCAAAGAGAGCGGCGAAACGGAAGATTTTATCGCACCCAAGCGGAACAAACAAAACCAGGGATACGATCCGCAGTCGATGCCGGAAATAGGGGTCGAGGAAGACCACTCCGAAATCAGCTATATGGATGAGCGCTCCTATGAGGATGACGATCCTTCCACTTTGTTTGAGGATGAGGAGTTCGAAGAGGGGTCGGAGAGAGGATCCCAGGAGTATGACGAGGATCCGTTTAGCGAGCGCAATCGATGGAAGCGTGCCCGGATGATCCAGGATCCCGAGAAGGACGACTGGTAATCCCGTCCATGGCAAAAGAGATTAGCCTCTACGTTCACCTCCCCTTTTGCCGTAAAAAATGCCCCTACTGCAGTTTTTTTGTCCTCCCCTATTCAAAAGAGTCTGAGGATCTGCTTCTGAAAGCTTTGATCCTACATCTCGATCAGATCAGCCCGCAGCTGAAGGGGAGAAACCTTGTCTCCGTGTATTTCGGAGGGGGCACCCCCTCTGTAGTCAGCTCCGATTTTTTACAAACCCTTGTAAAAAAGATCCGCGCTTTGCCGGTCGCATTCGATCCGGCTCTTGAATGGACTTTAGAGGCGAATCCGGAGGATGTCTCAAAAGAGTTTGCCGCGCTCCTTTTTTCTTTAGGGATCCATCGTGTCAGTTTAGGGGTGCAGTCTTTTGTTGATAAAGAGCTTGTTTTTCTGGGACGAAGCGCAAATAAAGGGGACGCCCTTACTGCGATCGAGAATCTTTTGGATGCAAATATTACAAATATTTCGATCGATTTGATTTTTGAACTCATGAATCAGACAAACGGGGATCTCATCGAGACCCTTAAGGTTGTCAAAGATCTACCCATCACCCACCTGTCACTGTACAATCTTATGATTGAAGAGGGGTCAAAATTCTACCGTTCAAAAGAGGTTTTGGAAGAAAAGCGGCCCCCCGATGCCCTTTGTGTTGAGATGCTGGATACTGCGGTAGCAACCCTTGAATCCTATGGCTTTGAGCGGTATGAGATCTCGGCTTTTTGCAAAAAAAACCAACGCTCAAGACATAATACAGGATACTGGACCGCAAGAGAATTTGTGGGGATAGGCCCGTCCGCATGGAGCTTTTTTGGTCAAAAAAGATCTCAGTGCACAAAAAATTTAAACAAGTACTACAGCGCCCTCGCTTCCAATAAGGACCCTATAGAGTACGAAGAGGAGCTCGATGCAGCCCTTTTGCAAAAAGAGCAGGCCGGACTCCTTTTAAGATTAAAAGAGGGGATCCCCAAAACACCCCTTTTAGCCCCCTCAATCGAGCAGGCTATCACCAAGCTGATCCATAAGGGATGGATCCAACAAGAAGAAAATTCCTATATTTTGACCGAATCGGGCAAAAAGTTTTACGACCTTGTGCAAATGGAATTGCTCTAAAAAGATCTTTAGACCTAACATGTCCTTTAAAACCGGAGGATTTGAAAATGAAATTTGATAGTATCCTACCCCTCATCGCTTTATTCAATGTCGACTTTAAATTTAAGAAGGGTGAGGACCGCCTTTTAAAACTTTTCAAGTGGACTATGTGGGCCACTTTAGCCATCTACACAATTGATAGCATCCTCCCCTATCTGGTTGAAGATCGGAGCCATATTTTCTTTAAATATTTTGAAAATGCGTCGAACATATCCATAAGACTTTTTTTCCCGGCGTTGTTTCTCACTATAACCGAAGCTACACGGGTCAGATTCAATCATAATAAAAATTTTTAATCCGGATCCATAAACCTAAGCGACTTTAAAATACGGTTGGTAAAAAAAAGTAAATTAAATTACCATATCCGGATCAATTAATGGAGCATTTATGAAAATTGACACTATTTTTTCCCTCTTGGCCCCCTCCCCGTTAAACGTCGCATTTGAAAATAACGAAAATCGCTATTTGGAAATCTATAAGCGGACAGCATATACCTCCATGGCGATTTATACGTTCAGCAAATTCATTTCCATCCTTCTTATGAAAGAATGCTCTTATATGTTCCCGAGAAGCAATTTTCATGTCCTCGTAGATAAAATCGGCGATTGCGCCTCTTTGTTGATTTTACCAGGCTTTTTGACATCTTCATTGGAAGCATTCAGGTTAAAATACATCTGGAATCTTAGGCAATCGGGAAATTAGTTTTCCTCTAGAGCTGGGGTAGCCTTCACGATTCTTGTGTACAAAAGATCATACAGCATCTCTTGTGAAAAAGAACCGCTTTTGGCTAGCATCTCCACCTCGAGCAAAAGCGGGAGCATGGCGTAGAAAAAATTTATACCCAATGCCTCCCGCTCATTTTTTTTCTCCCCCATCTCTTTTTTCCTAAACGGCGGAATCGCTACTTTTGGACTGTCTTCAAAACAAAACAGATTGTAATAGACCTCCTGTCGCAGTTTTGAAATAAATCCGAGCATATCCAGCGGATCCGGGCAAAGCGAATGTCTAGGGCGAAACAGCAGCTCTTTTGCCTTTTCCCAATCATTGGGTTCTGTTTCATAAAGGTGGTGCTTGTCGAGGATCTCCGGGGTGATCTGCGGCGCTTCCAACGTTAAAAGAATCTGCTCCACATGCCGAAGAATAGCCAATCCAAACCCTTCTGAAATCCGAAAAAGCCGATCAAATGCCCCCTTATGCAACGTTTTTTTTTGCTTTTGGCAAAAATGTACAATCCATTGGTACAACCGCTTCTGCCTCTCCCAGGGTTTTTCCGTCGAAAAATTATGGCACTCGACCCCATCGGCATCCTTAAGAGATTTTGAGAAAAAAAGGGTGACCCCCACATCCGAATCTTTCAAAAGATCCCAGCGTATTTTTTTCGGGAGGGTATCGACCCTCACATAGATCGGATCTTTCTCTGAAAAAAAACTCGGATTTTCAATCGAGGAGTAGAGCGCCTCCAGGGTGGTGTACTCTTTGGCATGTGGACAAAACAGCTCCACAAAGAGGGGCATGTCTTCGTCTAAACGCTCGAAGATGATCACTCGCAGCGCGTGAGTTTTTGTTTTTGTTGCCACAGGATCAAATATACACAAAACGGGGTTAACAAGAAAAGAAACTTCGTAGTATATTCTTCTCAACAATTCGCTCATCAAGGAGAGTTATGAACCCGTGGGATTTTAGAGGAAAAGTGGTTGTGATAGCCGGAATCGGAGATGACGCGGGGTTCGCCTGGTCGATTGCAAAAGCCTTTAAAAACCTGGGCGCAAAAGTGATTGCCGGCACATGGCCCCCTTTGATGGGGATCCTGGAGCAGATCCTCGTGAATGAAAAATTTGCCGAATCCAGAAAACTGGAAAACGGCGCCTCTTTGGAATTTGATGCGATCTATCCTTTGGATGCTCTATATGATTATCCCGATGAGGTTCCTCTCGATGTTAGGGAGAACAAACGCTATAAAGGGATTGAGGGTTTTACAATCTCAGAATTCGCAAAACGGATCGAAAAGGATTTTGGAGCCGTCGACGTGTTTATCCATGCGATTGCAAATGCTAAAGAGATCAAAAACCCCCTCTCCCAAACATCAAGAGATGGGTACCTGCACGCTCTGAGCGCTTCAAGCTACTCGTTCATCAGCCTTGTTTCCCACCTGTCCCCTATCATGAACCAAAATGGGTCTTGTCTCACATTGACATACCGGGCTGCAGAGCAGGTGATCCCCGGCTACGGTGGAGGGATGTCTTCTGCAAAAGCCGCCTTGGAAGCAGACGTACGCTACCTAGCTTATGAGCTGGGGCGAGAGAAAAAGATTCGGGTAAATGCGATTTCCGCAGGACCTCTTGCATCGCGCGCAGCACGCGCTATCGGCATGATCGATTCGATGATCCAGTATTCGTTTTTGAATGCACCACTTCAAAGGGATTTGGAAGCTAAAGATGTCGCTAACACCTCTTTATTTCTAGCTTCCGATATGAGCTGTGCAATCACAGGTCAGGTAATTTATGTCGATCACGGACTAGGAGTCATGGGACGACCAACGCAAACCGAAGAATCGAAAGCCGAATCGGTGGTCTAAAAGAGCCCCCCTCAAAAGGGGCATTCTTCGCCTATCCATCCGTTCAATTGCTCCTTTCAAAAGGGGCGCTCTTCGCCGTTCGATCCGCTAAATTGCTCTCTTCAAAAGAGCAACTTTCGCAGTTCGATCGGTTAAATTGCTCTCCTCAAAAGGGGCATTCTTCGCCGTTCCATCCGATAAACAGCTCTATCTTACAGACTGTGGGTCGCTCCACCGTCCTGATCGAAATTTTGCGGTCATAAAGTCCCCCTTTTTCAATCTCGTAGGGCTTTGCATCCAAGCTTATATGACCGATAAAACTCCCCTCCCCAAGGATTCTGAATTTTATGAGGATCGTTTTTTCCTTTGAAACAATCTCCACAAGTTCGTTTTCACGAAAGACTGAAGAGGTAGATCCGTTGAGGAAAACAGCGATTGAGGGATCCAAAGTCAAGTAGAGCCCAATCTCATGCGCATCCTCCTGATAATCCCCTTCAAGGTCTATACTGTACACAGAGCGTTTAGCGTCAAAAGTCGCTTTATGGTCTAAAACCAAACAGGCCGTACACCCCAATTCTAACTCTAAAAATGCTCTTGTCTCTAAAGATGTCTTCTCGTTTTTCCCACGATGGCGGACACTTTGGGCTTTACCAATCAGAGGATCGAGCGTCGATCCCAACACAGACTCCATCCAAACAGGATCTAAAATAGCCCCCTCCTCTTTAAGATCCTCTTCAGGGGTCAACGAAATTTCCAATAGGGACTTCAACGGGAATCCTTTCAACTGCTTGAGCCCTTCAAACGGACCTTGATACGCGGGGTATCCCTCGACGACAAACTCCCCAATCTTCCCTTCAATCCTTTTTTTAAGGTGTAAATCTTTTGCCATCTTATGCGCTATTACTAGTAGAACAACGGCCTCAAAATGGTTTGGTTCGTAGATCGTCTCAGGTATTTTATTGTCTATAATCTCTAATAGAAACCTGAGCTCGGTCGGCAAATCGACACTAAAGAGGGCCTCTACAACTCTTTTGAGGGATAGTTGAAGATGCTCTTTAGAGTGTTTGTCCATGATCCGCTCAAACTCCTCCAACGCCAAAGAAAGGGACGCGGCGATCAGCAAATTTTTTTTCCAGGAAAACCCGTTGTGATGCATCAGATGGATCGCATCCGGAAAAAACCCCCCATCGCTCTGGTAAGCGGTGAGCCGCAAAAGAAGCTCTTTCCCCTCGATCATGGTCTTCTGCTCTTTTTTTCTTAAAAGGGCCAAGGCGAAAAAACAATTTTCAGGAATGGGCGCTACCACTCCAAAATGGACAAGCCCGGTCTCCTCCTGAAAGTGCCGCTCAAAAGCCTTCAAGGCTAAATCGTTTCTTTTACGCATAGGCAAGAATAGTACCTTTTTCATAGAAAAAAGCAAAGGGGCTTAGTAAGAACTCTTGCAATTAAGGCCCCACTCAAATTAGATTCGATTCATTGTAGTCAAAAGGCAGGCAATGAGACAAAAACTGTTTTTTATTATTTTATCCTGTGCCATCTTGAACGCTGAAACTCCGGCTCCCCTCTCCATAAATCCTGTCATTGAGGAGGAGGCTGTCGTCGCGCAAGCAACAAAACCTGCAGCCCCCGTTGAAACCCAAAAATCGACCGAAAGCGAAAAAGAGGGTCCAGAGCCTGACAATGTGGCTATAAAAGAGCAAAATAAAAATTTTCAAAATGCCATTTTGAAAACCTTCCTTTCCATTGTGGGGCTGATCACGCTGATCCTATTCACCATTTGGCTTTTGCGCCGCATCTCCAACAATCGCCACACCTTTGGAATGAAGTCCCACTCCTTGCAAATTCTTGAAAAAAGGCTGCTCAGTCCAAAAACAACGATGTATCTGATGGAGATCGATGGGAAAAAAGTTGTCTTCGCCGAGTCGATGCTAGATGTAAAAGTTTTATACACCGAAACAACTCTCCCCGTGTCGACAGCACCCGTACCCTACACGGAATTCAAATAAATCCTCCGCATCTTTAAAAATTAAAAAAATTTTGCCTATTGCCAGGTAGATGAATTCAGCGTAAACTGGAGTTTAAAAAATCTTCATGAGGATATTTTATGCATCTCAACCCTGCCCTCGGATTTGTAAACATCGCCTGCGAACTTGATAATTCCTTAAAAAATACCATTGAGGAAAAACAGAAAGAATTGAATGAAATTTCCACTGAGCTTTCCAACGATGCTCAGCTTCTTAGGAAATTACGGATCAAGCTGGATGCAAAAAAAGATGTCGACCTCAACCCTCTACGAGACGAGATCGCCCGTTTCAAAAAACAGTATGAAAAGTTTCAGAATAAACTCGATCCGAATTTAAGAAACGACTTTGATTTTAATAAAATTCTGCATGCGGACCCGCACCAATCTTTGATGGTCAATTACGACACTCTTCAGGATTTGATTGAGAAAGTGGAGTCCTCCAAGACACATTTAGAGCACCAATTTCAACCGCAGCTCATGGACATCGAAGCACAGATCCGATTGGTACAACTTTTTTTAGAAATCTGCAGGCTTGCTGTGAAACAGCAAACTGACTCTGTATTGGGCATGATCAGTCGTGCCGGCAGATAGTTATTTATCGCTTTTGGCGAAAAAACAGATCGAGTCTATTGTGCGTAAAATCCGCAGTAACAGCCAGCTTGCCCCGCTCGACATCATGGAGTTGAGTGATAAAGACCTCGATCTGATTTATTCCATGGCGCACACATTTTACGATGCGGGCAAGTATGAAAAAGCGAAAGCTCTTTTTTTAAAGCTGATCTTTACCGCTCCGTTCATCGCCGCTTACTGGAAAGCTCTAGGTTGCACAAGCCAGATGCAAAATGAGACAAAAGAGAGTGTGATCTACTACTCGGTAGCTCTTTTAATCGACCCAAGCGATCCCTCCCTCCACCTGTATGCTGCAAAAGCGTTGATCGATCTCAATCGTTTCGAAGAGGCCAGGGGGGCGCTTGTGAAAGCAGAAGAGCTAGCACCTAAAGAAGACCTTGATTTTCACTCTGAGTTGGAGGTTCTTTATGAGCGTTGCTCCTATTGAGGCTGTTGGCAAAAGAAAAAAAATCTCGAGCGCCGTTTTTGAACTACAAGCGGTAGATCTTGAAACCGTTAAAGTCCCTTTTTCTTCAAACGGGGATCTTTCGAGTGCTCCCCTATCGTCCCCAACAAAGGATTTTAGGCCTCAACCGACGCCACCAAGCCGGGTATCGAAAACCTCGGTGTCGGGATCGTTATGCTCTTTAGTGGATTTCGTCAATAAGCTCGAAAGTTTAAAGTTAGAGCTGCAGGAAGATAAAAAAAGCGAAATCAGACGCCTTTCGGAAGTGGTCAAATCGTCCAGACACGAACTAGACCAAGCCGAGAGAGCGAGTTTGAAAGAACAGGAGAAAGCCAAATTTTCCCATCTGCTCAAAGAGCTCGCAATTTTTATGACCTCTTCTCTAACCCTCCTTTACGGCCGATCGTCTACAGAAGACACCTCAAATGAACGGATCTTTAAAAAAACCCTTCTTGGGCTATCCACAGCCTCTTTGATCGGCCACACGGCGGACAAAATGGGATGGATTGAGGACGAAAGGGTGAAGAACGCTCTCACGGGCCTCCATTTTCTCAGTATCGGGGCAGCAGCTTACTACAATTTCGCATCAGGAGTGCAGCTCTCAAGCTCTTTAGAAAAAATTGCCCAACTCTCTTCGGGTATCGTCTCAGGGGCACTCAGTATCGATGAGGGGCATCGCAATAGGAGGTCGGCGCAATACACAAAAGAGGCTTTTGAGCACAAACAATCTATCAAAGAAAATGAAGAGCATATCAAAAATGCGCTCAACTTAAACCTAATTACCGAAAAAAGGTTACGGATTGAAGAGGCTGTCGCCCGAATCCTAAACGATTATAATACTATGGTAAGTCAAATCCAAAACGATTATCGGGGCTAATATGTCACACATCTCTCGCATTGTCAGGTATACAAAAGATATCCTTGAGCTTTTTAGAAAAATGGGGGTAGAACAAGAGCGGTTGGCATACGACGCCTTTCAGGAATATCTCCGTGGAGGTAAATTTCAAGGAAGAAACTACAACAATCTTGCCCGCTTTGAATTTTTCCCTGCATTTGCAGGAATAAGCCAAATTCTCTACACCAGCCTTGGAGAAAAAGACTGCGTAGCTACCGCTATTTTGGGTACAAGAGGGGTAGAGGCTCTGAAAGCTGTGACTATGATCGCAAAGCCCGGCTTTGAAATCGGGGGGAAGTATCTCGCAGCCCAGCAACAAGGGGTGACGCGCACCTATGAAGCTGTCGTTCTCAAGCGTATGGAACTCGAGCACTCACGGGCAAACCAAAGAGCAACTCAGCTTCAACAAGAGGCCGAGCACATCAAAAATCTCTATTCAAGTCTTCTTAGAACCGCCACCGGCGGGTGATCTATCGATTCCAAAAACCCCGGAGATCCCGGGGTTTTTTTCTTATCAATTAATAAGAGCGCTTTTAGAAAATCGGTGAAAATAAACGAAATTATTACAAATAAAAGACTTTTCATAAATCGCGTCCTATGAGTAAATAAAAAGTATTTAAATATCAAGGTCCTGAAAATGTCCTTTATTAAATTACTCATTACTCTGGCATGTCCCTTTTTTTTGATTGCACAACCCAATTCTCCACCCTCATTCCTTAATGAGGATTCTACTGATTTGGCACTCAATAGTTATCCCTTGGTTGCCATCACTTTTCACTATGACCCTACGAGGTTTTGTTACCTGGAAAAGGTTTTATCCTCTTTGTCTACCTTCAAAAATGCCGATATAGTGATCATCACAAACGTGGATGGAAAAGAGAAGCTTTGGGAGATCGAAAAGAGTTTGAAGAAAGTACTCCCGCAAGGGATAGGGAAAGGAGACACAATCATCAAAAGTTTTCCAGCTCTCAAACATCCGCACAATCTTACCTGGTGCCATAAAGATCTGATCCGAAAGGATTTTTTAAACAGTACAAGGAACTACACCCATTTTATCTATCTTGAAGATGACATTGGGCTCGACTTTAACAATTTTTGTTATTTTTTATATTTCCGCAAAGAATTGAAAGAATTGGGATTAATACCCTCATTCATAAGAGTTGAGATCAATAAAAACAATGAATTTGTGGCAACTGATTATGCAACTAAAATAAACGTCGATTATACTTATCAAATCCACCATAAAAATTTAATGTTTATAAATCCCAATAACCCCTATACCGCCTGCTTCATTTTAGATCATGAATTGGCTGAGGAATATATCATTTCCCCCTCTTTTGACATCCAAAGTAGTTGCTCTTTATGCGATTGGGGGATACGTGAACGGGCTGCGATGGGGCTTTGTTATGTGAATATTCCCAGCGGATTCAAGAGCCGATATGTGGTGCCTGTAGACTCATTATCGTTTGAAAACCCAAGATACACCTGGATTTATCACCTACCAAACAACTATGCCTACAATCCTTATACTCTTAGCGCTAAACTAAGGATGAATAAACTTTTTTACTCTCGCTTGAAGGAAAAAAATCGTTTTAAAAAAGAGATCATCCTAAAAAAATAGCCTTTTTTATCCCAAGGCCACCTAACAGTGGCCACCCGGCTTGCCCCACAGGTTTGGAAAAAATGAAATTATGGTCAGGCTATCAGGGTAAATAAACGGTTAGGGAGGATTACCAGTAGTTTACAAAAGGTAAGTAAAGCTGAAGGTAAGTATTCTCTAGGGTTTGCTATTCATATTATGGGGACGGCGTGCCGTCGCAGGAGTATGCGATCTATCCGAATCTTCAGAGTCCCCTTGAGCAATCAACCCAACCCTTGTTCTTGGCCCCTCTTTTACGCTTAAGAAAAAATCCCCTACCGTGGCCATGCCAGCGTCTATTTCAGCCGTGTCTGCACTTAAGAAAAAATCTTGTGCCAGAACAGAGCTAGCCTCTGTTTCACCCGAGTTTCCAAGTAAGGTAAAATCTTCTTTTGGAGCGCAACTAGCCTCTGTTTGATCAAATTTTCCTTTAAAGAAAAAATCCCCTGCTAGAGCGCAACCAGCCTCTGTTTCACCCGAGTTTCCAAGTAAGGAAAAATCTTCTGCCGAGGCGCCAAGCGGCATGTGCCCTTCAGAAGGTCTATTAGAACGAATCTTCCCAAGCTCGTCTATTGGCCTTTTGGGCATGAATTTGAGCTGATATCTTTCTTGAAGCTCCACAGTTTTGGAAAAGCTCTCAAAATTTGCAAAGAACCTCTGGGCAAGGGACTGAATTTCCCTGCGAAGCTGCGGTCCGGGAAGTTCTTTTGTATCCCGGCATTGATTGGCAAATATTTTTGTCGGTTTGAGCGTTTCGGTATGGGCAGTTTTGGGGCGAGCTCCTACACTAACGTGGTCTTTTTCATACAAAATCTCGTACGCGGCACAAAGGGTATCCAGGTATTTTTTAGCATCGGTAACCTGGTTTAATTCCCCGATTTTTTTTAAGGTTTCATGCACCACGCGTATGGTGTTCTTTTTCACCTCGTGACAATGCTTTTGCAAACCTGACCAGGCTTTACCCGGTTCGATCCCTTTGCAACTCTCGTGCAGTATTTCTATTGCGTCCACAAACTCTTTAGGCACTTGAAAGTGAGGTAATTGTACACTCATAATATTTCTTGGTTTGAATCGATTGTTCTACCCAATGGGTATTTTTTCGTTTTTTTTCCGACAACTATATCTAAAACATTTTATATTTTCAAGTTTTATAAAAAAATTTGAGACTCGTTTTCTACAATATTTTTAAAGATTTTATAAAATATTGGCTAGAAATTTCTTAGATCAGGGAATTGAGTTGAAAAAATCGGAGCAAATCCCTATGGTGCGTCTTAAACGGATATCACAGGAAAAGGCATGGGGAATTTAGCCGAAACATTCTGGTTTCTGAATGCTCTGGGCGAGTACTCCTCCCTAATTGCGTCCGTGATCACGGCATCTTTTAGGACACCCCCCAAATGGCGCCTCATCCGCGACCAGCTCTACCAAATCGGAGTTTTATCGTTGCCGGTTGTCTCAATGACCGGTTTTTCTACAGGGCTTGTTCTGGCTACGCAATCATTTTTCCAATTAAACGACAAAGGGCTAGCAGGAGCTACCGGAATCCTTGTAGCAAAATCGATGGTGACTGAACTGGGTCCAGTATTAACAGCCTTTATGATCACGGGGCGTGTGGGGGCCTCTATGTGTGCCGAATTGGGCACCATGAGGGTGACCGAGCAGATCGATGCTCTTGAGACCATGTCGGTGGATCCGAACGCCTATCTGATCTCCCCCCGTTTTATTGCAGGGACGATCATGACCCCGTTACTTACAATTTTCAGCGTAATGATGGGTATCATCGGGGGGTACTTGATCGCAGTAAATTTTTTCAAAATGGCACCAAACAGCTACTATGATCCGATCAAAGATTACATGCACAATTTTGATTTTTTCGTAGGTCTTGTAAAGTCATTTTTTTTCGGCGTCCTGATTATCACCATTTGCTGTTTTAAAGGGATGAACACATTTGGAGGGGCGGAAGGGGTCGGCCGCGCTACGACAAATTCGGTCGTTATCTGTTATACGGCCATCCTTTTCTCCAATTTCTTCATCACAATGGGGCTAAACCTGATACATGATCAGATCGTGAGGTTCCTCTTATGATCGAAGTCAAAAATGTGTCAAAAGCTTTTGGATCGCTGCAAGTTCTCAAAAACGTCTCTTTAAGAATAGAAGAGGGGGAGACCATGGTGGTCATGGGGAAATCGGGGGTCGGAAAAAGTGTCCTTTTGAAACAGATCATTGGCCTTAGTAAACCTGAAGAGGGGGAGATCTGGATTCGGGGGGTGGAGACCACCCACCTCAATGGAGAGGCTTTATACAAAGCAAACAAGGATCTCGGGATGCTTTTCCAGGGGGGCGCTCTATTTGACTCCATGAGTGTATTTGAAAATGTGATTTTTCATGAACACTACCATCAGCATACCCCGCTCGAGCACCTCAGAGAAATTGCCGAAGCGGCCCTCAACTCGGTCGATCTTTACGATGTTTTGGACAAAATGCCCTCCGAGCTTTCGGGTGGGATGAAAAAAAGGGCTGCTTTAGCCCGTTTGATCGCCTACCGGCCCAGCATGATCCTGTATGATGAACCGACTACCGGATTGGATCCGATCACAGCCCAGGTCATCATCGATCTGATCATCAAAGTAAATAAAGAGCTGCATGCAACCTCAATCGTCGTCACCCATGATATTGTACTTGCTATTGCTGTTGCGACGAAAATCGCCTTGATCGATCAGGGGGAGATCCATATTGTGGAAAATCCCAAGGAGTTCTTCACCCACCAAGGAAACGATGTGATTGATTTCTTTAAAACTATTTTGCCTCAACAGTGTTTACAGAGGAGGCTAGATAGATGAATCCTCAGCTTAAAAATACCCTGATAGGAGCATTTGTTGCGATCGCAATCGGATTGATTGTAGGGATGATCCTTTTTATCGAACCATCTGCAGGTGACGGAAAACAGCAAATTCGGGTCTACTTCACCAATATTTCGGGGATCACCACAGGGACAAGGGTCAATTTGGCCGGCCAAACAATCGGAGAAGTTCACGATATTCGGCAGATCCCGGATGCACGCCAAAAAGCCCCCACCAAAGAGGGGGAAGCGGTCTATTTTTACGAGGTCGTTTTACATGTCGACTCCAAAGCGGTGATCTATACAACCGATAAGATTGGGACAAAAACCATCGGTCTTCTAGGAGACACCGTGATTTCGATCACACCCGTCTATCTTCCACAAAACATAAAACCGAGACGAGTCACCGTAGAATGCCCCATGTTTGCAAAATCGGGGGATGCGATCGATGACGCCTTCAAGCAGCTCACCAACCTTGCAAGCGAAATGGATAAAACGTTCCAAAAAGTCAACGAGTGGCTGGATGAAAATTCGGACAATCTTTCCAATGCGGTCCACTATGTCGGAGAATCTCTCAAAGAGATCAGTATTGCCGTAAAAGACTTCAATGATATGGACGTGATGCAAGAGGTCAAAGCTTCTTTGGCAAATTTCGCACGCGGAATGGAGTTGATCGATGAGGCATTGCAAGAGATCAAAGACGGAAATGGCTTTGAGGATCTTCCGCTCATCGTTCATAACATAAAATCGATCACCGACTCGGTCAATACTATAGCCTGTACCATAGCGAGCGGAAAAGGATCGATCGGTCCCCTGTTGATGAATGACGAGGTCTATTTTAAAATAAACACACTCCTTACCAAGGCCAATATCACCCTCAACGATATTAATCAGTACGGTTTACTGTTCTCCTACAATAACGACTGGAAAAAGACACGGATGAAGAAAATTACCGAGCTCAACGCGATCCGTTCCCCCCAGGATTTCCGTAATTTTTATTCAAAAGACCTTGATGAGATGAACCGCGCCGTCTCCCGGATCGGCCAACTATCGAACTCCTGCGAAACACCCTACTTCCGCAACCAGAATTTCACCAAAGAGTTCAAGCAGCTTCAGGACATGCTCAAAGAGCTACAAGACAGCCTGAACCGTGTCCAAGACGAGCTTGCCTACCCTAGCTGTACAGATGATTCCTCCCCATGCGTCCCCAATCCAAAGATAGAACCGGCCAAGAGCTGCCCCCCCGCCCCCTCTTGCTCCCCCTCCACTTGTAAAGATCAAGACAATCAAACGGGACCCTCCCCCTCCTGCCCCTCGCGGGATCCTTCCCCGTCAACACCCAACAATTGTCCCATGGGCCCAACTAGAGATCCCCAAAAAAAGAACCCTACCGCAGATACTTTAAAGAAAAAAACGGACCTTCGCCTCGAGCCTTTATTGCAAAACGAAGATCGCGATGCTCTTAAAGAGCTTGAAAACTTTTTGAAACACAGGATAAACCGATGAAAAAAGGGACTAAAGAGATTAAAAAAGGGACTCTTCTCCTGAAAAGCCCCGAAGTTTCAAAAACACCCTTCGACCGTTCGGTCTATCTCATTTGCGAACATTCCGACAACGCATCCATAGGACTTAGACTGGATGTCCCATTTATGGAAAATCTTCCCCTAGGTATGGAGGAGCTCGATCCTATTCTGGTAAGACGCCACGGAGGAGCTACCCAGAAAAAAGAGATCTTTTTATTACATACCGACAATAGCGCAAAGGGTATGGAGCTCTCCCACCAACTCTATTTGGGGGGGGAACCGGATATTCAAAAAGAGATCGCCCTCATAGTCGGCTACACTCTTTGGGGGCCGGGAAAGCTTATTGATGAATTTCTTCAGGGCGAATGGTATTTAGGCCAAATGGATACAAAATACCTTTTTCAAACCTCGCCGGAACATTTGTGGCAGCGCGCCGTCAAAGACCTTGGCGGAAGATTTTCTTATGTCTCCCATTTTCCCAAAGAGCTTCACTCCAACTAAAAAAAACTTCTCACTCTATACAAAAAAGAGCTGAAACAGCCTTCAGGATCTTTTTTTCTTTTCATAATTTTTAATTTTTGTTAAACATACTCTTAATAATTCTTTAACATGTGAGGAGTCTATGAACCCAGTCACCTATTGCGGAAATACTTTTCAAGTTCCCGATTTCAAAGATCCGGAAATGAGCTTTGATATCGTCTATAACGCTTTGTCCGGTTGGCATAAAACTGTCGAACCCCTTTTCAAAAAAGAGGTGAGTGTCATCGGTTCCACCATGGATGATATCCGCACTGCAACAAAACAGATCGAGGCGAACGCAGGCTCTCTTTCCGATAAAGAGTTGGAATCGTATGAAGCGCAAACCACCTCTTTCTTAAGCCACCTACGAAAATTTGAAGAGACACAATCGCACGCCCATGCTTTGATACATGCGATCAACAACGGGACCGATTTTATGAAACGTCCCAAAATAGGCGACGAAGATGCAATCACTTTGCAAAGATTGAATCCCAAAATTTTCAAAGAGGTGATGCAACTGCAAACAACTTGCAATACCTATTATGTAGACTTAACCAAATCACAAAATTCGGTCAGAGCCTTTTGTGAACATTTTGACAGAAGGATCAAGGAGCTAGCAGTCCCCTTAGACATCTACATGAATACGGTCCGCTCCAAAGGTCAAACGGGCTACGCTTCAGGGGTATTGAAACGGTTGTCTTACTTCATTTGGAAACCATCGCTACAAACAAAGGGATCGGAAGCAAAGGCCGAGGATACCGGAGGCAAGGAGCTCCATCTTCTTGAGGATGGCGAATGTTCTATGACTGTGATGGTTTCCCGTCAAGCGGCCGGCGCAGCAACGGTGCACCAAGAATCCTCCGAGCATTCCGACGCCCTTGAACCACCTCAACACCAGTTATCAGTAAGTTTTGGATCCTCCGAGTCATCTGAGGATTCAAAAAAAAAAGAAGGGGGCGCCGCCGATAATAGCACACCCACCAGAAATAAACGAAAACCAGCAGGTAGATTTACTGACCAGTAGACAACCTAAGATTTTTAAGGAAAGCAGGGGCAAAGATATTTTCGAAATCCTGGGATTTCCCCCCTTTCATTTCGATGCTCGCCGCAAAAATCGAAATAGCTGATATAGTCCGATTCAATCGATGGAGATCGACAATCCGTTCTCTTTCAAATAGAGCAGGGAGAAAGTGCATGGAAATAAACAGCTCTTTCTCTCCCTCTTTCCATTCTGATTTCGGATCGAGCATTTTTATGAGTGCGTAAAAAGCTGCCATGGTGACGGCACCTACATCCACACCATCCTTGGAGATAAAAACAATATGCCGTGGCTGTATTTTTTCCACCGTTTTCAAGATAAGAAATAGGTAGACAGTTTCTATCCAGTCCAACCGATTTTTTCTTGTAAGCTCTTTTTTTTCTTTAAAGCTGATCCCCTCAACAGCTGCGATCAGGTCTTCGTAGAGTTTTTTTTCTAAATGTAGCTCTTTAGGGTAATAAAAACCGCACTGGATACCCGATAGCATCTGATCTAAAAAAACCTTCTTGAACTCTTTTTTATCAGTAAGCTTTAAATACTCTTCAGACTGCTGGTAAAAAGAGGTGGAAACCGGCAGTGTTAAAAGGGAAAGGATGGATTGAAATTCAGCTTTAAGGGAAATTTTTTCCAATTCTCTACAACGGGCGAATTCCTCCAAAGAGGTTCTGTCCTGCAGGTTGATCCATAAAACTTTTTCATCTTTTTTAAGCAACAGTCTTAACAGCCCCTCGTACTCCGGAATCGGTTCTGCCTGATCAATCCTTTGCTGGATTGTGGGGCAAGGCTGCAGATACACCGACGCGTTGTGATCTTTTGTCTTCAAATCAAAAAAACGGTGCCCTATGTTGCGCATCGTGTAGGGATCAAAAGCTGTGTGCTCTTCAAGCTGCTGGAAAATTTCTATCACCTTGAACAAGGGGCCGCTTGGGTGCCTATTGAGCTCTTTACCTAACACTTCATGGATTTCCATTATTTCATGGTAGGTGGCAAGGTGGGAGGGATCTAACCCCTGTTTGCGTCTTTTCAGCTCTTTGCCGATCAGCTGATAGACATACGAAATAGCCCGTTCATAATCGAATTTTTGAGAGAAAATGGCAAAACATAACGCATGCACCAGTTCAAGAAAATAGCTTGAGAAACGGTCATTTTCATCCGGTGGATTATCTATAAGTTTGCCGTAGCCCATGTCAAATAGAAGCTCGCGCATATAGTTTTGAAAATCACTGAAGTAGGATAGACAGCTTTTTTTTCCCCCCTCATCAATCAGGTGGATTGGTTCTGCTGCGAAAGTAAGAGCTATGTAGGCTTGATAAAAAAGGCGAACGATCCGCTCTTGGTCCCGCTTTGAGGCTAAAAGGAGCCATTTTTGGAACAGTTTTCGGGTGGATTCTTT
>JBEIFH010000013.1:0-44037 GCA_040382515.1 Chlamydiia bacterium | reverse complement strand
TACTTTTTGATGATGTTCCTCCAAATGCACGCAAAAAAACGGATCGAGGCATTCGTTCCCAAAGAGTACAAAACTCTTTTCGATGAGATAGCAGGCTCTAAAAGCACCTCATTTGTGAGCGAAAAACCATGGATCGTATTGAGCTTTGAGGCCGGATCTATCACCTCTAGAAAGAAAGATATAGTCCCTTGTCTAAAATAGGCGTACACCAATAAAAAACCCCGGATTACCGGGGCTCTAGTCTTTAAACTGTTGTATGCACAGGAGACGGTGCATCTGCCTCCAATACCTCGAGTGTCACTCGAACTCCGGCTCTGCTTGCTACAGCAACCACCAGAGCGCGGATGGCTTGGATCGTTTTTCCTTGTCGACCTATAACCTTTCCTGTGTCAGTTTTAGCGACTTTAACCTCAATGATCATTGTATTATGTCCTTGAATCGCTTCCACTTTCACCTGATCGGGCTGATCAACGATGTTCTTCACGATATAAGTGATGAACTCTTTCATAGCAGGTATTCCTCTCGAAGTTTTCGTTAAAAACCAAACTTACTAGAAAGGAAATTATTTAGCTACTCTTGTCTCTCTTTTCCTTCGTCGTAGACCTCGACAAGTGTCCGTTTTTTTGCATCTAGACGAGCGCTTGTAGCGGCGACAAGAGTGCGAACGGAATTTATGGTACGCCCTTGTTTGCCAATAAGCTTACCCATATCCTCAGGTGCAACACGTACTTCATACACATCTGTATTCTCACTAGATGTGCGCTTGACAGTGACTTGTTCTGGTTTGGTGACAAGATTTTTGATGATATATCCGATGAATTCTTCCATGTTCTAGTTCCTATTGGGGGACAATTCATTAGGCCTTTCAAGGCAATATTTGTTTTAAGGGTTTTTTTCAGAATCTCTCTTTGTGAGAGGAACCGTACCATTAAAGACAAACACCTATTTATAAAAAAAGGCCTTTTGGTTAAAGAGTACACGAGTAGCGATTAAATCTCCCGAAAAAAATTTAGAATTACAGTTTCGTAGTCTAAATTTTTGCGAGGTTCTGTTTTTGAGTTAAAGAGGCGATTTGATCTGGGTCAAAACCTCTTATAAGAAGGAACTCTTCAAAGTCTTTGGGGAGGTGGGTTTCAAACTGCATCAGCTTTTTAGTGTGGGGATGGATAAATTCCAAACTTAGGGCATGGAGTAGAATACGGGGTGGATTCAGGAGCTTATCGGAGCCGAAAAACCCATACAGGGGATCTCCCACTATAGGATGGTTGATGTGCTGGAGATGGACACGAATCTGGTGCGTCCTTCCGGTCTTGGGGTAGGCGAGGACAAGAGAGCAACTTTTCGAAAATGCCACAGGGACAAATGCAGTGATTGCCTCTTTTCCTGCCGTTTCAACAATCCCCATTTTTTTGCGATCCGTTGGGTGCCTTCCAATCGGAGCATCCACAGTTGTGGCTGATAAATTGCGATGGACAAGCGCAAGATAGGTTTTTTTAACCAAACGATTTTTGAAAGCGCTTGAAAGAAGCTCGTGTGTATGCATATTTTTCGCAATAAGCATGATTCCGGAGGTGTCTTTATCCAATCGATGGACAAGTCCGGGGCGGACAGGATCATCGCTTTTTAGATCCTGGAACCTGTGAAGCAAACCATGAATTAGTGTGGGTTCAAGGGTTCCGACGCCGGGGTGGCAAACAAGTTGGGGGGATTTGTAAACAAGAGCTAAATCTTCATCCTCGTAAAGGACCGGAATGTCCATAGGAACGGGGGAGATGTCCAGAGGCTCTAGGGGCAAAAACTCGACTGAAACAGCGTCGCCTTGTTGGAGTTTTAGACTTTTTTTAGAGGGATTGCCGTTTACGAGTACACCCCCTCTCGAAATCGCTTTTTCGAAATAATTTCTTGATAAAGAAGGGAAGCTATCTGTAAGGAAGCGGTCTAGGCGGACCCCTTGTTCTTCCTCGTAGATAAGCGCTTCTTTATCCATTGTCTTCTTCTTTTAACCTTTGGAGTCTTTCTTTTGACTTCTGAATCTCCCTTTTAATCTCGTTATTCAACTGATTATAGAGATTAGACATAAATTTCTTGGCGTCTTGCTCGGAGATTCCGGGGAACATTTTCTTAAGGTAACGATTTATATGTCCACCCGATTCTTCCGTAGCCGATGCAGAGCCGGCGGAATCGTCATGAGGGTATTTTTTATTGTGCGATCTGGCATCACCCCTGTCATAGGAGCGTACTGTGCCGCCGCCGTCTCCAGATACTTTATCACTCATACTCATCATTGTAGCAGAATAGGTAAATTTAGGTCGAAAAAAGTTCGGCTGTAATATAAGTCTATTTTATTAAATAGGTTAAGGCTAAAGAATTCGGCCCCCATCCTAAATATTGGCGGGGGCTATAAAATAATTTTTAAAATTCGCAGAGTCCTGCAGCTCTGGGGAAGGCGATAATATCACGGATGTTTTCGATACCGGTGATAAATTGGACAGCACGTTCAAAGCCTAAACCAAATCCAGAATGGGGGACCGAGCCGTATCTGCGAAGATCCAGGTACCAGTCGTAATCACTTGGATTGAGCCCATGCGAAAGGATCCCTTTTTCAAGTTTATCCAAACTATCTTCCCGTTGCGAACCACCGATAATTTCCCCAATTTTAGGGACAAGAACATCCATACAGGCAACTGTTTTACCGTCCTCATTCGCTTTCATGTAGAAAGGTTTTAAGGTTTTTGGGTAGTTGTACAGTATGACGGGGCCTCCCACAACGGTTTCAGCGATATAGCGCTCGTGCTCTGATTGTAAGTCATTGCCCCACTTTACCGGATATTGAAATTCTATATTGGATTTAAGCAGCAGTTCAATCGCTTCAGTATAGGAAATACGCTCAAAAGGGCGAGTTAAAACGACCTCAAGGCGTTGTTTAAGCCCCTTTTCATAACGCTCCTCAAAAAAGTCCAAGTCCTCTTGGCACGTATCAAGAGCTGTTTTAACAAGGTGTTTCACAAAACTTTCAGCTAGTTCCATGTTTTGTTTGAGATCATAGAAGGCCATTTCAGGCTCAATCATCCAAAACTCTGCAAGGTGGCGCGATGTGTGGGAATTTTCTGCCCGAAATGTGGGCCCAAAGGTGTAAATCTCCCCAAGAGCAGTGGCAAAACACTCGCCGTTTAACTGCCCCGAACAGGTCAAAAACGCTTTTTTTCCGAAAAAGTTTTTTGTCTCGGTCACAAGCTCAAACAGCTCCCCGGCCCCTTCGCAGTCAGACGAGGTGATAACGGGAGTTTGCACATAGAAAAACTTTCTTTGTTGAAAAAATTCATGCACGGCAAATGCGATTCGGCTTCTCACCCTTGCAACGGCACCAAAAGTATTAGTCCTCGGACGCAAATGGGCGATTTCGCGTAAAAAATCAAGCGTGTGCCCTTTTTTTTGTAAGGGGAAGGTGCTGTCGGCTTCTCCTATGACTTCCAAAGTTTCAACCTGCAGCTCATACGGTTGTTTGGGGGAGGGGCTTGCTACGAGTTTTCCGGTCACAGCGATCGATGTTCCGGTGAGCAAGGTCTTTTCCTGATTGGATATCAGCTGGATATTTTTTATGGTCGAGCCGTCATTGAGTTCAATAAATACGACCCCTTTTTGGGAGCGGGATGTGCGGATCCACCCTTGGAGGAAAAGGTGTCTGCCGATCAGGCTTGCGTCAATATCGACTATTTTTGTCCGCTTGAGCTTGGTATCAACCATCGTGGAATATCCTAATGATTTAGTGTTTTTCGTAGTAAAAATCTTTCAGCATTTGTATCTCGTCTTCCCAGCGGGCCTCTTTTTGTGGGGTCTCGAGACATTTGGGTAGATGTTTCAGCCTCTTATCCTGCATCACAAACTTAAAAGCTTCTATGCCGATTTCCCCAAAACCCAGGCAGCTATGCCTGTCTACGCGTGAACCCAACCCTTTTAATGAGTCGTTGAGATGCATGCAATCAAGATGCTTGAGTCCTACGACTTTGTCAAACTCTTTCAGTGTTTTGTCCCACGCTGCAGATGTCCGGATATCATAGCCTGCTGCAAATATATGGCAGGTGTCTATGCAGACCCCAACCGGGATTTTACGATGGCAACTTTCTATGATGTACGCGATGTGCTCGAAAGTGTGGCCAACTGTGTTTCCCTGCCCGGCTGTTGTTTCCAGTACAAGTTTGAGTTTGCGTTTTTTTTCGAACAGGGGGGCAAACGAGAGTAAAGATTCGATAATGGTATCAAGGCACCTTTCAGGATTTTTATCCGTTGCTGTCCCCGGATGAAAATTGAGAAAGTCTAGATCCAAAGCAAGGCAGCGCTCGATTTCTTCGATGAAAGCCACTCTACTTTTTACGAGAAGCTCTTTGTCGTGCGAACCTAAATTGATTAGATAGCCATCGTGGCTGATCACGACTTTCACCTCTGATGCAGCTTTGGCCAGGTCCCATTTTTCAATCTCCTCATCAGAGATTTTTTTGCCGCGCCATTGCTTTTGATTGCTAGTAAATAATTGCGAGGCCGTAGCATTAAAGCTTTTGGCCTCTAAGAGAGCATTGTGGACTCCGCCTGAGGCGGAGTTGTGGCAGCCTACCAGCGGCCCGAGATCTTGCCCTTTCATCCTTTAAGATGTGTAAGCTAGGTACTCGCAAACAACAGGTACGTTGATATGAAGTGGGAAGCTTACTTGATCCAAGGAAGGGAGAATCAAGATAGAACCTTTGTTTGTAGCAGAGTCAAAGCTGACGTATGCCGGTAGTTCTCTGTTGCTTGCCAAGGAATCTTTAATAACAGACAACTCTAAAGTCTTTTCTTTAAGAGTTACCACGTCATTAGGTTTTACTTGATAAGAACGGATATTGACCTTTCTTCCGTTTACCAATACATGTCCATGGGACACAAGTTGTTGGCTTGAGAAAATTGTAGGTGCAAATTTCATTCTGTAGACTACAACGTCCAAACGGGACTCGAGCTGTTGAATGAAGAGATCCGAGGTGTTTCCCTCTTTTCTAAGAGCTTCTTTGTAGTAGCGGCTTAAAGTTCTCAAAGGGACAACGCCGTAGAAGCTTGCAAGCTTCTGTTTTTCATGTAGCTGATTGCCGAAGTCGGAACGTTTCTTTCTTTTCGCGCCATGCATACCGGGTGGGTTGCTCTTTGTTGCGAGTGGATTTTTGCGTCTTCCGAAGATGTTTGCGCCGAACTTGCGAGCAATTCGATTTTTTGGGCCGCGATAACGAGCCATAGTTCTCCTAACTGTCTGACGTATCGAAGCTCCAATATTACGGATTACCAAGTTTTTAAACAAGTAAAAATCAAGATGTGGTACATTCATTGTCGATTTTAAGGATTTTTTTTATGCATGCACTCGACGCTATCAAAGTAGTTGCCTACTATGCGTTTACCAAAGTCGATGAACCTCAAAAGTTTATTAAGGAACACAAAAGTTTTCTTGAAGAGCTTGAGGGCAAAGGACGTATCTATGTCTCCGAGGAGGGGATCAACGCCCAGTGCTCGGTGCCAAAAAAAAATTTGGAAGCCTATTCTGCCCGTGTGCTGCAAATTTTTCCTACAGCAGACATTAAGGTCCACGACCATTTCTCTCACCCTTTTGCCAAGTTGATCGTCAAGTACCGTAAGCAGCTCGTTGCTATGGACAAAGAGGTTGATACCTCCATCAAGGGGGTCCATCTGGAGCCGGCCGAGTGGGAAAACATGTGTAGGGAAAAAGACGACAGTACAATCATCATCGATACAAGAAACGATTATGAGTGGAAAGTGGGCCATTTTGAGGGGGCGCTTCTTCCCGAGCTGGATAAGTTTCGGGAGTTCCCTGAGTATGCTGAGAAGCTCAAGGAAAAATATGACACCGAGAACACCAAAGTAATGATGTATTGCACGGGGGGGATTCGATGCGAGCTTTACTCATCATTGATGTTAAAAATGGGTTTTAAAAAGGTGTACCAGTTAAAGGGCGGCATCATCCGTTATGGTCTTGAAAATGGCAATAAGGCTTGGAAAGGTAAACTATTTGTTTTTGATGACAGGATGGTAGTCCCAATCAGTAAAGACGCAGCTACCCCTATTTCCGTTTGCCAGTTTTGTAATGTTGGGGTCGATCAGTACTTCAATTGCGCAAACATGGATTGCAATGCTTTAATTTTATCATGCCCCGATTGTATAGATCAAAGAAAAGGGTGTTGCTGCGAAAGCTGTCTTGAAACAGGTCGTGTCAGGCCATTTTCTGTCAGCACAGTTACCACCCCTTTCAGGAAACTTTCCCATGAAGAAAAAAAGCAATTATCTCAAAAAGAGCCTGTGGAAGCATGAAATATACCCTTCTTCGGGGAAATGATCCGAAAAAGATCGCCTTTGCCATTAAGGAGGGGGATAAAACGCTCCAGATAGAGGGGAAAAAGGGGGAAGAGACTTTGCGGGCCCTGACCTCGAAGGGGGAGCTTTCCCTCTCGGGAAAAAAGCTTATTTATGACCCTTTTGTCACTTTCCAAGTCCTGATTGAGCTACACGGGCTTCAGGTGAACCCCTTTTTTTTCTATAAAAATCATAAAATCCCGTTCCATGTCTGCCCGTTGATTCTAATGGATGCGCTCGATGTTTTTGTTTACGAGGGGATCGTCCGCAAATTTGACGGAGGATTCCCAAAAATGGAGCGCTTTTTCAGCTCTATTGTTGAGCTGAAGCCGACAGAGTTCAAAGAGTTTACCGATTCCTACCTGATAGATCCACCCGAGTGGGGCCCTAAGGTTTTGGAGATCATAAAGGTGGAAGAGTCCTGTTTCATCCCCGACGAAAAGGAGGCTGTTTACACGATCCGGCTTACAGATGAAACGGGGGCATTCATAAATCCTAGTGTCGAAAACTCTACTGAAGAGGGGAAAAAAAGGTTTTATCAAGATCTGCTGGATGCCGGATATGCCTACAAACCGATCGGTTCCTCCAGTCATTATTGCCCCACCCATGAGGTTAAAGAGGCCCTCAGCCTCCTGAATGGTTTGGGTTATAAAATTATTGGGCCAAATAATGAACCGATTTTATTTTTTTACGATTACCAGGAAAAGAGAACGGTAGGGGAAAAATCTTTTACCGTGGATGCCGGATTTAGGACCAACCAAGGAAATTTTAGCCTCAAAGATGCGTTGGATGCACACCAAAAGGGGAAGGTCCTCCTAAAAAAAGGGGAGGCAGCCCTCTTTTTAGATGCCAAAGTTTTAGAAAAGTACCAAAAAATTCCCCATAAAATTGAAAAAGAGACTCTTGTTTACCAACGGTTTTATGCCCCTCAACTCCTCTACCGTTTAGATCAAGAGGGGATAGAAGGATTGGTCCCGTTTAGCTCTATGAGTACAACAAAGGATTTCAAAGGGGAGTTGTTTCCGTTTCAGAAAGAGGGATTGGACTGGCTTTATTTTCATTATAACAATCGATTTGCGGCGCTTTTGGCTGATGAGATGGGACTCGGGAAAACGGTACAAACGATTGCTTTTATGGGGGGTATTTTAAAAGATAAAAAGGCTCTGATTGTCACACCCCTCACTCTTCTTTCGCAGTGGAAGCACGAAATTACAAAATTCTATCCCTCTTTAAAGGTGCATATTTATGATAAAAAAGGGGGGGGCATTGAACCGGGGGTAACCCTTATCTCCTATCAAATGCTTCGTAATTCTATAGAAAGCATCAAAGAAATACCCTTCGAACTTTTGGTTCTTGATGAAGCGCAAGTGCTCCGAAACAAAAAGACGAAAGGGTTTGAGGCTGTCAGCAAAATAGATGCTAAGTTTAAGTTGGGGCTTTCAGGTACTCCGATTGAAAACCATGTGTGTGATCTGGTCAACTTATTTTCAATTCTATTCCCTGAGCTCACGGCCGAAATGGATACGCAAGATCCGGATCGGATTAAAACCCTGACCCGCCCATTTATTTTACGACGTCTGAAAAAAGAGGTTGTTCAAGAGATGCCCGAAAAAATGGAGCAGATCATCTATATCGATTTGTACGAGGATCAAAAAGTGTCTTACGATTCCCTACGATCGGAATCTATTGCAAAACTTAAAGAAAATGAGGGGCACGTTTTTTCCATAATGACAAAACTAAGACAGCATGTCTTAACCCCTAAACTTGTTGATTTAGATCTCCCTTCAGCAAAGTTTGATCGGGTCTTGGAGGATCTGATTGAGCATGTGGGCGGGGGGCAAAAAGTCCTTTTTTTCTCCCATTTTTCCTCCCTCTTAGAAATACTTGATAAGGAGCTGAAAGAGCTCGGAATTTCTGTTTACTTTTTGGACGGCAAAACCCGTAACCGGGATAAAATTGTCCAAGACTTTAAAAATCATGAAGGTGGTACTGTCTTTTTAATGACGTTGAAGGCAGGGGGTGTTGGTTTAAATCTTGTCGAGGCCGACACTGTAATGCTTTTTGAACCTTGGTGGAATCCACAGGCTGAGATCCAAGCGATCGATCGTGCCCATCGAGTCGGTCGTCAAAAGCCGCTTTTGGCAAGACGTTATATTGTTCTCAATACTATTGAAGAGCATATGGAATCTATCAAAAAGGGGAAGGTCGAGCTTGCTAGTCAGATGATTGAGGAATCGCAAGTTTCAAAAGAGATCTTAGAAAAGCTTTTGGAAGAAATTCTTTAGATAGGGACGAGAGTTTTCTCGCCCTTAAAAAAAGGGGGAACAATCTCGAAATTATAGTCCCGTAAGTGTAAGGGTTTTTAATCGAGGTTCTTCCGTTTACGAATCAACTCTACGGCGGCAATTTTCAGGGATTCTATCCCCTCATCAAACCCAAGCTCCTTTAACAAGGAATTCAAGTGGTTAAACTCTGCTTGTAGCTGGTCATTCATCGATTCAAGAATAGCGATTTTTTTTTCTGCCTCTTCATCCATAGCCCCCCCCCTTTTTTTGAAGTTCCAGTAGCCGAGAAGGCTCTAGTCTCGCCCTACCCGTACCCTTTTTGTATCATTTTTTATAAAATCTTACTAGGGGAATTGTTACAGGTTCAAATTGAGTGGGTTAAAAAAAAGGGGCCTCAAAGAGGCCCTCTTAAACTGAAACGATCGTTAAAGACCATTAAAGGGGTTCATTGCTGGCGAGCATTTCCAGACGGCCGTTCAGGTCATCAAAGCGGGGCTTGGATACCTTGGCCCCTTGGAAGAACCAGGTAGTTTTTGCTACTCCATCCACATAAATGATGCTTGAACCATGCTTTTTGTTGTAAGCCCAGTTTGTCTCTTCAATCACAGATTCGCCGTCCACAAACCGTTTTGCGATTCCGTGCTTCACCCCTTGTTTGTAGGGGATCTCTTCGTACTTACAGCCATTTTGGAATTTTGTAGAGAGCCCTTCCAATAGACCATCGTGATAGTACTCTACAAGTAGCGGCTCGCCGGTGTAGGCAAATTCTTGGCGCTTTCCCTCAAGCTCACCATTTTCAAAAGAAGCGATCAGCTTTGGAGTTCCATTTGGATGAAACTCTTCAACGTAGACCGTTTCGGTGTTGCGCACAACCTCTTTAGACAACAGATCCCCATACACGTTGCGCGAGGTCTTTTGTCCTGAACCCTCATCGATTCGAGATTCCACCTCATTTTGTGGATTGTAGTACTCGGCCGAAATCAAAATAGAACCGAGATACTCTTCTTGAGAGCGGGGGCTTCCCGAGTGGTACCAGGTCGTTACCTTTGTTTCCGTAGGGGACGAGAAAAGCTCTTCCATGCTGGGAACTCCGCGCACAGAGTAGGTTACACGACGTTTGAGTTCCCCTTTGGAGTAGACCTCAAGCTGATTTAAAGTTTGGCTGTGGGGATAGGTGATCGTTCTTGGTCCATGCAAACGCCCCTCTTCAAAGCTTTCAGAAATGCTTACGCCGTTTTTCAGAGTCGTGATCACTTGACCCGGGTAATCATGGCCTGTCCAATCTTCATAGGATACGTCATAACCATACTTGTGTATATAACGCTGTGCGATCACCTCTGCATCCTTATTTGATCCGCAAGAAGCTAACACAATAAGAGCCAATGCAGCCAAAGTAACACGCCGGTTCATGAAAAACCTCATCATAATAGTTAGTTTGAAGAATGCTTGAAAGTCTTTATTTTCTTCAAGAGTTGATTTCATGCTGCATTTTTTCAAGCAGTTGTTGCATCTTCAAATCGACCTCTTCTTGTGTTAGGGAACGTTCGAGAGAACGGTATACCCAATGCAAGGTAACGTTATGCATTGCCCCTTGAGGATCGGGGTCATAGATCCCTTTAAGGTGGTATTCTTGCATCAATGCGGGGCGATGTTGCTGAATGAGCGCTTCAATAAATCCAAACGTTATTGTCTTGGGAACTACCAACGTTGTGTCGCGTTCTATTGCTGGATAAGAAGAGATGGGTTGGATATGGAAAAGTTTGGGCATGACATGCATCAGGGCATGGATTGCTATTTCGGCAAAATAGACCCTTTTTTTAATCCCTAATTCTTTCAATAGCTGCGGATGTAACTCTCCAATCTGGGCGACCTGTTTTCCTCTCACCTCAAGATGCGCTTGCCTGTGAGGGTGGAACTGGGGCAAATGGGACACGATGGTAACGCTTTTTTCAACATGTAGCTGTTCAAAAAGAGTTTCGCAAACCCCTTTTAAATCGAGCAAGCTCTTGTCATTCCCCACAATTACGACGCTGACCATCGTCTCTTCTTTGAAATGGGCCCCTTCTTTGTAGTAAACGGCGCCGATTTCAAATGCTTCCAATGCATGGCAGCCATGATTTTGATTGTGCAAAACCGATTCGAGTGCGCCGTAGAGATGTGTCGTGCGCAAAACCGAGCGATCTGAGAGAGCATTTTTTACCTCTATGCTGCTTTGAGGACCGATCAGATGCTCTTTATTGACAAGGGAGGGGGTCATGATCTCTATCAAACCCTGTTGCAAAAGTTTTTTGCGCAACAAACGTCTACACTCGACCTCGAGATCGGGAGGTGTTTCGGATAAGGGAATCTGAGCTATCTTTTCTAAAAGCCTATCAAACCCCAAAATTTTGATGATCTCTTCGATCAAATCGATCTCTTTTGCCAAATCGGTCCGATAAAGAGGGATCTCTACAAAAAGGGCATGGGTGTCCTCTTCAAGGATTTTCATATCGATCTGCTCTAGAACTTTTTTGAGCTCTTCAATCGATGTTTTTATTCCAAGGAGCGATTCGACACGCTCTAGATGCAATTTTGCTCTATGTGGTTTGAGCTTGGAAAGGGTGTGGTGGACCGGTTGGGAGGCGGTCCCTTTGCCCAGGGTATGAAGTAGAAAAACGGCATATTCCAAAGCTTTTGCTACCATATCCGGATCTATCTGGTTTTCGAAGCGCTGCGATGAGGGGGTAGAAAGGCGCATATTTTTGGAGGTGCGACGGATCGAGGTAGGGGAAAATTGTGCCGACTCTAGAAGGATATTGGATGTGCCGGAACTTATGGCGCTTGTTTTGCTTCCGATCACGCCCGCTACCGCCTCGGTCCGGTTTTTAGACTGGATCAAAATAGCATGCGGGGGGATTTCGACATCCGTATCAAGAAGAGTTTTGAAAGATTGGGGTCCGTTTTGCATACTGACGTGAAGCGACCCTTCAAGATGATCTGCATCGAATGCGTGCATCGGTTGGCCAAATGCTATTTGTACATAATTTGTGACGTCAATAATCAGGTTTTTCGGGGTCATTCCGGCTAGTTTGAGACGAGATTGCATCCAATCGGGGGAGGGGCCGTTTTGGATACCGCGGACCTCCTGTAAAGAATATTGGAGGACATGTCCTTTGGCAACATCATCAATTGAGACTTTTGGCGCCTGAAGGATGTAGGGGACCGATTCTATTTTGGGCATCGTGATTGGCAGGTCTGTAAATTGGCGCACAAACCGGGCCACTCCCAATATAGAGCGGGTATAACCGAGGTCAGGGGTTTGACTCACTTCCAAAAAATGGTCATTGTAGGCATCCACTTCCAATCCGCGCGTCGTCATGTCTTCTGCAAGATTATGGAGGGAGATATCACTGATATCGATGAATTCTTTAAGCCAATCAAGAGGTACTTTCATATCCTTTAAAGGGTAAATCTTTTTGTCTTTTCACTCAATTCGAATGTATATAAAGAACAATCGTACTTTTGAAAACAGGAGGAAAACCGATTCCTTTTTAAATAGGTTTTTAAGTATAAATCTATTTTTGTAAATGGAAGAAAATCGCTTTCCCACCAAGTTGTTGACTGTTTTAATCCTCTCACTGACTTTCAATGTGGTGTTTATTGCCACGCAAATATTGAAGGCCTGGGAAAAAAAAGAGTTGATGACCACCATCCAGTTGATTGATCCGGTGATCGATGCCAGGAAGGATCGGGGAGACGGCGGAGAGGTTTTAAAACAATTTTTTTCCATGTCAAATGAGCAGTTGCAACAGGAGCTTTCAAAATCTCAGCATGTGGAAAGCGGGTTTCTAAGGCGTGATTTGGCACTAGGGTTATTGACCCAATTCCACTACTTCCCGATAGATAGGGTACTCGTCCAGGGGGCGCTGCAAAAAAGGGAGATTTTCTTTGAAAACGAGGGGGGAGAGCGGATCAAGGTAATCCTTTTTGCAGGTCTTGGCGATGCCGATTTTTCTCTAGTAAAAAAATTTCTCGATTTAGAGCTGTGGCCTTTATCGGTCGAGGGGCTGATCAATGAATGCAAAAGATTGGGAGACAAAGCGCCTGATTCACTGAAAAAAGCCCTTTTTTCGACTCCGGAATTTCAGAGGCTCCAAAGAATTTTTGAAGCTTCGAAAGTAGTTATGGAGCCCGAAAATATTTTGTCGATACTCCTCCTGTCCGATGAGGTGGATTTAAAATCGTTGCGTTCTGTGAAAACATTATTGCGCCCTCTGTTGGAACGCAGATCGAAAAATGTTGCCTCGCTCTATTTTTGGATCGAGCCGGATCTATTTTCCCTTGAGGATGCACAAGTGCTCGAGCTTTTGGACCTCGTGGAGAAACACCAGCCCTGGGTTGTTGAGGGGGTGAAAAAACTCATTGATAGCCCTAGAAGCGATGCGGTGCGCTTAAAAGCGGCGCGCTTTTTTGAAAACAGATCGGTCGTAGAACAGGTGGTAGCGGAGGAAAAAAAACGGATCTTTCATAGGGTTGAGCCTAAGGAAACTCTTTGGCAAATAGCCCGCCGCTACGGGGTGAGTGTAGAGGAGATAGCAGAGATCAACCACATTGGTACGGGTCAGGTCTTGTCGGTAGGACGAGAGTTGGAAATCCCCTCCTCATCAACAAGGTCGACCCCTCCCGGATGAAAGGGGTGGCATTTTAAAATTCTTTTTGATCCCATCCATAATCCCTTGAGTAATCCTTTTTTTTGGATCGCCTCAGCCATGTAGTTTGAGCAGGAGGGGTAAAATCGGCAGGATTTGGGTTTTAACGGATCAAGAAAGATCTGATAGAACCTTATAAGCTTTAGGGCAATAAAAGTGTTGCCCGAAATTATGCATTGGAGTAACTTTGTAGCAACACTTTTACTTTTCATCGCGCAGATGGTGGAATGGTAGACACGCAACTTTGAGGTGGTTGTGGGAGAAATCCTGTGGAGGTTCGAGTCCTCTTCTGCGCAATTTCTTTTAATTTTTTTCGAAAACAAAATCATAAGCTTCATCAAAACGGTGATCAATTTCTTTCTCTCCCTCTTTCGGAAGGGGGAATGATTCTATATCTTTAAAGGATTTTAAAACGGCTAATTGCGATAAGAGTTCGTTATCGGGATCCAGATGCCCTTCGTGAAGAAGAAGTTTTGCGATGAAAACAGCCTTTAAGGCGGGCAAGTTTTCCAAAGAGGGGATCTGTTTTAAAAAAGCGCTGAACAGAGCGTAGAGGGCAGGAGCCGGTTTTAGAGGCATTTGACTTTTTAGCAAGATGTGAATGAGTTGGAATGCGGTCTCGATCGACAGGAGGCGTTCACGGATGAGATGGTGGTGAGCCGTTTGTCTCGCATCGATCAGTTGAAAGAAATTTTTTCCTTTACGAAGGGTGAATTCCCCCTCATATAACGGGGGCAGGTTCCCCCTTTTTTTAACCTTAGTTATTAAAGAGATGAGCCCCATTTGTTCAGTAAAAAGGGTGTGGATCTCTTGGGTGTCGCTGTAGCGGATCACCTTCAAGACAATCCCTTTTGTTTGTATAACCATAAATCTATTTTACCGCTTGTCCCGATTAGATCCTATTGAAATAGATTTCTTTGCCTGAATTCTTTAATTGGATTTATTTTGACTTAAAGGCCCTTATGAAGGTAAAATCTGGGTGCCTAAAACGATTTATAACCATCTTTTTTGCACCGGTAGCTCAACCGGATAGAGTACCTGGCTTCGAACCAGGTGGTTGGGGGTTCAAGTCCCTCCCGGTGCAATATATTTATTATGATAGATATCTTCAGTTTGACCCAAAAACAGTACGTCTATGCGATCTTTGACCTTTTGAAAAAAGGGAAAGAAATCGCAGCTCTTGTTTACACACTGTGGTATAAGGAGGGGCGTTTACCCGATCCAAACGATGTACTTCCTACGGCTCAAAAACTTTTGCATGATGTCTTAAAACTCACCGATTTTTCGATCCCGTCGACTTTTGAGCAAAAAGGATCGAAATGGTTGCAGACTTTCTCGGATGGGTTACAGGCAGAAAGTGTAGAAATTCAAATGGATTTTGGTTTTACCTTGTGTCTCTCCTCACAAGTCGGCTGCAAGATGGGGTGCGCCTTTTGTGAAACCGGGAGATTAGGCCTTTTACGTAATCTGACGGTCAAAGAGATCGTGCTGCAGCTTTATTACGCAAAAATTGTGCGTAAAACCCCTGTGCGCAATCTTGTGTTTATGGGGATGGGGGAACCTTTTGACAACTACGAGGCGGTGAAGCAAGCGATAAACATTTTCATAGACCCGTTCGGTTTCGGGCTTGGCCCCAGCCGAATTACTGTTTCAACGAGCGGATTAGTCGATGTTCTTAAGCGGTTCACTCAAGAGATAGACCCTCGCGTCAAATTGGCTATTTCCGTTAATGGATCCAATGATACGATCCGCTCTAAGGTCATGCCTGTAAACCGTGCCTTTCCGATGTCAGTCCTTAAAGAGGCCCTTTTAGAGTATCAAAGGAGCCATCCAAAACGTACTTTATTGTTTGAATACGTTTTACTTGCGGACGTGACCGATTTGTTAGAGATGGCAGATGAATTAGCCCTTTTTTGCCAGGGCTTTGACGATCTAAGGATCAATTTGATCCCCTACAACCCGCAAAGCCGTGCAAGATTTCAAACCCCCTCTGTTGAGGCTACGCAAAAATTTTTAGATCGGTTGCGGGGGCACGGCTACAGGGTGTATCTTAGGGGGACAAAAGGGGAAAAGGAAATGGCAGCTTGCGGCCAGCTTGGGAATTTAGGATTGAGAAGTATCAAAATAAATTCTATAGTAGCTTAGATAAAGCGGACACTACCCAAAAGGGCTAAATTATGGATCTACATCACACTGCAAGAGGCAGTCTTGTTCTTACCGATGCTATTCGCCAATATGCCGAAGATAAATTTCAAAAAGTCCTAGATCACCATTCGTTTGGTATCCCGATTCAGAGGGCTTTTTTTACCTACGGAATCGAGCGGTACATGCACAGGTTTACGATCTTGGTGTATGCGTCGATGCATCTAAAAGTGCGTGCCGAAGCAAGCACAAAAGACTTGTATGCGTCTATTGATGCTGCATTTTCTATTCTAGAGGCTAAATTCAAAAAGTATCACGACCTTGTGAAGGATCACCACAAAAAAGCAGATAGTATGAAAAACCATCTGTTTTGGGAAGATAATACTGAAATTATAAACAGAGAAATAGAATCGGAAAATTACAAAGAAATTCAAGAAGCCCTTCTACCGCCTATTACACGCAATTCTAAGCAAATTCTCAAGACTTTGCTGCTCGAGGAGGCAATTATGAAGATGGAACTTTCCGATGAGCCATGCATGATATTTAAAGACGAAAGATCACTCAATTTAATGGCCCTCTACAAACGCCACAATGGTACCTATGGAGTCTCAGAGGTTGTTGAACCGTCCTGAAGAGAAGATCCGTCAGGATCTGATGGATCGTTTGTGTAAATTGTTTTTGTTTCCCTCTCAATTGCTTGTCAAGGAGAGGGCGATTCATCAATTGCCCCATTTTAGTCAAAACTTAGATTCAAAAACTCTACCTAAAAATCGTCGTATAGACCTTCTGGCATACCATTTCGAACAGGAGAATTTGAAGCCATTAGTGTTATTTGAATGTAAGCACCACAAACCTGATGCGGCAGCTTTTCAGCAGCTTTTGGGATACAACCACTGGATTCAGGCCCCTTTCATCGCCTGGGTGAGTCAAGATTATGAGGGATTGTATAGAATTTCTAAAGGGGGGATTAGCTACTTAGGAGAGTTGAGGCCCTACGAGGAATTATGCAAATTATTGAGAGACTGATAGACAAAAATCCTTTTCTGGGCTGGCAGGTCAGACTCCAACAAGACCAAAAAAAGGTGATTTACGAGCCCAAAGTCTTTTCTGAAAAAGAGCTTGTTTTGTTTGATGGGGTAGAATGGCTCCAATCGTTGCCTGATCTCATCGACAAAGAGGTGATTTTTGTTGAGGAGGAGGTCTCTAAAATTCGGGGAATCCTAGAAGATCCTGTTTTTGAAATGCTCTTGAACGCACCTAATGTAACCATAGCTACAGATAGAAAATTCCCCTTTTTTTTGGGTGGGAAAAAATTTGAGGCATTTACTAAAGGCCCCTCAAGACTTTTTAGAAATTTTGTGGAGGATGTGATCCATTTCGAGGCTTTGCACCAAGAGGGAAAAAATCTCGGGCTTTCCCACTTTAGAAATGTATTCCACTCCTTAATCACATTCCCTAAGTTTAGTCTGTTATCCTCATTGAAAGGGAATTTTAAGGCCCCTTGGCTCGTTGTGGGTGGTGCTTTGATCGAAAAAGAGACCCTTAAACTGATTGAGGAGGCGAGAAAAACACATTGGATCATTGCAGCAGGCTCGGCTGCAAAAAATTTACTGGAGGCAGGGATAAGACCCGATTTTACTACCCTTGTCGACCCCGATCCGGAAGCTTCCAAATATGTAGAGCATGATATTCCAACCTTTTTTCAATTGAGGGCAAAAACGGAATTACTGCAGATGTGTAAAGGGGATTTGATATGGGCGGGTCAGAACAATTTATACCCTTTTGAGCAGGATGTTGTAAATTGGGCCGGTCTTCCCGATCTTTTATTTGAGGGGGGATACGATACGCTGAATTTTTGTGTGCGGATAGCCTCTTATCTGGGTGCCGATTCAGTCGAGCTAGTGGGTATTTCAGACGAGCGAAAAACCTTGAACGACCTCTATAGCAGGCTAGATTTAAAAGAATGGGGTTGCAAAAATTTTCAAGAGGGCGGTGCTAAAAAAGATTTTGTCAAAAAGTACGAGATGGCGAGTCTTTTTTTAGATCATGAGACATTGAAAAAAAATTACCAAAGAGTTGCCGAAGCTAACGATATTGTTGAACTGACGAGACTTGGTTTGATGGATGGGTACGTGCGCCCTCTGGAAATCTACCTTGGCAAAAAACAGATTCAGCTTGAGCCTATCCAAAGACTGGCTCAGGAGGCTTTGATGAAAAGCTCGGCTTTAAAAAAAGAGAGAGATTAAAAGTAAGCGCAAAAGTCGCCGGTCGTACGTACTACTCTCGTCCAGGTTTTAAACCTGTTGACGTGGTGGTAGAATTTCCTGTTATACCTAATAATCTCTCACAACTTTTTATATACTATTTTATGTTAAAATTTTCAACTATCCTATCTAACGTATTAGCTCTACTGATGTTAGGTGCCTGCGCGTCGGGTCAAAACCCCCGCAATACCCCCGGTTCTGTGACAAAAAAAGAGATGGTGAGTCCGAATAATCCCGGGCCGGGACCCTATCTGGAGGAGCCCCGTTACATCGGGGGCGATACGGAGGTTTTATTCGGAGAATCCCTCCCTTCAGGCTACTGGGACATTCCGAAGGAGGCTTTTTCGTGTCGTGGGTCAAAAAAGAATACACCCAGAAAAACTGCAAACAGGATCTTGGAGGATTGCGGGGGTGTTCATGATGCGACGAACCCTATAGCTTTGGAATTAGCCCAATTTTTGAACCGCTTCCAAGCCCATTATCAAAAGAGGCTTAAAGTATTAATCGGGTATCGTTGTAAAGAGCATCAACAATACATTGAGGCAAGCGATTCATTCGAACAAAAAGACCGGGTGGTGGTTCGACTTGAGGGTGTTGACCGGGATGCATTGAAGAAACAGATGGAAAAAATTTTACGACCCAAAGAGGCAATTGAAATTTCGTTCACCGGTTTCTCTATAGAGGATGCGGATCTCTGGGGTGAAAGCCAAACTGTGATGGTTCGATGGAAAAAAGAGTCTCCATGAAATTTTTTCTCTGTATCTAAAAAAAGCTGAAGGGGTCATTGTGCTAAGCTGATGACCCGGTTTTTTTACAAATTTTGGAGAGAATGTCTTGGAAAGAGGGGGAGAAAGGTTCGGTTTGGGGTATGGAGGCGCTTTTTTTATAATCTTCGGTCGCAATCAAAAGAGATTTAATCCCTGCGTTTTTTGCCGAAAGGATCCCTTTTAAAGAGTCTTCAAATACCAGGCAATCCTGCCCCTTTTTTTGTAGAAAGGTGAGAGCCGAAAGGTAGCCGGCCGGATCAGGCTTTGGGTGGACAAAATCATCGATTGTTAAAATTTTCTTAAAAAAATTGTCAAATGGAAGGTGTTTGTAGGTGTCCACATGCTTGCGGGGCGAATTGGTTACAATCACCATCTCCTTATTATGAGCCTTTAGCCATGACAAAAACTCAAATGCCCCTAAGGTCCAATCGGGGGGGGTCTTCAGTAGCAGATTTTCATACATCCGGATCTTCTCTTGGCGTAAAAGCTCCCCATTCGGGAAAAGTTCCTTCAGCCCCGGGCACGCTTGGTAAATCGCCTCAAATAGATGGGGTCGAGACACTAAGGCATTTGAAAGATACTGTTTCAAAGACCAATTCAGTGTAAATCCATAGGTTTGAACAGTTTGCTTCCAAGCGGCCATATGCAGGGGCTCAGTGTCGATTAGGGTGCCGTCAAGATCAAACAAAAAAGCGTCGAAATCTAAGATATTCTCTAGCATAAAGTTAGGTAAGTTTATCAATTTATTTATAGATTAAATGATGCCGTTAATTTATAATTTTGTCTAATTAAAAAGGAATGATGAGATGCACGTCTTGATTTTAAAAAAAATTCTTCTTATTTTTGGTCTAGTGACTCTAGCTCCGTTTTTCGGACTATGCTCTAAAGACGCGGCTTTGGCTGTCAATGACGAAACGCAGATTGAGGCGGTACGCTCGGAAAATGAGTTTGGGCTTTTAGAGGAGAAATTCCGATCCAGTTCCGATTTTGATGCCATAAAGGTGCAGGAGCTTGTAAAAATACGGATCGCTGAAGAGGGTTCCATCGCTCCACTCCAAAGAAATATTGAGGCTATGCTCCTACTTTGGGATGCAGGGGTAAGAAATCCAAACGTTTTCATGGCGACAATATTGAAAGATACTCAGATAGACCAGACTTTGATTGTCCATTTGTATGGCCCCGAGGTGAGTGCTCTTCTAAATGAAATGCATGCAGAAGACGAAGCGGCGATGTCTTCGGATGCGAAATTAATCGTTTCCGCTTTTTCGAATACACCGGAAATGACCTAAAGGATCTGTTATCTTAGCAAGGCGAAAGCTGCCCCATATCATAGCTTTTAGGGACTAAGTTTTTTCGCGGCCTCTCCATAAAAAAGGGAAGATTGTAATAAATCTTCTCTTTTTTTTTTTACTCAACTACCTCATCAAAGGGCTGAGATGTTTAGGGGGAAACAAAGCTCCATTTGTTTTGCAAAATTTTTTCTTTAATATATATAGTCTTTAAATCTTAATTGGAAAAACTATATAGTCCTAAAGGCTTAAAAACCGGGCAAGTTTTTCTAAAGATTTCGCGTGGAATTTGAAACAGGCTTGATGAATAGCAAAAAAAAGGGGACAAATTGGTAAGAAATTTGAAAAACACTCTGGGGTTAGGATTTGCCCTATTTTCCATGTTTTTTGGATCCGGTAATTTGGTTTTTCCTATTCTAGTCGGGGTGGAGGCCTCGTCACACCCATGGATTGCGTCCTTAGGGATTTTAGTTTCCGGAGTCGCTCTCCCTTTTTTTGGAGTTTGGGCAATCTCATTGTACAAAGGAGACCTGGGGAAGTTTTTACGATTTTTTGGACCGAAAGGGACATTTTATTTTTCGTTCGCAGCACTTGCATTGATGGGGCCTTTCGGCGTTCTAGCCCGTTGTTTGACGGTGATTCATGGAGGGGTGCAGTTTTTTAGTCCAAATGCTGGTTTGACTATTGTAAGCGCCTTCACCTGTCTTTTGCTTTTTTTTCTGAGCTTTAAAAGGGCAGTTTTGGTCAATTCCCTGGGGAAGTTTTTGACCCCCATACTCCTTTTATGCATCGGGGCGATCCTTTTTTTTGGTTTCAAAGGTGTTGGCCCTGAAGGGTCAAGTTTGAATACAAAAGGGGCTTTTATTGAGGGTTTTTTTCAAGGCTACCAAACAATGGATCTTATAGCGGCCCTGTTTTTTTCTACTTTTATACTTGAGCATCTGGATCGTTTGTATTTTGAGAGGGAGGATGTACGAAACAAAGTGTTTTTGAGCGCCTCGCTCCTTGGAGCCCTCTTACTAGGATCTATTTATATAGCGTTTGTCTACTTGGGTTCTTGTTACAATAGTTATGTGGTAGATATAGAACCGCAATTGGTCCTTCCAATCATTGCCAAGGTTATCTTGGGCGATGCCGGTGGAAAGCTGGTAGCTCTGACAAGCATTTTAGCTTGCCTTACAACCGCGCTGATACTGACCCGTCTTTTTGCAGATTTTTTGCAAGACCATGTGAGGGGTTGTGAAAAAAAATGGATTGCCCTTTTCTTAACGCTCATGATTGCATTTACCGTCGCATTTCTTGAGTTTTCGACGATAGCTCGTCTACTTGCACCCATCCTTGAATTCACCTACCCTGTGATTATTGCAATCACACTTTTCAATACAGGCCGCTTTTTTATTCGTAGAAGTAGAGCTAAAGCTCTAGTTTAGTCTTTAAAATAAAAAGGAGATCCAAAAAGGACCTCCTTTAGAATGCCGATGACCGGACTCGAACCAGCACCTAGTCGCCTAGAGTAGATTTTGAGTCTACCGCGTCTACCATTCCACCACATCGGCATGCATGAAAACGGGTATTATGTTAGCTTAAAAGGGTGTTCTCGGGCAAGTGATTTCTCAAATCCATTTTTCAAAAATCACTGTTCTTTAGACGAACTTGGCAAAGGCTTAGAAAAACGGGACTCTTTATTTAAAAAGGGGTGGGTTAAATAGTGTCACCTTGTTTTTCATATACCCTAATCTTTCTTTTACTCTGTCTTATTGAATATTTTAGAATGATTTAGTTTATGAAGATTCTATTTTTGATCTTAATAGTCCTTATCCCTATTTTGGGTTTTTGTGAGGGGTAAAAATTTGTTATTTTGATTCTCTTCTATTAATAATCAAAAATGGGTGGAGCAAAATCTAGAGCGCATTGATTCAAGACTATGAAAATTTTCGGGTGATTTATGTCAACGATGCCTCTAGTGACCGGACATTGGAAGTAGGTAATAAAATTATTTAAAATCATCCAAGAAAAGAGAAGGCGGGACTTTTTTCTAATCTCTTTAATCAAGCAACGATGTCCAATTTCTATTTTTATACCCACAACTATATGGATGACGATGAGATCGTGGTCACCCTTGATGGGGACGATACATCGGCCCACCCTCAGGTTTTAAAAGTTTTAGCCGAAGTGTATGATGATAAAGAGGCCGATATCTGGATCACCTATGGGTAATACAGGACAACATTTAACGAAAAAGGGGATTCTCAAGCAGTAGCCCCCACGAAAAATTTATATTTCCTTAGAATATGCCCCTTCTATTTTAGCCACCTTCGCACCTACAGGGCGTGGGTTGTTTAAAAAAATTGCGAAAATCGATTTTATGCATACAGGGCAATTTTATCAGGTAGCTGCCGACGTTGCATTGATGCTACAGATGATGGAGATGGCACGAAATGACGACTATAGATTCATACCAAACGAACTCTACGTCTACAATACGTGCAACCCTATAAGTAAATTTAGACTAAAACCAGAGTTTCAAGTTGCTACTGAAAGACACATTAAGAGAAGGAAGTCCTACCAGGCTCTTTAAAAGAAATTAAATCTGAATCCAGGTATCCGGTAGCATGTCTTTTGTATCAAGATCTTTTAATACTGGTCCAAACCAGCGCTTGTAATGAGGGGAAACGACTTTTTTGTCGGGGTTCTTATTTAAGTACGCTGCCCACCAAGAGAAGGTCGAATTCGAAATGATCTGATGTTTGCATTGGCTTAAAAGGTAGAAGTCAATATAGTGTGGATTCCCTCGGATGAAGGTTAGATCAAACCCGGGAGCGATTCCGCGTATGTATCTTTCCACCCGATCCGGTGCATTCGAAATGACGATAAAACGGTACTCTTTACCGAAAAATTCCATCGCTTTTTTCAGGTATCTCCAGGTGACAAATGGAAAAGATTTCGTGCAGTCAATAACTGTATCGTTTTCTACGATCACTCGCACATGGACGCCCACAGTTTTTGGATGCTCAAGTATATTCGCATAATCCCTTTTTAAGGTTGTCAGGATCTCCTCGGAGGGCTCAAAATAGGGGCGTATCCGGTCAAAATGCTTCTTAAAAAATTTTTCCGATTGATAGTAGCCGTGGAGCTTCATATTTCCTAGAAAGGGGATGGGCAGGTAGTGCCATTCGGGTTGCTGATAAACTACAAACGGATTAGGAGGACGAAACGTATTCAACCGAAAAAATACTTTTTCGTAGTTGAGAGGTATATTGTCTACGGTACTCTCTTTTAAATCAGGGAATGTGGCGATTGCATCATTTTCAAAGGCATGACTTAGGGCATTCGCAATCACGAAAAATTGATTGCCAAGCTGCCCCGCTAATTGAGCTTGAATGTACTTTTGTTCTGAAACTAAAGAAAATGAAAGGGAGAATAAAAGAAATATTCTGTAAGCCATACTAGTACCAAAAATATCAATTAAAAATAGATTAACAATTTGTGTGGATAAAAAAAAGATATTTTTAATTTATAAGAGGCAGGGTTTTGTATGATTATAAAAGAGGAGCATTGAACCCATGATAAAAAAAGTCTCAGTAGAGGATTTCTTTCAGGCAGAGTGCTTGAGGGGGCATTGTGGTGTAGCATCGGGGTCGAATCTCAGGAGACAAAAGGGCTTTAAAATCCTCAAAACAAAGTTTTTTTTGCCCTAATTCAACCAAAGCGCCGACAAGATTGCGCACCATGTTATATAAAAAACCGTTACCGGTAAAAGAGAAGATCAAAAACTCTTTTTCCATCTTAAAAGAGACATTGTAAAGTGTCCTGGAATTAGAAGGGGGACGGTTTTTTTCCGTTGTTGTATTTGCAAATTGGGTAAAATCGTGGGTCCCCTCAAGAACCCTGGAGGCCTTCTCCATGAGAAAAAGATCAAGAGGATGGGGAAAATGCAGTGAATGGAGACGATGGAAAGGGGATTGGAGCTCCGATGTAGAAAGAGTATAAGTGTAAGTCTTTTTTTTAGCGTCGAAGCGGGCATGAAAATCGGAAGCGGCTGTTTCGATATTTAATATTCGGATCTCTTTTGGAAGGCGGGCATTCATCGCCCTCTGGACGCTTAAGGTATCTCTCGGGAGCAGAAGATCAAAATGGGCCATTTGCCCCCAGGCATGGACACCTGCATCGGTTCTTGATGCCCCAACAACTTGTACCTCTTTTGCATCAAGATCAAAAAGCGCCTCCTCAAGTGCCCCCTGGATCGTAGGGTCGTTTTGCTGTTTTTGAAATCCGCAAAAGTTTGTCCCGTCATAGGCGATGCGGATCTTATATCTTTGCATAAAGGCGTAAAAATAATTTTTCTTTAGGGAGTATTTTAGCTTTTTTCTTATTTGATGACAAGAAAAGGGGCCTATTCTAGAAAGCCTTTGAAAGCGTTTCGCAAGAGGCCACGTCTTGGGGGTAGGTGATCTTAATATTCAGGGGGTTGGAGGGAAAAATTTTTCCTTGAACGCCATGGGACAGGGCGTGGGTGATCAGATCAGTGCTTGTAGGGCTGATTGGCAAGAGAAAAATTTCACGATTTCCAATCTGGGGTGTGAAAATTTCCCAGACATGGGTGCGGTCTATTATGTCGATTGTATTCTCCTCGATTCTTGCTAGGGTATTGCGTTCTTTAGATCCTAACGAGGCGACACTAGTCGATTCGGACTGTTCAATAAGGTTTAAAAGATCGGACGCATCAAAAAAAGGGCGAGCTGCATCATGCACCAGCACCTTATCCACTTCAGAAGATAAAAAACTGAATCCGGAATAAACCGACTCAATCCAAGATTTACCCGGCAATGCGGTTTTAAGGCCATTTGGAGCGTTGATAGAGGGATTGAGAACAACTACCACGTCGTAGAAGCGATAGGCCTTTTGAAGGCGCGATAACGTGTAAAGATATAAAGGGAGGCCACAAACAGGGAGAAGCTGCTTTAGCTTTTTTTTAGAAAAGCGCAAAGAGCTGCCCCCTGCCAAGAGAATGAGTCCTATACGGTCCACTACGAGAGGTGCTTTGAAAGGATTTTTGCAAGCTCGAACATGGTCACTTGATTTTTCTTAAAAATGACCTTGAGATTCTCGTCTGCGTTGATATTACGTCTATTTTTTGCATCTTGCAGTTTATGCTTCTTGATGTAATCCCACATTTTTTTCACTGCTTCAGTTCTTGGGAGGGGGGAAGAACCGATCACTTTTGCAAGATCCGCTGAAGGTTTAAGCGGTTTCATGAACGCTGAATTAGCTTTTTTAGCCGAAGCTTTTTTTGTTGCTGCTGCTGCTGACATAGAGCCTACCTTGGTTTTATATGCTACTTCGCAGAAGATACCAAAATAAACCGGAAAAGGTCAATTTTTTACATAGCGAAATATATGACAGAACCGTTAATTTTCGATAGAGACAGGACATTTTCTAATGAAATTTCATCCCTCGAAACAGATAGAAAAAAAGGGAAAAAAAACCTCTAGTACAAAAGAGGAACGGGAAAATTATCTTAAAAAAACTGTTTTTGAGATAGGTCAGGGGCATATTTTTGAAGTATTTTCGAATGGTAAGCTAGACCAATTGCGATGGCAATCTTTGATGCTTTGGCTGGACGAAATCGACCAATTTTTTTTACCGATTGGCGGTTTAAAAGGTTTAGAAAAAAAAATCACTGAGATGCTCTATCATGAATCTGAAATTCCATTTGAGGCCTATCCTTATATCCCCAAAAAACCCGATTTTAATGAAAACAACTTCAAAAAAGGGATCTCTTATCAAAAAAATCTCATCGAGGTTGTTGTCTTAGGAGGTGCTGCCGAAAGGCTGAATTTCAAAGATGAGGTTACTCATGAACCACTACCGGCTTTTCTCTACCCATTCATGGGAAAAACCTTACTTGAATGGATCATTCTAGATATTCAGTCCAAAGAAAGGCTAATGGAGGAGCTTTTTGGTGAGAGTGAGTTGACGCCTATTGTTTTGATGACTTCAGCTACCAAAAATAATAAAGAGCTTCTTTTAAGTTTTTTAGAGGAGAAAAAATTTTTCGATAGACCAAAGTCCTCATTTTTCCTGGTAGAGCAGCCTCTCGTTCCTTATGTGGATAGACAGGGGAAGTGGTGCTTGGATGAGCTTCAAAACATACAAAAGGCCCCTTGCGGACATGGTGCTGTCTGGAAGTTGCTCCATGATTCAAAAGAACTTGAAAGTGTCTTAAAAGAAAAAACGCATGTTTTGGTCAGGCAGATAAACAATCCGGTTCTCTCTTTTTTTGACACCCTACCATTATTTGTACAGACAACTCTAGACTCCCCGGCCGAATTAGCTCTTTTGGTAACCGACACTCTGCCGGGTGCGAAAGAGGGTAAAATCATCCTTAAAAAAAACGGACGCTTTACAAACCTTGAATATATCCACAATGAAGTTTCGGATCTATTTGGTTTTGCAAATGTCAATGCTATCCTTATGAAGGTTGATGTGCTGAATAGCTCCGTTTTTCAAAACCCCTTTCCGGGGTTTCTCTTGAATTTCAAGGGAAAAGAGAGGGCTAGGCCTGAAATGTCTATGCAAAATATCGTAGATTCTATTGAGGATGTCTTGGTTGTGCATTTTCCGAGACAATATGCTATCTCTGCGATCAAGCGTGAGGGGGAGGGTCTTGAAACGGCAGATGCAGCGGTCTCTATAATAAAAAACCTTTATAAACAACACTCCTCCGGTTCTAAAGAAGGGGAAATTTATACCCCGTTTGGAAGCAGAGTGTTAAAAAAACTTTAGTTTTCCGGTATTTAAAATAAAAATATCCTAAGAAATGAAAATTCCTTTTTCCAAAGTATAAGAATTAGCAATCGAATCTTATAGTCTGGAAAAAGGAATAAGAGATCTTTGAAAAAATCGGTTAAGTGTCGTCAGAATAATTTTTTAGCTGCCGCGCTTACCTAGATCTTAAACTTAGATTTATTCTCCGCCTGCATGTTCAGCATTGTCAGCTGAAGCGGCTACTCCTGCCCCGTCTTGTACTTCAGAGGATTCTTCTATTACAGGGTCCAATGGTGCGTTGGAATTTGAACCATTTCCCGCCCTGACTTGTGCTTCAGGCTTTTCTTCTAGTGCAGGGTCCAATGTTGCGTTGGGATTTAAATCATTTTTTGACCCATTTGCTTTTTGCTCATCTTTCCCATCATTTGAATGGTTGGTTAGAGATGCCGAGGACGAATTAGTTGTAGGTTCTTGGTTCTCTAAAGAGGTAGATCTCCTGTTGTAAAGACGCTTAAGCGCAACAACAGACGCAATCCCGCCAGCTACAACAGCTGCAACTTTGATTGGTTTTGGAAGGGCGCTGCAAGCTCTGGATATAGGGCCGAAAAGTCTTTGAACTTTTGTGGAAACCTGGGAGGGCACAAAATTTGAAAGAGTAGTAACGATCCGACCTGCAAGGTTTCCTACATTGCGAATAGCTGAACCTAGATAACTTGTTGCTGCATATGCTGCGCTAGATGCTGAATTAATGATTGATGTCATTTGTCCTCCAAAAAAATTAGGTTTTATGTCCCATCATTGTGAAAATTTTATACTTTATACGCATTTATCGTAAAGGGCATATTAATTTAAAAAAAGTATTTCAAAAAAAATAAGAGGTGCCATTTTTAAAAAATCGTTGCCGATACATAATTAAAGTAGGGAAGATTTCTACTATTATCATGTGAGCGCCTAAAATTAAATTTAGTTCGATTGAATAAAGTGAAAAAAAAAGGGATAGTGGTTAGAATGAATTCCTATGATGATTGATCTTACACCAAGAATACAGGACGTAAAAACCAGAATCCTTGAACTAGCGAGGTTTCTTTGACTTGGCTCATAAAAAAGTGCGCCTTAGCGAACTTGACGAGGAGATGAAAGACGCTGCGTTCTGGGAGGACCAAGATATAGCAAGAAAAAAAATTGCTGAGTCGAATGCTCTCAAGGACTGGATCCAGCCTATAGAGCAGATCCTATCTACGACAGACTATCTCGAGACATTTTATCCTGAGGCGAAATCTTCAAAAGATACGGCGCTCATGGTTGAAATGGAGTCTGAACTTACTCTTATAGAAAAAAATTTGCGTTCGATTGAGCTCAAGCGGATGCTGTCTTCGGAGCTTGACCCAAAGTTTTGCACATTAGAGATCAATGCAGGGGCCGGTGGAACAGAGTCCTGCGACTGGGTTTCGATGTTAGCTAGAATGTATGAGAGATGGTTTCAAAAAAGGGGTTGGAAATATCTGGTTTTAGACCGGCTTGAGGGTGAAGTAGCTGGTTTAAAACATATACTTTTTCAAGTGGAATCCCCCTATGCCTATGGCTTTTGTAAAGCAGAAAAAGGGGTTCATCGTCTTGTGAGAATTTCTCCGTTCGATGCATCGGGGAGGCGTCATACGAGCTTTGCGTCTGTAGAAGTGGCCCCCTCTATGGACGAGGAGATACCAATCGAGGTAAGACCCGAGGACATTCGTATTGATACCTATCGTGCCTCAGGGGCAGGTGGCCAGCACGTCAACAAAACCGATTCAGCAGTACGAATTACCCACCTTAAATCTGGAATAGTTGTTTCTTCGCAGCAAGAGAGGAGTCAGATCCAAAACAGAGAACGGTGTATGAAGATGTTAAAAGACCGTCTTTACGAAATGGAAGTGGCTAAGAAAGAGGCCGCGCTGAAAAATATTAGCGGGGAGCAGCTTGTGAATGGATGGGGTTCTCAAATACGCAGCTATGTGTTACAGCCCTATCAGATGTGCAAGGATTTAAGGACCGATTTTGAGACATCGGATGTTGAGGGTGTTCTTGACGGGGATTTGGACCCTTTTGTAGAGTCCTATCTAAAGAACAGGGGATCGTAATGGATACTCAGGACATTACCAAGGACAATCGGTACGATATCCGTTATTTTCAAGAAAATGACCAGGAAAATTTGAAGGGGCTGCTCATGCAGCCCGATGTGCATAAATGGTTCCCCCTCTCGTCAGAGGAGGATGTCGATCTTTTTATTAAAAATTTAGTCAATTTCTCCAAGTATAAGTGTGCCTTAACGGCCGTTTTTGAGGGGGTTCCTGTTGGTTACGGGTGTATTTTTCTTTTGCCTTATAAAAAGGTAGCGATTCATGCTACCGCCTATCTTCTCGTAGATCCCGCTTTCCAAAAAAAGGGGGTAGGAACCTCGCTTTTAAGGAACCTTGTGCACCTTAGCCTTAAGTTTGAAATTGTAGAAAAAATTCAATGTGAAATTTATGAGGGTTGTTCTTTAGTCTCTATTTTGGAGAAGCTATCATTTAAGAAAGTGTTTATGCAAAATGGATTCGTCCGTTTTCCTAATGGTGAAACCAAAGCGAGGGTAGTGTTTGAGAGATCCAATCGAATTGAACTATGAAGTTTCTAAAGAAGAGGAGATCCCTGTTCTAATAAGCTGGCTTAGTGAACCTAACATTTTAAAATGGTTTCCGATGATCAATCAGCTTGAGATAGAGGATGCATCCAAGATTTGGATTGGGTATTTTGGAAAAACCTTTGGCTCGGCTTTTACGGTGCGCAATGAGGGGAATATTGTCGGCTTTTTTAATCTCTATCTGACGCCGGTAAAGAAGCTCAAACATCAATCTCTTTTTTCAATCATCGTGCATCCCGAAATGCGTGGTAAAGGGATAGGCAAGCAGATTTTAGAGGAGATCAAAGTCAGAGCAAAAAGAGATTTTGCTGTCTCGTTGTTACACCTGGAAGTTTATAAGGACAATCCTGCCCGTCGACTTTACCTTGCAGCAGGATTTGAAGAGTATGGGGTCCATTCCGATTTCTTGAAAGAACAGGACGGGACGTATCGGGATAAAATTTTAATGCAGCAGTGGTTATAAAATGGCAGGCCATAGTAAATGGGCAAACATCAGGCGACGAAAAGAAAAAGTGGACGCGAAAAGGGGAAAAATATTTTCGCGAGTTGCAAAAGAAATTATCACAGCTGTTAAGCAGGGGGGCAGTGGTGATCCAAAAATGAATCCCCGATTGAAAGCTGCGATCGACCGGGCCAAAGAAGCAAACTTTCCACAGGAAAACATTGATCGCAACATCAAAAAAGCGAGCTCCACCGATCAGGGGGAATACTTCGCTCTTACCTATGAGCTCTATGGGCATGGTGGAGTGGGGATTGTCGTAGAGATTTTGACCGACAATAAAAACCGCACCTCTTCTGACATGCGTATAGCCACAAACAAGCGTGGCGGAAATATCGCAACTCCAGGTAGCGTTTTGTTTCAATTTGATAGAAAAGGGGTGATCCGGATTCAGAAACAGACAATTACAGAGGACGCGCTTTTTCTTACCGCCCTTGATGTAGGGGTGGATGAAATTGAATCAAATGATGAAGAATTTATTCTATTCACCGGTTTAGACGACCTGCTTGAGGTGAAGGGTAAACTCATTCAAAAAGGGGTAGAAATTCTGGAAGCGGACTTTGAGCAAATTCCAAAATCTCTCGTCGAGGTTGATGACGAAAATCGGAAAAAAAACGAAGAATTGATCGACTGGTTGGAAAATTTAGACGACGTAGATGCCGTATTTACAAATATGGCTTAAAACAGGATTCAAGCCATACTCTTACTTGTTGACAGGTTTTTGGTGAATCCAGTATGGGATGTTTTGATCCCTATTTCAAGGTAATATGGCATGCCTCCTGTTGAAGAAGTCACAGCGCTCATCAATCAGCTTCTAGAAAAAGCTTATCGTGCTCAAAGTAGCACAGGTTACCTTGTTTTTCCCCTTGAATGTGATGCAACCATCACTGCAGAGATGATCTTGCTGATGCACTCGATAGATTTTAGGGATCCGGCCCTGGAAACGAGACTGGCTGGCTATCTAAAAAAAACGATCCATGATGATGGGTGGGTGAGTTACCCAAAAGGTCCTTATGACATCAGTGCTTCTATTAAAGCTTACTATGCTCTGAAGTGCGCCGGCGCATCTCAAAACGAACCCTTCATGCTCAAAATTGCAAAAAAAATCTGCCGCCATGGGGGTCTCAAAGCGGCGAATGTTTTTACCCGGTATACTCTTGTGCAATTCAAACAATTAGAGCCAAAAGAAGCCCCTTGGATGCCTGTGGAGCTGATTTTGCAGCCCTTATGGTCTCCGTTTAGCGTGCAGAAATTTGCCTATTGGGCCAGGACAGTGGTGATCCCCCTTTCTCTCGCCATGACAAGAAATTTTCGTGCTAAAAATCCTAAAAAAATTGATGTTAAAGAGCTTCTAGTTCCCTACACTCCACCCCGTTTCAACGGTTTGAGGGGTGTATTTTATCTTATTGACAAAGTGGGTCGGAAGCTGGATGGTTGGATTCCGTCAAAATTGAGGCGCTATGCTGAGAAAAAAGCTCTTAAATGGATTGTAGATCATGATAATAAGGAGGACGGATTAGGGGGAATCTATACAGCCATGGAGTATCAGGTCAAAGCTCTTTTGAGCTTAGGATACTCTATCGAGCACCCGATGGTGCAAAGGGGATTGCAGGCGATCTTATCTCTTGAAGCTCATGTTGAGGGGGACCACTTCATGCAACCTTGCGTTTCACCGGTTTGGGATACATCCATCGGAATGCATGCGTTTAGGTACACTTTGGATGACCTAAAAGAGCCCCTTTTGAAAGGATTGGACTGGCTTGCTTCAAAGCAACTCATCGGAGTTCAAGGTGATTGGAGCCTTTCAAGGCCGAAGTTGAGAGGGGGGGGGTGGGCATTCCAGTACAACAACCCTTTTTACCCAGACCTAGATGACACTGCCATGTGTGGATGGGCCATGGCGGCAGTCGACAGGAATCTCTACAAAAAAAATATTGACGCTGCAAGGGATTGGCTGCAAGGAATGCAGTCCAAAGATGGAGGTTTTGCAGCCTTCTCCATAGACCAGAATTTTGACTATTTGAATTTGATCCCTTTTGCAGACCATGGCGCTCTTTTAGATCCTCCGACGGAAGATGTCACCGGAAGAGTGCTCTCTTTTTTTGGGGAGCTTGATGATATATCCTTGAAAGAATCGATTCAAAGGGCCGTTTATTACCTTAAAAAGACTCAAAAGCAGGACGGGTCATGGTGGGGGCGTTGGGGGACAAACTATCTCTATGGAACATTTTCTGCTCTTTTAGGATTGATGCAGGTGAAAGTCGATCCCGAGGAAGAGTGGGTGCAAAAATCGATCCATTTTTTGATTGCAAAACAAAATGAAGATGGGGGATGGGGCGAATCTTGCGACACCTACGCACCTACATTAAAACAAAATCAAGAGAAAAGCACAGTTTTTCACACAGCGATTGTGTTGATTGCTCTTCTATATGCTGGTAAAGTACGCTCAAGAGAGGTTGAGCGGGGAGTCTTTTATATTTTATCAAGAAAAGACAATTTGAAAGATGCTGTATTCAATGCCCCCGGGTTTCCAAGGGTATTTTATTTGAAATACCATGGATACGAGGTGTTATTTCCCCTATGGGCACTAGGCTTGTACCGTTTAAAATCTAAGTCTTAATGAACGGCTCTTGAAGGTGCGATATCCCCTTCAAATGGTTGGTATAATGCAGTCAACTCGGAGAATAGCCCGTTTGTTAGAGCAGAATGCATCTCATCTTTGTCCCCAATTTTCAAAAAGGGAGAGTAGTCAAAACGTTTACCAATCGCAATTTTTAAAGATCCGCCGCGAGTCCAGCGCCTTTCCCCAAGCTCTTTTTGGATGGAAATTGGTGGTGGAAGAATATTGAAACTCGATACTGCCAAGGGGAATATATGGGTGGGTTTCAAAGCAGTTTGGCTCAACAGGGTAAAAAGGCCTACGCTGCTGGGATCAAAAGGGGTGAGCTGTACTTGCCCCTGAAGATCGGGACGGTCACGACCTCCACCCAAAGCAACATAAATACAAGCCCCACCTTTGTTGAGAAGCTCTTTCATCTGCTTGATCGTTTTAAGATTATGCATCCTCCGTTCCATCTCGATGTTCTTATCTTCACTCACATAGCGCTTGGCATAAATACAAAACAATTTACGCCCCCTTGAAAAAGGGGCCGCCATAGGATCGGTTGTAACTCTTTCCCCAGCGACAAAAAAAGTATTTTTAAATAGGTCTTTTACGTAGGGATCACAGGCAAGACTTAAAATTTGCGGCTCAAGTTCTGTTTGGTGATTCGCTGCGAATATCACGTTTCCCCCCCGATCCAGAAGCGATTTCACCTCGAAAAGATTGTCGAGGTTCACTATCTCGGGCGTTCCGTGAATAAGGGGAGCAGCAATCTTGAGCCCTATCTCGTACATACGGGTGTCATCTTGCTGGGGTATATGCATAGACTGGAAAGGATAAGGGGACTCGATCTGCTCAAGAATATACTGGGTAAGTTCTTGAATACTGCTTTCAATAAAATCATCCGGCAACCCTTTACTACCACTAATCTGGCGAAAACAATCTATAAATTCTAAGAGGTTAGACCGAAATGGTTCTGAAAGATGTGGCTCGGATAGCATTTCATACACAGGCGTGTTTTTTAGAGGCACTAGAGCTCCCTTTTGGTGTGGCTAATTGAAAATCATTCAAATGCAGTTCATTGTTCGTTTTAAAAATGAGCTTCAGGGACTCTTTTTTAGCAAGTTTATCCAAAAACTCCTTGTCTTCCCCATCCATATAGCGGTCAAGATCGGGGTGTAGGGTAATCTCAACGCTCCCTTTTACGCCGTCCATGACAAGCTTTTTAATCGCACGTTCCAACTCGATCGATGCGGTCTCATGGCTTTGTATTGTCCCTTGGCCATTGCAATAGGGGCATGGGCACATAAGAGTTTGAATCAAGGATTCCTTATTGCGCTGGCGTGTCATTTCCACCAAGCCGAACTCGGACATTCCTAAAACCGTACATTTTGCGGAATCTTCTAATAGGGCGTCTTTGAGTGTCTCCAGAACCCTTTTTTGATTCTTTTTCGAGCGCATATCGATAAAGTCGATCACAATAAGACCGCCGACATTACGTATCCGTAGCTGTCTCGCAATCTCAAGGGCAGCATCTTTGTTGATTTGTACAAGAGCCTCTTCGACATCTTTTGTCTCCATATCGCTTGTGCTACGACCCGAGTTAACATCGATAGTCTGCATCGCTTCGGTCCGATCGAAATAGAGATAGGCACCGCTCTGCAGCCATATTTTCCGTTTGAGTGCTTTCTCAATCTCTTTATCCACACCAAAGCGTTCAAAAAGGGGAAGTTTATCGCGGTAATATTCAATTTTCAACAGCTGGTGATCCGGGTGTCGGCCGTAGAGTTTCTTAAGTTCGTTGAACATGGGGTAGTGATCGACCAAGATCCTTTCGTACCCTTTATCCATGGCAGTGAGTAGAACCTTTTTCGTAATGTCCGACTCTCGATAGAGGCAGGTGGGCCCTTTTGCCTTATGGTAGCTTTCGATGATTTCGTCAAAGGTATTGATCAGTTCGCGCACCTCGTCGATGAGCTGATCCGTAGTCGCTTTTATGCTTGCGGTTCTGCAAATCAACCCCATTTTTGAGGGGAGTTCAAACTTCTCGATGATGTCTTTGAGCCGATTGCGGACCGGTTGTTCTTTTATTTTGCGCGATACACCACGCAAAGGGGAGTTGGGAAGCAATACAAGGTAGCGACCTGCAATCGAAATGTTGGAAGTGAGGCGCGCCCCTTTTGAACCTATCGGATCCTTCACAACTTGAACAAGAATGTACTGGTCCAATTTAAAATGGGAGGAAATATCCCCGTCTTCGACCGCTTTTTCACCCTTGAAATCGAAATCGATCTCAAACATCTCCTGCAATTTTTGAGAGTTTTCAATCACGTCGGAAATATGGATAAACCCATTTTCGTTTTCATTGATGTCAATAAAGGCGGATTGAATATTTTTGAGGATGTTTGTGACCTTCCCCTTGTAGATGTTTCCGGAGATGAGCCTATTTTTTTTACGCTCGATATTGAGTTCGGTAAGCCGTTTTTGATTCATGCGCGCAACACGCGTCTCTTTAGAATCAACACTTACCATAATCTCTTTTGAATCTTTCATTGTATTGCCTGAAAAGAAATTTCTTTAGGAGGATTGCAACAAAATTAAATATCGATTATCGATAAAATTATTTTTGAAAAGCTTTTCCTCTTTAATAAGGCTTTGGTAGGCCTCCTTAAAAAGCGTTGAAATTCTTTGTTAAAGGAGGTCTACTGAAAGATTAAGCTGTTTTTGCTTCTTTAAAAACACTCTTTCCGTTGTAGTGACCACAAGAAAGACACATTCTGTGAGATTTTTTGTGGGCTTTGCAATTGGGGCATTCAATCAATTGGATAGGTTGAAACGCATGCTCTGTTCTTCGCTTGAGTGTTCTAGATTTAGACATGCGATTACGTGGTACTGCCATGGTATACTCCAAAACTTTATGTTAGGCTATCGAAAGGGGATGAGGATAGCCTTTTTCGTTTTAAAAAATTTTCTACTTCACCGCGTTCGATACAAGAGCCACTGTTACACTCGACAACTTCCGGCGCTTCCATAAGGAAGAGGTTGCGGATTATGGTGGTAAGATCCATTTTATAGCCCTTAATGTCATCAAGCGATACCACCTCACTCGCCCGACTGATCTCAATGGGGCAATGAAGTGTTTGGTTGCAAATTTTGCACGGGAGCTTTTTTTCGCCCCTTATATCTGCTCGGACAAGAAGAGATTCACCTACTATCTGGAGCTCTAGCTCGTAATCGATAACGCTAAATTGTTTTGCCTCAGAGGGATCTATCGAAAGGCTCGCGGCTGGCAGTACCCCTTTTAAAGTACACTGCTCTCCACCTTCGAGATTTCTTAAATCGATTAAAACCTGTTCTGAGGACATAAAAACCTGTAGCCACAGTATAACGAGTCTAAACATAAAATGAAAGATAAGATCTTAAGAACTTTAGTTTAGTGTTCTAGCTCCCTGTTGAGTGTCTCATAAAAGGGGGTGTTTTCAATTATTTTATTTACAAGTTCTTTACCGGTGTGCTCTGTCTTTATTTGCGTCCGTAACAGGTCAACGGGGATCGGTTTTTTTTGATCCAAGGTGGTGCGTATGGCATCTACTAATTTTTTTTTGGTAAGGAAGGGGTGGATCAATTCGATATAGATCTCTTTTTTTGCTAAAAGATTGGGTAGGGCAAAGAAGGGGACATTCATTTTGGCAAGTTTTGCTGCAATGGCGTCAATGAGGGGGATTTTGTAGGTGACTACGGTCTGAATTCCCAAAAGAGCTAGCTCAAGTGTGATTGTTCCGGAGGTCGCGAGGGCAATTTTGGTATGCTTTAAGATCTCGACAGGGGGAATTTTTTCAAATGTAGGTATTGAGGGAGCGATTTTCTCTATGAGTTTTTTTGAAGACAGAGAGGAGACGCTAATAAGGATTTTGTAAGGGAATTGCATTGCTGCGGCTAATTGTAGTGGCAAATTCCGTTTGATGACCTTTTCTCGGGAACCGGGAAAAATCAGTAGTATATTTTCCTCCTCTGCCTTTTTTATTGGTGCATATTCTTGAAACGGATGGCCGATCCAAAAAGAGGTGAGGGGAGTATCGTTAAAAAGAGGGGCCTCAAATTTAAACAAAGGGAGCAATAGATCAAAAGTTCTGGCTATGCGTGGCTTTCTTTTAGGCCTGTAGGCCCATATGGGCGGACAGACGGCATGGACAAATTTTGCAGTGCACCCCGCTTTTTTTAGGCGCTCTACCAGTGGAAGATGGAACGAGGAGGAGTCGACTGTTAGAACGATGTCAAAATCCCCTTCCAAAATCCTTTTTTTGATTTTGTTCTGGATGCTCAAAATACGGGGCAAAGATAGAATGACATCAATCAGTCCCATGATTTTCAGGCTGTCGGACGATAAAAAAGGTTTAATTTCAGATTCAGGGAATTCACTGGATACGACCCCTTCTACATAGATATCGCTAAACTCGGATCGCAGAGGATCAAGGACTTTTTTCAAAATGGCTTCGGCACTTTGTTCTGTGGTCAGTGCGAATACCCTCAAAGATTTTAAACCGTTAATTGCTCTTTCATCCATTTTGTCCCTTCTTGAAAAATCCGATCGGGGGTCCCGTGGCCATACATACCGATAGAAGGGAAGACGTGTAGCTCTAGCAAGGTATTTCTGGGTTGCTCTTTAACTTTTTCTTCAACTAAATGCTTGTAGAGATCGAGTAATTTTTTGGTGTAAACCCTCTCGTCATTGTTTCCCATGGAAAAGTAAATAGGGCAATCTTTCAGAAAATGGGTGTGATTTTTCAGTCGATAGAAATCTAGGGAAGGGGGCAGCCTTTCGGATGCGTCCCATAGCCAAGGGTAGTCCAAGTCCAGCATTGGGGAAAAAAGGGTCAACGGTACCTTTTTTTTTCTAATAGATGCCAAAATGGCAGCGATAAGCCCCCCTCGCGAAATGCCCATAATACCTAAAGGGGTAGAGGGGTCAAGATTCTGATCCATCCATTCCGAAACCTCTTTTAAAAACGGTAGCAGTAGGTCATTAGCGTTTTTTTGCATCTCCTGGGTCCATCTTTTGACCCCATCAAACGAAGGGATTTCGTCATGATGGAGCGGAAGGTTGAAGGAAAGAACTCTGATACCCATCTCAAATAAAAAATTTGCAGGATGACAAAGTGGGGAGACTTCAAGAGCCTCTTTTGCCGTTGTAGTAAAAAGGATGACCAAAGGTCGCCCCGGCAGTGTCATTTGGGGTTCTAGAATTTGATGCTTTAACATTTAAGATTTCTTCAAAGCCTTTTTCCATGGTTCGTATATGGATCGGAGTTGCGGGTTGTAAAGGCTTTCCAGATACAAAAAGTCTACTGCAAGGGAAAAGTCGGGGATACGAGGCAACCTGATACGAACCGATTTACCAGTCTGCGGTCGTATACGAAACTGCCCGGTAAGCACCATGGCTAGAGTGCCGACAATTCTTTTAGGGATTTCTAAAAAGGGAGAAAAGAACTCCTCAATAATGAAATAGGCCTCATTCTCAATTCTTCCAAGATGAAAAGGGGACCCCCTTTGTTGTAAAATTTGGATGTGTCTCTCGAATATGGGGAAGACTAGAATTGCCAAAAGTACAATACGATCGAATCGGGAACGGGACTTTTTGTGGACGGAATCGGCGATTTCAAGCAGGTCAAAAACCACATTCTTATCGGCCAATTCACAGTAGGCAGAAAGAGTGGGGATAAGATGTTGCATCATCCCACCCTCGCAAAGCTGTTTGAAGAAAGGGTAGGAAAACCCCGATTCAAGCATCCGAAGTAATTCTTCTAAAACTCGTGCCGGGGAGCTTTTCAAAATTTCTTCCTTGCAGTCGAGTAGCGCCCGGTGGGCCTGTGGGCAGACATTTAAATTGAATCGTGCCTGAAATTTTATAAGCCGGATCATCCGGACCGGATCTTGTTTAAACCTGACATGGGGGGTCCCGATGGCCCTTAAAAATCTTTTTTTTGCGTCCTCAAATCCTTCGACATAGTCTATTACAGTTTCTGTGGAGGGGTCGTAATAGAGCCCGTTGATGGTAAAATCGCGCCGTAGGGCGTCTTCTTCGGGAGATCCGAATTCGTTGTCTCTGACAATCAAATCCTCAGTTTCGGGATCGCCACTGCGAAATGTGGAAACTTCAATGATTTTTTCGTCAAAGCGGATATGGGCCAAACGGAAACGGCGCCCTATAATGTAGCAATTTTTAAAAATCCCCCTGATCTCTTCAGGGCGGGCAGAGGTGGAGACGTCAAAGTCTTTGGGGCTTACCCCCATAAGAAGATCTCGGACCGACCCCCCCACTAGATAGGCGGTGTGCCCTGCATTTTGAAGTTTTTTTATAACATAGAGAGCGTCTTTATCGACACCTTCTATAGGAATGTTGTGATTTTCTTTTGTGTAGACCTGTTTCACTTTATGCCGGGTTTTTCCCCAAAAATAGATAAAAAATCCTTAAACCCCACTTGCATAGGATTTACTCATCGTTTAGGATAACCCGAATGAAGAATTTAGTAAAGACGATGCAGAGTTGGGTGCCTTTGGTGCATGCCATTTTATTGATTTGCGGAATTACAATTGGGGCAGGGATGGTTAGCTTTCCTATAGTTACCTCATATTCGGGGGTGGTCGGATCGATCTCTTTATATGTCATATGCTGGATTTTTTCGGTATGGATCGGTCTTATCTTACTTGAGGTCTTGGTATGGATGGATACTGGCTCCCATTTTGCCTCTATCTCGAAAGAATTATTGGGCTGGTTTGCCTGCTCAGTAGTATCATTCTTATACATTATCATATTTTATTTTTTCATGACTGCAGTCATACATGGATCTAGCTCGATTATACAAAATGCGCTCCCTCCAATTTTTCCCACTTGGCTTCCCCCTTGTATTCTTTCGATCATTATCGGCCACATCTTGCATATCGGGATGAATGGCATATGTCGCGTGAATTTTCACATTGTGTTAGGAACATTGACGACATTTATCGGATTTTTATGGGTAGGGTTTCAAGAGTTTCACCAGAGCTATCTTTTTTCCGGTACGTTTGGACATATATTGTCCGGGTTGCCCATCGTTTTTGTCGCTTTTGGCTATCAGGGGCTTATCCCTAGCATATACTATTTTCTTAAGCGGGACTATAAAAAGACAAGATTATGTATTCTGATGGGGACAACTGTTCCACTGATTGCCTACATTTTGTGGGATCTATTGATTAAAGGTATTGTCCCTATGAATGGTCCCGAAAGTCTCGGGGAGGCCAAGCTCTTAGGGCAATCCCTCATTGAACCTCTAAGCTTACTTCTCCCTGGATCCCCAATTATAATCTTGGGGACCTGGTTTGCCTTTTTTGGATTTACGACCTCCCTATTGGGAACGTCTTTGAGTTTGTCCGATTTTTTTTCTGATGCCTTGAATGGGACGAGACTTGCCAGGAATCGACTTGGACTTGTTATTTTGACATTTTTGCCCCCAACCTTGGCCGCTTTGATCAATCCTGACGGATTTGTGCTCCTTTTGAATCTTTTAGGGGGAGTTTCGTGCAGTCTGTTATTTGCTATTTTCCCATTACTTGCCATATTCAAAGGGAAATTTCTCAGGGGGATGCCTACACAATCGAATCTGTTGACCCACTGGCTATCATTATTGATGCTGCTGATATTCACTATTATGCTTATGTATGTGCAAATAAAACTAATTATCTCTAACCTTTCCTAAGGTCTAACTGTGAGATTTTCAGTTGTTTTGTAAGATCTAACTATACAATCCTGTTTGCCAGTTAATTAGAAAATCTGGCAAAGCAACATAGAAGTAGGATCTTTATTTTGTCTACAGGATCCTGTTGCTCACTTAAGGCTCCAAGTGTAAGGAAAACATGCGCTTTAAAACTGGACTATTTCTTCTATTTGCCTGCACTCGAACGTTATTTGCTGCTATAGAACCATTTGAGGTCGCTGAACAGAGGGCAAAGCAGGAAAACAAGCCTTTAATGATTTTCTTCATGGGGTCCGGCTGGTGCCATTGGTGCGAACTGATGAAGAAAAAGATTCTTTCCAAAAGGGATTTCCTGAGGAATGTAGAAAATGATTTTATAGTTCTCGAGGTCGATTTTCCGCGCGATATCGGGAAAAGAAAGAATGAGATGACGTATAAAAAGAGATTTGGAGTTGGTCGTTACCCGACTGTAGTGATTTATGACCCCCGTACCGAAAAGCTTTTTAGGGAGTCGGGTTATAGAGAACTAAGTCCACGCGATTATGCCAAACGTTTAAGGGACAAATTCCTTGAGATCGATTCTGAAAAGGTACAGATAGGGATCGGTGGATTGTGGGGCTCCTCTGAAAATAAAAAATCTGAGAGCAAAGCAGAAAACCCGATCCGCAAATCCCAAAAGTACGTTCGCGGGAGAAAGGCCGGTGTTGAAACAGGATCCGGTGAGGTGCAGCGGGCAGAAGGGGACAATTTTGTTGCATCAACTGCCAATCCCGCTTATCAATGGATCGAAGAATCGAAGAAAGAAGAACTTGTATTCAACCAGCCCCAGTCTAAAAAAAGCCCCCAATTTGAGATTCGCTGGGAAAAATACCCAAAAGGATCAGCCGCAAAAATTCGTGCCGCCGCTAGAAATAAAAAATTACAGACATTTAAGAAAAAATCTCCAAGAATTGGTTTTGGCGGAAATTGGTGGAAGTCTCGCTAAAGGCTGTAAAACACCAACATTGTTGGCTCTAGAAAACTCGCCCCTAGCAATTAGTAAAAAGTACAAGCCGCTCAATCGATGTATAAAGCCGGATGTTTCCAGGTCGAGGGCTTGAGATTTTTCGGATCGATTTCATGCAGGAATCTTGAGGGGGTTGTAGCGATCGTTTGCCCCATTTTTTTTCTGGATGTGGCCATAGATAAGGTCAAATATTGCATAGCTCTTGTTATGGCTACGTAAAAAAGGCGGCGTTCCTCCTCTAGACCCCCTTCCGCCAGGCTTTTTTCATGGGGAAGGATGTGATCCTCAAGTCCTATGAGGAAGCAGGCTTTAAATTCGAGCCCTTTTGCACTATGAAAAGTGAGCAGCTGTACTTTGTCCATCTCGTCGCCATTTTCCATGCGCTGCAATCCATCCTGGTCAAGATGGGAATTGGCAAGAAAATCCGAAAGGGTGGGTTGTGGATGCTCTTCGCTCGCCTCAAAGGACTCCTCGTAGCGCTCAATCATCTTTAAAATTTCACCCACGTTTTCAATTTTGAAATTTTCTGCTTTTTCGGTCTTTACCTCGTTCAAGATCATCTTCTTGTACTCGATTTTTTCGGTCAGATCGAGCATGACCTGATAGGGGCTGGCCCCGTTTTGCAGACGCTGGCTTCCATTTTCTATCAAATCGATAAAGAGAGATACCCCTTCAAGAGCTTTTGCGGTGAGGTGGATGCCGAGTTCTTCCCCCCTTTTTATTTTTTTCAGTACATGGATCAAAGGGAGCTGGTTTTTCCTCTGGTAGGAGGTGATCTTTTCAAGCGATTCATGGGAGATCCCCCTTCTTGGTGTATTGATAATTCTTAAGAGGGCGGTTTCATCCATATCGTTACAAAGAACACGCATGTAAGCTAAAAGATCTTTCACTTCCCTACGCTCATAAAATTCGGTCCCTTGCACAATATGATAGGGTATAGAGCAGACGGTGGCTCCATCGGCATCTTTGTAGCGTGCACGCATGAAAGCGAGTTCAATAGGCCTGGATAGGACATTCGAGCGGTAGAGTATAGCAAAATCTTTGAAGCGCAATCCCTTCTTTTTGAGTTCAAGAATACGCAGGACGATTCCGTCCGCTTCCGTATTCTCATCATCGCTCACAAATACATGGATCTCCTCCCCAAGAAGCTTTTCAGACCAAAGGGCTTTGTTGTGTCGCGTTTTATTATTTTGAATGACACTGTTCGCTGCTTGCAAAATCCGGGGGGTAGATCGGTAGTTTTGCTCTAGCTTGATGATGGTCTCAAATGGGAATTGTAAGATTTGATCGACTTTGGCGCCCCGAAATGCATAAATCGATTGATCGTCATCTCCTACAACACATAAATTATTTTTTCCCCGGGCCAAAAGCTTGGCCAGCTCATCTTGCAAAGGGCTGGTGTCCTGGTATTCATCGATCATAATATGGGAGAACTTTTCCTGGTATTCGGCCAAAAGATCGGGGTTTTCTTTGAAAAGGGAGAGGCTGAGCTCTATGAGACCGTCAAAATCAACGGTGTTGTAGGCCTTCATCAGGCGTTGAAAAAGGTCGGGAAGGTCTGTAAGGAGTTTATCGTGCCACTTGCCGGACGAGGCCAGATGGGAGTCTTTAGAAATCCGATTGGATTTCAAGGCCTCATATGTTGAAGAAATAGAGGGAAGGCGCCCCTCGAACTCGAGTTTTTCTCGGACAATATGTTCCACTATACGCTTGGCTTCAGATTCATCCACAAGGGTAAAATTTTTAGTATATCCAAGGCGGTAGATCTCTTTTCTTAAAAGCTGATAACAAAAACTGTGGAATGTTGCGAGCTGCACCTGTTTTGCAACTTTGGGGGGGACAAGGCGGGCAAGCCTGTGACGCATTTCCAAAGCGGCCTTATTGGTAAATGTCAGGCCAAGAATTCTACTAGGCAAGACCCCTTTTTGATCAATAAGGTAAGCAATTCTTTGAATCAGTACCGAAGTTTTTCCACTTCCGGCACCGGCTAAAACTAAAACTTTACCCTCGGTTGTCTCAACCGCCAGTTTTTGCTCTTTGTTGAGCTGTGTGGAAGCCATCCAGATCGTTCTTAATATCTAAAGTTGACTTTGGTTTTTTTAAAGGGCGGATATTTACCCACAATCCTTGCGGTAGATGGGTAAGGCGGAAGGCTTCACGAACGATTCTTTTGAATCGATTCCGTTCATGTGCTTTACCAAATTTTTTTGTTACTGTGATCCCATAACGACTTTTCTCAGAAGAGAATTGGGCATGATCGATGATAATCCATTGGCCATAATGGGATTGGGAGTGCGACCTTAACAGGCGGTACTCCCCAGTGGTTTTTAGGCGGCTAATTTGTAACGCCCTTTAGCTCTGCGGTTTGCAAGAATTCTGCGGCCGGACGGAGTGCTCATGCGCGCACGAAATCCATGGCGTCTTTTGCGAACCAGCTTACTTGGTTGGAATGTTCTTTTCATAAAAGGTCTGTCCCTTTCTGGCGGTTAAATAGTCAAGATGCCACCCAGTCTAACCGGCATGGGGGTTTTGAGCAAGGAAAAGATTGTCCTTAATTGTTAAAATGGGTATGCTAATCGACAGTAAAACCTATTTAGGACAAAAATGAAAGTATCCGCTTCAGTCGTTGCGAACCCCCAGGCGGGAGACAAACTCGTTCGAAGAAGAGGGCGGCTTTATGTGATCAACAAGCTCGACCCGAACCGCAAACAACGTCAAAAGGGCCCATCGAGGAGAAAAAAGTAGTCTATGGCAAGATTATCCAGCATCGTAAAAAACGATCGTCGTTTTGCAATTGCATCCCGTCTCAAAGAAAAGAGAGATGCATTGCGTAAGATCATCAAAAGTGTGAACGTTTCCGATGAGGAAAAAGCTCTTGCAGTTGTAAAACTCAGCAAAATGCCAAGAGACTCCTCATTCTGCCGCTATAAAAACCGTTGCATGTTCACCGGTCG
>JBEIFH010000012.1:0-45522 GCA_040382515.1 Chlamydiia bacterium | reverse complement strand
TTTCTTCTTCGATGGCTTTTTAGTGTTCGATACCGCGTTCATACTAAAGGTTTGGAGAAGATCAAAAGTATCCTAAAATCGGATCGACCCGTTGTTGTTCTGCCAAATCACCCTGCGATGACAGATCCCGTCCTCTTATATTCTTATCTAGGTCAAATAGCTTCCTTTAAACCTATTATGGACGAGCGCTTTTTCTACCAGAAAGGGGTTAACTGGTTCTTTAGGCTTATAGCTGCTGTTCCTATTCCCGATTTTGAAATTGTTGTGAACGAATGGAAGGCTCGCCAGGGGGAAATGGTTTATCACAACTTACGCCGTTCTTTGGATCGGGGAGAGAAGGTGATTGTATACCCAGGGGGAGGGCTTAAGCGCTCACCTAAAGAATTTTTGGGTGGAAAATCATTAGTGCATCGGCTACTTTCCGAGGATCCGAATTTGGAGGTGATTTTAGTCCGTACAACCGGATTATGGGGCAGCTCGTTTTCTAGAGCGATTCTCGGCGATTCGCCCGATTTCTGGAAAACCTTAAAAACATCTATTAAACTAGTTTTTCAGAATCTGATTTTCTTTATGCCTAAAAGGGATGTGTTGATCGAGTTCTCGACACTGCCAGCTGACTTCCCCTATCAGGTGAGTAAAATTCAGTTCAACCGCTACCTTGAGAACTGGTATAACCAATATAAGTACGGTGACCAAATCGAATCTGTTGAGAGAGCAAACTTGGTTCCCTACCTTTTTTGGGATAAAAAAGGTTCGACACCACAGGCATTTGTCTTCAGTCAGCATATCATCAACAAAGATGTGGATATTCCAGCGTCGATGCGGGATGTCATTTATGATAAGATCAGTAAGATGACGGGCCGCCCCAAAGTGCAGATCAAAGACGATCAGGATTTGGCGGTGGATCTTGGATGCGACTCTTTGGACTTATCGAACCTCATCACCTTTTTAGACCTCAAATTTGGGATCGATAAGAAGATCTCCTCCTTGGATTTAGTCTATGTGTTCGATCTTTTCTTGGTGGCTCTACATAAAAAAACACCAAAAGCCAGGGAGATGCAGTCCAAAACCATGTTGAGGGGTTGGAAGCAGCACACTGTCGAGGGGATGAAAAAAGTCGAAATTCTCGGCAAAACCATACCACAAGCTTTCATAGAGAGGGCAAAAAAAGAGGGGAATAAGGAGCTTGTCGCGGACGAGACGACAACGTTGACCGGTAAGCGCGCTTTGATAGCGGTCCTTATTTTGGCTCAAAAAATCCGCAAGCTTGAGGGCCGTTATGTTGGGATCATGCTCCCTGCAAGCGTGGGATCTACTTTGATTTTATTTGCTTCGATGTTGGCCGGAAAGGTTCCGGTGATGATTAACTGGACGTCGGGTTATAGAAGTACAGACCATGTGATCCATAGCTTGTCCATCAAGTCGGTTTTAACGGCTCGTAAATTTCTTGACCGTGTGGCGCATATAGAACTCGGGGCGATGGAGCCCTATTTGGTCTTTGCAGAAAATCTCAAGGAAAAGGTTTCGCTGTTAGATAAACTTAAAGCGCTGCTTTTATCGACGAAACCCACAAGGTCTATTTTAACCCATTTTGGAGTTGAGAACCTGTCTAACGAGATGAATGCCGTAGTGTTGACCACAAGTGGAACGGAATCTCATCCGAAATCTGTTCCTCTGTCTCATAAGAATCTGATTGCGAACATGGAAGATTTCGAAGAGGTGATCTATCCCTACGAGCCAAAGACCGGTCTTTGCGCTCTTCCCCAGTTCCACTCTTTTGGACTCACGGCGCTGACCCTTTTTCCGGTCCTAAATGGTGTGAAAACCTATTTTTCACCCGATCCGACCGATTCTCCAAGGATTGCACAGGAGATTCAGGCTTGGGGTGTGGACCTTCTTGCTCTCACGCCCAGCTTTTATGCTAACCTTCTATCATCAAGTGAACCCGGCCAATTAGAATCGCTTCGGGTTTGTTTCACCGGTGCAGAGAAGGCCCCGGAAAGTTTGATCACCAAGTTGTATGAAATCAATCCTGAAGCGAGGCTGTTAGAGGGTTATGGGATTACAGAGTGTTCCCCGGTCTTATCTGCGCAGCGCTTTAGAGATGAAGTAAGGACCGGTGTGGGTCGACCTTTGAGTAAGGTCGAGCTTTTGATTGTAGACCGTGAGGAATTGAGGCCTTTGCCGCAAGGTCAAGATGGGGAAATTTTGGCGCAAGGCCCCTCGATTTTTAAGGGGTACATGGAAAAAGACATCAAGTCCCCCTTTATCTTGATCAACGGCAAGTCCTACTACCGGACAGGGGATTACGGGCATATCGATGAGAAGGGGAACCTGATTTTGAAGGGGCGCCTCAAGCGGTTCACAAAAGTTGGCGGCGAGATGGTTAATTTACCCCTGATCGAGGAGATACTAACGAATGCTGCGAAGGGGCTAGGCTGGTTCGCTGACAAGCGTAAAGTCGATAATCCTTTTGTCGTGATCCCTATTGAAAGAGAGGGGGAAAAAACGGAACTTGTCTTGATCAGCGTTTTAGAGACCACCGTGGATGAGATCAATAAAATTTTGTTTGAATCGGGTTTACCGAAGTACTTTAGAATGCATCATATATTGAAAGTGCAGGATATGCCGCTGCTTGGATCGGGTAAAATCCATCTCAGAGCCCTTACTGAGCTGGCCTACAAGGAAATTTGCTGATGCTATCTCTTTATAACACACTCACTTGCAATGTAGAACCTTTCAAACCGATGGGTGCAAAAGCAAAGATGTACTCTTGCGGTCCGACAGTTTACGGATATGCGCACATTGGCAACTTCCGCACGTTTGTATCTACCGATTTATTGAGGCGGGTGATCGAAGCGAATGGAATCCCCGTGACACAGGTGATGAACCTGACCGATGTCGATGACAAAACGATAAAGGGGGCTAACAATCGGGGTATGCCCCTGCGTGAGTACACCGATATCTATATCCAGGCTTTTTTTGAAGATTTAAAGACGCTGAAAGTCGAAGGGGTGGCCCATTTCCCAAGAGCCACCGATGCCATCGGGTCGATGATTCGGATGATAGAAAAGCTGATTGACAAAGGGTATGCCTATCAGGCGGATGATAAGAGTGTCTATTTTCGGGTCCACGCTTTTGAGGAGTATGGGAAGCTGTCCCACATCGACAGGCAGTCTCTTGTTGCCGGTGCAAGCGAGAGGGTGCATCAAGACGAGTATAGCAAAGACAATCTTTGTGATTTTGCCCTTTGGAAAGCTTACGACCCAAAGACCGATGGACCTATTTTTTGGCCGAGCCCCTTTGGGCCGGGCAGACCCGGGTGGCATATAGAGTGTTCGGCGATGGCGCAAGATTTTCTCGGACCCTCGATCGACCTCCATTGTGGTGGGATAGATCTCGTTTTTCCTCACCATGAGAACGAGATAGCGCAGTCGGAATGTTGCAACCATGCTCCGTTTGCAACCCACTGGTTTCATGTAGAACATCTCCATGTCGACGGCAAAAAGATGTCCAAAAGTCTCGGAAATTTTTACACACTGAGAGACCTGATCGAAAAGGGGTTTAGCGGCCGTGAGGTGCGCGCTTTGATAGCGCAATCGCACTACCGGATGCCGTTAAATTTTACCCTGGAGGGGCTTAAGGGTGTGCGCCAGGCCCTTTTGAGGGTGGATCAGCTCTGGGATCGTCTCGAGATGGGTGCCGACGCGGGAGAGGAGAGCTTTGATGTGGACCAAATCCACACCTCTTTTATGGAGGCATTGAACCAGGACCTGAACTTTCCGCAGGCATTTGCTGTTTTATTTGATATGGTACGCGATGTCAATAAAGGGCTCGACCAAAAAAAGATCAACAAAGAATCTCAAAAAAGAATTCTTGAGCTTTTACAGCGGTTTGATGCTATTTTGGGCTGCTTGAAGAAAGAGGAGGAGCCTATCCCCGGTTCTATTTTGGATCTGGTGGAAGCGCGGCAAAAGGCAAGGAAAGAGCGTCGCTTTCAGGATGCAGACAGCATCCGAAACGAGATCACCCTTTTGGGATATGAACTAGAAGATGTAACCAACGGAACAAAAGTTAAAAAGAGTCATCCATGCAACATACAGAAGAGTACCGCAATCGATTGAGAAAATTGGATGAGATTCGGGCACTAGGTGTAGAGCCTTTCCCCGCCGATTCTCTCAGTCCGATTCTTGCCGGAAATCTGGCAAAAAAATATCACGGGCATCCTGTTGGGCACTCTGAAGAGGCGCAAAAAGGGGAGACCGATTGGGTAGAGGTTGCCGGAAGGGTGGTCCTTTTCCGGGCTATGGGGAAAAACGCTTTTTTGACCCTGCTTGATGAAAACCACACCATTCAGGTGATGCTAAACCGCGACGACACAGCCGTGATGGGGCTCAACCCCTCTGAGGAGCTGAGCGGCATCAAATTTGTGGAGAAACTTGTAGATTTGGGCGACTTTTTATCGGTCAAAGGGCATTTGTTCCGCACGCGTGTCGGAGAGTTGACCGTGTATGCTAAAGAGGTCACCTTTAGGGCGAAAGCTCTTTTACCGTTGCCTGATAAGTATAGTGGTCTAAGCGACATTGAAATGCGTTACCGCAAACGGTGGCTTGATCTGATCAGCAATCCTCAGGTGATGGCGACGTTTCAAACACGCTCGCGCATCCTTTCGCTCATTCGCCGATTCTACGAGGACCATGGATTTATCGAGGTGGAAACACCGGTTTTGCAAACGATCTATGGCGGGGCAAATGCGAGCCCGTTCATCACCCATGTGAATGCTTTGCACATGGATATCTTCCTACGTATTTCATTGGAAATTCAGTTAAAGAAGCTGATTGTAGGGGGGATTCGGAATGTATTTGAGATGTCCAAAGTTTTTAGAAACGAAGGGCTTGACCGTACGCACAATCCTGAATTTACGATGATAGAGTCCTATGCGGCCTATCAGGATTACCATGACGTGATGGATTTTACCGAAAAGCTGTTTGTCCATTTAGCGCACGCACTGTATGGCACAACCGATTTAGGAACACGTCAGGACAAAAAAGGGAACACGCATCAATTGAATCTTTCGGGTCCTTGGAAGCGCTACACGATGAAAGAGTCGATCCGTGTTTACAAAGGTTTAGATGTGGACCGGATGAGCGACCAAGAGATGAGAGATGTTTTGGCTTCGACTCCACTGGATCCTCTTGAGGTGAAAAAACTTCCACGCGGACTTCTCATAGCCAAGATTTTTGAGGAGTTTGTTGAGGAGCATCTGATCGAACCCCATTTTATTATCGACCATCCGGTAGAGACAACACCTCTTTGCAAATACCATCGCAACCTCAAAGAAAAAGAGGAGGGGATCGTCGAGCGGTTCGAGCTGTTCATGCTGGGTATGGAGATGGCGAATGCCTACTCTGAACTCAATGATCCGCTTGTGCAAGAGACCCTTTTACGCCAGCAACAGGAGGCGAAAGACGCAGGTGATAAAGAGGCCCATCCTATGGATGAGGAGTTTATTGAGGCGCTCAATACCGGGATGCCACCGACAGGGGGGCTTGGGATCGGTATTGATCGGCTAGTGATGGTCTTGACCGGTGAGGTGTCCATCCGCGATGTGATCTACTTCCCCATGATGAAACCGCACCAGTCTTAAAATTCTTTTCGTTTGAAAAAGACCTCTTGTTGAAGAGGTCTTTTTTTATTAAAAGCGAGCTTCAGATATCTTCTTGAGGGGGTTTCCCTTTATACTTGATGGATAAAATCTCGTCCGGATTGACCTTTTTAAATAAAAGGACCTTGACAGAGATCGCATGGATACCGGCTGGTGGTTGCTCTCGAGAAACATTGGCCAGCCCTTCAGAGATCTTGTCTTGTAAAAGAGAAAAAGGGTTTCTTTGATTTTCCAGATGGTATTCTCTCATCTCATTTAAGAAATTTTGAACCTCCTGGGACTCATACGGTTTCTCCAATAGCTTCAAAAAAAATTGCACTGTGAGTGTATCTCGATCTTCTCCCGCGATTTCTTGGGCCTCTTTGAGTGCAATCTCATACATCCCCCTATTATCACAGGGCACCTCGGCATTTAACGGGGTATAAATGAATCTTCTTTTTACTAAATGGGTTTTACCCCCTTCAGCAGCAAAGCTCGATGAGGAAATTTTTAAAATTTTTGCTTTTGTTGTCTCATTGAGAGTGCTTTTTAGAGAATCTAAAAAGATTGAAAAAAGATTCGTCGATATCGTTGCGGACACGCTTAAATCGGTTGGCATTTTGTGCTCCTAAAAATAGGTGATGCTATACTAAACCACAAAAGAGGGTTAATTTAAAATATTTCAATTTCTAGTGAAGAGTTTTAAAAGAATGTTTGGAGCGGGTCGACGTCTACAAGAATTTTGATTTTTTCAGCTTTGGGGATCAAAAGGACCATTTTTTTCAAAGAGGTAAATTTTTGTGCTTTTAGAAGAATCTGTCCCCGGTATTGCCCCTTAGCTTTCGTCAAGCCACAAAGGGTATAGGGGAGAATATCCACGTCAAGTTCTCTATTTTTTTCAAAAAGATGGGTTAAAAAGGTTCCGAATCGGTCCAGGAGTGTGCTTTCAGGCGCTTGTAAAACAATACGGCACATCTTTTTAAACGGGGGATAGTCGAACTGCTTGCGCAACAGGATTTCCTCTTCAAAGAAGTTTTTGTAGTCCTCTTTTGAAGCGTGGTGGATCACCTGATAGTCGGGTAGGCGGGTCTGTAAAACTACCTCGCCCGGAAAATCGCCCCTTCCTGCACGGCCGGATACTTGGCTCAACAGTTGGAATGCATTTTCGGCCGATCTGAAGTCGGGAATATGGAGCATGGAGTCTGCATTGAGTATCCCCACCAGAGTGACCAGGGGAAAATCGAGCCCTTTAGCAATCATCTGTGTACCGATCAGGATATCGGCTTTTTGGGACTTGAACTCTCGATAGAGCGCATCGTGGCTCCCTTTGTGGCGTGTGGTATCGCGGTCCATACGCAAGACTCTGGCCTCTTTAAAGAGCGCTTTCAAAGCCCGTTCCACCTGTTCTGTACCCGGACCCTGAAACCGCATGGTCTCTTTGGAACGGCATTTTTTGCAAAAGGCCTCTTTAGGATCTTGCGTAAAACCACAAAGGTGGCAGGCCAAAATATTTTCCCCTTTATGGTAGGTCAAACAAACATCGCACTGATCGCACTTCAAAGTTTCGTTGCAAGTTGTACAAATTTGACACTTGAAAAAACCTCTACGGTTCAAAAATAGGAGCGTTTGTTCCCCTTTTTTGAGCCGATCCTCAATTTTATTCAAAAGGAGGTCGCTAAAAAGAGCGCGACATTTTTTTTTGTCATCTTCATGACGCATGTCCACAATTTTTACTTCAGGCAACGGGTTTTGTTTGGCTCTTTGAGTCAGACAGCTAATCCCGTATTTAAGATTTTGAGCGTTGTAAAAAGTTTCGAAGCAGGGGGTAGCGCTCCCTAAAACACAGACCGCTTTTAGATATTTAGCTCTTACAATAGCCACATCTCTTGCATTGTAGCAGGGCATCTCCTCGGTTTGTTTAAACGATCCGTCCTGCTCCTCATCTACGATGATGAGCCCCAGGTTTTTTACCGGAGCAAAAATCGCCGATCTCGCTCCGATCACGATCGAAATTTTCCCACTAAGAATTCCCCGGTACGCATCAAAACGCTCGCCGTCTGAAAGTCTGTGGTGAAGAACAGCTATCTGTTCGCTAAAGCGGGAGAGGAGACGATCGATGGTTTGTGTCGTAAGCGCAATCTCGGGGACTAAATAAAGAACTCCCAAGCCCAAAGAGCGGGCTTTTTGGATCGCCTGCAGATAGACTTCAGTTTTACCGCTCCCTGTCACACCGAAAAGAAGCTCTGTAAGGAATGTTTTCGCTTCAAGGCCTAAAACAATTTTGTCCAAAGCCTGCTGCTGCTCTTCGTTGAGCTTTTTTGGTGGGGATAGGAGGAAGTCTTCATGGGTGAAAAGGGAGCGGTCGACCTCGAGTTTTTTTAAATCGATCCATTTTTTTTTCACTAAAGATTCTATAGGGCTTTTCGACACTCCGGTTTCTTCCAATAATTTGGAGAGAAACACCCCTTTTTCTTGCATCAAGAGGTACTCAAGAACCCTTTTTTGCGGATTTTTCGGATCTAATATTTTACTTGCAGCCTCAATAAGGTCTGCTATTGGGGCACGACGGGTGACAAAATAGTGCTCTTCTTTTTTTATCTTTTTTTTCAGGGAAGCGGGGAGTAGCGTTGTGAGAACTTTTTGAAAAGGTGTGAGATAATATGCACTCATCCATTCGGCTAGATCCATCAGATCTTCAGTCAATGATTCCTCTACCAAAACGGAGTCGATTTTTGCGACTTTCTGAAAAGAGGCCGCATTTAGACAGCCGACAACGGTCCCTTTGACGCTCTTATTTCTTAAAGGGACTAAAACGCGTGATCCCACGTTCAAGGCAAAACCGGTATTTTCGTAGCAAAGAGGTTTAAAAACCCTTTGGTCGACAAGAACCTCTACGAACGGGGGAATGAGAGGAGCGCTTGCCATAAACGTTTTTTTCCTTCGGATGTTTTGAGCGTTTCAAACGGTTCGAGATAAAAAATCGGAACTCCCCATAAGAAGTCTGTGTTTGATTCCGAGTTTCTGACAATCTCCTTAGTATAGGCCGACATCCAGGACGGATCCGTGATCAAAAGACGGGTCGTTTGCGCTGTTTCTTTGCTAAACTGATCCAGGGGGAGGAGCATACATGGAATGAGGTATTGGTGGATCGCTAGTTGCAGACTTTTATAGAACTCTTTCCCCTCATGAATCTTTTTTGGAACTAAAAGGACGATGCCGGCATGGTTCGTCCCGTTTTTGTAGCGCTCTTTTGCATCAGCCGCTCTTTTATCGTTTAAGGGGGAGATCACAGGAGCTTTGAATCTTTTTTGAAACCAATCTATGAGATCTTTTAGTAAAACAGGGGATTCCTTAGGGGTCGGCTTTTGAGGCTCTTTTGGCCCTATTTTCACCGGTTCCTCTTTGAACTTAGGAACTGTGTAGGGTGTCAGGGCAGGATCCTCCAGCCCTATTTTCACCCGTTTTTCGGGGATGCTGGGAGTGGATAGAGGCTTTAAGACCTTTTTGGGAGGCTCAAGAAGTATCTTTAATTCTCTGACAAGTTCTAAAAGTTCTTTATCCACTAAAACAAGGACTCGATATACTGGTTTGGATCAAAGGGCTGCAGGTCTTCAAGCCCTTCCCCTAGCCCGATCCACAAGATCGGTATTTTTAATTCTTTTTGCACCCTAAGAGCGACCCCCCCTTTTGCCGTGCCATCCATTTTTGTGAGGCATATTCCCGTTACCGGACAAAATTGGATGAATGTTTTGAGTTGATCCAAACCGTTTTGACCCAGGGTGGCATCTAGAATGTAGAGCACCTCATGGGGTGCTTCTACATTCAGTTTTTTAGCGGTTCTAATCACTTTTTCCAGCTCGCGCATCAGCTCCACTTTGGCATCCAGACGGCCTGCCGTGTCGGCAATAATCAGATCGTAATCCCCTTGCACCCCTTTTTGCAATGCCTCATAAATGACCCCGGAAGGATCTTTTGAGGGGCTCTCTACCATGTCGACACCGGCCCGTTTTGCCCAGATCGCAAGTTGTTCTTTAGCCGCTGCACGGAATGTATCTGCCGGAGCGACCAGGATTTTTTGGTTTTCCCTTTGGTAAAAATTTGCAAGCCGCCCAATGGTGGTCGTTTTCCCCGAGCCGTTGACACCAACAACTAGGATCAGAGCCCCTTTTGGATAGACACGTGGCAGCGTTTCTCTTTGGTTTGGAAAAAATGTGAGCATCCGTGCTTTCATCCACCGGACATAGTCGGCCTGTTTTGCCTCCGGGTATTCTCTATGGTAGGCAAGGATCCCCTCCATGATCTCTTTTACCAGATTGCTACCGAGGTCTTGCATGTAGAGCAACTCCTCGAGGCGTTCCCACTGCTCGGGATCCATCGGTTTACTAAAAAGATCTTGAAGCGAATGGAGGAAAAATTTTTTTATTTTTTTGTACTTATCTTTTATGAGACTAAACAAGGGGGGTACCGTTTTCCTATTACAAACTCCCATACTAGCAGATCTGTAGGGCAAATACAAGAAATGAGCGGATTCGCCCTAGCCGGCTAAACAAACGCCCCCCTCATAACCCGTCGGATGGGCCCAAATGAAAAACCCGCCTTTTGAAGCGGGTCTAACTGGCGCCCCTGTATTTAAGGCTTCAATAAACTCTTTATCTTTCGGGTAGGACCAAATGGCCTAGTTTCGCAATTTTTGCCATCAATAGGATATTGAGACTTAATCTAGATTGTGATAGAATCCCCTGGATTATGTAATCATTAGGCTATTTTTATGGATACAAAGGGGCTCTTAGCAAAACTCTCTTATATGTGGGACCCAAGACCCCATGACGCAAAAAAATTCCTAGATTCCGCGCAAAAATATGAAGAGAACCTGCGGGCAAATAAGGATCTAAACCCACAAATAGTTGATGCTATTCTAAAAGAAAGAAAACGGATTCATGCTCTTTTTCAGAAACTCTTTCCGGAATTTAAAGATCACATTTCAATAGTCGTAACAAATGTCCGTGTCGAACAATGTGCTATTTTCACATGGGACAATCACATTTACGTACTAGTTTCTGGTTTTCTAATTGGTCGACCTTACGACTATCCGGAATCAGATGGAATAAAAGCATGGGATTGGCTAGCTCATCATGAAATTTCTCATGTAAAATTTCGGCACTTACCCTGGCTTTTTCACGTACGTAGACTATTCCGATTTTCACACCTATTTCTCTTTATCTCTGGAATTCTCTCATGCGTACTCCCTTCTAATCCTCTACTTGAATCATGGTTGAATACCTCTTGTTGGTTATTTGGATCCAGCTGGTGTATTCAAATGATTGTTAGTTTAATTTTTGAGTATCAAGCTGATCTTCAAGCAACACGTTCTATCAAAGACCCTTTAATTTTAGAGGATGCTGAAAAAGCCATTTCTCGAATGAACTCCCAAGCAATCAACTCCTTTGGCTGGTTGAATTACCTATATAGCTCACTATTCGTTGATCCTCACCCACCCTTTGCACTACGAAAGTGGCTGCTGCGCAAACATGCTCAGCTACTTAAAAATGGGTCGAAAAAACCAGCAGCAGTTTCAAATAACGACTAAAACTGTGGCACAGTCATAGTAAAACAATCCAATAAAAAACCCGCTTTTTAGGCGGGTTTTTTTATTTAAACTTTTTCTACCGCATGGGGCTTCATCATCGGGAAGTAGACAACGTCACGAATGGAGACCTCTCTGGTCAGAACCATCACTAGCCGATCGATCCCGATCCCAAGGCCACCAGTTGGTGGCATCCCTGTATTCAAGGCTTCAATGAACTCTTCATCCATCGGATGGGCCTCTTTGTCCCCGGCATCTTTGGCCTCTTGCTGTTGACGCAATAAAGACTCTTGAAGCACCGGATCGTTGAGTTCAGAGAAGGATATTTCTTCAAAGTAGAGCGGTGCACCAGCGGTGCAGTGAACACCTACTTTTGCCGTGAAAATCCAGCAAAAATCCATTGTATCCACAAATCAAGTTCTTTATGCTCATGTCTATAAAAGATCGACGACTATTTGGTACATAGTTTCACCATGTCGAGTTCCATTTGGAAATGCGGAACTGGGTGCCAGCTTGCAATGAACTCTCCTATGATTTTAAAGCCGACCTTCTCATAAACATGAATAGCTCGCGAATTTGTAACTTCAGGATCGATCAAAATCTTTGTCATCTGTGAAAAATGACTATTTAGAAAATTTCGAATCATAGGTACAGCTAACCCTTTACCCAAATAATTCGTGTCACAAATGAACACATCCAACGTAGTAGCATCCTTACCTTCAGGAGAAGTAATTAAGAAGGCGAAGGGAGTATTTTTGTCATAGCCTACCCAATAGGTTGTATCAGATTTGGCCTGAAAGAACTTTTCTAAGCTATTAAGTGTATTTTGTAATCCTACGTCATGCATCCACTCTTTGATATGTTCTAATTTCTACAAATTCATATGATTGAAAAACCCCAAACTTATTTACAATTTTCGTGTTTTCTGGTATCAAATTTGCGAAACCGGTATATTTTTTAGATATGAAGGAAAAACAAGTGGCATTAAGAACCTACTGTTTGAGCCCCTCATAAAATCGATCTGTTTGGTTGTTACTGGATAAAAAGTTGTTAGTCAATTTTATCAGTTAGTGCGAGATATTCAGAAAAAAATACAGAGTAATCTTGCTGAAAACCAAGAACTTTCACAATTGCGTGATTGGCTTTTGCCCTTGCTCATGAATGGTCAGGTTTTGGTTTCGTAAATGTCATCTATAAGTACTTTTCAGAAAATCAATGTAATAACTCTTCTGGGTGAAAATAAAGAAGCTCTTACATTTAAAATTGCATTGGGTTCTTTAGCCAGATTATTGATGTCAGCGCCTTTGCAAGAATTAGTGCAAGTCCTTGCTGAGATTAGCTGCATTCTGCATGATAAACCTTGGACAGAGGCAGAATGCTTTTTACGTGAACGATTTTGCTCTAAACGAACTGTAGAAGCTATCTGTCCCTTAGATGAAGAAAATACCGTCAGTTATTTATTTTCTCCCAGCGCTCTCTATGTCTTAAACACGTTATTGACATTCAATATTGAAATTACGTCATAGCAGTTATTGGCACATATATTCCAAGATTCTGAAAGAGGCATTTCATTTGCGGGCAGCCAACCAAGCTGAAATAACACCATATAAAAAGTTTTTTCAGTACATTGAAAAAAAAATCGTGGACTTTTTGAAATTTTTGCTATATATTTCACCTTTTTGGAGACGATATGAACACCATCATGCGCTTTGCTATTTGCACGTACAGTGCTGCACATCTCATTACCACCTCTTTAGTGGCTCACTCCCCCTTACCAGAACCCTATACCTCCACAGAACTACTCCCAGAGTATCCTTTCGGTTATTATAGCAATGCCCCACAAATCGAAAATCTTATCCAACAACATGATGTCCGCACTGTGGTAGAAGTGGGAAGCTGGATTGGAGGAGGATCAACAAGGCATATAGGGAATCTACTTAAATTGAAAGGCGGCGCATTGTATGCAGTGGATACTTGGCTCGGAAGCTCTACGCAGCAACTGAACCAAGAACATTATCAACCCATCTTACCACAAGTTTATCAGCAGTTTTTATCCAACATGATCCACTGGGATCTTACGCAAACTGTCATCCCTATTCGAATGGATAGTGTGGCTGCCGCGCAGATGCTTAAGATCCAACCAGATTTGATCTATATTGACGCTGAGCACACTGCACCTGCTGTATATGCTGATCTTTGCGCATGGTATCCCTTTGTAGAACATAAGGGAATCCTCTGTGGAGACGACTGGAGCTGGACATCTGTACGAGAAGCAGTTGAACGATTTGCATATGAAAGAGGAAAACAAATAAAAGTATCTGGTAATTTCTGGGTTTTATCTAATTGAAAGGGTTTTATTTTATGAGCAAAAATGTAATTTTGTATTTTGTAGTACAACTAACTACTGTTATAGCCCTCCACGCAACTTACAATACAGAAAATTTGAGTAAAGCATATGGTTATGCACGCACAAGGAATGAAGAGCGCCTTATTCAGCATGTACAACAAAGTATTGCGAATGCAGAACAGGGAATCTCCTCGTTGTCTAAAGAAGCATTATCTTTAGACGGAATGTCAAGCACCAAGGTAAGACATCTGCTCAATAATTTATGTTCTTTACCTGAAACAAATTATCTAGAAATCGGCACATGGAAAGGATCTACCTGGATTGCTGCGCTATATAACAACTCTTCGAATATCTCATCTGCTATCGCTATTGATAACTGGTCGCAATTTAAGGGACCAAAAGATCAATTTGTAACAAATTGCAATACTTTTCTAAAAGACACGAAATATCAATTGATTGAACAGGATTGCTTTCAAATAGATTTAACCCTATTTTCAAATCCTATCAATCTCTATTTTTATGACGGAGATCACACTACACTCGCGCAAGAAAAAGCGTTCACATACTTTAACGGAATTTTCGACAATATTTTTATTGCAGTCATTGATGATTGGAACTTTGTTGGAGTCCCTGAGGGCACCTATGCCGCTTTCGCGCAGTTGGATTATACCATTCTCTTTGAAACAACACTTCCTGCTCGCTGGGTTAATGATTGTGACAATTGGTGGAATGGGATCCACATAGCCGTCATCAGGAAAACCCCGTCAAAACAATAACAAGGAGATACGATACAGTATATAGTTATTATAATGACCATATGTGTTCGATTGGCTTATTGTCAAAATCCGCTCAGTTTGCTGAGCACACAAGAACATGTGGGAGAGAGTATCCAAATACTTTGTGATGAGAAAAGCTACCTTTCGTCAGAATCATTTATTAGTTTTGCTGATCATGTTTTTGCAAATTTGACATCAACTAATATGGGTAATATTTCTTTTGATCCGAACAATAACATGCAGGGGACATCATATTTGTTTCAGAATTTCATGTTCCAGACTTTATACTGAAATATCATCCAAAAATAAACAATAGCTATATTTTAATCGTAGGGATAAGTGGCAATGACTACAACGGTGAGATATTAGAGCGCATTGTGAACGATCCAAAAGTGCTGTCTATTTTTATTTCAGATGTTAATAAAATCAAACATCCCAAAATCATTCCAGTTCCTCTAGGGTTTTTGGCCTCACCGCATCTTCCCTCAGGAAGATCATGTCTGGTCATATTCTTTATTTCCCCAAGGAAATAGAAATTGGGAAAGGTATATAGATAATTTAAGTTTGATGCGAAGCAAATCTTTAGAAAAAAGGTATTTGAGTTATTTAAATGTAAAAGTAGAGCGTCAGCCTCTAAGGTCTTCTTGGTTCAATTATTTAAAGGACAAGCCATTTTGCTACACTGAGGAATAAACGATTCCTTGCGAAGAGTTTTTAGAGGATATCGCACGTAGTCATTTTGTTTTTAGCTCTCCAGGAGATCCCTTTGATTGCTTTAGAACTTGGGAAACTTTGTATTTAGGAAGCAGCATACCAATCGTTATATCTTCTGCTCAAGACTCGCTTTATGAGGGTCTGCCCGTGGTTATTATTCAGAATATTGAAGGGATAAATGAAAAATTTCTCTTGGAAAAATTGGACGAATTCTCTAAGCAAGAATTATATTTTTCAAAGCTTGATCCTGAGTATTAGCGAACCCTAATCCTTTCCTATAAGATTCTGAAAGGCGAAACAGATGCTGCACAGGTTATGCCATAAAATTCACATTTTTTTTGGTGTGCCCTTGGTGCACTACGTCATAACTCTTGACGATATTCAACAAAAAACTGCTTAGACATATCACTTTTTGCAGGGTATAGTGTACTTTGTAAAGGCCATAATGACTACCTCGTTGATTTCGATTTTTATTTAAGCAGTTCTTAGTGAGTCGAATAAAGCCATAAACTGTTCACATCTACTCCAATCAAAAGTTCTGAATGCGTCCAACCGCCCCCCACATTCTTTTAAATTCTGGTAATATAAAAAATTATTTATTTTTGTTAGCGTTTGTCTTTTAGTGTCTTAAAGGAAGCGGCCCAAAATCATAGTTGATGTATATTGAATTTTGGGAGATATAGAGGAAAGAGGGCAAAAAATGAACATTCACGAATATCAGGCAAAGGAGCTTTTGAAGAGGTACAACATACCTGTTCCTGATTATTTTGTGATTCGTGATCTGGATGCCTTGAAGGATATCGACCTGGACGAGGCGGTTGTCAAGATTCAGGTTCATGCCGGGGGTAGAGGCAAAGCGGGCGGAGTGAAATTTGCCAAATCGAAAGCAGAGATCAAAGACGTTACAAAGCGGCTTCTCGGGATGAAGATTGTAAACAACCAGACCGGTCCCCAGGGGGTTGTGGCGAATGCGGTGATTTTATCGAAGCCGGTGGATATCCACAAAGAATTTTATCTAGGGGCGATCATTGACAGGGACCAAAAAAGGATGTCTCTGATCGCTTCAACGGAAGGGGGGATGGATATCGAGGAGGTCGCCCAGAAGCACCCGGAAAAAATCCTGGTATTGCCGATCGGGATGGGTGGAAAGCTAAGGATGTACCAAATTGTAGCTTTCAATAAATTCATGGGATTTAAGGCCGATGTTGCCAAGCAGGCAACAAAGCTTGTCCAGAACCTCGCCAAAGCCTTTTATGAGTTGGATGCCTCTATTTTGGAAATCAACCCGTTAGTGCTCACCCCGAGCAATCACCTTGTGGCCTTGGATGCAAAATTTGCAATCGACGACAACGCCTTTTTCAGACATCCCGGGATTTTAGAAATGCGCGATCCCGACCAATATAGCAAAGCTGAGAATGCCGCTTTTGAAAACGACCTCTCGTATGTTTCTTTGGAGGGGAATATAGGCTGCATGGTCAATGGTGCAGGACTTGCAATGGCCACCATGGATATCATCCAGCATGAAGGGGGGAAGCCCGCAAACTTTTTGGATGTGGGGGGCAGTGCGACAAAAGAGCGGATTGCGTTCGGTTTTGAGATGATCCTGAGCGACCCGAACGTCAAAGGGATCCTTGTGAACATTTTCGGCGGGATTGTGAGCTGTAAGATGATTGCCGAAGGGATCATCCATGTCGTCAAGGAGCGAAAAATTAAAATACCGATCGTTGTCCGTTTGGAAGGGACACACGTCAAAGAGGGGGAGAAGCTTCTGGAGGATTCGGGCCTGGAAATTATTGCCGCAGTAGATCTTTTGGATGCGGCCAAAAAAATCGTATCCCAGGTGCAAGAGGTTATCTGATATGGCGGTGCTCATCCATAAAAATACGCGGATCATAACGCAAGGGATTACCGGAAAAGCTGGAGCTTTTCATACGGAGCAGTGCCTGGCCTACGGTTCAAATTTTATAGCCGGAGTGACTCCGGGTAAGGGAGGCGAAAGCATATTCAACCTCCCTGTTTTTGATACAGTCCATGAAATTGTTAGGGAAATGGAGGTAGATGCGTCGATGATCTTCGTACCTCCACCCTATGCGGCCGATGCAATCTTAGAGGCGATCGACGCAAAAATTGGACTCATTGTTTGTATAACCGAAGGGATTCCCGTCAGAGATATGTTGGAGGTGAAGGCCGCATTAAAGGACTCCCATAGCCGCCTTATAGGGCCGAACTGTCCGGGAATTATCAGCCCTGGCGAGTGTAAAATCGGGATCATGCCCGGGTATATCCACAAAAAAGGGCATGTAGGGATCGTATCCAGGTCGGGTACTTTGACCTATGAGGCGGTGAGCCAAACCTCCGGATTAAATCTGGGGCAATCAACTTGCATAGGGATCGGTGGAGATCCGATCAACGGAACCAATTTTATCGATGCGATACGGTTATTCCAAAAAGATCCCGAGACGCACTCGATACTTATGATTGGGGAGATCGGAGGATCACAAGAGGAAGAAGCTGCCCAGTATATCAAAGAGCACGTGTCTAAACCGGTGGCTGCATTTATCGCTGGTGCTACAGCTCCAGAAGGGAAGCGCATGGGACACGCAGGTGCTATCATCTCCAACGGATCGGGTAAGGCGGTCGATAAAATTCGCGTTTTAAAAGAGTGTGGTATCACTGTCGCCGAAACTCCTGCGGATATGGGGCATGCGCTTCAAAGAGCAATTAAAAAATTTGAGAGGGGATAATGTTTGAATTTGGCAAAAGTATTCCTGTTAAAGTTACCTGGCCCTTTTTTTTAGTTGCGGCTCTGATCGGCTTTCTGAATTCTTTAAATTTACTGGGAACACTTTTTTGGATTTTCGTGATTTTCGTGTCGGTTCTGATTCATGAGTACGGACATGCGGTCACCTCTAAGCTTTTTGGTCAAAAACCGCGCATCGAGCTCATTGCTTTTGGGGGCCTCACCTATCCTGAGGGGCCTCGTATTAGCGGTTTTAAAGAGTTTTTAGTGATCCTCGCCGGCCCTTTAATGAGTCTTTCTCTAAGTTTTTTAGGTTTTTTTATTTTTAGCATCCCGGCTGTTAGAAGCTCCCCCTTCGCGGTGTATCCATTCCTTTTTGGTTTCGTGAACGCCTTTTGGACAGTGGTAAATCTTTTGCCCATCCTCCCCCTAGATGGAGGGCAATTGATGCGGGTGATTTGCCAGGGGATATTCGGATTCAGAGGGTATGCCATAAGCGCCGGTCTTTCGATCTTTTTTGCGGCTTCTGCAGTGATCGGATTCTTTTTGATTGGACAGCTTTTTTTAGGGATCATTTTCCTATTCATGTTATTTCAAGGAATTGAAATTTTCAAACAGGTGAGAAAGATGGGGGAGGCCGATTTTTCGGACGAGATCCGTAAAAATCTAGCCCAAGCCGAGCTGTACGAATCGGAACACAACATCGCCGAGGCAGAAAAACTCTATAGAAAAATCAAGGATGGTTCCAAAGAGGGATACTGCTTTACGAAGGCATGTGAATCCTTGGCCAAAATGGCCCACTTAAAACAAGATTATAAAGAGGCCTACTCGTTGCTCAATCCCGTTTCCAAACAGATCGGTCTGGAATCTAAAAAAATCTTAGTGAGAGCTTCGTTTGAACAAAAAGATTATCCTTTGACGATCGAGATGGCTAGCTTGATTTTTCAGGAAGAACCGGGAGCTTTGGAGGCATTTTTGGCTGCAAAAGCCGGAGTGATGGTCGGGGAGAACGAACTTGCCGTGCAGTTTTTAAGGGTCGCTTTAGACTTAGGATTGGATAGATCTTCTATCGACGATCCGGCGTTTGAAAAAATACGCTCCTCCTCTATATTCCAAAAAATCATATTAGAGAAGTAGTGGATCGACAAGCTCCTCCAATCAAAAGGGCCCTTTTTTAAGGGCCCTTTGATCTAAAAAAAATTTACTTCTTGTCCTTGGAGCCGGGGGCTAGGCTCACGAAGAGATATTGTCCCCTTTGGCTTAAGATCAATAAAGTCGCAATTTTATTATCCGATTCTTTCATCGCCTGGACAAAGTCGGAGGCTGTACGGATTTTTTTGTTGTTGATCTGGCTGATTAGATAACCTACCTGCACTTTCCCTTTTAAAGGAGAGTTGTCGTCGATCGATTTCACAATCACCCCTTCAGCATCTAAGATGGCATGCGCATAGCGTTGCAAAGTCCCCTGGCTTGCCGGTTCTACCGTGATACCAAGGCGTGCATCATGCCCCTCGCCAATTTCAGACGCTATTCTGTCATCAATAACGGCCTTCAGCTTCACCTCTTTTTTCTCCCTTAAAACACTGACCAGGATCTCTTTTCCGGGGGTTTTAAGGCGGATCGCCGATTCCAGCTCTTGCGGGCTATTGATCTTCTTCCCGTCAATTCCTAAAATGACATCTCCCGATTGGACCCCCGCTTTCTCTGCAGGAGAACCCTTTTGTACCGAGGCTACAAGAGCCCCTTTTGCCGTACCGAATGCTTCTGCAAGATCCGCATCGATGAATTGTACTGAAACTCCTAAATAGCCCCAACGCACCTGCCCATCTTTTTTAAGCTGGTACATGATGTTTTGACAGATTGAGGAGGGGATCGCAAATCCTACACCCATGTACCCCCCCGAGTTGGATAGGATCGCCGTATTCATCCCGACAACTTCCCCGTAAAGATTCAAAAGGGGACCCCCTGAATTGCCCGGATTGATCGCTGCATCCGTTTGGATAAAATCACCCACATCGGTAATCTGTAGATTATTCCGATTTTTAGCCGAAATCACCCCCATCGTGATGCTGGTTGTCAATTCGAAAGGGTTTCCGGCAGCGATCACACATTGTCCGACTTCGACGGAATTGTCCTCAGCAAAATTGAGATACTCATGATTTTCAACAGCTACTTTAATGACCGCAACATCCGTCTTCGGATCACCGCCGATGAATTCGGCCGGCAACTCCTTTTCGGATTGGTCTAGAAAACTGACTTTGATCGTTTTAGCATTTTTGACCACGTGGTAGTTGGTCAATATGTACCCGTCAGGGGTGACAAAAAAACCGGTCCCGAGGCTCATTTTTGCCCTTTGTTCCTGAGGCGGTCTCTTTCCAAAAAACTGGTTGAAGAACTCATCCTCAAAAGGCCAGCCGCGCATGTCGGACTGAGAGTTGGTCGCACACTCTACTTTCAGCTGCACAACAGTTCTTTTGGCTTTTGTCGAAACATAAATGAAAGGGCGTTGCACCTCATCGACGATTTTGACATAATTTTTATCTAAACGGGGCTCATACTCTTTTGATGAGGATGTATTGGCGCCTAATACAAACCCTGTTGCGAGACCAAAAGGGATTGTCATGCTAACAAGATAATAAGAAAATGGCTTAAACATTAAAGCTCCACAAGTGTTGATACGGGCCTCTTCAGATCACTCAGGGCTTTTTTAGAAGCCAAAGTCACCGAGATACCCTCTTTTAGGTTGCCTAGTATTTTTAATACACATTCTCTTATAGCAGAACGATCTGCTTGAATCAACCGATTCCGATCTTCCAATCTTTTCTCGACCGTACGCCCCATCCGTTCACGCAAATACTGATCAAAAGCGCATATGTTGATAGGGGATATCTCCTCCGTTTTTTGCAGCGCCGCAAGTTTAGCCTCGTAAAGATCCTCGTCGCTGTACTGACCCTCTTTTATAGGATCAAGAACGGTTTGAAAGATTTCGTAGGTAGCTTCGATATGCGGATCGCAGCTTGTATACATTGTCAGTAGCCCCTGATCTAAATCCAAAGACATAGACGCCCCATACGCTCCGTTTTTTTCTCTCAAAAGCGGGTGGAGCTGCAAATGTTTCACAAGTTGCACCATAACCCTAGCTACCGGGGCAAGGGGATCGTCAAAGGTAAATCCAAGGAAAGAAAAAGCATTTTCATTAGCTTGTATAGGAATAGAATACCCAAAAAATTTCTCTTTTTTATTCGGATGCAAGGGTGAAATTGCAAACGGATCCTCGGATCGACTCCGTTTTAAATGGAACATCGGAACCTGCTCCAAATCGGTAGATAGGGCCATTTCGAGCTTCCCTTTTGCCGCAAGTAGCCTCGAGAAGAGTGCTGATAAATTGTGGATCGTATGTTCGATCGGTTTTTCAAGCTCTTTTTTAAGCCACAGATAGAAGCTGAACCCCTTGCTGTCTTCGATTGCTTGGTAACCCGATCGTAATCTGGATTTAGATTTTAAAATGCAACGTGTCACCGATCGTTGTGTGAAACGGGCTTTTAAATAGGTATAGGTGTCTTTGATGATTTCCAAGATGCGCTCTTTTTCATGAAACTGAGTTTCTTGAAGGATCTCTTGCACCAGATCATAGGCTTCTTTGATATCTTCTGAGAGAAACTGCGCTTCAACAATAAGATTCATCCGATCTCTCACAGCATCCAGATGGATATTTAAGGAGGATAAAAGAGACTCTCTTTTTTCTAAGAGCTCTTCAAACCCCCTCTTTTTCGTCCCTATTTTTCCTAAAAGTCGCAACATCAGGCCCAGATAATGCCAATCCTCCCCTTTGAAAGAGGGTAGATCGATGATGATATGTAGGTAACTGAGTCCGTTTGTCCAGTTTTTATGTACAAAAATCGGAATGTCTCCCTCGAGTTTCTCTATTTCATAGGTGGGGGGCCGGGAGGGTAGGTGTTGGATTTTTAAAATAGGGAGGACCGATGCACTTTGGGTGTGAGATTGTTTTTTATCGATCAAATTTTTCTCCTCCTCTATTTGGCGCAATCTCTCTGGATTTAGTGGGAGAGGTATAGGGAGCTCCTCCTCAAGAAGATTTTTTTTAGGAGAAAAATGGACCTCTACTCTATGGGTATTGTCGATGAAACTTTTCTTTAGCCGCTCTTTGAGATTTTGAGGGCTCCCCATTTTTTCCTCCAAGATTCGGATCCTGTCTTTGAAGCGTAAAAGCTCGAGAGGGTCCCCTCCGTTCAAATACGGAAGAATCCCTCTAAAGAAAAGGACAAGGCCGGTAGGATACCCATCTTCGACAGTGTTCAAAAAAGAGAGCTTGAGCTGGTGCAAAGCCGACGTTTGCGCCTCTTCGTCAAACCCCTCCCGATAAAGGGTGGCGAGTGTTTTGTCAAAAGTTTCGATCAGTTTTTTCGGATCTTTGACGTCTTTGAATATAAAAAATAGATAGGGCTGTAAAACTTCGGTATCCAGAAATACATCCACAGAGCTGGCGAGATTTTCCCCTTTGATAGCTCGATGAATCGGGCATCCATCATGATCTGCGAGCAATTTTTTTACATATTGGATTTCGAGAAGCGCCTCTTTGTTTTGTTGATCCTCAAGCATGAATCCAATAGTCAGATGCTCCTCGTGATCCTCCTCTTTGGCCGGATAAAAGGTGTGATGGATTTTTTTTGCTTCAAAACGGGGTTGGAAGATCCTGGCCGGTTTTTCATGCGTGAGGGGAGGCAGCTCTCTAATCGATGCTTCAATTTTGCAGAGCTGTTCATCAATATCAAGATTTCCGTACAAAAAAATGATAGCATGCGAGGGGTGGTAAAACTCTTTGTGGAACGCAACCAGATCTTCATGGGTAAGCTTGACAATCTCTTTCGGGATCCCTCCGCTATCAAATCGATAGGGTGTATTTGGGAAAAGTTGTTCAAGTGTTGTGTGGTAAAAACGGTCGTGTAGTGAGCTGTGCCCCTGTTTCATTTCATTGAATACGATCCCCTTATACCCCTCTTCGGTAAGGCGAAATCCCTCCTGGAGAAAACTCCCCTTTTCAAGGAGCGGGTGAAAGACGGCGTCAAGGTACACATCGAACAGATGGAAAAAATCCTCTTTTACATGTGCTGCAAAAGGGTAGCATGTGAAATCGGATCCGGTGAAAGCATTCGCAAAACCGGCTATGGAGCGCCTCAGCATCGAAAAGAAGGGGTCTTTCACCGCATATTTTTTTGAACCGCATAGAACGGTGTGTTCCAAAATATGGGGGCAGCCGTTGGAATTTTCAGGGATCGTTTGGAACAGGATAGAGGCGACGTTTTGGGGATCGAGATTATTGATTTTTATCACCTTTAGGCCGCTCGGATGGGTATAACTGAGATAGGTGGAACGGATCTCGTCAATGTAATGGCTCTCTTCAAATTTAAAGTTATGGATGTGCATACAGCCCTTTAAAAAAATGGGGATGGTTCATAAATACGGACCCGAACACGAATGGAAAAACATAAGAGTGGTCTAGTTTTTAGAACTGTTTTTCTTATGTTTGCCCTTTTCCTGAATAAGCGAGTTTAAAAAGGGTAGTATACTCAGGAAACCCGATTCTTTCCACGTTCTTTTTTAAAAAAGAAAACCCCCCTGAGAAGGGGGGATTTTTTTAGGACCAGGAGAGGTTGGAGGCGGATTGGTAATCGGTCACCCGCCTTTCGAAGAAGTTCCCTTCTTTCTCAAGATCGATGGTTTCACTCAACCATGGGAAGGGGTTTTTAGTATGGTAGCGGGCATTCAATCCTATGCGCTCCAATCTTCTATCGGCAACATACCCGACATACTCTTTGAACATCCCTGTCGTCAGACCCAGAACACCGTTTGGCAAACAATCCTTGGCGTAGCGGATCTCAAGCTCTACAGCCTCATCGATCAGGTTGTAGATGTGTTCTTGAAATGCCTCGGTCCAAATATGGGGGTTCTCTTCTTTGATAGTATTGATCAGGTCAATACCAAAGTTGAGGTGGATCGTCTCATCGCGCAAGATGTATTTAAACTGCTCGCCGATACCCACCATTTTATTTTGACGATGCAAAGAGAGGATCATCGCAAAACCGCTGTAGAAAAAGATCCCTTCCATAATGACGTAGTAACCAATCAGGTTTTCAAGGAATTTTTGGGCCCCTTCTGGAGTTTCGGTCGTAAAGTCACTTTTTAAAACAGCCTCGGTAATTTTCATTTCAAAGGCATCTTTATCGTGGATCGAGTCGATCTCTCTATACATATTGAAAATTTCACCCGGATCGAGGGCTAGCGATTCAACGATGTAATGGAATGTATGGGTATGGATCGCCTCTTCAAATCCTTGGCGTAACAGATACTGGCGCGCTTCCGGATTTGTGAGGTGCCGGAAGATGGCTAGAACAATGTTGTTTCCTACCAGGCTCTCCGCTGTAGAGAAAAAGCCCAGGTTGCGCATTACCAGTAGACGCTCTCCGGGAGTCAGCCGGTTCGATTTCCAGAGCTCGATATCCGATTGCATGGAAACTTCGGTAGGCATCCAGTGGTTGGCGCAGCCGTTTAGATAGTGTTCCCATGCCCAATGATACTTCAGGGGCATGAGTTGGTTGACATCTACTTTACTGTTATTGATCAGCCGCTTTTGATCGGCTTTCAAACGGTCTGTATTTTTCATTTCTATTCCCCTTTTTATTTTCACTTAGGCCGTAATACAACGGCCGAAGATTTGCATTTTTTACTGACAGCTCTCGCAGCCTTCATCCAAAGAACAAGCCTTTGGTTTGGCCTCTTGCGACCGCTCCACTTTAATGTTTGCGGAGGCGGAGACACTCTTCATCCACTTTGGCTGTAAGCCCCGTTTATTGATGTCCGTGGTGGACTTTTCAATCTGGGTGGCTGCTCTGCTGCGCAGATAATAGGTCGTTTTTAACCCTTTGATCCAGGCAAGAAGATACATGTCATGGATCTTTTTACCGCTTGGCTGGTCGATGTAGAGGTTGAGCGATTGCCCCATATCGATCCATTTTTGTCTTCTGGACGCACACTCGATAATCCAGGTCGGATCGATCTCAAATGCTGTCAAGTAGACCCTCTTCACCTCTTCAGGTATCCGTTCAATCTCTAAAATAGATCCGTCGTAGTATTTAAGGTCATCGATCATCTCCTCATCCCAGAGGTTCAGCTCCTTGAGCTTGTTGACAAGATGGACATTCGGGACGGTAAATTCACCCGACAAGTTCGATTTTACATAGATGTTTTTAAAAGAGGGCTCAATCGACTGTACTATTCCTGTAATATTTGCGATTGTAGCCGTCGGAGCGATTGCCATGGTGTTGGAGTTGCGCATCCCGTGCTCTTTAATCGAAGAGCGGACCTTTGACCAATCGAGTCGGGTTGTGGTGTCTTGTTCCAAAAACCCTCCTCGCTCTTCTTTTAAAAGCGCTATTGTATCTATAGGCAACATACCCCGATCCCATTTAGACCCTTTGTAAGTGGGGTAGGTTCCCCGCTCTTTGGCCAATTGGCTGGAAGCCATGATGGCGTAGTAGGAAATATGCTCCATGCTCGCATCGGCAAATGCGATCGCCTCGTGGCTTGCATAGCTGATGTCCATAAGATACAAGGCGTCCTGAAAGCCCATGAGGCCCAAACCGATCGGACGGTGGCGCAAGTTGGCATACTCAGCATCTGCAATTGGATAAAAATTGATATCGATCACGTTGTCAAGCATGCGGACTGCTGTTGTCACGGTTTTTTCCAGAAGCTCCGTATCGAGCTGGCCATTTTTAATGTGCACTTCCAAATTGATCGAACCCAGATTGCAAACAGCCGTCTCTTTAATAGAGGTATTCAATAAAATCTCCGTGCAAAGATTGGAGCTGTGGACAACCCCTTCATGATCTTGCGGAGAGCGGATATTGGAAGGATCTTTGAAGGTAACCCAAGGGTGGCCTGTTTCAAAAAGCATCCCAAGCATTTTTCTCCAAAGGGCTGTCGCCTCTATTTTTTTGGATAGGGCGATTTTTCCTGCCTCTGCAAGTTTTTCATAATGCTCATAGCGCTCTTCAAAATCCCTGCCGTAAAGATCGTGAAGGTCGGGCGTATCACAGGGGGAGAAAAGGGTCCAATGTTTGTTTTCATGCACACGCTTCATGAAAAGATCGGGGATCCAGTTTGCTGTGTTCATATCGTGTGTGCGGCGCCGCTCATCACCCGTATTTTTCCTCAGCTCGATGAAATCTTCGATGTCCAAATGCCATACCTCAAGGTAGGCGCACATGGCCCCTTTCCGTTTTCCCCCCTGGTTCACCGCAACAGCAACATCATTGGCAACTTTTAAGAAAGGGATCACCCCTTGGCTCTCTCCGTTTGTCCCTTTGATGCGTGATCCTGTCGCACGTACATTCGTCCAGTCGTTCCCAAGGCCACCAGCCCATTTGGAGAGGCGCGCATCGTCAGAAATGATTTTGAAAATGTTTTCAAGATCATCCATGACGGTGGAAAGATAGCAGGAGCTCAGCTGGGAATGTTGCGTTCCGGAGTTGAATAAAGTGGGTGTGCTGGAGACAAAATGGAACTGCGAAAGGGTGTTATAAAACTCAATCGCCCTTTGTGTTCGATCTGTTTCTTTTATAGCCAATCCCATCGCAACCCGCATCCAGAAAATTTGAGGGGTCTCCATCCTTTTTCTTTCATGGTGGATAAAGTAGCGGTCATAGAGTGTTTGCAACCCAAGGTACTTGAAATTATAGTCTCTTGAGATGTCTAAAGCCTCTTGCAGCTTCACCAGATCAAAATCTAAAAGCTCATTCGATAGTCGGCCTAAAGAGATTCCGCGGCGGATATAATTTGGAAAATATTCTTTATGCCGGCGATTTAGGGAAGGATCCATCATGGAAATCTCTAAAGCTTCACGATACACAATATCTAAAAGCAAACGGGCAGAGATCTCGGCATAACAGGGGTCTTTTTCGACCATAGCTCTTGCGGCGAGAACCATTGCCTGATCCACCTCGTCCTCGAGTATCCCTTCATAGAAATTGTTGATGGTGGCTTGGGTAAGCTCCTCCACCTGGATGATCGATTCGAACCCTTTGCATGCAAACGCGATTTTTTTTCTAATCTCTTCGTCGCTTATGGTGCGGTGTTCGCCGCTTTTTGTTTTGACTTGAAATACTGTTGCCTCTGAAGATCGGGGAGCCGATTTCGGGTGGACTTTCCCCTCTGTAGCTTGTTTCAGTATATAGGCCTTCGCCGCGCTGAAGTGGCGTGCCTCCATGAGAGCTTCTTCGACCAAATCTTGGATAACGTGCACCGACAAGAGCTCCTGATTCTGCCATTTTTGCAACACTTTTTCCATCACGAGTGTTGTGAGTGGATTGACTGTTTCAAAGAGGGTTTCCGGGATCTTCTGCCCTTCGTTTTCATAACCGGTCCGTAGAGCAAATTCGATCGATGTCGCAATTTTCATCGGATTGAGGCGCACTAACGTAGAACCGTCCCGTCTGGAAATCCGGACATTGTCTATGCTTTGATCGCGGCGTGCCTTGTGTTCATTGCGGTAGGTGATATATCCCCTAGCAATATCGTGGTACCCTTTTTTCATCAAAGTGATCTCCACAAGATCCTGGATCCCCTCAACGGTCAAAGTTTTGCCCTGGTTGCTTTCTTGTATGCACAAAGAGACAACAACCTCTGTCAAAGAGCCGATCTCTTGGTGAAAAGAGGCGATATCGCCAGTATTTTTCACATCTTTAAAAGCCGATTCAATCGCCCGATGGATGCGTTGGGTATTGAATGGGACAACATGGCCGTTGCGCTTGACGACAGTCAGGCTGATGCCGTTGTTGTTTTTTACCTGCGATTGATTGATCAAAGCAGAACTTGCGGATGTTTTTTCTTCACTCATGATTCCTCGCAACACTAGATGTTGTATTCATTTATGCTTATGACACACTATATATTGTAAATCAACACAATTTGTCCAGTTTAAAAAAAACAAATTTATTTCCCCCTCTCGTGAGTTAAAATTTCTCCAGAGAGGAATTTTTTTTAAAAATCGATGGGTGTGGGATCAAAGAATATCGTTCAAATATATGGTGGACTTCGTGCATGATTGTACCAAAAATCGGGGTTTTAATCACAGATGAAAAAACCATATGTAGTTCCTAATATCATCACAGCGATGGGTCTCTCTATTGGTCTGTTTGTATTATTCAAGGCGGCTTTGAGCGAAGGGCATGGTGAAGCAAGAGCCCTTTTATTTAAATCTGCTCTACTGATTTTGGCTGCCGCTTGTATAGACGTGCTGGATGGGTTTGCCGCGCGACGCTTGAAAGGGGAAAGCCTATTTGGGATGAATTTCGATTCGTTGTCCGATGCGATCACATTTGGCGTAGCCCCTGCAGTTTTGGTATTGAAAACCGCCCCCGTAGAACCGAAAACGGTCCCCTATTTCCTCACATTTTGGGCTGCGATGCTTTTTTCACTTTGCGGTATTTTGAGGCTGGTGCGATTCAATGTGGCATCAATAGGGGAGGCCAACGCAGAGAGGGGGAAGATCTATACAGGGCTTCCGATTCCGGCTGCTGCCATGGCGGCGATCTCGATGCAGTTTTTTTTTGCAAATTCTTTTATAGAAGAAAAGCTTGGAAGTGGTGTGACCAGTTATATGGCGGCTGGCCTGATGATCCTCTTATCTTATCTGATGATCAGTCTAAAAAGTTTTCGCTCACTTAAATGGATACAAAAAGAGCGCTTGGATTTTTCGGAAATATTCCTAATTGCTTCAATCGTGTTGACGCTCCTTTTTGGTTTCATGTACCATTTTGACTGGTGTTTTTTCTTTGTAACTTGGACGTATGTTCTTGGCGGTGTTTTGAAAGGTGCTGCAAGCCCTACCTTCAGGGAGGTTCAAGATGAGATCGGTTGACTTTTTTTGTTCGAAACTGTGGGGGTTTTTCGAATTGGACTAAAGAAGGGCTGGAAATAGACCCTGAAACTAATGCTAGAAAAGGATTTGGATCGGGTCGTCAAGTGAAAAAAAATGGATTAGTTATGCGAGTATTTGGGATCGAGTTATGAAAATTTTTGGTTATTTGGGATTAGCAATATACTTGTTGACTGGCTCATGGAGCCTATTGCACGGCTTGTCGGGGTTTTATTCCGAGCCGGACATCCACCTAGAAAAAGTTGTTTTTGTGAGCCAGGGAAAACTTTGGATCGGATCCCTTGAAAAAGGGAAGCTCGAAGCGTGCCAACTTTTAGGACAAAAGGGGTGTGCCCACCGGCCAAAATTTTCAAAGGACGGATCCAAGATCGCTTTTTGCGGTACTATGAAAGGGGCATCTAGCCCGGAGCTGTACACTGTATCCTCAAAAGGGTCCAACCTAAAAAGGGAGACATATTTGGGGCAGGCCCCCGATCCCTGCTGCTGGACAGACTGCGGAGCAATCATTTGCTCAGCAAATTCTAAATTTTTACCGATGGATAAAACTTTAGTACGATGGGATCCCTCCCATTCCAAACAGTCGGATCTTGGCCTGGATCAATGCTCCGAAGCTACATTTGAAAAAGGGGGAGATTTCTATTTTACCCGCTTTTGCAGGCAGAGCTGCATACAGGCATATCGGGGCGGGCAATTGAGGCAGATCTATAAAAGTTATAAAAAAAACGGGCAAATGGAAATTGAAAAGTATCCCCTTTTCGAAGAGGCAAACTGTTTCAATCCAATGATATGCCAAAATGGGTTCTACTTTCTTTCGGATCAGTTGGGCAAAACGTGCCTTTATTTGAATCAGGGAGGGGAGTCCAGAATTGTTTACGCAAACGATGAGTTTTCGATCCGTTCTGCATCGACCGACGGAAATAGGATTATTTTAAATGTGGGTGCAGACCTTGCAATTTACGATCCCTCAACCCAAATGGTTGCATTCATAGAGGTGGATCTTATTGGTGAAACGATTGCGACTACAAACTGGCTTTCAATCGAAAAAGAGATCAAGATTCTACAGAACCTTAGCCACCCCAAAGGGTATTACCTTCATGAGAAAATGGCGGTCAGTCCCGAAGGGGAGAGGGCGGTTTTTCTGGTGCGCGGAGATCTTATTGTCCTAGACAAATCCAGGGAGGGTTTTTTAAGGATTCGCCCCCAAAAAGGGGTCTACTTTTTTGATGTTGCCTTCGCTAAGGACAAAATTTTCGCCCTCTCTGGAGATGAAAAAGGATCGTATCTTGAAATTTTCGACAGAGAAAAAAAGCATGAGACGTACTTCTTGAGCGACTGTTCCCGTTTTGGTCTAATGGTGAATTTGCAGGGGACGGTTGTGCTGACCTTAACGGCGCAACAGGAGCTGTTTGCCTATCATGTCGAAAGAGGTACCGAGACGCTGGTCGATACCAATATTCCCTTTATGCAAGGTAAGGAGGGGATAGCATTTTCTCCCGATGGGAACTGGATCGCCTATTCGGTACAAAAAAAGAATCTTTTCGAGCAGTTGAAAATTTTCAGCCTGGAGCACAACACCTCCTACCCGGTAACTGCTCCAGAGGTGGACGGCTTCAGCCCCGTTTGGCATCCTAAGCAGGCGGCCCTGTATTTTATTTCTAAAAACCCCAGAGGTTCAATCGGTTGGTTTGATCGGGGTGAAATTCAGTTAAAATCTTTTGAATACAAACTCTTGGCAGCGGTAACCCTTACGGATGAAAACCCATTTTGTTTATCAGCAATCAAAGAGATGAACCCTATTGACCCTAAGCGTCTAGACAAAAAAGTGTACAAAAAACCTCAGGTCGGGGCGTTTCAATCGATCAAGGGATTAGAAAAAGGGCTTTTGATTCTCAAAGATACGGCGCTTTTTCTCCCTTTTGAGGGTGTAGATATAGAAGATTCGTCCCACGAGATCGAGGATGCCTACTTTTGTTATGAGACCAATAAAGGGGTGATCCAGGCGGGGGGTGAACTCTTTTGGGCAGATTTGTCCCACTCTCTGGAGGGAGGGGTAGAATTGCCGATTTTTTTTACAAAACAGAGGATCCCTTTTGATGCGAAAAAAGAGCTAGACTATCTTTTTTTCAATGTGCACCGTGTTTTTAAATCCTATTTTTACAACCGTGATCTTGAAGAGCCCTTCTGGGATGCGTTGAAGAGGCGTTATGCAGTTCTTTTGCCCCGCGTTCAAACAAAAAAGGATTTACTGCAACTTTTATCGATGATGTTGGCAGAGCTTAACACGCTACATATTTTTATCAGCGAAATCAAATTTCCACAAGATCCATCCCTAACTGCGGTATCTTTGCCTATGGATGTGGAATTTGAACCGCAAAAAAATGGGTTTGAAATCCTGAAGACACTAAAACTTGATCCGCTTATTGACGATCACAATTCCCTTGATCCTTACGCGCTATTTAAGGAGGGGATGGTGATCACTGCAATCAATCATGAAAAGGTTACCGGATCTAAAAGTTTGGAGGAACAACTTGCAGGTGCCTACGATTCCAGGGTGGCTTTTGAGTTGACGGACGGAGCAGGGGAGGTGCACTCTTTATCTGTGGCTCCGTTGCAAACGAATGTTTTGAGTATACTCCGTTTATACGATTGGGCATATGGGAACCGGCTAAAAACAGATGCGCAATCGGAAGGCAAAGTGGGATATATCCATCTAGAAAAGATGGATGAGGAGACCTACCGCCTTTTTGCCCGGCTATACGCCTCAATGTCGGACAAGGAGGGGATTATTATTGATTTGCGCTACAATTGCGGTGGCAATACCAGCAAAGCGATGATTGACGAAATCTCTAATCAGAGTCCGGTCTTCCACGAATTGCACGGTATATCGAGTCCAATCCAATCTAAAGATGGCCATCCGAGGATTGTCGTTTTATGCAACCAGATGACCTGTTCGGAAGGTGAGTTGTTCGTGTCGAAGCTCAAAAAAACCCATCGGGTGGTTGTAGTAGGGACGAAAACCTGGTGCGGGGGAGTGGGGATTATCCCCGTTTTGAGCGTGATCCCGGGGTATCATGCGCTCATAACACTCCCGGCTCTTGCAGGATACGACAAAAAGAGTCGGAAGGTTCTCGTCGAGGGGGAGGGTGGGGGCCCTATTGATGTTTATGTCGATGTGGATCCAAAAAAATCTTATGAGAAAGAGGATCTTCAGCTTGCAAAAGCTTTGGAAATTTTGTTAGAGAAAAAGAATGCCGCAGATTTTTAAGAGAATCATCTATTTAGTCTTTACGCTATTTATTGGAAACCACCTCGATGGGGCCAATTGCTCAAAATTTCAGGTTGTAGCGAGCAAGAGCCAGAAAGAGGATATCTCCTATATAGTCAAAACTTTGGCCTCCCATTCGAGCCTTTCCCTTCTTGGGTATAAAAAAAGTCTGGAGGAGGCTGGTTCAAGGGTAAATACGGTTTCCTCCTTCTCTTTTTTTGTTATAGTATTGTCTGATCCCGGACTTAAAGCGGATCTACAAAAACTTTCTAATGGAAATAGCATCCAATTTAAAAAGTTTTGCAACGGATTTACAAAAGATTTTCAGAACCAGGTTACAAAACCCTGTTTTGATACAACATTTGAGGGGTTTTGCAAAGAGGCAAAACTCGATAGCGCTAAAATAAAACCCATTTTTATGAGTTGCTATAAAGCTTCAAAAAAGGGGCGTGGCACCCCTTTTGCCCCCTTTTTGCGCGCTATTTCGAATTAGAATTTAAGAGCTGCCCAAAATAATCTTTGGGATTACAAAGACCCCAATTTTTCGAAAAATAAATGGTACTGCTCCAGAGAGGGAAAGGTGAAACGGAGAATTTTTATCGGCTGGAGTGCACCATGGATAATCTCCACTTGGAACTTTATGGGCTTGAAAAATGTTTCAAAAACTTCAAAAAGCTCCTCGTTGGCTTTCCCTTTTTCTCGAGGACTATGAACAAAGATTTTCAATCGTTTTGAGCTATCTCTTACAATTCTAGCCTTAGAGCTATTTGGGGTAACTTTTACCTCGATTTGTAAAGTGTGGGGTGGTTGCCTCTTAAGAGGGGTGCTTTGATTGGATGCCAAGTAAAATTCTAGCCTTGTTTAGGTTGAAACCTCTTTTTTCCTTTTCGATCTTGATGGCCCTATCCTTAGGATCCGATTTAATAGAGATCCCATTCTCATAAAATCAAAAACAGGTTATGAATAGAGGAGGGACTGCTTGGGGAAGGATTTATAATGGACTACTTGATTTTACCACATCAACTTTTTGATCCGAAAAGATTTTTTCAAAAAGGGGACTCGGTGACTTTGTATGAGCATCCCTGGTACTTTAAGGAATTTCCCTACCATAAAAAAAAGCTGGTTTTTCATCGTGCCACCATGCACCACTACCAAGAAGAGCTAAAGAAGGCCGGTATTGCCACCAAGTATGTTACCTATGATCAAAAGCCCACGATCAAGAAAGGGACAAAAGCATTCGACCCCATCGACCACGCCGTGCGTGATGAGTTGAAGAAAAAGAAGATAGAATTGCTCGATTCCCCCCTTTTTTTGACGAAGCTAGATGAGATAGAGGATCTTTTGGGGGGAGAAAAACACCTAAGCATGGCCTCTTTTTACATCAAGCAACGCAAGCGGTTTGATGTGCTCCTGCAGGGGGGGAAACCAGAAGGGGGAAAATGGAGCTACGACGTTGAGAACCGTAAAAAAATCCCCAAAGGGACCCGGCTACCAAGCGCCTATGTCCCAAAAGAGTCTGTGGATTTAAAAAAGTTTAAAAAAGAGATAGAAAAGGCTTTTCCAAAAAATCCGGGGGATCTGGACGATTTTTCTTTTGCGATTGACCGGGAGGGGGCTAAAAAAGCGATGCACCGGTTTTTTGATGAGATGTTTACTTTTTTTGGCCCTTACCAGGATGCCATTTTGCAAGATGACCCCTTTACTATCCATTCGGTTTTGAGCCCTTACATCAATGTGGGTCTACTCACTGTTGACGAGGTACTCGAAATGGCGATCCATCACCGCGCTCCTTTGCCCTCAAAAGAGGGGTTTATACGCCAAATTCTCGGATGGAGAGAATTTATGCGTGCAGCCTATGAGTTGCATGGCGATAAGATGAGAAAGATGAATTTTTTCCACCATAAAAAATCGTTGCCGGAGGGCTTTTGGGATGGGGAAACGGGGATCGTTCCGGTAGACGATTCGGTGAAAAAAGCGTTGAAATTTGCGTATTGCCACCATATCGAAAGGCTGATGGTTTTGGGAAATTACCTTCTTTTGAAAGAGTGTGATCCTAACAAGGTCTACGACTGGTTTATGAGTCTTTTCATCGATGCGTATGATTGGGTGATGGTTCCGAATGTCTATGGGATGAGTCAATATGCCGATGGGGGGATGATGACTACTAAGCCTTACTGTAGCGGTTCAAACTATTTGAAAAAAATGGGCAATTTTTCCTCAGGGCCCTGGTGTGAGGAATTTGATACCCTTTTTTGGGATTTTATCCGAAAAAATAGAACCTTTTTTTCGAAAAACCCCCGTATGTCGATGATGGTGCATCTTCTTGATAAGCGGTAAGGAAAAAACCCTTGCCTTTGTGGGAATTATAAAAAAAAGAAGAGGGGAGGAACGGATTTAAGCCTCCGTTCTGGCCTTGTAAAAATTGATTAAGAATTTCTGTAAAATCTTTAGTACGTAGCTACCCGTTTGATTTAGATAATTTTTACAATCTTCATGGTCCGGTGTGACCTTGGATCCATCTAATGACTGTAGCGTGTCGAGATAATTTTTAAAAACCCCTTCGGATCGATCCTGGTAATGGTAAACCGAGTTTGAAAAATTCGAAAAATCCCTAATGTAGCTGATTTCATTCGGGGTAAATTGTTCTTTGAGCTCTTGTGAGAGGGTGCAAAACTTCATGAACGTATCATGCGAAAACCCCAAGGGGCGGTTTGCGTAGGTCTCAAAAATAACATGACGTTTGCCGGAGGCGTCTGTTTGTTTTGAAAAGTAGAGTGCTAAATCGAGACCGCTTTCCAGAAGAATAGAGAGCCGGTAGAGGATATGGTGGGCTTGGGCGTAGGATATTTCAGTGTTGGCATTCCATTTTGAAAGAAGGGGCTCCAAGCCACTCAGGTGATAGGCAATTTTAGTCGGTAGTACCTGAATTTTTGAAAGTCGGATATAGTGCTCGGAAAATGTCTCGTAAGGGGTAGCCCGTTCCAGTGCCCCCTCCTCGATAGGATGCTGCAGCAAAAAATCATTTACAGACTCGATAGAAAGTACCAGCTTTGAGGTGTTTTTAGAAAGTTCCCGTTGAACATTAGGGAACGGAATCTTGAGCGGTGAGGAGATAGGTTCTTGCGATACGATTTCAAGTATGGCCAAAGCCAGATTCATGTAGGTGCTAAATAGAGCTTTGAAAACCTTTTTTTCCTCCTCAGCGCTGAGTGTGGATTTGAAAAGGGGGCAAAAGGTATTTTCCACCAACGGCTCATCGTGGTTCCATAAATAAATATAAAGCCTTGACAGGGTTGTAAGGTGGATAAGTTCCGGTTTATCTAAATGGTCTAGGCCGCCAGGACCAAAAAGGTGTTGTGGAAGGTTAAAGTAGAGATCATAGAGCTGGTGGCTTTTATTTTCCGGGTCGTAAACTTTCAGCATTCTTTCAATCCAACCCCGAATGGAGGAAAAAAATTCCCTATAAAAAGACTGGCCCGAGCGGGTGAGGTCCCCATTTTCCAGCATTCTACAGATAAGGAAAAAATTCGGTTCGTTCTCAAGATGGATCTTTTCCATCAGCGCTTTAACAAAATCAAGGCCTTGTCGAGTTGTGGGTGCACTAGGTTCTAAAACAGCCACTGCCTGGGGAGTAGGATCGGTTGGGGAAACATCTAGAAACAAGTTGATGGCTCCTAGAGGGGGAGTCTTTGGGGAGCTCTTTTCGATTTTGGTTTTTTTAGGCTCGATTTCTTTAATCAAATCGTGCTCGATTTCGACCCGTTTAAAGGGGGCGAAAAAATAGACGATTAAAGAATGGATAAAAAAATCGGTGCTGCAAACATCCGCCGATGGATCAAGGATCGACTTCTTTGCCTCTTCAAATTTTTTCCCGATTTTTTTTGTAAAAACGAGCAGATCCTCAACTGTCCATGCAAATTCCAGGTTGTCAGAGTGGAAATGTCTGAGAAGGTGGATCTTTTGATCACTTCCTAAAGGGGATTGGGATACAATTTCTAGAAAAATTCTAGCCCTTTTTTGAAGAAAGTCGATCAATTCGGGTTTCAACTTAGAGTCGTTTCCGGTAAAATTACGCAACTCAAGCACGAGTGCAGGATCTGAAAACTGGGGGCTATGGGATTTAGAAATCGGATCTTTTAGATAAAACAGAGGATCCAGTCTCGATGAGGGATTTTTCTGGCTGCATAAAAATTCGGTAAATTTTGTATCTATAGAGTCCGACTGCAATCGATAAAAATAGGCCACTGAAGCGGCAAAAATCTCCATTTCCGAGGGGTGTTCAAAGTAGACCTCCTCATGGTCTAAAAAAAGTACTGTCTCAAAGAAATTCAGATAAAACGTATTGAAGTTCATTTTAGAGATCAAGTTTCTAAAAAAGCCTAAGACCCGCTCAGTTTTAGATAGGTACGCGTCCAGGGCCAGTTCCTGAAATTTATTGGCTTGACTGAAAGAGAATTCTGTATAAATGCTGAGCTGGAGCAAGGGGAAAAATTTTTCACAGTAAGGGTCTTTCGCTATTTTATCTAATGCTTGTTGCATTTCACCTACAAGGGGCGCCAAGTCCTTTTGATCATCGAGCCCCTCCACTTCAAAAACGGTTTTACCCTCGGATTGGGAGAATTTAAATGAAAGGCTGTTTCGATGGGACGGTAGATCTGTATTTTCTGGCGAGGATGTTGCCTCATTAGCAAAGGCCAATAAATTACTTCCAAAGGAGGAACAGACCGACTTTTTCAAAGCGCTAAAGCGGGATAGATTGGTATGCAACTCCAACAGTTTCTCATTCAAACTTTGAAACTGCTCTTTCAATTCTTGCAGTTCTTGTCTCTCGTTTTTTAATTTCTGGATCCTCTGGGAAATTTCATCTAAAAACTTTTTTTCCAGGTAGGAGTTTTTTGAGTTAGGGGAGGCGAGTCGCTCTTCAACTTTCAAAAAGATGGAGGCTCTAGAAAATTTTGAGGCTAGGGTGCTGTACTCTTTACTAAGTCTTTCAATCTCTTTTTTTTGGTCAATCTCCTCTAATTTAACGATCATATTCTTGAGGATTAGGGGCCCTTTTTCAAGATTGAAAATAAAAAATTTCCACATTTTGGAAAAAAATAAAGAGTCGGTTTTTTTGAATTGCAGGGGGCGAAACAGGTAGGGTTTTTTTTCAAAAAGGAGCGTTAAAAAATGGTCGGCCGGGCTGAATAGAAGCGGGGCTAGGTCGTAATCAGTAGAGGAACCCTGGGGGTTTGGGGAAAGGGCTGTTTTTAATAGATCGATCCTTTTTAAGTAAGGGTTGAAGGTTCTGTCGAAGGAAAAAACGTCAAATTTTTCTCTAAAATTTTCCATGCATGTCTGTGTATGGCTGATGAGCTCGACACATTTTTGATAGGCTAGTTTTTCCTCCACATTTTGTCCTGAAAGGGTAATAAACCCCTCGGCACACATGGATAATTCAACCAAAGATTCGATGAGAGTTTTCGTGAGGCTCTGAAAAGTTTCTTTCAACGTCCTGGCCATGGACCCATCCATCCTTATTTTCGGATGCATTTGACAGGAGAAATCGGACTCTAGAAATTGCAGAAGGGAGAGCTGGATGATTTTAAAAACCGATAGGTAAGGGGTACCGGCGGTCTCTAAAAAAGGGTATATTTTTTCTAAAAATGCGATTTGACGCGGTTTGAGATTGTGGGGTTTATTTTCCGTAGAGTGCTTCCACAGCCACATCCGGACAAGTGCCGTGAGATCCTCTCGCCTCTTTAGACTGTTCTTGGAAGATACAGGGTGAATAGAGGGGTTTACAAACGCGTTGAATTCTTTTTGAAGTAGAGTGATTGATTGCATAAAAAGAAGAAATCTTAATAGAAAGCTTACTATTTTTCAACAATTTTAGAGCTTTGTTTAAAAAAATTCTAAATAGATTCCATTTTTTTGTGCAAAAGAGCTAACTTCTGCAACGGGGTGATTCAGATCCCTGATGAATAAAGTTTTTAAAAAAGAAAAAGGGTCCGGAATTTTTTAACCAACCCGAACCCTATCTAGTCGGCTATGGTTTGCGCCTTGTATTAGCAAAAGTTTTATTATACCACTGTTTGATTTGAGTCTCGGAACAAACATTGAGCTGGGGTCTCTTTTCTTGAACAGCTTGTTTGGCCGCTTCGTAAAGCTCGTCCGTATTAGAGGATTCAAATCCTAGAGCAGCCATGTGAGACATCATCCAGGCTACAACAACAGCGCCGCTTCTGCCTACGCCGGCTTTACAGTGGATATAGACCGATTTGTTTTCTTTAAGAGCTTTTTTTATAGCTTCAACCCCTTTAGATATTGTATCTACATCGACCGGGGCAAAGTCCCTTGTGGGGCAACGAACTGTATCGAATTGGTCTTTGACGCTTTTACGAATAAACCGCTCTTCCCAATCTTCAATCATCGATATGCGAACGGTGTGCCCCCCGGCTGGCTTGAAAAATGGGATGGCACCAAGTGTGACCTTTGTATTCCCTTCAGTATAAATATCATGAGACCAGGCGTACCCTTTTAGCTTATAGTTGATAGGGAATCCTATCAAAGAAAGGGACCATTTCACACGGTGCCATATCTCGTTAACCAAATTGGCTAATTTCTGTTTGTAACATATTGGATTAGAGGTGGCTAGATTAGATGTTTGAGGTCCTCGATCTCCAGCAATTGCAGACATGTGCACTCCTAATAATTTTTAAAACCTAAGAAGGACGCCATGCCCCTGCTTAAGGGGAGATTTTAACATTTATTATAATTTACCTAGAAACGCTTTTTTAGAAATTAGGCAAAAAACTCTATTATTCGGAACTTATTTACCCTTAACATTTTACAATTTTTATTATAAAATATTTAAAAAATATGTTATAATAGTAGAAGTTAATTGGGGGAAATCATCGTGAGTATAGCTAGTCCAAATCGTTCCGTTGCCGAACAGCAAGTTCGCGAGCAGTCTTTAAGAGGAGCAAAAGCTCTTTGGAAAAACTCACAATTAAATAAATTACAAACCCCTGTTACCAATCAATGTTGTAGAGAGCTCAAGAGCGAAGTTTTAGTGCAAGCTCTTGCAAATCAATATATTAGAGAAGATTCACATAATAAACAAGGGTTTCTTGAGGCTTGTGGCCCCCTTAGGGAAATGGTCGGAGAGCGTTCAATCGCCGACAGAGCTTGCAGGATTGATCAGATAGCTAGACATATCTTAGTTGTGGATGTTGCAGGTGATGGATATTGTCAACTACGCGCGCTATTCGCCTCAACAAGACCAAATTTTTTACCTGAGAAACCTGGCAATATATTTTGTCAGCTTAACTCTTCTCAATTGTTTAAAATAAGCATCATAGGGGGAATAAGAGGGTCTGTAGCCCATCCGGATGAAACTCAAGCAGTAGGCGAACGTATTCAAGAGTTACTGAAAATCTGGAATGATCCCCAAAATCCTAATTTTACTGTTGTTTTAGATGCCCTTCTTGCTGAGATGGCGGATGCCTATACGGCTCAAAACGACAATGACTCAGTAAGTATTAGAAATTTACAAAAGCGAGCAGGCGAGGCTTCAGGACAGGAAAAACAGAATTTAGAACAAGAGATTTGTCAGAGACAGTTGAACCGCCAAGCTAGACATGAAGAAAATCAATTTTTATTTGATGAGACGAAAGGGGATGAATGGTTTAGGCAAAATAAAGCAAAACTTGACCAAGGACTAGAGAGGATATTGAATAGTATATCTGGAGATTTATGGTTTACATTTTACAGCAAGGTAAGAAATGTACCCATCCAAACCTTTAATCAGAGTCAAGATGATGCGAAAAAAACATTTATACAAACATCTGTATTTAAACCGGCTCGAAATTATCAAGATAAACCCCTCGCTTGTGTTGTGAAAGTCGGCGCTCACTGGAAAGCTGCTATCCTTTTAGATGAATTTAAATTTAGTATCCTAAGAGACTTCGAACTTATAGATAAAGAGACACAGGTGTTCCATGCTAGTGATCATGAACCTAACAAATGGTACCTTGAGGGAGGGCATCAGGATAAAGAAATTGAAATTGAAGCATCTAAACCGATAAAACTAACTTCTGACTTAAAAAATTTGTGTGACAAAGCACATACAAGAGATCAAAATGCACGTCCTAAAATTGAAGAATATCTTAAAAGTGTTTTAGGTGAGCTTTACAACGGTTATAATTTTGAATCAATGGATCGGGGCTGGTTTCTTTCGGTTACAACTAAAAACGGTGGTGAATACATATTTACTTCAGATTGTGACTTAGAACAAAATCCGGTAGCGGCAGGAGGGGGAGCGGCAGGACCGAAAACTTCATCGTCAGCGGCAAAACCGGCAGCGGCAATCGCGGCAAGACCGCCAGTTCAATCGGCAGCTGCAGGAGGGGGAGCGGCAGAACCGAAAACTTCATCGTCAGCGGCAAAACCGGCAGGCAACTCTAATGGTTCAAATTGTGTTGTGATGTAGTCCTCTTTTAAATAAGAAAACCTCTTTGGGCTTTTTGATAGAACTTTTTGCTTCCCCCGCAAAAAACCTTGAAAAAAGCCCAATTTTTTTATCTTCCTATTGGACCCTTTTTACAGGGGGGTTATTTGAAGAGAGGTTTGTTTGTCAGCCACCAACGGAGCCTGCCCCACAAAAAGGGGACAAATATAAGGGGGTTGTATACAAATTTCCAGTCGCGTATCCAGTACATCCGGGGCATAGGTTTTTTTGGTGGGCAGTTCGGGTCTAGGGCATCTTTGATGAGATCGTGGTAGAGCGGAACGAGATTTTTTGGCAGCGCATCCAGTAAAAAAAAACGGACTTCTCGGGTCTCTTTTGATAAGGTCGGGCTCCCTCCGATGATGGTTGCCTCAAAAAAATGGGTGGTCCTGCTAAAGGGTCCAAAGGGGGAGTAGAGGGCAATTTTTCTGAGGATTTTGATTTCATAACCCGTCTCCTCCAAAAATTCCCGCCTCGCAGCTTCCTCAAAAGAGCTATCTTGCATATCTACGGCCCCACCTGCAAAAGCATAGAGCCGCACGTCGTCTCTCTTTATTAAAAGAATGCTCTTACGGTCCTCGCTAAAAACAATAACAAGTACGGCCTGCTCGGTCTTGGGGGGATTTTGCATGGGGGTTGACGAAATTCTAGCGCTCCTTAAATAAAAACTAATTGGATAAAAACTTAAAGAAATCAATCACTCACAACTGCGAGAAATCTCCCTTTTTTAAAAAAATAATCAGACAGATACAAAATCTTGAAAATGGACACTTAAGGCCTTTTTTAGGATCTGGTTGTCAGGTTTTTCTAAGGCTCCGCTCGACGCAAGCCATTCCACATAATTTTTCGGGAGCCGCTCCAGGGGGGTGCCTCTATGTTTTCCAAAAGGCATGGTAGAGACATCTTGGGGCGCTTTCAACCTCTCCAGCACCTCTGAAATGGTTAGATCGTCAATCATTAAAAGGAAAATACGGGCAAGGACCATCACATCGTCCAAAGCCCTGTGGGCCTGGTTTGCCTCGATCCCGTAAGCTTCACGTAAATACTGCAAACCGTGTCTGGGGAGATCTCTGCGATATTTTCTTGCCCACTTAAGGCTGTCTATGTAGCGGTAATCGGGTAGAACTAGCTGGGCTCTTTTAAACTCTTCTATTAAAAAAAGCTTGTCGAACGCGTCGTTGTTATGGGCTACCAAAAGGACATCTCCTTCGCAAAACTCGACGAATTGCTGCGCTACGGCTCCAAAATCAGGGGCGTTCTCAACCATCTCATCCGTTATATTACAGATGGCACTAGCTTCTGCAGGTATCGGAATTTTAGGGTTTACGAAAGAGCAGAATGTTTTATTCAACGTCGCATCGTAGGCCGCAATTTCGATGATACGGTCTTTGTCGGGTCTCACCCCCGTAGTCTCCGTGTCGTAGAAAATCAATCTTGTCATATGAAGTTAGTATAACCGCTCCGAGAGATTTAGAGCCACAAGCAACTCCTCATAAAGATGTATTGCCAATTTAATCCCGAGGTTTTAGAGTTTGGTGTTATGCATGCACCTTTAAGTGGGTTTTCCTACACCACATTTGATCAAAAAAAGGTCCTCTCCTCTTTAGGGAAGGAAAAAGCTTTAGAACTGCTACGCCATATGTTTACAATCAGGCAGTTTGAAATCATGGCAGAAAATATCTACCTCGAGGGTCTTGTTGCCGGTTTTTTCCACTCGTATATAGGACAAGAGGCGATTCAGGTAGGCGCTGTGGGCGCTGTCGGGAGCGACAATGGCCATTGGATCACAACGTATAGATGCCATGCTCTTGCACTTTTGACCGGATGCACCCCCACAGCCGGATTTGCAGAGCTTTTAGGCAACCAGCTTGGTTGTGCCAAAGGTCGTGGCGGCTCGATGCACTTTGTTACCGACCGGATGCCCCTTGGTCAGGGGATAGTTGGGGGGCATACGGCACTGAGCACAGGTTTTGCTTTCAAGAGCGTTTATCAGGGGGATGACTTTGTGACGTACTGTTTTTTAGGCGACGGGGCGTCGGTGCAAGGGGCATTCTATGAGTCGATCAATCTTGCCGCTTTGTGGTCTTTGCCTATAGTATTCGTGATCGAAAACAACGTCTGGGGGATGGGCACCCACTACAATCGGGCAATAGCCATGGACCCCATAGCCCCCCATTTGGGAGGAGCTTTTGAGTTGGAAAACCATATTTTGGACGGGATGAACATACTGGATTCGTACCAGCTCTTCAAAGAGGTGCATGAGAAGGTCTGTAAAACAAAACGTCCGGTGATTATTGAGGCTAAAACGCAGCGCTTCAAGGGACATTCCAGGTCCGACACGGAATATTACCGCTCCCAAGATGATATGGAGGCTATACGCCATTTAGATCCTATAGAGACATTCAAAAAACAACTTGTGGAGGCCGGATTTCTTTTAGAAGAGGAGATCAAAGGGATCGAAAAACAGATCAAAGAGGAGCTCTACAAAAATTTAGAAGAGGCAAAAAAAGGGGCGCCTTGCGATATTGGGGATATCGAGTCGGGTTTGGAGAGCAATTGATATGGGTGTGATGGATGTACGGGAGGCGATCCGGTCGGCATTACGTGAGGAGATGCTTCGTGATCCCAATGTTTTCATAATAGGGGAAGAGGTCGCAGAGTATGATGGGGCCTATAAAGTGACCAAGGGCCTTTTGAAGGAGTTCGGTTCAAAGAGGGTGGTCGACACGCCGATTAGCGAGGCGGGATTCGCCGGCCTTGCGATTGGTGCGGCGATGGCCGGATTACGACCGGTGGTCGAGTTCATGAGCTTTAATTTCTCTTTTGTTGCATTCGATCAGATTGTCTCCAACGCCGCTAAAATCCAGTACATGACGGGGGGTAAATTCCAAGTGCCCATGGTGTTTCGGGGTCCAAACGGTGCGGGTCCTCGTGTATCGTGTCAGCATTCCCATTGTGTTGCGGCGCTCTACTCCCATTTTCCGGGGCTCAAAGTTGTAGCGCCCTACACAGGCGAGGATTACAAAGGTCTATTGAAATCTGCAATTCGGACAAATTCGCCCGTCCTTTTTTTAGAGCACGAGCTTGAGTACAACACTAAATGGGAAATTCCGGACAAAGAGTTTTTAGTCCCCATCGGGAAAGGGCAAATTCTCAAAGAGGGGAAAGATCTAACGATTGTCTCTTTTGGGCGTCCGTTGAAATTTTGTTTGGAAGCACGAGAATTTTACCTCAAAAAAGGGGTAGCGATTGAGATAGTCGATCTGCGAACCGTGAGGCCTCTGGACATAGGTATTGTCTTAGAATCGCTTAAAAAAACGCATAAATTATTAATTGTAGAAGAGGGTCATAGAACCAACGGCGTGGGAGCCGAGATTGCGGCTCAGGTCGCCCGCCTTGGCGTCCATTTGCTCGATGCGCCCGTGGGTAGAATTGCGCAAAGGGAAACACCGTTGCCCTACGCTGCAAATTTAGAGGCCCTCTGTTTACCCTCTACAGAACGTATTATTGATGAAATCAAAACCCTGCTAAGAATATGAAACGATTTTTAAAGTTTGTGAAGCTCTCGCCGACGATGACGGAGGGGGAAATTGTCGAGTGGAGGGTAAAAGAGGGGCAGCCTTACAAAACCGGCGAGGTCCTTTTCACAGCTCAGACCGATAAATCGGTTGTGGAGTTCAACGCTATTGAGGATGGAATCTTACGAAAAATTCTTAAAGGAGCGCATACTACTTCTAAGGTGGGGGATCCGATAGCGATCGTGACAGATGAGGCTAATGAGGAAATAGCCGATCTTGTTCAAGACTACGAAAAGATGCAACAGCCTCAAAAAAGGGCTGAAGTGGCCACTACTCAAGAGGAGCATCCAAGTTCTAGGCAGGCTCCTGCCGCTTTAGCTACGTTCACTGAGCCCGAATTTGCTATCGCGCCTCCGCTGGAATCGGTGTACCCGGTGCAGTCAAGAAACGAAGTGCATGCTACTCCTCTTGCAAAAGAACTAGCCAAAGAGCAAGGGCGGCAACTCAATGGGGTTTTGGGAACAGGTTACCAGGGTTTGGTGACTGCAAAAGATGTGGAAAAGGCCCCCTCGAGCACCTACATGAAGCTCAAAAGCAAGAGTTTTCCTGAGGAAAAACCGGGCTCTTATACTCTTTTGCCGATGAGCCAGATGCGCAAAGCGATCGCAAAAAGATTGCAGCAGTCGAAGCAATTCATTCCCCATTTTTATATAACGCATGTTGTCCATATGGCCGAACTGCTCAAAATCCGCCAGCAGTTCAAGGAATATGGTCTAGAGTACACGGTCAACGATTTCATCTTGAGAGCAACAGCCCTTGCTTTGAGAGAACATCCTGAAGTTAACAGCGGTTTTGACTCAAAAACGCAATCAATAATCCGCTTCCATACGGTGGATATCAGCCTTGCCGTCTCCATTCCCGAAGGTCTTATTACCCCTATCGTCCGTTTAGCCGATTTTAAAGGGATGGAAGATCTATCGAAAGAGGTGAAATATTTGGCTAAAAGGGCCAAAGAAGGGAAATTGACTCCCGAGGAGTACCAAGGGGGCTCATTCACCCTTTCGAACTTAGGGATGTTTGGCGTCGAGTCCTTCATGCCCATAATCAATCCGCCACAAGGGGCTATTTTAGGCATTGGGGGGACGATCGAGGGGCAGATGAGGATAACATTGGCTGCAGACCATCGCGTGATTGATGGAGCGGATGCGGCTAAGTTTTTGGGAACTTTGAAAAAGATCCTTGAGTCTCCAACCTTGCTACTCCTTTAAGATCCCTAGAATATTCCGGGTGCTTTGCAACGGTTGACCGAGCTAAGTACCCTAGGTTGTCCCCCGAATTTTTCCTTATAAATACTTACACGCTTCCCCGCACAAAAAAGAGGGCATAAGGGAAGTTAGGAGGGGAGTCGATACAACTAGTTACGCTACCTTGCGAAGAAAAACGCTACCTTGCGAAGAAAAAGGGTCTAAGGGAAGTTAGGAGG
>JBEIFH010000011.1:0-49264 GCA_040382515.1 Chlamydiia bacterium | reverse complement strand
GCGGGACTTAACCCAACACCTCACGGCACGAGCTGACGACAGCCATGCAGCACCTGTGCAGAGACCCTTGCGGGAGGATCTATTTCTAGACCTGTCCTCTGCATGTCAAACCCAGGTAAGGTTTTTCGCGTTGCATCGAATTAAACCACATGCTCCACTGCTTGTGCGGGCCCCCGTCAATTCTTTTGAGTTTCACACTTGCGTGCGTACTCCCCAGGCGGCAGACTTATCGCGTTAGCTACGACACCAAGGGGGTTGATTCCCTCAACGTCAAGTCTGCAGCGTTTACGGCGTGGACTACCAGGGTATCTAATCCTGTTTGCTCCCCACGCTCTCGCGCCTCAGTGTCAGGTATAATCTAGGAAACCGCTTTCGCCACCGGTGTTCTTCCACATATCTACGCATTTCACCGCTACACGTGGAATTCCGTTTCCTCCGACCATCCTCGAGACTAGAAGTTTCACTTGCAGCTCCGGAGTTAAGCTCCGGAATTTCACAAATGACTTTCTAATCCACCTACGCGCCCTTTACGCCCAATTATTCCGATTAATGCTTGCACCCTCCGTATTACCGCGGCTGCTGGCACGGAGTTTGCCGGTGCTTATTCTCCAGCTACTCTCAAATCGGCAAGTTATTCACTTACCTTTCTTGCTCGCTGGCAAAAGAACTTTACAACCCGAAGGCCTTCATCATTCACACGGCGTCGCTTTGTCAGGCTTTCGCCCATTGCAAAAGATTCTCGACTGCAGCCTCCCGTAGGAGTCTGGGCAGTTCTCAGTCCCAGTGTTGGCGGTCAGTCTCTCAACCCGCCTATACGTCTTAGCCTTGGTAGGCCGTTACCCTACCAACTAGCTGATGTAGCATAGCCCGCTCCCTATCCGCAAGGCCCCTTGCAGGGTCCCCCACGTTGGTGAACACAACTTAAGTTATGTTACCTCATCCGGTATTAGCGGCCGTTTCCAGCCGTTATCCCGAGGATAAGGGTACGTTAGCTATGTATTACTAACCCTTCCGCTACTAAGTGAGGACAAGCCCTCACTTCGTACAACTTGCATGCCTCATCCACGCCGTCAGCATTCAATCTGAACCAAGATCAAATTCTCAGAAAATAATTTTAAAAAAAGTTTTGACTAGAGCATACTCGAGAAGTTGTTACACTTACTCTTAGTAAGCTCTACACAACATTCTCGCCGCTCGTCACTTCATTATTACTGTCACAGAACTTTGCAGCTATCTCGCTGCTATTCTTCGTCTTACACTCACCGTGTTCGTTGAAGATGACAACACAATAACACTCGCGTCGAATTTAACGCAACAGAATTTGTTTTTTTTCGCTTGACCCCTCTAAAACAGGTATGAGAGAATGATTTTATCTACAGTGAAAAGAGTCTATTTTTTCGATTTATTTCTCGTAATTTTTTCCTCTCTTCACTTGATTTAAATAAATTTTTAACATTTCCGGGGCTATTCTCTCATGAAAAAGGTATTCGAAACAGGTTCAGTAAAAGAATTATGGGGGGTGACAGTATCTCTTGCGATCAGTTACTTCTCTATGTTTGTCATGACTTTTGTTGATAGGGTCTTTTTGGCAGCCTATTCACAAGACGCATTGACCGCCTGTACTACAGCAGGGACCCCTGCATGGGCTATTATTTTTGCCGTTGTCACCCTGATTTCGATGTCGGAGGTGATTATTGCGCAAAAAAACGGCGCAGGCCTGTATAAATCTCTAGGCTCTACCCCCTGGCAAATGGTCTATTTGACCCTTCTCGTTTCCCCCCTCCTTTTTTATTTTGCACCGATGATCGCGGATCTGATTTTGCAGTCCACCCCTTACAATAAGGATTGGTTTGTGTGGACTATATATTCCAGCCCCGCCTATTTTCTTCTCGCTGCTTTCACCGCTTTTTTTGTCGGCCAAGGAAAATCGAACATTATAAAGTGGCTTGCGCTTTTAGGGAATGCGGTCAATATCGTCCTCGATTACTTTCTAATCTTTGGATACAAAGATTGGATCCCTTCGCTTGGTGTTCAAGGCGCTGTTATTGCCACAGGTGCAGGTACTTTAATTCAGGCTATTGTCCTTTTTTCTATTTTTTACAGGAAAAAAAACAGGCAGGAATTCGGCACGTCCAATTTTAAATTTGAGAGAGCGCAATTTTTACAAATCCTCCGCATCGGATTTCCGCCGGGAATTTTCATTTTATTTGAGATAGCGGGCTGGGCTATTTTCTATCATATGATGACTGCTCTATCGCCGTTGCACATTACAACAGCAAATCTTGTGCAATCTATTCTGATGCTGTATTTCTTTTTTGGTTGCGGTCTTGAAAAAGGGGCCTCTGCAATTGCCGGGAATCTCATTGGAGCGAATAAAAAATCGATGCTTTCTAATTTGGCTAAATCGGGCGTTGTTTTGAGCTTTGGTTATTTAGTTTTCACGGCAGTTTCCCTCTTTTTATTTGCCGATTTTCTCATCATCAACCTTGTAAATAAAGATGCCGTACCCGTAGATATCCCTGAACTAATCTATTGCACAAAAATGGTGATGCCGCTCTTAGCTGTCTATATCCTTTTTGAAAATTTCAGGTGGCTTTTAGGGGGTATTCTCATAGCTGCAGGCGACACCTTTTTTATGATGCTCACAGGCTTTTTTTCTGTTTGGGTTTTCATGCTTTTGCCAACATACTTGATTGTGTACAGTTTTGAGACTCATGTGATCTACGCATTCTGGGTTTGGTTGTTTTACAGCATATTTGCAACTTTACCAATTTATTTAAGATATAGAAGTTCCGGTTGGAAAGAAAGGGCCCGCCTGATCGAAGAACCTGCTATCGAGACAGAAGAAAATCCTTCCGTCTTTCCTGCTGAAAAATCCTAAATCCCATATCTTTGCTGCTGTATGAAACAACAAATCAAACCCCGCCTTTTTTTAGCCCCGATGGAGGGGTTAGGGGCTATCGAATTTCGAAAAATGCTAGCCGCTATTGGTGGCTTTGATGAGTGTTGCACAGAATTTATCCGCATCCCCACAAATCCCCATCTTCCAAGTCTACTGCGCGAATATAACCCCCAAGCGACCGCTCCGATCCCTCAAGCCGCGCAACTTATGGGGGTAAATCCGAAGGATCTAGCCGAGGCAGCGGCTCTTTTAGCAGCAAAAGGGGCGCATCGTGTGGAGCTGAATTGTGGTTGCCCCTCAAATACTGTGACCGGAAAAGGGGCCGGCTCAAGCCTATTGGATACCCCCGATACCCTTTACGAAATTTTGTATCAAATGGTTCTAAAGTGCCCTGTTCCCGTCACTGCAAAAATAAGAATCGGCGTTGAAAACGATCAGAATTTTCAAAAAAACATCCGTCTTGTGGAGGATGCTGGGTGCTCGATGCTTACCCTACATGCGCGCACTAAGGCAGATGGGTATACGCATCCCGCAAGATGGGAATATATACTAGAGGCAAAAAAGCAGCTAAAGATTCCGGTTTGTGGCAATGGCGATATCACCAGCCCCGAGGCAGCTTTAGATATGCTTGAAAAGACCGGGTGCGATCATTTGATGATTGGCCGGCAGGCGGCTAAAGATCCGTTTATTTTCCTTAAAATTCAATCCGCTTTAGAAAATAAATCATTTTGCCCGGATCCATCCCTTTTTTATCAGGGACTCGACCTCTTTTTCGAGCATATTTTCCAGCGCCCCTCCCCTATAGGCCCCATCAAACAACTAGGGAGCTTTCTACTCACAAATCACCCTGTTCTTAAAAAGAGGTTCTTGACCCACCCTTATTCAAGCTCACTTGAGGCCAAAGAGCACTTATATCTATCCCTTGAATCCTACTTTGAACCCTTAACTGCATCAGCCTAAGATACTAAATTTTTAGGTTGTAATTTTATTTATAAAATAATATTTTATGGGTAAATTAGGGTTTTATGTCAGGCAAGCAGCGACGGATTGTCATACTTGGAGGGGGTTTTGGGGGCGTGTATACCGCCAAGCACCTACATAAGCTTTTATCTAAAGAAGATGTAGAGATTTGCCTTGTCAATCGTGACAATTACATGACTTTCCAACCTATGCTGGCAGAGGTAATCGGGGATGCTCTAGGAGTCTATGATACGGTGAGCGCTTTAAGCTCCCTTCTTCCAAAAACGACTCTCTATATCAACGAGATCGAAAAAATTGACCTGAAGGGGAAAAAAATATATCTCGTCTGCCCATTCAAAAAACAACATATCGTACTAGAATACGATGAGCTTATTTTAGCTTTGGGAAATGCTACCGATTTTATCCATTTGCAAAATGGTGTGGCACAGCATGCCCTGCGATTTAAAAACCTCTCCGATACACTTATATTACGAAACCATGTCATCAATGTTTTCGAGGCTGCCGCGACCGAAAATAATCCTCAGCTTAGACAAGCACTCCTCACATTTGTGATAGGAGGAGCAGGATTTACAGGTACGGAGGTTGCAGCTGAAGTCTGTGATTTTATAGGTAAAATGCTGAAAAAAATCCCCAGCATAAAGAAAGAGGAGATACGGATTTATCTGGTCCATTCTAAAGATATCATACTCAATGAGCTTTCCCCATCTTTAGGAAAATACGCTATGCAGCTCCTTCGAAAAAAAGGGGTCACAATCAAAAGCGGTCTCAAAGTCGAAGCGGTTACCCCTCATCATGCAATCTTAAGCAATCACGAAAAAATCCCCTCAAAAACAGTGATCTCTACAGCACCAGCGAACCTCAATCTCGTTCTTGCAGCCACACAAGGTTTGCCCATAACGCACGATAGGATTAAAACAGATCCAAACCTTTTAGTAGAAGGCTTCGACCATGTCTGGGCGATTGGAGATGCAGCACACATTCCGCTCCCCGACGGCAGCTTTGCCCCCCCTACAGCACAATTTGCAGTTCGAGAAGCCAAAACACTAGCACAAAATCTGGCCGCAAAAATGGCCCAAAAGCCTATGAAACCCTTTCAATTTAAACCGTTGGGTCTCTTGGCTGCTCTTGGGCATAGAAAAGCTGTCGGAGAACTTTTTGGATGGATAAAAATTTCCGGTTTTACCGCTTGGCTCATGTGGAGAGCGATCTATTGGTCAAAAATGCCGGGTCTTTCCAGAAAATTAAAGGTTCTTTTTACCTGGATTCTCGATCTTTTCATCCCATCCGAGCCAGTTGTGCTCAACATAAATTCCAGAAAAACGATGCACCACCTCCATTTTAAAGCCTCGGAAATGATTTTTGATCAAGGGGACCTTGCAGATTATCTTTACATCATCCTCAAAGGGCGGGTAGCCGTCGTAAAAAAATTTGAAGGCAATGGTGAAAAAATCATCAAAGAGTTAGAGGTCGGTAACTTTTTTGGAGAGATCGCTCTCACAAAAGACATAACGAGAACTGCAAAAGTTGTCGCCCTGGAGTCTACAGACCTGATTGCGATACCTAAAGACGAATTTTTAGTGATGAAGGACAACTTCCTAGAACTGGACACCTTCCTTACTACAACGCAAGAATCTAGGCTTGAAGAACTCAAAAAATTCAAAAAACACTAGATGAGTTTTTCCTCGATCCTAACCACACCTTTTTGATCTATCCTGACGGCCTCCTTTAGTAGAGCCTGGGGATTCTCTTTTGCAACCTTGGCCACAGGATTAAAATTTAAGGTAGGATGCCTGGTTTTGCTCTTAGTCTGCTGATTTATAGAAGAAGCAATCAAAGGCAGGCCCAGTTCAACCGTTCTTTCTATCCGATCGGCAAGGTTGTTTCCCAGATTGGGGTTGTTGAAAAGATTCAACAAGACTGCCGGGATATATTTTGCGCAAATCTTATTTTCCCAATTAAATGCTTTTTGAATATTTTCGATCTCTTGTAGATCTAATTTAAAAAGAGATTTTTTCAATAAATAGGCTTCATAGGGTGTCGTTAAACGCATCATAGATCCTATCCGCAATAAGACATGATTCATCCTCCCCTCGGTGCCAAGCTCCAGCGCTTTCGCCCTTGTTTGAAGAAATATACCCCAGGCACTGCCGGAGCCATGGGTTTTAATATTTTTACACGCCTCCCTTACATCTAAAAGAAGTTGGTGCGTTTTTTCGTTGTAATTCAAAGAGGTGCACGGATCCACATGCCCCTGTGCCCCTGCAACATCACAAATATGGCCAATAAAAGCAAGGTCCACCAAAATCGGGTTGTCTAAAAAACCGGATTGTTCCAGTTCTTTGAATAACTCCGCTCCCCCCTCAAAATGCGCTATGTGACCAAAATGGATCTGTTTAGCCAGCTGTACGATAATCTTTTTACTGGTTGGCGATAATTTTTTATACGAGGGATACATCTCCGGGCATAAGGAAGCGACTTTGCAAAAGAAAAGATCCAGATTTCCCTCCTTGACACCCGCTACGGCCGCTAATTTACGGGCAGTTTTCGTTTTTCCCAAGTCGGAAAAAAGAATATAACACTCTAAGAGGCTCTCAATATCTTCGCAGTTCTGTTTTTTCAATTCTTCAAACGTAGAAATGAAGAATTTTTGAATCTCCTTGAAAGTACCATACTTTAGACGAAATTGAGGATCTTGCTTGTGGGTAAAAAAAAGGTAATCCCGGTAGGTACCCCTCAAAAAAATTTCAAGTGCTTTTAATGTAAGTACGGTTCTATCAAATTCAGGATAAAATTTTTTATAAAGGACGTAGGAGGGGCTATAGTCGCTTACGGCACCCACGCTTTCCTGTGTGACATGCACATTTTGATCAGCCAGCCATTCAAGCTCAAGATACGTACCGGTCCGATTTTCCAACCAGCTCTTGGCATAACCTGCGTAAGGAACAGGTTCCAACGAAACCTTTTCTTTCCCTTTTGCCAGAAGGCCCAATAGCACAAGGAACAGGCTCAACGAGAGATAACGAAACCCTTTGAACATCGGATCCATTCTACCTTATAGGGCTGTATTCCCCATAGGGTTAAAAAGTATTTGAACTCCGTTTTCTTCAAAAATTTCCATGGCTAATAGAAGAATTTCCTGTATCACCTCATGATATTCGGCCTGATCCATTTTCTTTGTGAAACAGAAAATTTGGATCTGCGGAGCTATTTGGGTAAACACGTTGAGATACACCGAAACGATCTCTTTTTTATCTATTGAGGGGTGTATTCTAAGCTTTTGCGTGAGTGCATCGATCGCTTGTTTGATGTTTTGCATCTTTTTTGGATCGATATAGAAATTTCTCTCAATTTTTTTTGCGGTCATTTTAGAGACATTTTCTATAGCAATGGTTAGAAAAGTTGAATTGGGGACAAATAAAGGTCTTTTTTCATCGGTCCTTAATCTGGTCGATCTCCAACCGATATGCTCCACATACCCTTCAAAATTCTCATCCAATGCCCTGATTTTATCACCCAAGCTGAATGGGCGGTCTAACATGACGGTAAACCCACCGAAAAAATTAGCGAGCAAATCTCTTGCTGCAAAACTGATACCAACACCAGCAGCTCCGCCAAAAGCTAGGATTCCCGACACAGGAATATGAAAAACCGGAAGAAGAAGCAGTATGGAAAAAAATGTCAGAATCACTCGCATGATCCTTGATATCGCTCTAACAGAGGTCAAGTCAACGTGACTAAAAAGATACTTCCCCTCGATAAAACGTTCCTCTACTCCCCTTATGAACCTATAAATGGAAAAAACAAGGAAGAAGATCACCCCAAGCTCAAAGAGGTATACGGTGTAGGGTTCTAAAAAATTTATCTGATTGCATATAAAAACAAGGAATAACCACCAGATAAAAATGTAGAAAGGGAAAGCTACGGCCTCAAAAAAAACATTTTTTCTAAGCTTAAGGTGTCGAAAAATAAAATATCCAAATAAGCTCAACAAAGCTGTGAGTGCGGCTAGCGAGAGAGTGATGACAAGTTCTATGCTCATATTTTTTTTACAAACAATCATGCCTTTCAAAAAAATTCCTTGCAACCTTGATTTTTTTAAAGTATGAAAAAAAAGAAGTGTTTTTAATCAAAACGAGGAAAGCATGATTAAATTTTTAAAGTGGGTATTCACTTGCGCCCTTTTGCTGGGAGGCCTAAGTCTTGGTCTAACAGGTGTTATTGGTGATGATTACAACCTTTTGAGCCTTCTTTTTGGAGAGGGATGGTTATATAGACTCATCTTGGTCATTATCGGTATCTCGGCCGTAGGAGAAATCGGATTCTGGTTTCTTACAGCCAGACCCTGGTCATGCTGCGACGATAAAAGAAAATAATTTCTCTTTATTGCTTCGAACCACATCTTTTATTTTTTAGGCCCGATACATATCGGGTCTTTTTTTATCCCTAAAGAACTCTAATAGGCTTGTAAATTTCTTTCTATTGGGTTAGTGTTAAGGTCATTTAAACAGGCAGATCATTTTTTATGCCATTCACTCTTGGGGGCGATTGGTACCCTTCAGAAAATACACGTAAAACCAAGCCTCTGCTCTCTGTAGAGAAGCGCAAAAACGCAGAAGTCACCCTGATCAAAGGGCTCAAGCTGATGCCGATTGAGGCTGAATCTCTCTTAAAAACTGTAAAAAGGGAACTTGGATGCGGAGGGTCTTATAAAGACTTTGTTTTTCTTTTCCAGGGGAACCACATCGAAAAACTGAAAAGCACTCTGAAAGAGATGGGTTTTAAATTATGATATTACCCTCTTTGTTCCAAAAAAAGGGGAGGAAAATTTTTATAAATTTCCCCTTTCTGTCCTGTTTATTTTGAATTTTGTCTTACTTGAGCCCTTATGAGTCAAAGTAAATTGGAAATCAACTCTCTACTTGCCAAGCGCTTGGTCGCATCCCAATTTCCGGAGTGGAAAGACCTGGCCATCTATCCGGTATCATCCAGCGGGTGGGATAATCGCTCTTTTCATCTTGGTGACGAAATGCTGATCCGTATCCCAAGCAGTGCTGACTATGCCCTGCAAGTGGAAAAAGAGCACTACTGGCTCCCGAAGCTAAGTGGATCTCTCCCCTTACAAATTCCCACACCCCTAAAAATAGGTAAACCGGATCAGGGATATCCGTGGAATTGGTCTATATACAGCTGGATCGATGGGGCATCAGCATCCTTAAAAACATAAAAGATCTAAATGATTTTGCGCGCAAACTAGCTCAATTTCTCAAAGCTTTCGAATCTATTGATGCATCTTTGGGCCCTCCTCCAGGACTACACAGCTTCTACCGTGGTGGCCCTCTGAAAACCTACAATACGGAAGTGCGGCGAGCGATTGAGGCGCTGCACAATAAAACAGACTCCAAAGCTCTTACAGCAATTTGGGAACAGGCGCTGGCTTCTGAAAATGAAAAAAAACCTGTTTGGGTGCACGGCGATTTAAGTCCGGGAAATCTGCTTGTGGCTGACGGTAAGCTTGTAGCTGTGATCGATTTTGGGCAGCTCACTGTCGGTGATCCCGCTTGCGATCTTGTGATAGCCTGGAACCTATTTTTTAAAGAAAGTCGTGCTCTATTTAAAAAATCTCTAGATCTAGACGAAAAGACCTGGATGCGTGCAAAAGGATGGGCTTTATGGAAAGCCCTTATTGCCGCTGCAGGTTTTGTGAACCCTGGAAACTTTGAGAGCAACCGTTGCTGGCAAATCATCCAGGAAATACTAGAAGATGAGTGATCATAGGCGACTCATCAAGAAGCGTCAGATCCCCTTTTTGCCCGCAACAAAGCGAGTACTACTGCCGATGCTTGAGATACATTCAATGAATCTATTTTGCCTAGCATCGGTATAGTGAGGTGGAAATCACTCGATTTAGACATCAGCGACTTTACACCCTCCCCTTCTGAACCAAAAACCAAACAGATTTTATCAGGAAAATCAAAGCTATAGATCGATTCAGCCTTCTCGGAAAGTTCCAACGAGGCGATCCAAAAGCCCTCACCCTGTAATTTCTTAATCGCATCGACTCCATTGGAAACAGTAGATCGAGGAACTATTTCGGAACCTCCCATACTTACCTTGGAGACTACCGGTGTGATAGGCGTTCCCCGATTTTTCGTATGCAATATCCAATCAACCCCAAAACATTCGCATGCGCGCATGATAGCGCCCATGTTTTGCGGATCTTGGATCGAATCGAGTAAAACCACCACGCTCCGCTCCTTTTGCTTAAGAGCTTGAATACAATCCTTAAAGGCGTGCTCTTCATCCAGAACCTCGGCCATAATCCCCTGATGGGAGTCGGATTGAAGCGTCCGGTTCATCTCCTGCTTTTCGACAAGTTTTACCTTGAATCCCTTCCTCTGGTAGTCATTCAAAAGTTCTTTTGAGGATGTTGTGATTGAAACAACTCGCCTGCTTTGATAGGTAGTCACCTCTTCTACGGTGTTTTTACCCATAATTTTTCTCATCATAGGGGAACAGTTTAGCAAAAAGGGGGAAATGTGTAAAATAAACGATTTTTTTAACGCCGTAATACCATTTCAAAAATTGACCAAATCCGATTGCGAATAAACCTTCAGGTCAGGTTAGTATAAAGGTATGAGTCTAGAACCTTTTTATCAGGAGCAGGTTGCAATTATTCAGCAAATCGCCGAGCATCGAAAAGATTGGCTGAACCCCATTTTTATTTTCTTAGGGTATCTTGATAACTTTTTTTTCTACCACGCGCTCGTATTATTCGGTTGGCTTAAAATGGGTAAATTGAGGGGTTCCCACCTGTTTTCTCTTTTTTTTATCTCTTTATTCACCGTGTTTTTTGCAAAAATCAAGATACAATACCCTCGCCCCCCCGAGGAATTTTGGCTAATTCCAGCCCACCGCTTCGGATTTCCCTCTGGTGCGGCTACCCATACGATGGTTATTTTGGGCTACTTCATCACCCAAGGTAAAAATTTTTTTTACAGATTTCTTTTAGCTTTAAGTATCTTTCTTTTCGCTTTTTCAAGATTGTACCTAGGCGTCCATTTTCCGCTTGACGTCGCAGGCGGTCTTCTTTTGGGATTGATTTTGCTAGTTATTTACTTTGAATCTATAGATCCCATTTTGACAATTTGCCGTAGAATTCCCCCATTTCTGGATTTTTTTATTGTAGCAGGCATAATAGCTATTCTATTTTTTAAATGCCCAACAACGGACCTTCTTGGCTTTTTCTATTTTTATGCCCTGGGTATATATGCAGGTCTAGCCTCAAGGGGCTATCTTCTATTCCCTTTTGCAGAAAAAGGGATCAACGCGGTTATAACGATCTTTCTTTTCGGATTGGTAGGGGTGGCCTGGATTCTTTCCCCTCCGTTAGATGCTACGATTCTCTATCCGGCGGTGTTCATTGTAGGTCTCATCCTCCCTCTGATCGGACCGGGAATTGCCCACTATCTGCTATTCCCGCGCAACCAGATCAATGAATAGTTCGAAAAAAACTCTACTTTTGATCTAAAAGGACTTTGTTCTCACGAGTGAGTTCCTGGTTCATCCCAATATCTTGGACAAAAATCACCTGTTTTCTCAAGCGGTAAATTCCTGTCAAATTCAGAATCAGAAGCCCGGCACCTGATAAAGACATCAGCAACAATGCATAAGAGACCCCCAAATAGGAGAAAAGGGGCATCGCTATAAGTCCGTATAAAAGATAAATCTGTTTCCCGTTTTTTTGGAACAGATAATAGGATGTCTTCACACCTACACTAAAATAGGCCACTATGTTTGTAAAACCCGCTATAAAAAAGAATATAGGGAGGGCTTTTGTAACAAAGGGGAAATAAGGGGCCAAAGCTGCTTGCACAGCCAAAGAGGGCTCCACCATAGGGCTCAAATTCCAAACACCGGTAAGCAAAACCACAATACAGGTCAACGAGCAGAAAAAATTATCCACATAGACACCGAAAATTGCTAGCTTGGCCTGATTCTCCGGGTGGCTCACCCTTGACTCCACCTGCATGCTCGAATCATATCCCATCCCGATGTCTGCAGAGTAGGCTGCCCTCCCGACACCATAACGGATCGTCATTAAAATGGAGCTGCCTGCAAACCCTCCGACTGCAGCGTGCCCGTTAAACGCGGACTTGAAGACGGTGTTCAAGAGTTCCGGTATCTCCCCGATATGGGAAAAAATGACCCAAAAACACATAAAAAGATACCCAAACATCATCACCGGATTGATGTACATACAGTATTTGGTCACCCGATCCACACCACCTATAACAATGTAGAGTATCATCGATAGGAGGAGAAACATAGCTATCGGTTTTTCAACACCGTAGTTATAGGAAATACTCTCCACCATAACCGAGAATTGAAATACCTCAACGCAGTAGATACATAAAAATATTGCTACTGCAACCGGAAAAATTTTATGACTGAAGGCCTCTTTGAGAACATGGACCGGTCCCCCCTGGAATCCGCTGCCGCAACTTTTTGGAATACGGTACTTAAAACCAAGGTAGATTTCGGCATATTTGATAACCGACCCTACAAGTCCAGTCACCCAGACCCAAAATAGGGCACCCGGCCCCCCAAACTGAATCGCGGTGACAATTCCAACGACATTCCCGATCCCAATCATCCCCCCAACAGAGGTAAAAAAAAGTCGGATAGGATGGATTCCCGTAGAGTGAGACTCGGACGCGGGGTGACGCAAGAAATGGTAAAATGTTTTAACAATCTGCGCCAGGGAGCGGATTTGGAACGCTCTGGTATGCACGGTAAAGTATAAACCAAGGAGTATAATGAGAAAAAACGCCACGAAACCCCAAAAGAACGTGTCTATCTCATTCATTACCCAAAAAAACTCAAGATCCATCGCGTTTCGCTGGTAAAAAAAGTGAGCCTAATTTTAGAGCTTTTAGAAAGAATTTTGCAATCTAGATGTTACAATTTCCCAATTTTTTTCTGATACGAAACCTGACACCCGGGTAAACCCTTTGTACTGAGGCGCAAACGACGAGAGGGGCAAAGTTAAAATATTGTATTTTTCCAAGAAATCCACCCCGGTTTTGACTAAAAAATAGGGGCCATCCTCTCCACCAAAAACCTCAAATCCGCTGGATCTGAAAAGCTCCTTCATTGAACGGACCCTTTTCATCGTCGTTTCGGCGCCCTTCAAATAAATATTTCCCCTTTTTAAAAGAGCGCACCCCATTTTTTGCGAAAGCCAGCTGACACCATTATAGGTAGCGTTCAAAAAACTCGTATAAGCTTTCAAAATGCTGGACCCATCACGAAATTTCAGCTCCTTCGGGACCACGGCCCAGCTGAGGCGAATCCCGGAAAAAGCGGCCCATTTTGAAAAAGAACCAAGCTCTATGGCGACGTCCAAAGCCTGCCCGTCAAAGTAAACCGTGCGTGGTTTATTGCTCTGAATGTAGGGTGCATAGCAAGCGTCGTGGACAATGACTCCACCGTTGTGACGAGCTTTTGCAAACAACGCCTCCATTTCTTGTTGCGTCAAAGCGATCCCAGTCGGATTGTTCGGTGAACACAGGTAAAAAACATCAAAAACAGGGACGTAATCGACTAATGGCTTGAACCCGCTTTCAAAGTCCAAGTACACTGGATGGGTTGGAGCTCCAATGATTTCGCATCCCTCTTTATAGGTTGGGTAGCCGGGGAGAAAAAAAGAGGATCGGGCCTCGGGGCCGAACAGGGTCTGAAATCTGAAAAGGTCGGTCTTGATTCCGTCCGAGATGAAGATTTCCTCTAAAGAAAATCGGCCGCTATAAAAAATTTTGTTGATCCACTGTTTTAAAGAGTCCAACCCCTCTTCAGGAGGATACCCCTTATGCCCACCCTCGGTGCCAAAAATTCTCACCTCTTCAAGAAGCTCCTCAATCACCTCTTTCTCGATTGGACCGGGGTTATCTCCCACCGCAAGGGAAACTACCCCTTTTTTTCCTTGAGCACGTGCGAGCACATCCTGGAAAATATTTGTTTTTTTCAGGCTATGCACCCGGTTGAGTAAAACCATAGGCAATCTCTGCTATTTTTATTCCTGTTCCAGCAGCCCCGCGTACTCGGTTGTGTGCAAGCGCTACTAACTGGACCGTGTTGTTGGCCCCTTTTCTCATTCGCCCCACACAAACGTGCATCCCATTCCCCCGGTCTTTGTCAAGCCTGGGTTGAGGTCGATCCTTCTCTTCAAGAATTTCGATCCAAGGCGCCTTTTTAAATGCATGAGAGATTTCATCCAAAATAAACGGCTTTTTAAGTTGCACCTCGAGTGAAACCATGTGCCCGTCATAAACGGGAACCCGGCAACAGGTGATGTTGAGCGGAATGTTTTGGTTAAAAAGAAGGTGCAATTCCTCTTGAATTTTTTCTTCTTCCCCCTCAATAAAGGGGATCACATTGTCTAAAATATCCATCGCAGCCAGACCTTGGCGACCCGCTCCGCTGACTGCCTGCAATGTAGTTGCAGTCGCATGGACGATTTCAAAGGCTATAAGCTCTTTTAAAATGAGTGCGATCGGATGCAAGGTACAGTTAGATTTTGCAAAAATCCCTTTTGACCTACCAATGACTTTTCCCCCGTTGATCTCCGGAAGAATCAACCGATCCCGATCCCTAAATGCCGAGCTACTTGAGATAACAAGGGATGTTTCACCCCATAGGGGTTCCATAGTAAGCGCCGTTTCAGTATCCAAGCAGGAAAAAACGAGCTCGACTCCTAACTGCTTAGCTTTAGAAATATCCTCAACGCTCTGTAGCCCCATACCGTCCAAGGAGTCGCCAATTTTTTGTTTGGAAGCACTCATGAAGCGAACTTGAAAGTGGGGATGAGAAGACAGCAGCCTACGGTACATTTCGCCAATAGCCCCGGTCGCCCCTAAAATGCCAACGCTAATTTTCCCCAAGCTTCCTCTAGAACCGCATCAATTTTTAATTTTTCATCCTCTTGCAATGCACCTATTTCTGCTTTCACCCGATCGGTCGAAAAAAGATCGTTTTTATGTAAAATGTATTGAATTGAAAGAGGATTGACACCGACAAAAGCCCTTTTCAATACACATAAAAGGTCCTCTGAGAACGGATCGAGGCACAAAGCCTTTTTTACTGTCTCTACAAAAACGTTGGATAAAACGGATATCGCACCAATAGCACCCTGTTTTTTATAGGGAACAATCCATTCGTCATCACCGGAAAATACAGGAATATTTATCCCTTTCAATAGGCTTTTTCCCTGTGATTCCTTCACGCCCAAGAGATTTTTATGGCCCTTCAAACCTTCATAAACGGACGTATCGATCGCAACACCTACCCTTGAGGGGTTGTTGTATAAAATAACAGGGCAAGGGGCTTTTTCTAAAACCATATGGTAAAAAGAAAGGATTCCCTGCTGCGTAGGTCTGACAAAAAAAGGGGGAGTCACTAGAAGGTATTGCACATCATGCATCTCTGCAAGATCCATATTTTTTAAAACACGGTCCAAGGAAAGGTCGCTCACACAAAGTCCCCTCGAAAACGGATAATCCCTTGTCGCCTGGAGCAAAATGGATTTTTCCTGGTCAGTGAGCAAAGTACCTTGTCCGGTCGTCCCGGCAACAATAACCCCATCCGCCCCTTTTTTTTGATGCTGCAGAAGTTTATGAAAAGACTTCATATCTAATCTGCCTTCGTTATCCAAGGGTGTCGCCAAAGCGGTAATCAACATAACAACTCTCTTAAATGCACAAAACCTTTCCGTCCTGAAATCCTGGGCAAAATCTGAAGAATCCCTTGAGCAAAAACTCCCCTGTCTGTAACAATATGTTCCAAAGTGAGCTGCTCACACCCATTTTTGAACACAATTTTGTGTTTGCCAATAGTCTCCCCCTCTCTTCTGGATGAGATCGAAACATCCCCTAAAGCCTCTTTTAGCTGAAGCGCGGTTCCGGACGGGCTGTCTTTTTTTTCTACGTGGTGGGTCTCTTCTATAGAAATTTGCAGGCCTTCCAATTTGAATTGTGGTGCTAGCTGGATCATTTTTTGGACAAGCGGTGAAAAATTTGGGGCATAAAGGCAAAAGCCCCCGGTCGATTCCACTAGTTTTTGGGCCTCTTCAAGCTGCTTATACCAGCCGGTAGTTGCCACAACAATCGGTTTTTTTTGACTCATTGCATACCGGATGTTTTCGAGCACCCTGTCTTTAAAGGTCGCATCAATCAAAATATCTGCAGCCGGAAGGTCGACGACCTGGCAGGAAAAAGAGGGGGCTAGACGCAAGACCTCTCTCCCTAGCTTTCCGATTCCAAATAGACCTATTTTAATCATAATTGATAAAACATTACAGCGGGAAGAAGCAAAAACTCAAGCTTTAATTTTGTGCTTTAGTGTACACTCCGAAGAGCTTATGCAGACATGGATCAGACAACTAGAAAAATTAGAACTCCTCCTCACTTTACCGGTCCCTATTCTAGAGGCTTTTGAAACGGCTCAAGCGGCCTTAAACATCCCTAATTCCCAAAAAGAAAAAATGGTCCTTTTTCTTCCTCTCCTCACTTTCCCAATTATTGATTTTGCATCCGGGGCCCTCTCCATTCTTTTTTATTTTCTCATCCTTTTACTAACCCCAAAAAAATCCCCCGCAACCCTTTTGGTCGAGATAGCCCTCCTTATAAGTTATGCAACAATTTATCCTGCTTATGCCCCGTTTGCGTATATTTTTATGGTCTCGAGCTGGATTTTGATCCATACCCCGATGTTGACCCCAATAAGTCACCCGGTGCACAGATTTTTTTGGGTTGTCCCCTTTTTAGTGTATCCCCCCCTTCTTCAAGTTTTGGCACCTGTTTTGGGCTGTATCAGCTTAGGCTTCGGAATTCACAAAAAGTTTTTTGTATGGGCGGAAAATAAGCTTGGTGAGCAATAGACGGTTTAACTGCTGCACTATAACCCGCAAAACGCCCTCTTCAGATGCGCAAAAATCGAGTATAGTCCCCATCGCAGGGGAAAAAAGAATCTTTGCGTTATGGGTCACTATACTTTCAGCATAGATACAATTGTTATGTAGCCCAATAATGTGCTCTTGAACCCGGATTATTTTTTCAAAACACATCTTATTCATTATATTCGTGATCGTTTCGCGTTTATGATCCAAAAGAACAAGGGAACTCCCCTCATATGTTTCGACTGTAAAGAAGGACTCTTGTGAGTTTGAACTGACTGCTTTGAACCGAGCTATTTGAGAAAAGGAATTGTTCGAAGAAATTGTGAGATGCTTTATAACACCCTCTTGATCAAGCTCAAGGATTGCATTCGATGTATCCTGGTAGAAAAGACGGTAACGACCGTTTAAATTTAAAATTGCCCTTACCTTTTTTTCCGTTTGGATCTCGGACATAATTCTAAAATTCGACCATAAGAGCACTTTGAGACAATTATTGGGATCAAACAAAAAAACAAAAGGGGCCTCCTCTCCGACCGTTTGGAGCACCTCTGTGTTTGGTCCAAAGTAGATCGAGGCCGTACGCCCAAGCCTGAGATTATATTTCTCCAAAAAGCCATTTTCGGTGAAAACGATCGTATCTTCTTGTCGAAAAGAGATGATCTGAGAAACCGTTTGTTCGAGAGGAAAGATCGCATCCCATGCAGGCGGGGTTAAAATCACCATCTCTTTATGCTGCGATGAAAAGGGGCTTTTAAGAGAGACCACGCAAGAATTTCGCGTTTGCAGAACAGCCGTCACATTCCCAAGCTTGGCATAGGCTTCCACCGGTTCCACTGAAGGCTGAAAGGATCTTTTGAGCAACTCTTGAGCGTGACTTTTATCTGTTGTCGCCCCCCCAAAGGAGCGGATCAGCCGTTTTCCTGCTACAAAATTAGCAATCTTTTGCAAATCGGTTGAGACCTGAGATAATTTACACAAAGATACGGGTGATGTTCGCCCGGCTAAGTCCTCTTGGAAATCCCTAGGAAGAACTACGAGATTTAAATCAATTCCAGACAACCTACAGTCTCCACATGTACAGTTTGGGGAAATAAATCGAAAGGTTGTACAGATTTGAGCTTATAGTGGCTTTTCAAAATTTTACAGTCCCTTGCAAATGTAGCAGGGTCGCACGAGACGTAGACGATTTTTTTGACCCTCTGGTTTTTAAGAGCCTCTAAAACCGAGCTTTCGCACCCCTTTCTAGGGGGATTGAGGATCACTTTATCGAAATAGCCCAGCTCCCCGATCTTTTCTTCTGCTTTGGCTAAATAGAATTGAGCATTTTGAATCAAATTGAGCGCGCAATTTTTTTTTGCACTCTCAATAGAACTTGCGACACACTCAATCCCGATAGCCTCTTGGCAACTCTTTGCAGCTAAAAGTGTCATAGTCCCGACACCGCAAAATGCATCCAGAACCCTGTCACGATATGTCAGATCCAAAAGATCCATAACATGTTGGTATAAAAGCGGCACTTGAAAAGGGTTTACCTGGTAAAAAGCATCTTTATAAATTGCAAATTTCAACCCCAGCAAGTTGTCCTCGATCAACTCCTCACCTGCTAAAAGGGTGAATTTTTTTCCAAAAACATAGTTGGAATCCTGCTGTCTTTGGGTGAAGTAAATCCCTTTAACCCTCTTTTTTTCTGCGACTATTTTTTTTGCAAAATCGATTAAGGATGTACTTAAAGGGGAATAGCTGGAGAAAATAATCAAAATGGATTCTGTTGAAAATGCAGTTTTCATCACGAGGGTGTCCAGCTCTTTCGGGATATCCATCAAAGATATCTCCTCCAGAACTGTTTGCGAGCTTTTGAGATGCAGATGACAATGCTCTATCGGTACGAAATCTTGGCTATTTGCAGCAAAGAAGCCCAACTTGCCCCCCCTGACCGGAAGCTGCACTTTATTTCTGTATGCAAATTCGACCGAGGGTTTCACAGCAGCGACTGTCACATCTTTTATGTCTGCTATTCTCTCGAGTGCATCCTGAACCCTTTTTTGCTTCGTCTTCAGCTGACCTTCGTAGGAAAGATGTTGCAGCTGGCACCCGCCACATTTTCCAAAGTGGGGGCAGCGGGGAATTACCCTCTCGGGGGACTCCTTAAGAATCGCATCAAGTTCCGCTTCAAGGACTGAAGAGCCTATTCTCGTAGGGGTAACCGACACCCTTTCATGGGGTAGAGCTCCCTTTACAAAAAGGACTTTTTTGTCTTTGCGCCCCACTCCGAGGCCTTTGGAACTTATATCATGTATGTCGACTTCCATGGATACTTTTTATTGTATAATAAGATCCTCTAAAGGTCTAACAAAGAATGCAGGAGGCCGAAAGAACTAAAATTTAAACTAGACTATCGATTGAGTTTTGAGTTAGATTAGAGACACTTAAGATTTTTAAAAATTTTTATATGATGAAATTTTTTCTACTTCTCTCCTTGCCTCTTTTTGGGAAAGTAACCTTCGATTTTTCCCAAGATACCCCTAAGGTTCTCAGATCGGTTTATCCTGCCATCAAAGCGGCCGAGATGCCTCATGAAAAAAAAATTTACACAAAAGAGATCATCCAGCACACCCACATCGCTACGGGTTTACAGTACGAGAGCCCCTCAACCGAAAATATGGTGGATATCTCTATGAACCTGGGGATGAGCAAAAAACCTTTAGGGGTGAAGGAATCGATTTTTTACTTTTCATTTCCGAAGGTGATGATGTATAAAAAAATTGCTGCGAAGGAGAGCTTTCCGACCACCTTTTTTGGTGCAGGCCTAAGCTACGACGGGATTATTAACGATTTTTCTTCAGAAAATGCGAGGTCCGTGCAAGCCGGCCTCTCTATGGGGATGGAGATAGAATCCAAAAATAAAACAAAACACCTGGTTCAGCTTGATTTGTCTAAATCTATTAGGGAGAAAGTTCTGGAACCTCAATCGGGATTAGCTCTGCCGAAAGCGGGACTTGAGCTCAGCTATGGAGCAAATTTTTAGATGAGGTCTATTTTAGGTTGGTGTTTCCCACTTTATCTAGGTGCGCTTTCAATCAGTATAGACCCTTACGTTCAAGATACAAATCTTGTGCTGGAAGAAGATATTCTTGGTTTTAACGGCCAGTCGCAAGGGCTGTTTTTAGGTCTTTTTGAAAAAGAGTTACTGCGCCCTTATTTTAGCGGGACTATCGATGTGTCCAAAGGGAAACTTTTTCACTACGGAGAGCCTAAAGCCCCTTTCACCCAATCTATTTTAGAAGGACAAGCCGGTTACTCCTTTCCCATCAACCGTCAAGACATATTCCGTTTTACCCCATTTTTAGGTCTTGGGATCTATTATCAAAAGCTCTTAGGCTGGGACAGGACAGTAAGCTTCTATTGTCCTTTAGGAATTGGGATCGATTACCATCTCGGCGACTATTTTTCTTTGAGCTCTGTATTCACAATGCTCCCTCAAATACAAACCTTCAGACAAATGTCCGGCAGCACGTTTCAAAAAATACCCTCTTCTATTGGTTACAAAATTGAATTCCCCATAAGTTTAGCTCTTGACCCCTACAAATATGTGGCGATTTCTATCACCCCTTTTTACAACTACTACCCTTTTGGAGCCCCGGCATTTACCCCCCTTTTACACAGTAAAACCGAATTGCAGCAGATTGGTTTACGGGTCGGTGTCGATGCACAATTTTAAAGAAGATCTTAAAGAGCTATTTATAGAGGGGATCCTGGTTGGAGAGAAAGAGGATCCGGATAGTTTTCTAAAAAGGGTACACAAATTAAAAAAACTGCCCGTTAACAAATTTAAGAATCCAGTTTTTGGGGTTGAAACTGTCTATGTAACTGTTGAGAAAAAAAAGGCTTTTATCCCCTGGTTTGCCGCTTATACAAAATTTGAATATGAGGACGGTATTGTTATCCCAAAAATTGAGATTAGCCCATTTGCCCCGAAAGAGACACTTGACCACGAACTTGTTCATGCGATCAAGGCTCCCCACGAAGATTCGATTTTTGAGGAATTTCTAGCTTTTGAAACCTCAAAAGGGCTTCGCAAGCTTCTAGGCCCCCTTTTTTTTGACCCCTGGGAGGCTAATATCCTTGCCATCACGATACTTTTAGGTTTTTTTGTCCCCTTTCTTTACATCGCAGCACTTGGGCTTTCTTTATTTTTTGCTTTTAGGCTTTATCGGACAAGAAAGCTATTCAATAAAGCTCTTAAGGAAATATCAAAGGTTTTCAATGCCAAAAATCCGCTCCCCTACGCTTTGCTGTTGTCTGAACGGGAAACGAAGCTATTTGGATCTAACCAGGGAGAATTAGTTTTGAAAGTGATGGAAACCGAAGATCCTTTAAGATACCGACAAATTTCAGCACTAGGTGCTATCAAAATTCCCGTTCCAAACCCCAAAAACGGCTCTTAGACCTTTTTAAATAGTTGAAACTCTCTTCCATAAAATATTGAGGTAGCATTTCTAAACACATCGATTTTGACCTAAAAAAATATGGTCTTATTAGCAGGGTCTGTGGTATACTTATACTAGTTTTTTTAATAAAAATTTAACGATTCTTCCCACCAAAAGTTTATTCTTCATTTAAAATATGGCAATTCGTATCAGCCTTAAAGGGCATATTCAACTTAAAGTCCTGATCCCTGAAGCCTGGACCTTCTCCGAACTCATCACCTTTTTACCAGAGGTGACAGCACTCTCCCAATCATTGATCCTTTTTCGAAATCATCGTATTTATGACCTCGGTTCGACCGATTGTATAAAAAACCACCTGGGGGAAACCTTCGACTGCCATTTTTTAGAGGATAAGTGTATTTTTCGATTAAAATTTGAAAAGCTGATTTCTACCGACGATACTATTCTACTCCCGCTGAGTCTCAATGGAACCTTCTAAGCCCCCCCGTTTCATTCTCTTGATTCTATTTTTTAACGGTCTGGAGCATTTCTTAACCTCTCTGAAAATTATCTATACCCCTTTGCTCCCTTTTTTGTTTTTTTCCGACACCCCCTACTTGGAAAATATCGGCTTTTTATTTCAAATCTATCCGGTGGGAATTATAGCTAAACCAATCGGAACGCTTTTTTTCCAATATATAGAGCGCTATTTTTCTCTACTCACGACTCTAAGGATCTCTTACCTTGGGACAGGAATTTCATCTGTTTTTTTAGGGGCTCTGTCCTACTTTTTTCCCGAATTTCTGAAACAGGGCCTCGCCCTTATGTACTTTTTCCAAACTTTTTTTACCTCCAACGAGATAGTAGGAGCGACCAAAATCGTGTTTGATTTTAACCTTGAGGATACGATGAAAAAAAGGCTCAGTGGGTGGATTTCTACCTCTTCGGCTCTTGGGATCTGGTTTTCATTTGGTTTTGTCCTATTTTTTCAAAAGATCGGTCTTTTGAAAATTTCGTTTTTTGCAGCTCATATGATGGGTCTGATTTTGATTTTAGGTATCTTCTTTCTCCCTAAAAAACAGTTAAACTCCTCCCCAATTCCCAAAAATACCCCCGAAATCGGAATTACCTCCAAAGCTCTTATCTTCCTGTTAACCGGCTTCTCAGCCTTTTGCTACAGCACTGCATTCCTTGTAATCCCCAGCTATTTTTTTGATAAAAATCCTCTAGATTCTCAATTTTTTTTAATTTCTCTAGACGTAGTGCTTTTGTGGGTTTTTGGGTGGATCCTTCGCTATTATGAGAAAGAAACACTCATAAAAGGGGCATTGTGGTGCGGGCTTTTAAGCCCAATGCCATTTATTTTCGGGTTTCTAGAGCCCTCCAGCCACAGCCTTCAACTCGAAATAATTCTCTTGGGCACCCTTTTTAGCGCCCCCCTTTACCCCTTTTTATATGAGGTAAGCGGGGCTAAAAGCAAATATGGGACCCTTTCCTGGTGTTACCTTCTCGGTTCACAATTCTTTGGGACAATGACACCTATAGTCTTACTTCATTTCTCTCATGGGTTTTCTATGGAAAAAGGGATTTTAATTTCCACCTCCCTTTTAAGCATAGTCACCCTCTTTATCCTAAATGAAGTAAGACGGGCTTTGGAATCTAAAAAGGTCCCAACCTAAAAAAGCTGCGTATAGGATAGAATTCCCGATACGTAGCTGGAACTGTTTCGTCCTGCGACAGAAAACCAGACACCCCCGATGAAACCACCCGAATCGCCAAAATTATATTCGATAGCAGGAGCTAAAGAAAAATTATCCGATGAAGGATAGCCGATATCCAAAAGTCTACCGGCTGCGCTCGATCCTGGATATCCCCCGAATAAATAGGCTTTACCCGATAGGGTATAGACAAAATCCAAGGCAAAAACCCATTTTTGTGTAAGCGTCACCTCGTAACCCACGTCGAGATTGAACGTGGACCCGACCTTTACAGAGCAATTCGTATCTGTTCCCCCTCCGTAAGAGTTTAAGCCGTAAACCTTGGCCTTGTCTGTTGGAATCTGCACGTTTGTTGCAAGCCTCAAACGCATCGGATGCAAGGGAAACCACCATAGAGTTTTCCCCATGTTGAGCCCAATGACGCTCTTAAAAACACCTGACCCGCTTGCATCCAAAGGAGATAGCAGTCTATCAAAGGTCCCGGTAGGGATTACCTCCGTGTAAAGCAGCCGCACCCCGGGGATGTAAGGGGTTTCATTGTAAACTTGAAATCCCAATACTATGTTTAAATCATTGAATCCGCCCCCGCTATCACCTTGGAAAAAGTTGAAAGTTCCCTGAGGCTGCACGCTGATATCAAGCCAATTTGTTAACCCTGCCTGAAACACCAGAAGTGGGTTTACAGAAAATTCACTCGGGGTGCTGACGTATTTGCGGTTATTGTCATATACCCCATACGAAGTCTTGAGTGTGAGGTAGGGCTGTAGGTTGATCCTACCCTTGGGAGCGTTCTTGGCCGAACCTGTGATCAAAGGACCGGTATACCATGGAATAAACATTTTTTCTGCTATTTCAAAATCCTTTTGAGCTTGATCGATCTCCTCTTGGATTTGCTGGGGAGATTTTACTGGTGCTGCCGGTAAAGAAACCGCGCTAGCAATAAATAAGCCTAGAAAGAATGTCTTGTAGAACATATTGCCCAAATTTTTTTTTCATGTTATTTAAAAATTATTTTTCAATAAAGAGAAAATTAGATGGAAATTCAGCCCAATCAACCACAGTATCCCACTTACAAACAGGAATTTAAAGAAAGCGTAGATATCTTCGATAAAAGTCTTCAAGGGGCAGCCCATTCCAATTTTGATCCCCAAAAGCAGCAATATTACAAAGCTATGAAGGAATCTCTCGAGGCCATGCAGGATTCTGCAAACGGGATGGTGAACCAGCACTTGTTAGATTTGAAACAAAAACTCGCAAAAGATACCCAGGACTACATCCGCAATCCCTCCGATGAAAAACAAAAGGTTCTCGAGGCTGACATTAAAGAAATCCGAAAATCTGCAGGCTAGAGGGCCTTTTTTGCCATGCCAAACTATAGATTTAATCCTTTTGAATACAAGATCCCTGAAGTTTATAGCCATCTATGAAAATTCTTATAGGTACAGATACCACACCGGATCTCTTTTCGGGAGCTACTACCCAACTAAATGCTACAGTTGAAGGGCTCTTAAGCGAAGGCCATGAGGTCCTGATTATCGACCCTTCTGATTTTTATTCTATCACCTCAAAAAAAATCCATGAAGGTTTCCATTTTGCTCTATGGCCTAAAAAAGGGCTAAATAAAAAAATATTAGAATTTACCCCCGATGCGATCCATATTTATACCGAGTACGGAGTGGGTCTTTACCTCCGCCATTTTTGTAAAAAACGGAAACTTAAATTCACAACCTCTTACTTGACTCGCCTGGATGTTATTTTAGAAAAAAGATTCAAAATACCGCCTGTTTTTATAAACAAGTATATGAAATGGTTTCACCAAGGAGATGCGACGATGACCGTCTCCAAAGGAATTCAAACCTATTTGTTGCATATTGGCTGCAGGCCACCGATAAAAATTTGGCACCCCGGAGTTCATACCGAACGGTTTCATTTTGATCCTAATAAAAGACTCAATCAAACCAACCCTGTATTTGTCTATTTTGGGCGCATAGACAAAGAAAAGAACCTCGAGGCCTTTCTTGATCTGGATCTTTCGGGAGAAAAATGGGTGATTGGGAGCGGTGGCGAGTTTGAGTACCTTAGAGGTGAGTATAAAAATAGATCCCGTTTTTTTGAGGTCCATTCTCAAAATGAAATCAATCACCTTTTGCAAAAATGCGATGTTCTTGTTTTTCCCAGCCGCTTCGACACGTTCGGCATTGTCATAGTAGAGGCTTTAGCCGCGGGCCTGCCATGCGCAGCTTTTCCGGAATATGGGCCAAAAGAAATTCTGACCCAGGGCATCTCCGGGTTCATGGATCAGGACCTAAAAAAAGCATGCCTTGAGGCTTTAAAATTACAACCTCGTGATTGTCATTTAGAAGCACAAAGATTCTCAATCTCTTCAAGCGTAGAAAAATTTGTATCTCATTTAGTTCTTATCTAAAAAAGATCGTACGCATTTGTTTATTATGCTACAGTTGACCAATCTTTTTTTAAACCCGATCGTTTTATGGCAACTGCAACTTTTTTTCCCGCACTAAGTTATCTATCCCTTTATGAGCCCAGGGATTCCAAAACGCCACTCTTAAGCCGTTCTGTTGCAGAGGAACCTGTCACACACACACCGCCGGCTTTTCCAAGCAAATCCTTTTTTTTGACTCGAAAAGTTGTACCTAGTTTTTTTTCAATGAGGCTTCACCCTGCCTTTACAAGACAAAGTCACGCCAACCTTTTTTACCAATGGGGGGTTGCCATGACATTTTGTGCTAGAAGGTATCACCTGCTGACTCTGGAATCATTTTTGAAGCTGGATCGCGATCACGAGAGTACGGTTTTTTTTAAAGCGCTTAAAAAGGTTGTCGGCTGCAATGCTACCCTTCATCGTATTATCGGCAACGACCTTTGCACGTATCTTTCAAAAGGATATGATGGACTTTCCCAATCAAGATTTTCTTGTCTTCACCCGTCAATCGACCCCGAGTTTGTCATATCAACCCTAATCAACGCGGAACTCTCTTTAGAAAACCGTATCCCGTTTAAATTTCATTTGAAACAGCTTGGTGTAGAAAAAGGGAAATTCGCTGATCTTCTATATCTCCCTTCAGCAGTTTGCCAAAGCTCGCTAAAACCTCCTTTCAAAATGGAAGCTGCCCTTTCAATGGAATACATCTACTGTATTGTAAAAAAAGATCCTAAATTACTAGACGATGTAAAAAAAAGGGGCTTTTTAGTCCAAACGATCCTAGATCACCCGGAAATTGCGAGCTACTTTAAGAACCGAGGTGTGTATAATCTAGTAGTTTTAAACCAAATAGCAAATCATCTAGAATCTTCACTTCTAGATTGGAACCAGTACTGCTACAAAATCCTCAAGGGTTCGGGTTCTAATTTTTTTGAAAAAATTGAAGATTATGATTTTAATAAGCTTATAGAATCTATCCAGCATAAACTTCGAGATTTAAGGCTTAGCCCTCAATCCAAAGATATTATTGCTCTGGAAGAACTAAAAAAAATCTACGAACTCTATCTAAAAGACGATGATGACCGGGGCAGTTTGCAAATGGTCTTTTATCAATTTCACACAAAGGAACCCGACCCCCGCTTGATTGCGTGGATGGATGGAAAAAGCCGATTAGTTACAGAACATACCAACGTGATCCTGGAAGAATTGGATATTTATTTAGCCAATTTACCCACTCTCACACCTGAATTAAGAACGCTTGTACTACAAATGTTATGTAACTCTCTTTATGATTGGGATAAATTTGTCGCAAAGACTTTAAATATCGCCAACCTTGTCGCTTGGTAAGACCCTGTATAAGACTTATAAAATGAAGGAGGCCTAACAGGCCTCCTTCGCGTTATCATTACAGTAAAATCCGAAGAATCCGTCGAATCTATTCCACTCTCGCTACAAGAATAGTTTCTTTATAGCGCCCATCTAAACCCCCATCAATAAATGTGATCGAATATTTTGGATTGATTTCTAAAATCTTTTGTTTGATCTGATCTAATGTCACATAATCGAAAAGATATCCGCCACATAGATCTAGATCATCAATCAAAATTGTATGGTTCTTAATAGGGTGAAGTTTGATCTGGTCTAATTCAGCCATTAGAGGGGAGTTTTTGATCCACGGCATTTCCCGATTATCGTAGACATTATGTGCATCCAACCAAAAAGTAATCGGTTCGTTGTATTTTTCTATCAAACCTCTCAACACGTAAGCAGAATCACCATGATAAATTTTTACACTTTTCAACTTCGAGAATTTACGTTTTGAAAGATCAAAAAAAGGGAAGTAATTTTCTATAGAGATAATCTCAGAAAAACCTGCGTCTATTGCCCGCATTATCCCCTCACCCTTATAGGTCCCGGTTTCTACAAAAACACGATTTTTAAATGGATGAAAACCTTCCGGCCCGATGGTTGAATACAAAGAGGATAATACCAGGCAGCCCAGTAATACGAAATAAGACAAATCAAACCTCCAAAAATAAAGATTACGTTTTTAATTGCATTACTTGGAAAAAATAATGCAACAAGATGTTTTTATTTGTAATAGAAATTTAAATTAATTGCTTTGAATGGATATAGATAGTTTGCTTAGAACTAAGAAATTTGTTCTTGAACAAATAAATGAAAATTAGTTGGGAGAAAAAAGAAAAAGTTGGGGAGGGTGGGACTCGAACCCACGGAGACCAAGGTCGACGGATTTACAGTCCATTGCAATTGCCACTATGCGACCTCCCCGGAAAATGTGCCGCCGAAAGGAATTGAACCCTCAACCATCCGATTACAAGTCGGGCGCTCTACCAATTGAGCTACAGCGGCAAAATATACCTATAGAGACTATCACGAATCCGTATTTTCAGACAACCCTTTTTCTTTTAGGTTCTTAGGTTGGCCTAAAGATTGGATTCTTCCAGCTATAGAGGCTATTTTGCTTTCCTGAACGATCACCTCAGCCTTGTACTTTTGCATCCCGGTCTTGAGTGCACAACATTTTTTAAATTTCAACCCTGAACCGCATGGGCAGGGATCGTTCCGTCCGACTTTTTGATTCATGCTTGCTATCTACTATATAAAAAAGTTATAATGATTCAAAATATTTTATTATTCTTTCCCGATTAAGGATAAATCAGGGAGATCAAGATAAAATATATTAAAATTTTCTGATAAGATTACAAATTTCAAGAGTTTAATGCAACGGACGATTCCCACCCCCCCCTGGACACAAACAGGACGGCAGATTGAGAGCCTGGTACGAAAAGCTATTCTGAAATTCGATCTTTTAAAAGATCAAAAAAAAATAGGGATAGCGCTTAGTGGAGGTAAAGACTCCATGACCCTACTTTATGTGCTAAAAGCGATTAGCGGACGGGGTGTTTTTCCGTTTGAAATTGAAGCCTTTCACGTAAGCGGAGCTTTTTCCTGCGGAGCCTCTTTGGCCGAAAAAATTTTACAAAAGGCTTGCGATGAGATCGAAGTCCCCCTGCACATCCTCCAATCGACTCAGACATTAGAAACTCTTGAATGCTACAGCTGCTCCAGAGAAAGACGAAAGCTCCTTTTTACCAAAGCTTTGGAAAGGGGAATTTCCACATTAGCTTTTGGCCACCATAAAGAGGACAACGTAGAAACCCTTTTCATGAATCTTTTGCACACGGCCTCTTTTGAAGGGATGTTGGCTAAAGTCCCCATGTTACGCTACGGCGTTACGATTATCCGCCCTCTGATTTTAGTTGATGAAGCCTCCATTTTGAATTTTTCAGAACAGTATGGATTCTTACGCGTCATGTGTCAGTGTCCGGTTGGGCAAAAATCAAGGCGCAAAACGGTTAAGGAGATTCTTAAAGACCTATCCCAGGAGTTTCCAAACGCGATCAACAACTTAAGCGAGGCCTCTTTTAAATTCGGGACGTCAAAAGCCCTCTCCCCCGACCTCAATAAGCCCCTCTCTCCCTTAGGGGTGACACCTGAAAATCCCTATTAAATTTTACCTTAAACAAATTCTAATGCCTTAAAAATTTTTGAATCCTTTAATATCTTGTCATCTATGGATCTATTTTCACTAGAAGTACTGGCTCTTGCTTTTTACCTGATTGCACTTTTTGCCGTTGCAATTTTTGCCTATAAAAAGTCCCAAAATTCTGCCGATTTTATTATCGGGGGGAGAAAAATGCATTTCTTCGTTACCGCATTGGCTGCCCATGCAAGCGATATGAGCAGCTGGATATTTTTAGGCTACCCTGCACAGGTGTACACCTATGGATTGAAGAGTTCCTGGGTAGCAATCGGGCTCATTTTTTTCATGTACCTGAACTGGCAATTCATCGCCCAAAAACTTCGCCAAGAGACGGCCCGTTATGAAAGCCTTACGCTGTTTTCTTTTTTTGAAAGCGTTTGCAAGGACACAACAGGATTTACCAGAGTCTTAACGGGGATTATGTCTTTGGTTTTTTATTCGGTCTATATTTCTGCAGGACTGATGGGCTTGGGGCTGCTTCTACAAAATCTTGCCGCTATCCCCTACACTGTCGCAATCATTTTCGGAATGCTTATTGTGATCCCTTTTCTTCTTTTAGGCGGTTTTGTAACGCTTGCTTGGACCGATCTTGTGCAAGGTTTATTTTTGCTTTTTGTGATTATTTTGGTCCCCTTTTTAAGTTGGTTGCAACTGTCCGCATCTGTCTCAATGGATACGATTTTCCAAGATCTATCGGGTTTTATCCCCTCTACACCGGCAGCAGCTCTTGCAGCGTTTCTTCTCATGGCAAGCTGGGGGCTAGGCTATTTTGGGCAGCCTCACATCCTCACCAAATTCATGGGGATTAACGATCCGAAAGAGATTCCTAAATCGATGGCAGTCGGTATGACGTGGCAAACGATCACTCTTACTGCAGCAACTATGATTGGACTTGTAGGAGGTCTGACTTTTACAAACCTCTCCAATCCGGAACTTTTGTTCATAGAGTTGTCTAAAAAAACGCTCGAACCTTTTCTTCTGGGGCTTGTTCTGTCAGCTATCATAGGGGTCACCATCACCTCGATGGGTGCTCAAATCCTTGTTGTGATCTCTACTCTTGCCGAGGACTTTTACAAAAAGTTTTTCCATAAGGAAGCTACGAACAGACAAGTGCTTGTCGTTTCCAGAATCTCCACACTATTTGTAGGGTTGATTGCGATCACAATCGCCTCCTTTAAGCCCTCTTCCCTTTTTGATCTTGTCTCTTATGCCTGGTTTGGACTGGGGGCGTCTTTTGGACCCCTTGTAATTGCCTGCCTGGTTAGAAAAAACCTGCACCGATACAGTGCATGGGCAGGGATACTTACCGGGGGTTTTGCGAGCGGAACTTTCCCCGCCTGCAATCTGCTCTTCAAAACTTCGATCCCCCCCCTTATTCCAGGTTTTATTCTGAGCCTGCTTGCGATTGCGATAGCAGAATATTTGACAAAAAAAAAGGGGCTTTCCCCCTAAAGCAGCTCTAGTTCTATCGTCTTACGCGCACAGCTTTCTTTTCAAAGCCTAAAAAGGGATCTATGCGCTGAAGTTTTCTATCGTAGGCATCTAAATAATGAAGCCCCTCTTTTTGCATCGATTCTAAAATCTCTTTACAGCCTTGAATTTCTTGAACTCTTTGGGTCTCTTCTTGCATTTTTTGTAAAGAGACAAGACCTAAAGAAAAAACTTTATCGTAACCCTGCTGTCTTCTGCTTTTATCCGCATCACACAGACAAATGGTGAATTGATGAAACAAATTTTTAAGCTTTTCCTGCCTCTCTAAAAGGGTATCTTTACTGTCCACCTGTGCAAGCTCGTGGACAATCTGCGACGCTACCCTATCCACTTTTAAAGCGTCTTTTTGCCAGTCCTGTTTTGTACAGGAAAAAAAGGAGAGCACAATAAATAAGAAATGAAAAAAACATCGCATAAAATACCAACATAGAAAAATAGTCTAAAATGGGGTTTTTTGCAAAGTCAACTACGATACAAAAGCTGCTCTTAACCTGTTCAAAATAAGTGAGATAAAGGAATCTTCATAGAGGAGCTTTAAGAGAGCTTTTTTGTTAAAATTTGTGCACGCGTCTAAAAAATGCGGTAAATCCTTGATTGTAATTCACAAAGGTGCTACATTACTCACATTCCAAATGGGGGCACATAGCTCAGTTGGTAGAGCGCTTGCCTTACAAGCAAGTGGTCGTAGGTTCGAGTCCTGCTGTGCCCAATACCCATTGTGGGGGAGTAGTTCAATCGGTTAGAGCACTTGCCTGTCACGCAAGAAGTTGCGGGTTCGAGTCCCGTCTCTCCCGTTATATTTATGGCTGTAGCAACGATCAAATCAAGATCCTTTTACCAGCTTGCCATCAGCACATTAATGATGGTTATAGGCGCCTTTGTAGCAGCCTTTGCAATCCAGGTATTTCTTGTCCCTGCTCATCTTATTGATGGTGGCGTCATAGGTATCGCTTTGATTCTCGGTCGCCTATTTAATGAATCACTCATTCCCCTTTATATCATCTTACTCAACGCTCCGTTTGTTGTCCTTGCATCCAAATTCATACGTCGAACATTTGTCATACAGATGATCATAGCTGTATTGCTATTTGCCTTTTTTCTGATCTTATGTAGCAACTTTCCCCCTTTTATAGCAGATGCCCTTGAAATTATTGTTGTCGGCGGTGCTCTTTTAGGAATAGGAGCCGGCTTGATTATCAGAAGCGGTAGCTGCACCGACGGTACCGAGATTCTCGGTATCATCATCAATAAGAAAATGGGATTTACTGTAGGTCAGGTCGTACTCTTCATCAATTTTTTTGTGTTTGCGGCTTACGGGCTGATTTTTCAAGATTGGCATATCGCCCTTCGTTCGCTACTGACCTACGTTGTGGCATTCAAGATGATCGATCTTGTGATCACGGGGCTTGATGAATTGAAGCAAGTCATGATAATCTCCTCTAAACCACAAGAGATCTGCGATACCATTTTGAAAGAATTGGGGCTTGGGCTCACAGTCCTCTACGGACGGGGTGGATTTTCCAAGACTAATCGCGAACTCCTTTTAGTTGTAGTAGAACGCCTGGACCTTGCGGATCTGAAAGAGTTGATCATGAGCATCGATCCTGAAGCCATTCTGACGATTCAAGACCTTCATGAGTTTGTATCGGGTCGTTCACCTAAGAAGATCAAATCCAAAAACCAGAACAAGCTCAATATCCTTAATCACGATTAGAAATCTTATCTACACCGGAACTCTTTAAATCCCACTCAAAGTTTATCAAGGGCCGAACAGCGAATATTGCATCTAGAACCAAACTCTTTAAATCCCCCCAAGGGTTTTTCAAGAGTTCAACAGCAGGTATTGAATCTATCAAAAACCCTTTAAATCACACCCAAGGGCTAGTCAAGAAACGTGAAGAGATATTTTATCTACACCAAAACCTTTCAAACATTATGCAAGGTTTGTCAAGTTTTGGTGTAGATATAGGATTAGAGGGAATAAAGTTTATCCACTAGACGAGCGCAGTGACTCTATTGCTTAAAAGCCCCTCTTCTATCCATTTGTCAATCGAATTGATGGTAAGTGTATTATCGGTAAAATCCTGGTGACAAATCAGATACTTATGAAAAGGAATTGTCGTTTTGATGGGCCCCACGAAAAACTCATCCAGAGCTCGTGATGCCGTTTTAAGCACCTCCTCGCGATTCCTCCCTTTTACGATCAGTTTTGCGATCATCGAATCATAGAAAGGGGGAATTGTGTACCCATTAAACGCGTGGGTATCGATTCGGATATTTGGACCTAGGGGTGGCTGAAATAGATCCATTTTACCCGGGGAAGGTAAAAAGCTCCTTTCCGGATCCTCGGCATTGATCCTAAATTCCATCACAGCTCCCCGCATCTCGATGTCTTCTTGAGCAATCGTTAGTTTTTCCCCCATAGAGACCTTGATTTGCTCTTTAATTAAATCTATCCCCGTCAACTCCTCAGAAACGCAATGCTCAACCTGGATCCTTGTGTTAACCTCCATAAAATAGAAGGTCCGATCCTGGTCAAAAAGAAATTCTACTGTCCCGACAGAGTTATAGCCTGCCTTTTTGCACAATCGTACCGCGGATTGTGTGACATAATTTCTTTCCTGTGGAGTTAGAACCGGTGAAGGGGCCTCCTCAATCAATTTTTGGCGGCGTCTTTGAGAGGTGCAGTCTCTTTCAAATAGATGCAGTACCGTGCCATGTTTATCAGCAAGAATTTGTACTTCGATGTGTCGAGGGTTCTGAATAAACTTTTCCACATACAAAGCATCGTCTCCGAAAGACTTTTTTGCCTCCTGTTGCGCTTGATAAAATCTTTCAACAAAAAGTTCTTCGGACATTAGAATATGAATCCCTTTGCCTCCCCCACCACTCCTTGCTTTTAGAACAACCGGATATCCAATCTGCCTCGCTTCTTCCATAGCTTCCATGGGATCAAAAAAAGCGTGGATTCTGCCTGGAACTACGGGAGCTTTTGCTTCAAGTGCTATTTTTTTTGCCTGAATTTTATCTCCCAATCGGTCAATCGCATCAGATGAGGGTCCTATGAATGTCACTTGGGCATTCTCACACATCCTTGCAAAATTGGCGTTCTCAGAAAGAAATCCATAACCCGGATGTACAGCGTCTGCACCACTGATTTCGATAGCGCTCAAAATCCTTGGGATATTGATGTACGACTCCGGAGTTGGGCCTGGCCCAATACAGACGGCAGAGTCGGCTAAGAAAACATGCAAAGAATCCTTATCCGCAGTTGAGTAGACAGCGACAGTTTCTAGACCGAGCTCTTTGCAAGCTCGTATTATTCTTACGGCAATTTCCCCACGATTTGCAATTAAAACTCGTTTCATTGGTATCCTTACAGAATAAAAATTATCCTCTATACGACTGAGAACAGGGCCCTTCCGAAATCCACAGCCTCTCTATCCTCAACGTGCACCATCTCAACTGTACCGTCTAGAGTCGATTTGACCTCAAAATAGGTTTTCATAGCTTCAATTAGGCAAAGAGTCTGCCCCTTTTGAACCTTTGTTCCCACCTCAACAAATTTTGGCTTATTAGGAGCAACAGACAGATAGACAGTCCCCACCATCTCCGCCTTGATCGCCTCTTTTAGATGCAGAGGCTCCTTTTTTTTCAATGAAGCTTGGGGGAGCTCCTCTGTCGATATTTCTACTGCACTCTCTTCAGCTTCGGAAAATTCCAAGGCTAACTCTTGCCCATTGGTCTCTTTAACTGAAAAATTCTTTACGCCATTTTTTTTTAGAACATCAATCAAATCCTGAATTATTTTAAGATCCATTAGACCCTCTGAATGTAAAGATTCTGTATTGTATCGACTTTGATAATATCCCCCACCTCTATGAACATAGGAACCTCAACTTCGGCGTTAGTCTCAAGAGATGCAATTTTAGAACCCCCGACTAAGCCACCCCCCTGATCCTTGACGCTCACGACAAGAAGTTCTAAAAATTGGGGAAGCTCTACTGAAAAAACGGTATCTCCATAAAAAAGGGCACGAACATCCACCCCCTCTTTGAGAAAATTGGCTCTATCTTTGATAATTTCTTGGGGTACCAAAACCTGCTCCAGGTTATCAATATCCAGAAAGAGATGTTCACTCCCTTCCAAATAAAGATATTCCAGTCTTCTTTTAGAGATTTTTACCTCTTCAATCTCCTGGTCCGGCTTAAAATTCCTTTCAAAAATTTCGCTTGTAACGGGATCTTTAAGGGTTGCTTTAAAAAACGGGGGTCCTTTAGGCAGGGTTACCTTAATGATCTGCTCCAATAAGAGGATTCTCCCCTCAAAGCGAATGGTCGTTCCGGGAACGAGTTGCTGCACTAGTACGGTTAACATCTTTCCTCCACTATCGGATATAGCTGAGCCATATCTTCAATCACATAATCAACACATAAGTCGGGCAAAATGCTAAAACGATTGCGAGCAGCACGATAAAGCACAGTGATCATCCCCAGCTCCTTGGCCGGGACTAGATCGGCATCTATCCGATCTGCTACTACAATCACCCGATTCGGTGGCATCTTGAATTCTTTCAAAATGTTTTCATAACACCCCTTCTTTGAAGAACGGGTGACTTCGATTTTACTAAATAGGGAATATGGAAGACCAGATTTTTTCACTTTAGCAAGCTGAAAAATCTCCTCACCCCTTGTAACGAGAATAAGATTGGCTAAGCTTTTAAGGTCGTAAAGAATTTTTTCAGAGCCCAACACCGGTTCTGGGTTTATATCTTTTAGCTCCGGATCGGATATGTTTTGGATCGCAACTTCTATAAACTTTGCACCACCCCCATAGAGATGTACAAATTCTTTGATAGCGTCGGTAGAGCTTGTAGCGGTTCGGTTCAACCGCTCCAAAGTTTCTAGAGCCTCATCCCGGTCGAAAATTTCGAGGCCGGCTCCTATCATTTGTTCAAGAGCTCTATCCAACCTTGGTTCGATGATTGTTGCCGTCGTCTCAATTAGTGTGTCGTCAAGATCGAACAGAACTAGCATTCTTTTTAGCTTCTTCTATGATGTGAATCAAAATACGGGCTAAACGGTCCGAGTCGTGGCGAATCAAATTTCTTTTTAAAAGATCTCTTTTGTTTGCTTTGTCTATAGGCCCAAGTAGGGCGGTTTGTATAACACGCTCGTCAAAAAGATCGCATTCCACCAAATCCCCCTCTTCCGCATAGCGGTCAATCAGCTCTTTTGGGGGTGTTTGGGAGTTCACAACTATATAGTCAATGACCCCTTCACCCAAGTAGAGCTCAACTTGACGAACGTAATCGCTCACCTTGAAGCCGGTAGTCTGCCCTTTTTTATTCATCAAATTGACAACGAATATTTTTACCGCGCGAGAACTTTTAAGCGTCTCTACAACACCGTCTACAAGCAAATTGGAAATTACCGACGTGTAGAGCCCTCCCGGCCCGATGATCACCGCGTCCGCCTCTTGTATACGCTTTATGGCCTCAGGATTGGCTTTTGGGTAAGGATCTAAAAAGAAGCCGCTATAGCCTTGGTCTATCTCATCATTCAGGTAGATCTCTTTTTCGCTTTCCAGTATTTTGCGGTTGTTGAGAATCATTTTGAGCCGTACGTGCTGTGTCGTTACTGGAACCACCTTCCCTTTGATGTTGAGCACACGACTCACCTCTTCAATAGCCGTTTCAAAGCTTCCGGTTACTTTTTCGAGCGCCGAAAGGAAAATATTCCCGAATGTGTGCCCTGATAGAAAACTCTCATCAAAACGGTAATTCATCAAATTCCGCATCAATTCAGAGGATTCGCTAAGGGCCACAATACATTGACGCACATCACCTGCAGGCAAGACCCCAAGTTCGTCTCGTAAAATACCTGTGCTACCCCCATCGTCGGACATGGTTACGATCGCTGTGAGATCTACAGGGTATTCCTTTAAGCCTCTCAAGACAACGTAATTTCCTGTGCCTCCGCCGAGAGTGGTAATTCGTTTCACTTATACACCCCGTAGCTGTTTGACGATGTCGCGCATAGATTGCCCTTTCTGAAATAAAGCACTTGCGGATACTAGAATGTCAGCACCAGCGTCGATGCACTTCCTCGCGTTGTTGATGCCTACACCCCCATCTATAGAAATTTCAAATTTCAGTTCGGGATGATTTTTTTTCATCGTTTTTAGGAATTCGACTCTATCTAGCATCTCTTTCATGAACTTCTGACCGGCAAAGCCAGGATGCACAGTCATAACAATCACCTGATCGACTTTTGCCAAATGGGGAAGTAAAAGCTCGGGATTTGTCTCAGGTGAGATCGCTAAACCTACCCGCATATTGCAAGTCTTGATAAATTTAATCGTGTCATCGATGTATTCCGTGGCTTCCACTTGAAACGTCAATCTGTCGGCACCCGCTTTCTTGAAACGCTCCACATAGTCATAAACCCGGTAGATCATCAAATGCACGTCGAAAAACATTTTTGATCGTGATCTTAGACCTAGTACGGTGTCGGGCCCAAACGTAATGTTATCTACAAAATTTCCGTCCATGACATCTAGATGCAGCATATCCGCACCGCTTTCTTCCACTTTTTTCAATTCGTCAGCTAGACAGCACATGTCTCCGCCAATAATCGACGCAGATATCTTCACTTTGTTCATCTCGTCTATGTAATCACACCTCTATCTATCCGCTCAAGAAAAATTTCGTTCATCATCTTGTCAAACTTTTGCATGGTTTCAAGTTGCGGCTGATAAAGATAAAATAAATGGAAACTTTTACCCCAAATCAAAACATGGGCTCTAATCCACTCAAATTTTGTCTTGATGCAAGCTTTTGCCGCCGCGTCAATTTTAGACGCAATCTTCAGAGAGGCTAAAATCAGGACACCGTCGTTCCCTTTTTTAATCAAGTGCTCCCCCGTAAGTTGCTTTGATCCCGACATAAAAAAATGGAACATCTCTAAAAGAGGGTCGAGTTTGGCGAGGTACTGGATCTCTACTGGCTGTAAAGAGAGAAAGAAATTTTCCAGGCACGTTTCATCATGATCTTTCAAAAGGCCCTTAAACAACCTAAGATTATCAATCTGTTTAGAAATCATCCCCCCATTGTAATCTCTAAAATTTGGGAATATTTTTTTTAAAAAATCGGTGATATGGGCACGTACTTTAAGCGAATCTATAGAATGGTCAGCTCGTATAAAACCCTTAAGATCTATATCGATACGCACTGTTGAGGCTTCAATTTCTACAAGCTTTTGGTAAAACCTCCTTGTCGCCTCAAGGTGAACACCGATCCCCTGCTTTCGAATCGCAGTTAATCTTTCTATTGGTGTTGTATCGTAAGGTTTAACGATCAAAACAAGGTAGCTCAAATAACTCTCATACTGTCTTTCAAAATGGATAGCAACCTGTGGAATATCCTCTTTAGAGCTGATTTCGTTGCACAAAGTAACAATCCGCCGCATCACATCTTCCTCGTTGCGCGGCATAAACACCTGGTGGACGTACCGCTCAATCGAAGAGGTAAGTGTGAATCTCAAACCCCGTTCAATCTCAAAGCGTTCGAGGTGGGTCTTTATCTCAACAAGAAAGATGGAATCATGGTGCAAACGGACAAAACTGGATTCGTCCACATCTATAGACGGATGGATCAACTGCAACGATTTTTTTAAATGCTTCAATTCAAAAACTTCGTTCGGTGCCAGCGGAAGATATAGAGCAAGTCCCAGTGTTTTTCTATCTGCCTTAGCCCCTATAAAAAAGACCTGCACTTTGTGCTCTTTTTCAGTTATAGGTCCCTCTTCAAGGTTGCGGATCTGCTTTTGTAGCAAGACGTATCTTACAAACCATTTTTTCCACTTTTTTTCAAGCGGAGCGCTCTCGATTCTCTCATTAAACTCTACCCAAAACCTTCTTAAAAATTTTTCCATCAGATGGAAACTGAAGGAAAAACGGTTTTTTAAAGGGTCCAGAAGATCTTGCAAAAGAAGATACACCCGGTTTGCCCCTCCCCGCTTTGTTTCTAAAATACGCTCCAAAACATCCTGTTTTTCGCAGCCTCGCCTCACCTCCTCCATGAAACGATCCAAATTTTCATTAAAAAGGACAAAGGCGTTTTGGGTTTGGAATACTACATACGCTTCAATAAGAGTCAAAGCACCATCAAACCCTTCAAGCCTGACATTTGACGAGAAAAACCGCTCCAAAGGGGTGATATGACCGGGCAAAAGAGCTGTCGAGCACTGGGTAAAGAAGTAATGGGATAGACCTTCCCTCTCCTTAGATAAAAGATACATACTCACACCCAAAGGGTGTTCCTGAGCTCTTTCGACATAGAAGAGAGGCAGTTTTGAACGCAAAAGCGCGGGCCGGTCAACAAACTCTTTACTGCATTCGCAATTAGAAAAAATTTGCTGCATGATTCGCTCCTTCGTAGAGCGATAAAAATCCAACACCTTAGGAGAAGAGGAGCCAGGATGGGGTTTTGCCATGCTTTTAAAACGCTTTATTTTTGTTTCCTCTAATCTGCCGATGGATTTTTAGACATGCTGTATCCAAGAGGCCAGAGGAATTTCTAGCACGTATAGCAGTTCTAGTTTTTTTTTGAAAATAATTCGTACTCCTAAGGGAAAAAAGGGACAAAAAAAATTCTGCTTGTCTATTCAAAGGGGCGCACCCTTATTCTTTGTATAGGGATTAAGTGACTCTACACAAAAGGCGCTTCGCTATCTTCCATAGTAGCCAAGGATGCGTCCATTGGTAACTCTGAAACAATCACCGTTCCAGGAATGTACATTTTTTTTGAGGCGCTCGTGGAATAAATTTCAAGGGGAACAAAGTATTTTTTTGCCAAAGCTAGCGCCCTTAAATGGAGCAAAGGGCGAGCCTCGTTTTCCAAAAGGCTTAAAGCTCCGTCATAATCGATAAAATTGATCGCTACAGCAGAGGAGTCTCTATGGGGATTCACTGTGTAAAGCGCACCTACATCTTTGAAAAAACAGGCTTTTGAAGCTCTCAATGCATGGCAAAGCGCGACCGCAGTTGTATCGGACCCTCCCCTTCCAAGTGTTGTGACCTCTTTATCTATAGAAACTCCTTGAAAACCTGCAACTACAGCGACATGACCTCTTTCGAGGGCCGCCTCTATTCTGGAAGGCCGCACCTCAAGGATTCTAGCATCGGTAAAGGCTGTGGAAGTTATGATACCCGATTGGCTCCCTGTAAATGAGACCGCCTGGTGACCCGCATCGACCAATGAAATGGTCAATAGGGTCATACTAATTCTTTCTCCAACAGAGACAAGAAGATCCAGCTCCCTTTTTGGAGGGGCTTTTGAGATAGATTGCGCTAAACTCAAAAGCTGATCTGTTGTATTTCCCATAGCGCTCACAACAGCAATGACATCGAATCCACTGTTTTTAAAATGGATAATGATTTCTTTAATATCATGGATTTTATCCACAGAGCTAAGGGATTTTCCCCCAAATTTAAGGACGATTCTAGGGCGCATACTAAACCTTTTAAAGGGTAGCAAATGTGTTGATTTTTAATACAGCGCCTTGATATACTTCTTAACAAAACGTAAAAACCCTAGGAGAACCCTTTAACATGTCCACTAAACAACATAGCCCCTGGATCCAAGACGAGAGCAAAATTCTTGACGAAGAGAATTTCAGCGCTTCCGACCGCGAGCTTTTCAATAATTTCATCAGAGGTACGCACGCCGATGATACCACTGCCGTAAGCACAATGGTCCCCGGACAAGTCCTTAAAGGTCGCATCGTCCTAGTAACTAAAGATTTTGTTATTGTTGATGTGGGCTTGAAATCTGAAGGTCTTATCCCAGTCGGCGAATTCGAAGACCCAGCAGAAATCATTATCGGCGGAGAGGTTGAGGTTCTTCTTGACCAAACCGAGGGTGACAACGGACAAATTGTCGTTTCAAGAGAAAAAGCGATCAAATTGCGTCGCTGGGAATACATCGTCAACCACTGCGAAGAGGGCTCTATTGTCAAAGGTAAAGTCACACGCAAAGTCAAAGGCGGCTTGATGGTGGATATCGGCGTTGAGGCTTTCCTCCCCGGGTCACAAATCGACAACAAGCGGATCAAAACTGTGGATGAGTTCCTCGACAAAGTGTTCGAGGTAAAAATCCTAAAGATCAACATTGATAGAAAGAATATTGTTGTCTCAAGACGCGAAATCATCGAAGATGAGCGCGTGTCTAAAAAAGCTGAAATGCTAGATGACATCCAACCTGGCGATATCCGCATCGGTGTCGTTAAAAACATCACCGACTTCGGCGCCTTCCTAGACTTGGATGGGATCGATGGTCTCCTCCACATTACCGACATGGCGTGGAAGCGTGTGCGTCACCCTTCAGAGCTCGTTCAGCTTGGAGACGAGGTTGAGGTTATGATTCTCAGCGTTGATAAAGACAAGGGGCGTGTAGCTCTCGGTCTGAAGCAAAAAGATCACAATCCTTGGGATGAGATCGAGGCAAAATACCCGATCGGAACCAAAGTGCGCGGTAAAATTGTAAACCTAGTGCCTTACGGTGCATTTATCGAACTTGAACCTGGAATCGAAGGTCTAATCCACGTTTCAGAAATGTCATGGGTTAAAAACGTCACCGATCCTAGCCAAGTTGTCAACCGTGGCGACGAGGTAGAGGCGATTGTTCTTTCGATCCAAAAAGACGAAGGCAAGATCTCTCTCGGTATCAAGCAAACAGAAGAAAATCCTTGGGACAATGTTGACGAGCGCTACCAAGTAGGCAAGTCGGTTAAAGTTGAAATACGGAACCTGACAAACTATGGTGCGTTTGTAGAGCTTGAACCAGGTGTTGATGGATTGATCCATATTTCTGACCTAAGCTGGATTAAAAAGGTATCACATCCTTCTGAAGTCCTTAAAAAAGGTGACTACGTAGAAGCTGTTATCCTTTCTGTCGATAAAGAAAGCAAGAAAATCACACTTGGTGTGAAGCAGTTGACCGACAATCCCTGGCAGTCCATCGAGGACACCATGCCTGTGAACAGTGTCGTGCGCGGAAAAGTCACAAAAATCACCGCTTTCGGTGCTTTTGTAGAACTTGCGAACGGTATTGAAGGACTGGTGCATGTTTCCGAACTTTCAGACCGTCCATTCAACAAGATTGAAGACGTGGTTCGTGTAGGTTCAGACGTGGAAGCCAAGGTCATCAAAATTGACCGCGAACACAAGAAAATCTCCCTTTCAATCAAGGAACATGAACTCGGCTCAACTAAATCCAGCCGTGATGCTATTGTTCTTGATGGTAAAAAACGATAATAAAGGCAACCGATGAATAAAGAGCTTATTGCCATTTTTGAGTATCTCGAGAGAGAAAAAGGGATCAAACGCGATGTGATCATCAAGGCAATCGAAGAGTCCCTTACTATCGCAGCGCGCAAAAAGAACAAAGGCGTCAATAACGTAGTTGTTGAGGTCAACCCTAAAACCGGTTCTATTGTCGCTATCGCACATAAAGAGGTTGTCGACCAAGTAGAGTATCCGGAGGAGGAGATCCTTCTCAAAGATGCACAGGCTCTTGATTCTAAAATCAAGATCGGTGACTGGATCGATATCGAGGTTACGCCCGAAGATTTCGGGCGCATTGCAGCACAAACTGCCCGCCAGGTTATCTCCCAGAAGCTCAGAGGAGCAGAAAAAGAGGTAATCTACGAGGAATTCCGCCATCGCGCCGGAGAGATTATTTCCGGATCTATACGTAGAATTTCCAAGGGGGGCACTCTGATCGTTGACCTCGGTAAAGTAGAAGCGTTGCTACCAACACGTTTTTACCCCAAAGGTGAAACCTATGCAGTTGGAGACAAGGTGCTAGCTCTTCTTTTAGAAGTGCAAGATACCGAAAGCGGCGGAGCGGAGGTGATTCTATCCCGAAGCCACCCTGACTTTGTTGTGGCTCTATTGCAACAAGAAGTCCCCGAACTCGCCGAAGGTGTGATTCAAATACGTAGAGTTGTGCGCGATGCAGGATTCCGGACAAAAATTGCCCTAGTTTCATCTGATCTCAAGCTAGATCCGGTCGGAGCTTGCGTTGGTGTCCGCGGAAGCCGCATCAAAAATGTTTTAAGAGAACTCGGTCATGAAAAAATAGATCTATTCCCTTGGAGCGACAATCCTGTACAGCTTTTGAAGAACGCTCTTTCCCCATGCGACATACGCCGGATTGATGAGACTGAAGAGGGAGACTTTGTGATAGTTGTCGCAGATGAATCCTATCCTTCAGCACTCGGAAGACGCGGTGCTAATGCACGCCTGACAGCGGATCTTCTTGAACGAAGAATAGAAATCTTCAAAGAATCAGAATTTGAGCGTGGTGCTTTTGAAGAGCAACGCAGATTGGCTCTCTCCGAAGAACCGATCCTTGATTCTCCCCTCTCTGACCTTCAAGGTGTCAATCAGCTTGTGATTGACGCGTATATTCAGAGCGGTCTAGAAACTATGAGAAAAATTTTACAAAAGAATGCAGCCGAAATCTCGCGCGAGACAGGCTTGAGCATCGAGATTGTCGAAGATACTATCGACCGCATTCGCAAGCACGTAGGAAGTTCGATTGGCTAAAAATCTAAAGATTAACGTTAAAAACAGTCAGCTTAACCAGGTCCTTAAAGGTATTCGTCAAAAAAAAGACGATTCCGACGAGGCTGTAGCAAAAGATAAAGGGGTGGAACATGCACCTCTTGAATCAGCTGTAACGGAAAAACCAGCACCAAAAAAAGCTTCCAGAGCTAAAAAGGTTGCCGCACCCAAACCACAAGTGGAGGCGGAAAAACCAACACAACGAGAGCCAGAAGTTGTACATACAAAAACCGAAACTCATCCCAAAGAAGAACGTCTTTCCAAGATAGAAAAGGAAATCTTCAAAGAAGAGGTTTCTGAAAAATCATTTAAGGAAGAAGTGCCCACCAAATCAGAAAAACCTGCGACCTCTTTCGAATCAAGACCGCAGCGTTCTTTAGAATCACAACAAAAGCCAACGAGAACCTCCTATACTAGTGAAAGACCTGCACGCTCAGCAGGCTTTCAACCTCGAAGTTTTAATTTTGAGAAAACATCTGACGGACTCAATCGCCCCTCATCGACAGAATTTAGGCAAAGGGCCGATAACACCGATCGAAATCGTGTGTCCGGAAGAGCGGAACCCCGCTTCCCAAGCGGTTATGTATCACCACGTAACTTTGATGCAGAATCTACCCCAAAAGGGGCGGGTGCTGCCGAGGCCACAAGTGAAGAATCTCCGCGAGGCTACGTAACAGAAAGAAGAAGCTTTCCTCCACGAGAAGGACAAGAGAGAAGAAGCTACCCTCCAAGAGAAGGTGGTGAGAGATCCTCTTATATACCACGAGAAGGGCAAGAAAGAAGACCTTATCCACCACGAGAGGGGGATGAGCCCAGATCCTATCCCCCAAGAGACCCCGGAGAAAGGGGTGCTTATCCTCCAAGAGATGGTGGGGAAAGAAGACCCTATCCTCCACGTGAAGGAGGCGAAAGAAGACCTTATCCTCCACGGGAAGGTGGCGAGAGAAGACCTTATCCTCCACGCGAAGGTGGTGAGAGAAGACCTTATCCTCCACGCGAAGGTGGCGAAAGAAGACCCTATCCTCCACGCGAAGGTGGAGAGAGAGGACCTTATCCTCCACGCGAAGGTGGTGAAAGAAGACCTTATCCTCCACGCGAAGGTGGTGAAAGAAGACCTTATCCTCCACGCGAAGGTGGTGAAAGAAGACCTTATCCTCCACGCGAAGGTGGTGAGAGAAGACCTTATCCCCCACGTGAAGGTGGTGAGAGAAGACCTTACCCTCCACGCGAAGGCGGTGAGAGAGGACCTTATCCTCCAAGAGAAGGCGGTGAGAGAAGACCTTATCCTCCACGTGAAGGTGGAAGACCCGGTTTTGGACAAAGACCCCAGGGCTCACGTCCCCCATTTCAAAGGCCAAGTTTTGCTCAGGGTGCAAACTTTCCTCCACCGTTGACAGAATCCGGTTCAAGAAGGTCTCTTCCGCCAACTAAAAAGGGCCCACCGACCAAAGATGAAGAGAAGAAAAAGCGAAGATTAAACGAACCTTCGAAACATTTCGACAGCCGTGATCGTCATGGATTGAGAGATGACGAAGAGGGTTTCCATCGTCGCAAATTCAAATCACACACCCACAAATCTCATTTCGAAGAGGAGATCCTTCGTCCGAAATCTATCGCGGTTACTTTGCCGATTTCTGTAAAAGACCTGGCCTCCGAAATGAAATTAAAAGCGGTCGAAGTGATTGCCAAGTTGCTGACCCATGGTATTAAATGCATGCTAAACGATCTTTTGGACGACGAAGTTGTTGTACAACTTGTGGGACAAGATTTTGGGTGTGAAATTACCATCGATACATCGAAACAAGATCGTCTTGACATCACGGGAAAATCTATCCTCGAAGAAATTGCAGGAACAGATCCTTCTCAATTGGTTCCAAGACCACCAGTTGTTACGTTCATGGGGCATGTCGACCATGGTAAAACCAGTTTGATTGATGCTTTAAGGAAAAGTAATTTAGCTTCCAAAGAAGCTGGTGCCATCACGCAGCACATTGGCGCATTTAGCTGCCATACGCCGAACGGGGACATCACTATTCTTGATACCCCGGGCCACGAGGCTTTTACAACGATCCGATCACGAGGCGCAAGCGTCACAGATATTGTTGTTCTTGTTGTCGCAGGTGACGAGGGATTCAAAGTACAGACAGAGGAAGCCATTCGGATTGCCAAAGAGGCTAAATTACCGATGATTTTTGCGATCAACAAGATGGATAAAGAGGGATTTGATCCCGAAAAAGTTTACCGTCAAATGGCTGATCGTGAGCTCTTACCAGAAGCATGGGGGGGAGAGATTCCCACCGTGAACTGTTCTGCTCTTAATGGACAAGGGATCTCTGAACTTTCGGAACTGTTGGCTTTGCAATCGGAAATTCTTGAACTCAAAGCGAATCCTGAGTCTAGGGCTCGCGGAACTGTCCTTGAATCTCAAATTATCAAGGGTCTAGGCCCCTCTGCTACTTTGTTGATTCAAAATGGAACCTTGAGAATTTCAGACGCGATCGTTTTTGGTGAAGCTTACGCAAGAGTAAAAACAATCCAAGACGAACATGGCCGACAATTAAAGTCTGCCGGCCCTTCACATGCGGTACGGGTCACAGGTCTCTCTGATGTCCCCTCTTCCGGAAGCGACTTTATCGTTGTGAAAAGCGAAAAAGAGGCAAGGAAAATTACCGAGCAAAGAGAAGCTGAATCTCGTAAGAGTAGACTGCGAAAACAATCGTTCAACCTGGGCTCTATGCTGCAAGCTAATGCTGCTAGACAGGAAAAGAAAATTTTCAATGTTATCGTCAAAGCAGATGTGCAAGGTTCACTTGAGGCGATCAAAGATTCCCTTTTAAAAATCCCAACACAAAAAGTTCTTATACAATTTGTATCTGAAGGGCTAGGTATGATCACCTTGACCGACGCCGAGCTGGCTATGACGTCGAATGCGGTTATTTTCGGTTTCCATACCAAGACGGATAAGACGATTGAATCTTTTGTACGCACTCACAAGATCAGTATCCATCACCATGATGTGATCTATCATCTTGTCGATGATGCAAAAGAGCTCATGACACAACTGCTTGATAAACTTCGTGTTGAAAACGAGATGGCTGAAATTGAAGTGCGCGCTACCTTTAAAGCCTCCAATCTAGGAGTCATCGCTGGTTGCATGGTCACGAGCGGTACCGCAAAAAGGAGTCATATCGCTAAAGTTTACAGGGGCACAGAGCTTGTTTTCGACGGTGAGATCCAATCTTTGAAACGTGTTAAAGAGGATGTTAAAGAGGTTCAGAAAGGGCTTGAGTGTGGTGTACTCTTAAAAGGTTTCAATGATGTCCAAGTTGGCGATGTCATCAAGACCTTCGAGGTGCAGTATATTCAGCAGGAGCTTTAACTGTTATGTCTTCTAGACGAATTGAACGGGTAAACTCGCTTTTGAAAGAGGTGATCAGCGACATCATTCGCACTGAGGTGAAGAATGTAAACGTAGCTCCCCTTCTGACCATCACTAAAGTGGATGTCTCTTTAGACATCCACTTTGCCAAAGTTTATTTCACTATCACGAACGCTACTAAGGAACAAATTGAAAAAACAAAGGAAGCCCTCAACCACGCAAGTGGATTTATAGCAGTAAAATGCTCTAAAGAGGTAAAACTCCGCTTTTTCCCAGAATTGCGTTTTATCTACGACAGTGAGTACGACGAAATATTCCGGTTGGAGCAGGTGTTCCACAAGATTCAGCAAATGCGTAAAGATTCCCCATCAGATGAGCCAGCAGAATAATACCCATCACGGCATACTCCTTATAGATAAACCTCTGCATAAAAGTTCTTTTTACCTTGTGCATCTACTTCGAAAGTTGACCGGGATAAAAAAGATCGGCCATGCAGGTACTCTTGACCCGTTAGCGACAGGCGTTATGGTTATGCTGATCGGCAAAACCTACACGACCCGCTCGGACCTTTTTTTAAATGATGATAAAGAATACGAAGTTACAATAGAGTTAGGGTCAGCAACTTCTACCTACGATAAAGAGGGGGAAATCCTCCTTACATCCCAGCACATACCCTCTTCAGATGAAGTTCAAATGGCATTAGACGCTTTTCAAGGAGAGTGCCATCAAACACCTCCTATGTTCTCTGCCAAAAAACAGCAGGGCAAAAGACTCTATGATTTAGCCCGCCAGGGCATTGAGGTAAAACGGGAGCCGCAAAAAGTCCATTTGCACACGCAATTTCTTTCCTATTGTTATCCGGATCTAAAGCTCTATGTCCGTTGCTCCAAAGGAACCTATATCCGGTCTATAGCTCATGACTTGGGGTTAGCACTTAAATCTTACGGTCATGTCAAAGAGCTAAAAAGGACAAGAAGCGGCCGCTTCCAAATTCACCAATGCATAGAAGTCCCACAGCTTCTTAGCCCAAATTTTTCGTACACAGATCACCTACAAAGGTTTTAAATAGCATGAATCTCAAAGTTGGTATTGTCGGTCTTCCTAACGTAGGAAAATCTACCCTTTACTCCGCAATTACCCGAAACCAGGCAGAAATTGCGAACTACCCTTTCTGCACAATCGAACCTAACGAGGCGTTGGTAGAGTTGCCGGATCCGCGGCTCCATACTTTGCAAGAGCTAGGATCGAGCGAAAGAAGAATTCATGCTACGATCACGTTTGTCGATATCGCAGGTTTAGTAAAGGGGGCCTCAGAGGGTCAAGGGCTTGGAAACAAGTTTTTAAATAACATTCGTGATTGCGACATGATTCTCCATTGCGTCCGCTGCTTCGATAGCCAGGATATTATTCATGTTGAGGGTCGTGTCCACCCCAAAGACGACGCCGAAATCATAAATCTTGAGCTGATTCTTTCAGATCTCGATGCAATTTTGTCGATCATCCCCAAAATCGAGAAGATAGCGCGAACCAATAAAGATAAAGAGACCACGCTGCAAACTCTGAAAAAAATGCAAAAACACCTTGAAGAGAGTCTTCCCTTACGATCTTTAAGCCTCTCAAGTGATGAGATGAAAAGCGTTAAAGAGTACAATTTTCTTACCTCAAAACCGGTTCTTTATGTTGGGAATGTTGCAGAAAACGACATCCTAAATACAAACAATCCGTACGTAAAAGCGTTAGAGGAGGTTGCCAGATCTGAAAAAGCCGCTTGCCTAACGATATCGGCGAAACTTGAAGAAGAACTATCTCAATTATCGGGTGCAGAAGCACAAGATTTTTTAGAGATGTGCGGGTTGACCGAGTCGGGTCTAAATAGAATCATTAGAAAAAGCTTTGATCTCCTTGGACTCATTACCTATTTTACTGTCGGCGAAAAAGAGGCCAGAGCCTGGACGATTCGCAAAGGAACCTTGGCACCCCAAGCTGCAGGAGAAATTCACAGTGACCTCGAAAAACAATTCATACGTGCTGAAGTTATCGGTTACGACGATTTTGTAACTTGTAAGACCCGAGCAGCCGCAAAGGAAAGAGGGGTCGCGCGCACTGAGGGAAAAACCTACACTGTTAAAGATGGTGATGTGATCCTTTTCTATCACGGATAGAAAATGGGAGCCATTTTAGTTAAAGATGACAATTGCCCATGGTGAAATATCCATGGTTTCTTTTATAATCTAAAAAATGGCGGAAAAGAGTGAAAAGGCGACACCTAAGAAATTACGTGATGCACGTAAAAAGGGTCAGGTTGCAAAATCACAGGATTTCCCTTCTGCCTTCACATTCATCGTCTCCATATCAACCATCCTTTTTTCTGCACGATCGATCTATGAAACTCTTGTGGAGTATACCATATATACCTTTCGCAGCATCAACAGTGAGTTGGACATGCAAAAAGGTTCGGCTCCATTCCTCTCATCGGCTCTTGACACCATTTTAAGTATCTCTCTGCCAATACTAGGTATCGTAGTTGCTACAGGGGTATTGATCAATTTTTTACTGATTGGCCCTGTTTTTTCTGTTGAAGTTTTCAAACCCAACCTCAAAAAATTAAATCCTATAACGAATCTTAAAAACATATTCAAAGCTAAAACCTTCTTTGAGCTTTTGAAATCCCTCTTCAAAATTACAGGCGCTTTTATCCTCATCTACACTGTTATCAAGGACAGTCTTCCGGAGATCATCTCCACAATTAACATGTCTGCTATGGGTGCGGTTC
>JBEIFH010000010.1:0-49393 GCA_040382515.1 Chlamydiia bacterium | reverse complement strand
AATTGTTTAAAGACCAACCATCAAGGAGATCAGCTTCTCCTTTGAAACTTTGACCAATTCCGTTAAAAGACCTAAATTGTTTAAAGACCAACCATCAAGGAGATCAGCTTCTCCTTTGAAACTTTGACCAATTCCGTTAAAAGACCTAAATTGTTTAAAGACCAACCATCAAGGAGATCAGCTTCTCCTTTGATACTTTGACCAATTCCGTTAAAAGACCTAAATTGTTTAAAGACCAACCATCAAGGAGATCAGCTTCTCCTTTGATACTTTGACCAATTCCGTTCTACTATCATTCACCCCCATGGTCACTAAAAAATCGTCTCCATCCTCTGTCAAACCGACTGGGTAAAGGATCTTTTTAGGATTTTTTGCAAGATTGTAGGCACCTTTATAGGAAAGCGGTTTTACGGTCATGCGCTTCAAAAGAAATGGAGGTTTTGCCTCAAAGGCATACGCACCCATGAAATAGACGTAACGATTCCAGGAGATATAAGACCTTGTTGTGCCTGAACGTATATGAAAAAAAGAGATAAACTCCCCACCATGCAGGATAGCCGGGGTCCCCCCCGATAATTTTGCCGTTTCGCCCGGAATAAACAGCTCCTGTTCACAGACAATTGTGCACGGTCCCTCTTTTGCGTATTTGATGACTGTCCAGGGATTTGTCTCATAAAGAAAGAAAAGCTCCCCTTCAAAAACGAAAGGAACCCAGTTTTTTTCGGTATTTTTCATCTCCCCCTCTTTAGCAAGGGGCTGAATTTTTGAGACTTTAAATCCGTTTTGCGTTTGCTCAAGAAAGGCTAAATGCATCCGACGACTATTATTTACAAGATCGTTATAAACAACAACAAGCTGATCCTCCCACACAATCAAACGTGGGTCCTCTGCATACTGGGTTCTTAGGTAGAGCCGCTGCATCTGGGTAACAGCCTCATTTCTAAATGCGCCGATATAAATAAAAGATTTATCCCCTTCCAACTTGCGCACCGCCATCCAGGAGACCCCCTGATACTGAACCAGGGCTCCATTTGTAAACACCCCCTCTTGATTCACAGTGACGGTTTTTGGGTCCCTTAGTATTGTTTCAAAGGAGGATACCGTTGCCAACCTCCCGAACAGGAGTACGGCAAAATAAAAAAGGAGGATCATAGCAACAAAAGAGTAAAAAAGAGACCATTTCAATCGGGAGTCGATAAATCTTAAATAGGGGCTTTGTAAGGCTGTAGAAATAAAAAACCTATTAGCATTTCATCTCAGTTTAAACTTTCGGCACCTTTCTTTACAATGAATCTGTCATTTTATGGAGCCAAACGGTTCTGTTCTAGGATGAAAAAGTGTCAGTCTCATTCAATAAATTGTCCCACTATCTCTGCCACCTCATTTCTAAAAGCCTTTGCAATTAAGATAAAGTCAAAAAGCTCCATAGCAATATGCGCTGTGGCATGAAAGCGCAAAACCCTCCCGATCATAAAGAGATTATGGCGCTCGCACCTCTTGGCCGTACTAAAAACAACCATAGCCCTGAATAAACTCTCTAAAACCTTAAACGATTCGTTGATGACCTGTCTTGTAAAATAGCGCCGATTTTGAGAACGGGGTGCCTCAATCCGAAATTCTCCTCTAAAGAGCCCGCCAAAAGCGATTCCAAGTAAACCCATACACCTTATTCCTTGAAAAAAGGGCACCGCCTACGGATGTAGTCCATTTTTTTGCAATACTCCGTCGGTAGAAAAAATATGATCTAAAATTTTTGCAAAGTATTCTTTGGGAAACGGCCCATTACTAGGTTGATCTATCCTATATTTGTGAATCCGGCTGGGTTCTATTAAAAGCGCACAGATTTCTTCATACCCGGCTTCTATTTTCGCACCGACATCAAACACTCCGGTATCCATAAGAAGAATTTTCGAGCTCTTTTTACCCTGAAAATTTAACACTCCCGAACGGGTCCTTTCCTGGTCTAAGTCCCAATGGAAAATACATCTATTCTCCATCACATCCAAAATGTTCCCCTGAAGGGATCCAAAGAAGCTAAAAAAAACTAAAATGTACCCTAAATAAAAGAAGCGCATAAAAAGATCTCTCAAAAATGCAATTTTACAAATTTAGAACTTTATAAAACTGATCTTTTGAATTATTTCTTTTTTTAGATTAAAAAGGGTATAAATTATTTTTCCCTTCTTTCAATCCAGGTCGCGCGCTTTTTTGTACGCATTCTGATTGGGGTACCTACAAAGCCCATTTCAGAACGGAACCGATTTTCCAGATACCGGAGATAACTGGGGACAACCTCCTCTTGGTTGCAGAAAATCACAAAGCTTGGAGGGGCTGTAGAGACTTGTGTCAAGTAGGAAATACGCGTTGGTCGCCCTCTTACACTTGGGGGGGATTGATGCATCAAAAGGTTTTTAAGCCACTTATTCAATTCAGCAGTAGAGATACGTCGATTGCGCGATGCATAACTTTTCAAACAGGCTGTTTTTAATTGATCGGTATTGCGGCTTGTCTTTGCAGAGCCGATTACGGGTATAAAGCAGTTGAGGGACGGATCTTGTTTGATCGCCTGCATCACGTGCTCCATCCGTATTGCTTTCACAAGGTCCCATTTATTCAAAAATACAACAGCCCCTTTTCCGGCCTCAATGACCATATCCGCTATGCGCCGGTCATGATCTGTAACCCCTTGTTGTACGTCGAGACACAGGATACAAACGTCTGCCGATTCTATCGCCTCTTCCGTTCGCATAGCGGCAAATTTCTCGATCACCGTTGTCTCGCGCTGCTTTTTGCGAACACCGGCCGTATCGATCCATATACAATCCTCTTCTTCAACGTAAATTGCATCTCGGGTTGTACCGATCAGATCTGAAACAAGGACGCGCTCCTGGCCGATAAGGGAATTCAATAGAGTAGATTTTCCCACATTAGGCCTTCCGATGACAGCGATACGAGGTTTTTTTGGCCTAGAAACCTCCTCTTCCACAACAGGTTCAAACGGATCCTGTGCATCATCCTCTAGTTGGATCGCCTCCGGGTCAAAGGGGGTAAACCCTTGAGATAAAAGGGCCGCATCCAGTAACGGCTCCAACCCTCGATTGTGTGCCGCCGAGATTGCAAACACCTCGCTTCCCCCCATCTTTTTATAGGGGTAGGTATCCACAAGCTCATAAGATTCGCACTTATTTACCACTGTGAAAATCGGCTTTTTTAAATTTAATTTGAAAATCCAGTCGCGTACCTGCAGATCCAGAGGCTGCACCCCCACCTGCCCATCTACCACAACAAAAATCACATCTGCATTACGCAATTCTTTTTCGGCACCGCTAAGGATATAGGTGTCGTAGGCGCCCCCCTGAAAGACCCCGCCAGTGTCCACCACCCTCAAATTGTTAAGCGGGTCCCACTCTGCAAATGCATGGATGCAGTCGCGCGTCACGCCCGGCTCGTCATGCACGATGGCTACCCGTTTTTTTGCTAAGCGGTTAAATAGACTGGACTTCCCCACATTCGGGCGCCCAACAATAACGACATTCAAAGTATTTTTAGTTGCAACGACTGGCACGGTGAACAAATCCCCTCTCAAGAGGGTCCGATTATAGACTAAATTTTCTTAAAACAAAAGAAAAAGGGGATAAAAGAAAATTCTCTGCATAACAGAGTAGTAAAATAAAATTTATTTTACATATGCTTCATAGATTGATCCAACCGCCGCATGAGTTCCATCAGCTCATCGTGGCTCAATTGCTTATCCTCATCTGCACTATCATAGGCTAAAATCTGCTCGGCTAACTGCTTTTTCTTCTCAATTATCCAGTCGATATCTTCCTCGATCGAATCTTTTGACAAGAATTTGAAAACTTGCACCCCCCTAGTCTGCCCAATTCGGTGCACCCTGTCGGTCGCTTGGTTCTCTTTAGCAAAATTCCACCAGCGGTCGTAGTGGATCACCACAGACGCACTGGTAAGGTCGATCCCTACTCCAGCGGCCTGAATTGTACCGACAAACACTTCACAAGCGGGGTCGCTTTGGAATCGCTCCACCTCCCCTTTGCGATCCTGTGTAGCGCCGTGGAGCTTTGCATAACCGATCCCTTGCGACTCAAGATAGTGTTCAAAAATAGCCACCATATCTAAAAATTGGGTAAATACCACGACCTTTTGACCGCTCAATCTAGCCTCGCTTAACAGCTCGACAAAAAGGTCCCATTTCCCCGATTGGTGTTGCGTGTAGTTAGGCACATCTTTCAAAAGGAGGGCCGGGTGGTTGCAAATCTGCTTTAATTTTGTGAGCAGGGCAAAAATATGGATAGTGACCTGTTTATGGGGATCCTTTTCGATCTCCTGGTCGATCACCTCTTTAGAGCGCCTATACATATTTTTATAAAGCTCTTTTTGCTCATCAGAAAGATCGACAGTGATCACCTCTTCGATTTTTTCCGGAAGATCGAGCAGAACCTCTTTTTTATTCCGTCTTAAAATGAACGGGCGTATCAACCGCATCAAGACATTAGCCCTCTCTTGCGATTGCCCCTTTTCAATTGGATTGACAAACATCTCCTTAAACAGGGCATCGGAGGGCAAAAACTTCGGAAGCACAATATCGATCAGCGATTTGAGCTCCAGCAGCCGATTTTCTATCGGCGTGCCACTAAGCCCTATGCGCATTTTTGCATCGAGATTCAAGAGGACTTTATGGATCTGCGAGCTCTGATTTTTTGCTACTTGCATCTCGTCATAAATTGCTAAATCAAATTCCAAACCCTTGAAATCGGCCTTATCGCTTCTAAGAACGCCATACGAAGTGACGAGGATATCCTGTTCGAGCGCCGGTTTTTTTCGGATCGGACCGTGGTGCAACCGGACTGTAAGATGGGGTAGGAACTGGTGTAAAAGTTTTTCCCAGTGGTACATCACCGAGGTGGGGGCTATGATGATGCAGTAGGGCTTCTCCCCTTTCTGTACGTTGTTGATGGCTGCAATAATCGACATCGCCTGGTGCGTTTTTCCCAATCCCATATCGTCGCACAAAAGACCGCTTAGACCGAAGCGATACAAAGCAAATAGCCACCGCGCCCCCACCTGCTGGTAAGGCCTTAATGTACTTTTCAAACCCTCAAGGGGGGGATCTTCCTGAGTAGAGGCGTCAAAGGACTCAAAAAAATTGACCCAATCGAGCGAGGCTTTTTCATCCACCTCAATATTTTCAAAAACCTTTAACTTCAGCCAATCCAGGGGATTTATATCCATCCACTCCCCTTTTTTTGGCCCCTTTTGCATCCATTGAAATCTTGGGTCTTTTAGTAGGATCGCCCCTGCAGGAGACAAGAGCATCCCTTTTAAACCTCTCAATGCCTGGTCCACCTCTTTAATCGACACCTCCCCATATTCGGAGCGGTATACAAGACGCATTTTCCAGCGCCCCTTCTCCTGTTTGGCATCGGTTAAAACAAGCTGCAGATTTTGCGGTATCTTGAATCTTGGATCTAAATTTTCGGTGTAAGGGAGAAGACGGATCAGCTCCTGCGTGATAAAATAGGGCACCTCGTCAGCAAGAATTAATTGGGGCTCCGTGTATCGTTCGGGTAATCTTTTTTCAATCGGGACCTCGTAAAATCCCTCTTTATCAAAGTAAAGAAATTCACTAAATGCTCTAATTTTCCGATCCCCCTGCTGCTCGTAGATAGGGGTCACGACAACCTGCTCAAACTTGTTGAGAGCGACCTCAAGGTAGCACCTTTTAAGGATGGGCTTACGGACAAAAAAGCCGCGTATCGTCTCACACTCCTCCCGATTTTCCCGGATAAATTCAGCGATTTCCTCTATGGGCACCACCTTTTTTATCGACGACTTTGCATTTATGCCCCGCACTTTTGGAAAAAAACCGGTCCCCTCCACATAGAGGATAAATCCAAAATCGATCAGACCTCTTGTGGAATGCCCCTCCTCTTTTTCTGGCTCGATAATCAAAGCGGCCGGCTGCATATCGTATGTCAAGCTCGCCTCGACTGCCGAAGAGTGGATTTGAAAACCGGCCTTATCTTGGAGCCACATCCGATGTTTTTCCACAAAAGAATAGACATCGGCCCGCTTGATGACCCGGCAGACTTCATTGAAGGGGGAAGGAGTTATTCTAAAAAAGCCTCTTTTTTCCAGGTAAGCCCATCCTTGATATAGGTGCGCGTTGATCCGCTCCAGATCCCCTTTTTCAAAAAGATAGGCCTTGATTACAAGCGATTGATTTTTGTCGAAAAACAGCTCGTATTTCAAGGCTGTGGGTTTGACATGGATTGTTTCTTTGAGAAATTTTTTCGCCAAATCCAAGTTGCGGCTTAAAAAAAAGCCCACCTCGTTTTTTTGAATAATCAGGCTCAAAAGGACCTGGTCGATTGTTTTTTTCAAAAATCCAAATCCGCTGATCCACTCATAAGAACCTACCTCCGCTTTTATATCCTTTTCGGGAATCTGCATCGGGATTTTTTTTGTATGGATCTCCAGTGTTCCGCCTCCCCGATTGAATCGAAATGTCTCGATTTGGCGGTCCCTATAGGGGTAAACTTTAATATTGCTATCTACATCTTGTAAAAGATGGATAAAAGGGGCCCATGATGATAGCCCCATCGTAATCTTTACGTGGACTCCACCTTTTTTATAGACGAGTGCAGAGGGTAAATTGTCTCTATCGGTCTCCACCTCAACCCTTAGCTTTTCTTCCATCGTAAAAAGCGTTTTAAAGAGGTCCTGGAAAGGGCTCAATTCAAAACTCAACCGATCCGAGGGTCTGCGGCGCCTAAAAAGCTCCAGCTCCTTCATCGGCAAATTGGAAAACTTTATCGAATTCGCCTCGTTTTCTTCCACGCGCTCAGTCAGAAGATCAAATAGTGTTTTTTTAATTTCCGCCGTGGAGCAATCCAAAGAAAAACAGATCCTCTCCTGCAACTTGACTAAAACCAATCCCTCTTGTTGTTCAAAAGCGGGTTTCATCCCGTGGCGCCTGTATAAAAGAAACGCGATCTGCTCCTCTAAAGAGCCCCCATATCTTTTATGTAAAGGGTAAGGGGTGTTTCCATAGATTCGGTCAATCGCAAGATCAATATGTTCGCAGTAGCCCTCCTGGGAGGCTTTGTCGCAATTGCAAAAACGGTCGACAGCTTCTCTCCCTTCGCCCAACTGCAAAAAAACCCACGTACCGTCAATCTCGACCTGGTATGTCTTATCGGAGAAAATGATATTCATCCTATTTTTCCCTCAAACACTTCCCTCACAGGCCCCTCAAGCCACACATCCGTATCACGGAAAGCAACCGAAAGTTTTTCTCCCGAGGTAAATTCGACCAAAATTTTAGGCTCCACTCTACGATAGTTGAAAAGTTTTAAAAAAGTTGAAATAGCTCCGGAGCCGCAAGAGGGGGTTTCCCCCACACCCCTTTCGATGGTTTTAAGTAGGACGTGGTTTCTGTTTAAAACTTTGACATAATTGCAATTCACCTCTTGGGGAGGATGAAAGACGCTGCAAGGATCCTCGACCTCGAATACCCTATGATAATTTGAGGGATCGGGGTAAGAGACTCTGCAGCCTCCGGGATAAAATTCTACCTCGTGCCATCCTAAAGCGGTTTTCAGCCTCTGTTTTCCCGAGTAGACAGCAGCGACCCTAAGTCCATTTCCACAACAATACGCCTTTGATCCGTCTTGATTGAAAAAATGGACATTGTCCTCTTCAAGCCAAATCAGGCCGTCAGCTCCGATCCCTTCTCTGCGGTTACACAGAAGAGCGATCGCATTAGGGAGCTCTCTGGAAACGATAAAATCATTCCCAGCAGCCACGTATTTGGCAAAAGAAAACATGATCAGATTTCGTCAATACTTGTGATAATCCTATCGATAAGCCCGAATCGCACCGCCTCCTCAGCTGTGAGCCAGTAATCCCTATCCAAAGCTCTCTCAACATCTTCAGGGCTTTTACCCGTTGCCTCAACGTAGAGCTTCACCAACTCTTTTTTGGTCTTGATGATCTCTTCGGCTGTGATTTTGATATCAGATGCTTGCCCTTGCGAGGTGCCCCCAATTCTTGGCTGATGGATCATAATTCTCGCATGCGGGAAACAAAAACGGCGCCCTTTTCCACCGACTAAAGACAAAACAGACCCCATCGATGCGGCCAATCCGTACACAATCGTATTTACCGGGTTTTTAAAAGATTTGACCACATCCCAAATCGCAAACCCTTCGCTGATAGATCCGCCCGGACTGTTGATCATAAAATGTATGGGAGCTTTGGGATCTATTGAATTCAAATATAAAAGCTCATCGATCACCCGTTTGGAGCTTTCGGGCATCACCGCATCATGTAACATTACAATACGGCTATTCAACCGTTTTTCATGAATCGTATCAATTAATTTATATGACATAGTTTTCCTAAACTGATTCCTTTATAGAGAGGGTAACGCGCCTTCAATTGCTGCACATCAGCCTTTATTTTGGCAGGATCTCCCCCTTTTAGGCAACGAACAATAAAATTAGCTACCTCAAGCATCTCCTGGACACCCATATTGAGCGTTGTGATCGCCGGCGTTCCAATACGGATGCCCGATGTTTGCACCACCCCTCTTGAGTCATTCGGGATAGCGTTTTTATTCACAATGATCCCCGATTTGTAAAGGCGCTCTTCCGCCTCTTTTCCCGTCAAACCAAAAGACGAAAACACATCCAACACTAGCAAATGGTTTTCGGTTCCGCCTGTAATTACCCTTACCCCTTCATCCAAAAAATGGCGAGCCAAAGTTTCTGCATTTTCCACAATTTTATGCGCATATTGCTGAAACTCTTTTGAGAGTGCCTCTTCAAAAGCGACAGCTTTAGCTGCAATCACATGTTCTAGAGGTCCCCCTTGAGCCAACGGGCAAACCCTTTTTAGCCCCTCTTCAAATCTTTTTTTAGAAAGAATCATCCCTCCGCGAGGCCCGCGCAGTGTTTTGTGAGTCGTGCTTGTCACAATATCGGCGTAGGCAACCGGATCATAAACCCCTTCAAAAACCTTACCGGCCACAAGACCGGAGAAATGGGCCATATCCACTAAAAAAACAGCCCCCACCTCGTCGGCGATCGAACGCATAATGGAAAAATCGACCTTGCGGGAGTAGGAAGAGTACCCTGCCACCAGGATGTGCGGTTGCACCTCCTTGGCAAGTGTGCGCAGCGCATCATAATGAATCCGCTCGGTCACCGGGTCCACGCCGTAGCTGTAGGCATCAAAAAGTTTTCCCGAAAAATTATTTCTAAAGCCGTGGGTTAAATGCCCTCCGTCTTTCAAAGACATCCCTAGAATACGAGCCTTTGTAAAATCTTGCCTAACAGATTCGTACTCCTTGTGGGACATTTGCATCAGGGGCTTGCCCAACTCTTTGACTTTGGAATTCTCAATCACCTCGGCTAAAATGGCAAGGTACGCCGCAAGGTTGGCATCGCAGCCTGAATGGGGCTGGACCGTGCAGCTTTCCGCATTGAAAAGTTTTTTGGCAAGCTCTTGCGCATAGCTCTCTACTTCATCGACGTTTTGGCAACCGGCGTAGTAGCGCTGAAACGGGATCCCTTCGGCATATTTGTCGGTAAGCCAATTCCCCATGGCCAACTGCACCCTTAAAGAGCTATAGTTTTCCGAGGCGATCAATTTTAAAGAATTTCTTTGATCGACCAGCTCCTGCTCAATAGATTTGGCAATCCTAGGCGACCCCTTTTCTATATAGTCCAAAGAGGCCAGCATCGCAATCGTATCCAGGTGCTCATCGGGATTTACGCCCGAGTCTAAAAATTCCTTTAACCTTGTCAAAGGTCCTCCTTGACATTTTTGCTTGATCTATATGAATATAGGATGTATTCTATTTTCAGACCATTTCTTTTAGTCAAACGGAAGCTATGCCCGAGACACTTAGTGAAACTCTTAAAAATATCCTCGAGATTCAAGCACTCGACATGAAAATGATCCGGCTCGTCCGCGTTCGTAAAGATCGAGAAAAAGAACTCGAGCAAATACGCCTTTTGCGCGTCGAGCTCAAAAATCAATTAGGCGACAGGGAAAAAGAGTTGGATCAGCTCCGCTCCGAAACCGCTTTTGTCGAAAAAAAGATTGAGGAAGAAAAGCTCAAAATTAAAAAGCTTGAAGCTCAGCAAGCCGTTACTAAAAAGCTTGAAGAGTTCAACTCTTTAACAAAAGAGATTACCTCCTCCGAGCGAGAAAAAGCGCAATTAAGCCAAACGCTCCAGCAATTGGAAGAGCGCCGCCTTCAAGAAGAGGAGCTGTTTACAAAAACAAAGCAAAGCCTTGAAGACTCGACCAACAATTCCAAAGAACTGGAACAGGAAATCGTGAAAACAATCGTCGAAATCAACCAAGAAGGCTCCCAGCTTAAAGCAGAACGGGCTCGTCTGGCTGAAGATGCCGATTCCCACGTTTTGTCTGTATATGAGCGCCTTTTATCCAACAAAAAAGATGAAGTTGTTGTTGCTCTCGTTAACCGCGTTTGCAGCGGATGTCATATCAGCCTGACTGCTCAACACGAAAACCTTGTTCGTCGTGCCGACAAGCTCATTTTTTGTGAACATTGCTCCCGTATCCACTATCTGCCAGAGACAGAAGTTGAAGGGGAAGCTGCAACTACAAAGCGTAGACGCCGTCGCGCATTGAAGGTTTAATACACACCTTTTTTGAGGGGGTGACCCGTTGCTGATGCGAATATTTCGCAGCAGAGGAAAGTCTGGACTTCACAGACGAGGGATGCCAGTGAAAGACTGGGGGCCGCAAGGCTACGGAAAGTGCAACAGAAAGTAAACCGCGTTTTTATAGAAATATAAAAGCGACAGGATGAAACGGTGGCTTTAGGAGCCACCCCTCACCAAGTAATTGGTGCATGAGGCAAACCCCATCCGAAGCAAGAGAGAAGGGAAAACCGGTTTTCGTCGACCGTCCTTTCGTTAACTCGCTAGAGGGTTCTGGTGACAGAGCTCCCAGAGGAATGACGGGTAAAGGCTTTTGCCTTTTACAGAATCCGGCTTACAGCCCCCTCAAAATTTTTTACACTTATCCACTTTCTAAACGCCCCCTTTCTTAATACTATCCTTCCAGATCTATCTTTCCGATAGCCAGCGGATGAGTTTTTTGATAGATTTCCTGCTTTTTAGTTTTTGTTACCTTCGTGTAGATCTGTGTCGTACCTAAACTCTCGTGCCCCAAAATTTCCTGAATAGATTTTAAATCCATTCCCCGATCGAGCCAATGCGTTGCGATAGAGTGGCGTAAAACGTGGGGGGTGATATGCAAAGAGAGGCCAGCTTTGAGGACATACTCCTTAAACATTCTGTCAATCGAACGGGAACTAATCCTTTTCCCAAACTTATTTACAAAAACAACACCCTTTTCTCCCAGTCCGTTTTGAGGGTGATCCTTATAGAGCTTTAGCCAATTTTTTACCGTCTCCGTAAAGGGGACCAGACGTGACTTATTCCCTTTTCCTTTTACAAGGCAAATTCTGTCCTGAAAGGAAATATCGGACCAGTCAAGCGCTTCCACCTCACTTAAACGGAGCCCCGACGAATAAAATAATTCCATAATACAACGATCTCTTAACCCCAGGAATGTCGATGGGTCGACAGAGTCGAGTAGCAGCTCCACCTCCTCTTGGGTAACAGCTCTCGGGATAGAGGGCTCTTGCTTGATCGGATCGATGAGCTCCATCGGATTTTTTTCCAGGTTTTCATGTAAGACCAAGTAGCGGTAAAAGCTGCGTATCGAGGCGGCTTTCCTAGCAACCGTTTTTTTTGAAATATTTTCTTTATGAAGTGTCATCAAAAAAGAGCGTATCTCATACTTAGACACCTGTTCGAGTGGCTTGCCGAGAATAAAATGATGAAAAGCTCTAAGATCCGACTCATAGGCCCTTAACGTATGGAGGCTGACGCGCTTTACCCCTTTCAAAAACTCTAAAAACCTTGAAATTTGCACCTTGAAAACCCTCCTTCTACCTGCTATAGTCTTCTATTGATTATGATTACACTGTCTAAAATTACCAAAAGAGTCGGGACGCGCACTCTTTTTGAAGATGTTACCATTACTTTTAATAAAGGGCACCGCTATGCCATAACCGGACCGAATGGAGCCGGAAAGTCGACACTTCTGAAGATCATCATGGGTCTTGAAGAGCCTACATCGGGAACGGTAGCGCTTCCCAAAAAAACCGGCTATCTTAGACAAAACATCCATGACTATAAAGACTATTCTTTAAGACAGGTTGTGGTCATGGGAAACAGACGCCTGTGGGCAGCCTTTGAAGAGAGGGATCGTCTTTACGAGGTGGAAATGACCGACCTGGTAGGGATGCGCCTAGGCTCTTTGGAGGAGATCATCGCTGAAGAAGACGGGTACATGGCCGATAGTGATGCTGAAAAGCTTCTCAGCGGTATGGGAATTCCTGAAGATTTATTTGATAGCTTGATGGGGAACGTCCCTTCAGATTTTCAATTTCGCGCTTTGATATGCCAAGCGCTTTTCGGAAATCCAGATGCCTTGATGCTGGACGAACCGACAAACCACCTGGACCTTGATTCTATTACCTGGCTTGAAGAATTTTTAAAAGATTACAAAGGGACGTTGATTGTTGTATCGCATGACCGCTATTTTCTTAACTCGGTAGCGACCGACATAGCAGATATCGATTACGAGACCATCATTCTTTACCCCGGCAACTACGACCAGATGGTGCAAACTAAAATGGAGGTGCGCGATAGGGCGCAGCAAGACGCTAAATCCAGGGAAAAGAAAATTGCTCAGCTTCAAGATTTCATCCAACGATTTGGGGCAGGGACACGCTCCAGCCAGGCGACATCCAGGAAAAAGGAAATTTTACGTTTGCAGCCTCAGGAGATGAAAAGGACCAACATCACCCGACCTTTCATCATGTTCGATGAGCCAGATAGAGCCGGAAGCACCATTTTTAAGGGGCAAAACCTAAAAAAAACCTACGACAGCAACACCGTATTTGAAAAAATCAACTTTGATATTTCCAGGGGAGACAAAGTGGGGGTTATTGGGGCTAACGGTATGGGAAAATCGACACTCCTAAAGCTTTTAGCTCAAATCCTCGAACCCACGGCAGGCAAGCTCGAGATGGGTCAAAACGTAAAAATCGGCTATTTTCCGCAAGAACACCATGATATCGTAAACAAAAAAGAGACGGTGTCGATGTTTGAGTGGTTAAGGGGGCGCAATCAGAGCGCATACGACCAGGAGATCCGCGGCAGCTTAGGAAAGCTCCTTTTTTCTGGGGATGATGTCTTTAAAGAAACCTACAAACTTTCCGGAGGGGAAACGGCGCGCTTGATCCTGTCCTATCTTATTTTAAGCAAACCGAATGTTTTGATTTTGGACGAACCTAATAACCACTTGGATTTGGAATCGGTTTCCGCCCTTGGCGACGGATTAGAGAAATTCAACGGAACTGTTGTGATAGCATCTCATGACAGAGACCTGATTGATCGTGTCGCAACATCCATTATTTCGATTGAACCCGATGGGGTCCACTTTTTCAAAGGAACACTTGAGGAATACCTTGAAGGACGATCTAAGGCAACTCGGTAAATTCAATTTTTTATCTCTGCATCCAGGGGCAAGAAATCGGATCTTGGCAAAACTTGTGCGTCGTGTCTATCTTAGTCTCGATGATAAGGACGCGATTGACCACTACGCCCGTTTTAGGGATTACGATCCTTCTATATCCCCAATGCCCAACTCTTTTGAAGATTTGTCCCACCTCTATCACTCCTTAATGGGGTTGGTCAAACCGGATGAAGAAACGCCAAAACTCCTGCCGCAAATCAGAAGGCTCGACCACAAAGAACAGGGGGCCCCTTTTTACCCATTTGCGATTTATTTAGATCAGATCCGGTCTGCGTATAACCTGGGGAGCATCATCCGAACCACGGAGGCGTTTCGACTAGGCGCCATCCATCTCTCCCCATTTTGCCCTTCAAAGCACCATAAGGAGATAGCAAAAACGGCACTAGGGGCCGAATTTCATGTCCCTATTTTTGAAAATGCCAAACTTGAAGACCTCCCTCGCCCCTGGATTGCCCTCGAGACGGGGGAAACTGCCGAAAACTACGCCTCATTTCAATTTCCTATGAACGGCGGCACCCTAATTTTCGGAAACGAAGAATTCGGCATTTCCAACCAAATCTTGTCCCAAGTGGACCATCTAGTAGAAATACCGCTCGTTGGTCTAAAGAACTCCCTGAATGTAGCAAACGCTTTTTCCATCATCGCAAGCGCGATCCGTAATCGCACCACCTAAAAGGTCAAAACTCAATTTAAAATAATTTTCATTTTTAAAATCTGTCACTTAGCTCACCATCAATTTTCAAAGCATTTAGGGACGATCAATAGCTGAGCTCCTCCATGATCTCCTTTAACAACCAAGTAGTATAAATTGTAGTCTGAGAAGACTTTTGCCAGCTCTTTTTCGATATACTCAAAGGAGCATTCCTGGAACTGTCCCTCTATTGTGTAAAAATCGTACCTAATTTCAGGCCTAAGGGGGACCTTAATATCGTCAATCATGATCACACAATTGTCTTTATGAGTCTTTGCTATTTGCCTTAACTCATCTTTTAAAGGCCAATAGTTATTCCAACGTGCATCGAGGTAAAAAAAGAGCCTTTTCGATTTTAATTTTTCCTCTAAAAGGGGCCCCAGGCTACTTCCTGAGTCTTTAAGGTGAAAATGAATATTTCTCAATCCCCTATTTTTTTTTACTGCAGCCAATAGAAAATTCTTATCTAGTTCAAACGTATCTACCCTCTCAAACAGGTGCCCTAAAAATCTAGTCGTATCTCCATGAAAAGTTCCCGTTTCAACAGCCGCTTCGAGTTTATACTTTTCCTTGATGTCTAAAGTGTAAAAAGACACTTGAGGTTTACCGTTGAACGCACCTTTTGAGGCATCAAAAATATCGGCGTGAACTCCATATTTGTTTTGATAGTGGAAACCCTTGTCGTTACTCCAATTAGAGAAAGAATCAAACTCTATAAAATAAGTTTGGGCGAACATGTGGGCAAAGGCAAATAGTCCAAAAAGAGATTGTTTTTTTAATAGACCTAACAATTTAAGTTCTTTTTTTGTAATTTTTTTTTGAAATCTATCACGTTTTAACGCAAATTAAAAGGTTAATTTTTCTGCAAAAACGGTTTTTAAGGTTCGTTTCGAAACGGTTATTTACAAAAAAGGGAACATTTGAAATAGAAGCAGGAGATGAGAAAATATACAGCTCACCTGTTTCTAGTGTTATTTGCGGCCTTTTTTTGGATGCTTTCAGAGTCCATTCAAAAAGTTGCTCCAAAATCCAAAACATTTCTCAAAAGGGAGTCTGAACAATATTTCTTGGAGTTGGATCAAAAATTCCAAAAATTGGATCTTTTAGGGCAAAAAAATTATCTGGGTCAATTGACACGCCAAGGATCAAAATGGCCCATCAGAGTCCAATTTTCGGATTCTAACTGGAAAATTCTAGAACCACAGAAAAAATTAGGCTTAGACAATAACCATTTGGCGCAAAAAATTCAGAAAATCTCCACCCCTTCATGGATCAAAGAAACCTCACACATGACGCAAATCCCCGCTTACTATCGCGTTATCCCTCTGTGCGACGGAACCATGCGGATTTTAGAAGTTCACGATTTTGAGGCTACTTTTCTTAAACCAAGCAAGTATCTACATTTCAGTTTTTTGAAATCTAAAGATGACAAGAGCTCCTTCCCATTTTTTAGCTGTTTTGATATCCCCAAAGAAGAGAAAGGACACTTCACCTTTTGGGGATACGCTACTTCTTTAGAAAGAAACTTTTTCGGGTTGGATGAACCTCTTGTCGTGCGTACTATCGTCCCCTATAGTATTCAACTCAAATTTTTGTTTTTTTTAACGCTTTTTTTCTTCCTTGTTTTCCATATCAGTCTTTTAAGAACACACTCTGCTTTTTACAGCAGGACCGCTTGGTTTTGCTATGCCACCCTTTTAGCTTTAACCGCCTTCTTATCAACCTGGCACCTTAGTTGGCAACATAACTTGCAAATAGAAGAAAAAAACCGGCAACACTACGACTCGATCGCTTTACAAGGTGTGACGAAATATCTCTGCCATATTGAGCAGCTTGCCAGGTCCTTAATCGAAATTCACAAAGACAGTATCGGCAGACTCGACGACTCCTTTTTTAAAAAATGGCCCTTTATTGAAAAAATCCAACTGATTGACCACGAAAAAAATATCCTTCACGAGGCTTGTTCCCCGCATGCAAGTCCAACACCCTCATTAAAAACTCTTTTCCTAAAAAATACAGGCTGGATTTTAAAAAATCCTGAAAATCAAAATTCTCAGCTCATCCATTATCGGACAGAGGATGCGATCTCCATTTACTTGGAAATAGATCTCAAACCTATTCTTGCCCCCCTTCTCCTCTTGAGGGATCTTTCTCAGACTGCCTATCATCTTGAAATAGCCCCTAAGAACTTAGATGGATTTATTACAACCATAGCCTCGACCCCCTTCTATCTAAAAATGGACCATCCTCCATTAAAAAGATGGAGTCCCCCTCTTTTCCTATTTCTTTTGACACTGGGAGGAACGTTATTTTTCCCCCTTAGAATATTTTATGTTTCCATCAAACAGGATCTGCTTTCCATAAATCGACCAAGGAATCTTACCCACTCCCCCTATTTATGACCCCTTTACAAAAAGAATTTCTTTTTGTTAGTGTGACTTATAAATAAGGGAGCACCTATGCAGCACGATGACTTAAAAAATCAGCTACAGATTTTTCTTAGGCAATTTATCAGGTTGATTCGTCTAAAAGAAGCTGTATACGATCCCGAGATGTTAAAGAAAATAGCTCAAAACATAGTCCATTTGAAAGAAACTGCATCTAAAGTTCAAAAATCTCAGCTAATGACAGAAGAGATTAAGACAAATACAAAAATTGTAGAAAATATGATGGACCAAGAACTCGAGGCCGAGGGTGTTGAAGCCTCCTACTACCAGGCCGCAAGACATCTGATCGATTCCAATAATCCTTCAGAGATGCGATCCCTAGTAAAAGAACTCATCGCTTTTTCTAGCTCCGAAGAGCGTAATTCTCTTATCGACCATTTTGCTCACATCGCTGAAAATCCCGAGAGCGCACTCGATTGAGCCTATGGGTTCAAGTAAAATAATCCCTAGTTTACAAAGCAGCTGGATTTTTTTATCGGGTCTATTCTTTGGGAAAAGGGATTATGCCCCAGCTGAAACAAAAAAAAGGGGCAGGAGTGCATCCGCTTAAAATGTGAATGTTCTTAAATCTTTAGCTGCGTAGGATTCAGCAAAATGGTGCCTCGCTTCCTGTTCAAAAACCTCTTCTTCCGAATATCTTGCGGAAAAATGGGTCATTACCATCTTTTTTGCCCCGGCTTCTGACGCTATCTGGGCGGCCTGAGTTGCGGTCATGTGTTTATAATTTTCCGCCAACTCTTTTTCACTATCTAGATAAGTAGACTCAATCAAAAGCAATTTTACATCCCGGGCGAGCTCGACCGCCTGTGAACACTTTAGAGTATCGATCACTACCGCTACACTGTCGCCGGGTTTCACGTACGACACATCATCTAGATCCACTAGCCCATGCTCGGTTACTACCACCCCTTTATCCAGGAGCTCTTTGACCATCGGGCCATGGACCCCTTTTTCTTTCAACTTCTCCTTAACACATTTGCGCGTGTCCTTTTCCTGGATGCGCCATCCGATGCAGTCGATTCCGTGGTTCAAAAGAGAGCCGTAAATCAAAAACTCCTCCGTTTCATCGACAAGAGTCATCTCTTTCGAGACCTTTACCGGATGCTCAACTATCGTTATGGTCTGTGTATAGATGGACGAATATCGCAAGTTGTCGAAGTAACGCTTTCCGCTCTCCGGGTAGTAAATATGGATCGGCTGGGGAACCTTATCGAGATTCAGCCTCAAAATCATAGCTCCAAGTCCCAGGCAATGATCTCCATGGAAATGGCTAACAAAAATTCTGGTGACTGCAGTAGGTGCTATTTTTGCAAAAATAAATTGCCTCTGGGTTGCCTCACCCGGATCAAATAGAAACCCTTCCGTCTTCCATCGAAGGAGGTAAGCATTATGATTTCTATCACGTGTGTGTTGCTGCGAACCACATCCTAAAATCGTCAATTCTCGTAAACTCAAGATGAACACCTAAACCATCGATTGAAACCTAAAAGCCCTCCGGCTACTAGGCCGGTCAAATGCGCTGTATTTGCTATCGGACTCAACACCGTTGTCCCACTTAAGTACACAAAAACTTTACCGAAAATCTCTATTAGAGTAAGAAAAATGATGTAAATAAATAGCAATCCTATCCCCGACTTGGAAAAAGGATACCCCTCCCAAGGGGCCTTTTTGGTTCTGACAAAAACAAAACCTGCAAACGCGCAGACTACTCCGGATACTCCAAGAAATAGTGGGCCAGACACTGAAAACTGGGCTACATTTGCTATGATTCCTGTGATCAACACAATAGCCAAAAAGGGAATTGCACCGGCACGTTTTTCTATCATAGAGCCTAAAGAGACGAACCACAAAAGATTAAAAAGGATATGGATCAAATTGGCGTGTAAAAGGGCCGGCGTGAATAACCTAAACACCTGTCCCTTTAAAATTGAGAGCTCAGACCATGGAAGGTTCAGAGTTCCCTGTTGTCTACCCTCCTGAAGAATATCGGTAAGAATCGACTGCGCGGATGGGGTCAGCGCCTCAAAAGATCCTGCACTTCTTTGCGCCAAAAGCAATTCGTAAAGCTGCCTATCCAAGGGAAAATCCTGAAATAACAGAAACGTCTTGATAGGCGTGAGGGGCATGATCGATTGGACATACTCGGAAGCACCCGCAAACAACACAAAAAACTGATACGTGTCCAACAAGTAGATAGCTATCATCATAAACGAGAAAAACCTAACCATCTGCCTCACCCAGGGATAAAATCTTTTTAATTATCATTGAGGTGGATAATCCTTGAGCTTTTTCAACTATGGAAACTACCCCCCCTCCCTCTCGTACCGTTTCGGCCTCTATACAATTTTCACCGTATTCAGAGCCGTTTACATGAATATCGGGTCGAATTACCTTCAAGAGCTTTATAGGATCATCCTCTCCAAACCAGGTGACATAATCCACAAAAACTAAAGCAGCCATCATCTGTAGCCGCTCTTCAAGTGGAATTATTGGCCTTAAAACAGATTTGTACCTTTGCACCGAGTCATCGGTATTCAGAGCCGCAATAAAGATTCCGTTTTCACCCTTTAAGTCGTAGGCGTGGGACAAAATTTTAAGGTGGCCGGCATGCAAAAGGTCAAAACTTCCATTAAGCGTAATAATTTTTGCGTTTTTACCCCGAAATTCGGCAATTTTTAAAGGCAGAATTTCAGGAGCGATAATTTTACGGCTCAGATGGGGATGCCATTTGGATCCGTTGATTATTGGGGTAGTCGAATGCAACTTTGAACACATCCTCATAGGTATCCACAAATACTACATGAATTCCCGTTTTTAGATAATCGGGAAGTTCGTCAAAGTCTCTCTTATTTTCTTTAGGAAGGATGAGGTGGTTTAGTTTCGAGCGTCGAAGAGCGATCACCTTCTCTCGAACTCCGCCAATAGGAAGCACTTTTCCCGTCACGGTAATCTCCCCGGTCATCCCCAAACCTTTAAGCACTTTCACATCCATAAGTAATGAAAAAAGGGCTGTCACCATTGTTATGCCTGCTGAAGGGCCATCCTTGGGGGTCGCCCCTTCAGGCACGTGGATGTGTATTTCACTTTTTTCAAAAAACCGGTAATGCGGAGCAAACTTATCAATCGAGCTCATGAAATAGGTCCATGCGATCTGGGCCGACTCTTTCATAACCTCCCCAAGATTTCCGGTCAATTTCATAATGGTTTTATCTGCGTGAGGGGTTTTTACCGCCTCGATGCTCAGTGTAGCGCCACCCATGCTAGTCCAGGCAAGTCCTACGACCACTCCAGCCGGTGGATCCTCGTATAAAAGATCCTGGGTGAACACGGGTTGTTTGAGATACTCGATAAGATTTTCCTGAGTGATGACGACCGCATTTTTTTTCTTGAGTACAATCTCTTTTGCAGCTTTACCCATTATTTTCTGAATCAGCTTTTCCAGGTTACGCACCCCCGCTTCCCTTGCATAACCGTCTATAATGGCTATAATTGCACCGGGCCTCAGCTTGATTTGGCTTGCTTTCAGTCCCGACTCTTTTCTGTTCTTCGGTATCAGATACCTCTCTGCGATCTGTACCTTCTCCTCCAAAATATAGCCCGAAAGGCGAATCACATCCATACGGTCTAAAAGCGGAGTAGGTATCGTGTCCAACGTATTTGCAGTGACGATGAATAAAACATTTGAAAGATCTAAAGGAACATCCAGATAATGGTCAATAAAATCGGCATTTTGTTCGGGATCTAACACCTCAAGCAAAGCAGCTGAAGGGTCGTGATGTCCGTTGCCTATCTTGTCTATCTCATCGATAAGAATCACAGGATTGGTGGTCTTCGTCGTTTTCAGCGCTTGCACTAGCTTTCCGGGCATCGCCCCAACATAGGTACGCCTGTGCCCTTTGATCTCCGCTTCGTCGCGCATTCCACCTACTGAAAATCGATAAAATTTTCGATTTAGCGCTTGCGCTATGCATTTTCCAATACTGGTCTTTCCAACTCCTGGAGGTCCTACAAGACAAATGATTTTACCACGTGTGGTTTGGCTTAATTGCCCGACAGCTATGATTTCAAGGATGCGCTCTTTTACATCCTCTAAACCGTAGTGATCTTTATCTAAGATCTGTTTTGCCTTTTCCACATCAAATACCTCTTTGGATTTGATCCCCCAAGGAATAAGCGTTAACCAGTCCAAATAATTTCTGCAAACCCCGTACTCAGCCGATTGGACATCCAGAAAGGCAAGCTTATCAAGCTCTTCATGTATTGTCTTAAGCACCGGTGCCGGCACCTGTAATTTCTCAAGCCGCTTCTCAAACTTTTCAACATCGGAACTTTTATCGTCTTTTTCAAGTCCCAGCTCTTTTTTTATCGTCTTGAGCTGTTCTTTTAAAAAATACTCTTTTTGAGACTTTGAGATATTCGCTTCTATTTTTTGGGTAATAGTATTTTGAAGCTGGTTGAGGTCAAGCTCTTTTTTTAACAGCAAAAGGGCCTTTTCACTTCGAACCTTCAGGTCAAATGCCTCAAGAACCTCCTGGAGTTCATCTCTAGTTGCGGTCGTCAGCGCAACGGAATAGTCTGCAAGGCGACCCGGATCGGTAAAGTCGGAATGGCCTAAAAAAACTTGCAACTCCTCTTTGAAAAGAGGATTTAACTTGAGGAGCTCTTTTGTTGTCGTCAAAATGCTGGTTGAGTAGGCTTTTATTAGCTCGTCATCCTCGTTTTCCGGATGGTCAAAATGGGGGATGAAAGAGGCTTTAAGAGGCTTGGACTGTGTCTTGGGCTTTTTTAAAATAATCCTGCACTCGACACTTAGAAAAACCTGAGCCCCCTGCTCTTGGAGCGGAGCGACACGCAAAACCTTTGCCAGAACTCCTACCGGGTGCAGATCATCGAAACCGACAGTATAGATCCCTATATTTTCTTTTTTAGACATCGACAGGGCTACATAACGATCTTCCGTTTTAGCAATCGACTTGAGCGCTTCATAAAAAGGGCCGGGCTCGATTGTCAAAGAAGCCGCCATACCGGGAAAAAAGGGCCTTTTTGTCAAAGGCAGCACGTAGATGGGCCCCGACTTGACTAAAGAGGAGCGGGGCTGCTTTTTTGAGACTTTTTTCTTATGATTTTTGTTTTCCAAGGTCTTTTTTCAACTAAATTAGTGATTCAATTGGTCAATCCTACCACAGACAGCCGTTTTCGTGTAGACTACCAAACATTTTATTTCTAATTTCCTAATCCTTAGTCAATTAAAATCGGGGGCATCCCCCCACCCTTTTTTGTACCAAATATCACAAGTTTTTGCTATCTTTATCGACTATGAGCATCCTTGTGATAGATCTAAGCTACCAATCTGGAAATATATTCACTATAGACTTGACCGGGAAAGTCCTTGAGGCATGCAATTCAATAGACTACCCCGCACTCCCTGCTGCAGCTCACAATCTTGTAGAAAAAACCCAAAAGGAGCTCATTGCTGTCTCCATACCTAAGGGACCTGGCGCTTTTACCCCCCTCAGGCTCGCCGCTTCCATGGCCGCAGCCCTCACTCTTGCAAAAAAGGTTCCCTTGATCACCTATCCGTCTTTTTTGGGATTCCTTCCCGAGACAGGAACCTCTGGACGGATCCACCTGGATGCAAGATCGGGGCTCGCCTACCAATCTGATTTTTTGATTAAGGGCGAAGAAGTCTCTTTTAGTGCGCCCGAACTTGTTCAAATCGATCCCCTTTTTCTTCAAACCCCCAACAGGGATCGGCTAGGGTTTTTCATCGGCTCGTTGTACCGAAAAGACGCATTTACCTCTCTTGACACATTAAAAATTGAGTATGTCAAAGAGCCCCGATAAGAGGTTTATCTACCTCGTAATGAATTAGTTAACCCTTAATGGCCAAAACGTTTGACTTTCTAAAGCCCAATCCGCTAAAGTCTAAGCCCATTTTTTAAAAAAAATTCATGATTCAAGATAATTTACGTCCGGGTGAAACAGTTGATAGATCTCTTCGTCACTTGAAAAAAAAGTAGATCGCGAAGGCATTATGAAAACTCTTCGTGTAAGAAGATCCTACTTGAAACCATCTGAAAGACGTAAAATCAAACAAAAAGCGGCATTAAGACACCATCCATAACGAGATTTTTGCATGTCAAAAAATCACTACCAGATTCTGGGCGTAGCTATAAACGCAACGCAAGAAGAAATCAAAAAAGCATACAGAAAACTTGCCGTCACTTATCACCCGGATAAAAATCAGGGTGATAAGAATGCCTAAAAGAAATTCCAAGAAATTTCAAGTGCTTACGAAGCCCTATCTGATGAAAAGAAAAGGGAGACTTACGACCTTTATGGAGCTTACGCTGTAAATGGACAAGATGGCTTTGGAGGACAATATAGCTCCAGCGTGGAGGATTCACTGCATACGTTCTTGAAAGCGATTATGGAGGGTCGTTTCGAGATTATCAAAATAAGGCGTAAAAGAGGTTTTTAAAGGCTTTGCGGAGGACTTGGGCTTTTTAAGCTCAATTCTGCAATCAATGCTTAAAAAAACTTGTGCTCCCTTCTCTTGGAGAGGGGCTACCCTAAGAACTTTTGCCAGAACACCTGCCGGGCGCAAATCATCGAAATCCACAGAACAGATGCCAATGTTCTCTTTTTTGTCATAGAGAGGGCTACGTAGCGGTCTTCAGATTTGGCGATAGATTTTGATGCCTCATAAAGGGGGGCCCGGCTCAATCGTCAAAGAGGCGGCCATCCCGGGGAAAAAGGCCCTGAAAACTTTACCCCGCCTTGATTGGGAGCTACTATTGTGATTACAGGATACGCAACTCTTAACATCCCGCTAATCACCTATTCCCCCTTTTTAAACCAAATAAACGAAAATCAATCTCAGGGGGCTGCGCTTCTTGATGCCCACTCTGGGCTATCCTATACAGCCGAGTTCATCCAGGAGGGGAGCAAAGTCCATTTTACCCCAACAGCTCTTATAAAAAACTCTGTGGCACCATACCAAACGTGCAAAAAAAGACTTGGTTTTTCATGTAATAAATTTATTTAAAAACAAACAGTTTACCGATCATTTAGGATTAAAAATTGAATATGTCAAGCAGCCGCGCTAAACCCCTTAAAACTCTAGAGACAAGGATTTTAGCATCTATAAGCCAAAACGGTTGACTTTTCGTAAGACAATCCCTTATAATCTGAGCCAAATCATTAGGAAAAATTCATGATTCAAGTTAAATTACGTCCGGGTGAAACAGTTGACAGATCTCTTCGTCACTTGAAGAAAAAAGTAGATCGCGAAGGCATTATGAAAACTCTTCGTGCAAGACGCTATTATCTTAAGCCATCCGAAAGACGTAAAATCAAACAAAAAGCAGCTCTTAGACACCGCCCATAAAACATTTATCGAATGTCAAAAGATTACTACCAAGTTCTTGGTGTTGCAAAAAGTGCGACCCAAGATGAGATCAAGAAAGCCTACCGAAAGCTAGCAGTCACCTACCACCCTGATAAAAATCAGGGGGACAAGGAAGCTGAAAAAAAATTCCAAGAAATATCAGCGGCTTATGAAGTCCTCTCCGATGAAAAGAAGAGAGAAACATACGACCGATTTGGTGCCGACGCCGTAAATGGGCAAGGGGGATTCAGCGGCCAGTATGGTTCGAGCATGGAGGATGCTTTGCATACCTTTATGAACGCGTTCGGACAAGGCAGAGGCGGATCCATCTTTGAAAGTTTTTTTGGATTCGAATCCCAAGGGGGTGAAGGGGGAAAGTACCCTCAACAGGGAGCAAGTAAGCAGATTACGCTGAATCTCTCCTTCGAGGAGGCTGCCAAAGGTGTTGAAAAAACTGCCTTGATCCAAGTAGCCCAAACTTGCGAATCATGTCACGGCTCAGGTGCTAAAACGGCATCTGACATCCAGACATGCCCGACCTGCAAAGGTACAGGACACATCCAGCAATCACGAGGATTTTTCACGATGTCAGGTACATGTCCTACATGTAACGGCTCTTGTGAAATCATCAAGAATCCATGCCTCTCCTGTCATGGCCATGGTCAGGTTAAAACAAAAAAACAGGTCCAATTGACTATCCCCGCCGGGGTAGACAACGGAATGCGTCTTCGCATGCCGGGTCTTGGTGACGCAGGCTTGCATGGAGGACCTAACGGCGACCTCTATGTTGTCATCAAAGTGGAATTACATGATGTTTTTGTGCGCGAGGGGGATGATCTCTACCTTGACCTTCCTGTAAGCTTCGTAGAGGCTACCCTTGGAGCCAAAAAGGAGATCCCAACCCTCCTCAGCGGGAGCTATAAACTTGTCATTCCGGAGGGGACTCAAAGCGGGAAAATTCTCAAAATCAAAGGAGAAGGTTTTCCAAATGTCCACTCTAAATCGAAGGGAAGCCTCCTGGTGCGCATCCACGTAGAAGTACCTGTCAACCTTAATGAGGAACAAAAAGATCTTCTCAAGCGCTTTCAGCAAATCGAGAGTCCGGCGAATCTTCCAAAGAAAAAAAGTTTCTTTGAAAAAATCGCCTCTTTTCTAACTTAGAATTCTAGAAAGCAACCCTTAAGGTTGCTTTCTATATTGCTCTCTCTTTAGCCCATCCTTTCTAAAGTACTTTTCTTGCCAAACTATTTTTATTTTTCGTCCCCAAAACTCAATAAAATTAAGCTCATCCCCTCAATGCATAGATACTGAAAAATGTTGATCTAACATTTGATTTGGCCCCCATGAAAAGGATCAAATTTTACATATAAGGATGTAAATAAAAAAACCCCGAGGATAACCCCGGGGTTTTGTTGCGCAGAACAGGAGTCGAACCTGCACGGCCTAAAGGCCAAGGGATTTTAAGTCCCTAGTGTCTACCATTCCACCACCTGCGCGATGGGAAAAAGTTTTGGGAACATCATATCTCGTTCGAAGATTCTATGGAAGCATTTTCCTTTTTAATAAAATCTTCACGCTCCCCAGAGTGGATATCAGGTGTAGGGTTGAGCGAAATTTCTTGCAACTGTGCATCAGCATTCTCTAATGGAGAGGTGGGTAAAACAGATTCTTGATGAACTGTCTCGCTTTTGCGATGGGAGAGGGAGCTGATGATGAGTGCAGGTGGGGGGGAGATAAATTTGGGCGTTGTACTCGTAGGAGATGAAACAAGCGTCTCATCCTTGGTATCCCCTCCTTTGTCACTCTCAGTGGGGACTTCCTCGTGTAAAACCTCTTCAGGTGTATAACGCTGTTGTTTTTGACGATCTCTTTTTCTTCTATTACGCTTAGACTTTTTATCCTCACGGGGTGCCATAGTGGACTCCTCAGAAGACTCCTCTAATACTTCCTCTTCCTGCTCCTGCTCTACTACAAACTCTTCCTCATGTACATCTTTGGTAGATTTATGCAGGTGTTCTTTGGAGCTTTGAATCTTTACAGATTTTTCTAGGCTTGAGTTTTTGAGTATATAACGGGTTTCTTTAACCTCGGAAATCTCAAAATCTGAAACAGGGAAAATAAAAGGTTTAGGTTTCTCCTGGCAACGAAAAAAATGTGAGTTGCCAAAAGATACGATCTCAACAGCATCAACTAAGATTTCTTTATTCTCATGGAATTTTGTAGATTTGATCGATAATTTATATCCATCTCTTGCTGAGATTATCGATTCTATAATTGGTTCTCTTGTAAAATTCACAGATTATCTATCCATTTTCTTTAGGCACTGGATAATAACATCACAAACACGGGCAGAATAGCCCCATTCGTTGTCATACCAGGCAATTAATTTATAAAAACGTTCGTTGAGCTGCACACAGGAGACGGCATCCACAATACATGAATGAGGATCACCTTTAAAATCGGAAGATACTCCCTCTTCTTTAGATACAGAGAGTATTCCCTTCAAACGATCTGATTCCTCATGCATCAAATGGTTTAAAATGGACTCCAATGAAGTTTTTTGCTCAAAACGAACAGTTAAGTCGACAACTGAAACAGTGGAAACGGGTACTCTAAAAGCGATCCCCGTTAGTTTACCCGAAAGTGGCGGATAAACAAGACCCACAGCTTTCGCTGCCCCCGTTGAGGAGGGGACAATATTTTGAAATGCAGATCTACCGTCACGAAAATCAGGCCGGTAGCCGTCAACTAATAGTTGACTTTGCGTACACGCATGCACAGTTGTCATGAGAGCTTCTACTATAGTGAATGTCTCATGGATGGTTTTAGCCAAAGGAGCGAGGCAATTCGTTGTACAAGATGCAATAGATAGTTCTCTATGTTTTGCATCGAGTAGCTGGTCGTTCACACCGAGAACCACCATTGGAATATCCTTTGAGGGACCCGTAACAATTACATGATGACGGGCATTGTGTTTATGCGCCTTGTCAAGAGCTGTAAAGCGTCCGGTAGATTCTACTACTATATCAACATCCCAGGGTATATTTTCAGGAGAAGTTTCACTCAAGATAGGCACCATAAATTCGCCTACTTGGATACCACCTTCAAATGCAGTCACGGGATAGTTGAAAGATCCATAATTTGTATCAAATTTAAGAGCGTAACGGATCTGATGTGGAGTGGCTAAATCATTGATATAAAACTGAACATTGGTCCCTTTTAGACGCTCAAAGAGCTGTCTAAAAACTATCTTTCCGATACGACCGAAACCGTTGATTCCGATTTTGATTGTCACAACTGATTTCTCCAAGAATGAATTATTCCCCCATCATAAGAATGGCGGGGGAATATTTCAAAGACTTTTATGCTTCAAGGTACTGAATCACACACATTGTTGCATCATCGCCAACTCTATTGGCTGTTTTAATGATACGTGTGTAGCCACCGTTTCTTTCTTTGAAGCGGGGACCTAGTACATTCATCAGCTTTTCAATAACAAAACGATCGTCATTGAAGGATGACTTGTCGCCGTTTTTAGCAGCTCTCGCCTCTTTAGTGGTGAGCGCATTGAAACGGACTCTTAACTTTGCGATTAAGGACCTTCTGCTTGAAAGGGTGTTTTCTTTGGCTAAGGTTATAGCCCTATCCGCATAGCGGCGTAGAACTTTTGCCTTAGGCAAAGTCGTTTCAATCGATTCTTTCATAACCAGCGCTTTAGTCATATTCGCTAACATGGCTTCTCTATGTGAAGAGGTCTTGCCAAGTCTTTCGCTACGTTTTCTATGCCTCATTTTCGTCCTCTTCTGTCTCTAGTTCATCCTCTGAAAGAGAATCATCCTCGTAAACTTCGTCATCTTCGAAATCTTCATCTTCTTCAAAATCCGAAAGGTCTGTGCCGCCGAAAAACTCTTTGATATGCTCAGGATCAATGCCGTACTTGCTTAGATCCATACCAAGTGAAAGTCCCATCTCCTCAAGCTTTGCCTTGATCTCGTTTAGAGATTTCTTACCGAAATTTCTAAACTTGAGCATCTCTTGCTCTGTCTTTGAAACAAGTTCTGCAATAGTGGAAATATTTGCTCCATGGAGACAATTAGTAGAGCGGACAGAGAGTTCGATTTCTGAAATCTTCAGCCCGAGTTTTGACATAATTGCATCACGGTCGGAAGAATCTTCTTTCTCGGGATTGTCAAAAGTAATCTGTTGCATTTTGAGCGGATCAAATACGTTCAAGTGCAAAGAAAGAATCTGCACAGCGTGCGTCATCGCCTCATCAGGTGTGATCCTTCCATCAGTTGTAACTTCTACAACCAAACGATCAAGATCTGTTTCACCACCTACACGGCAACCCTCAACGAAGTAATTTACGTGCCTTACGGGTGAGAACGCCGCGTCAATAACAATTTCGCTGAAGGTAGGATCAGCAATGTGAATCCTTTCAGAAGGACAATAGCCTCTACCAAGAGCAATTTTGAAATCAATATGGCGTGTCAAGGGCTTTGTCACGGTAAAAAGTTTGTGATGGGGATTGATCACCTCAAATTCAGAATCGGCAAATAAATCTTTTACCTGAAGGGTATAGTTCCCATTACCTTCTTGTATCATCTCATTTGTGACATTCAACTGAACGGTATATTTTTTTATACCACAAGTAGAAACTTGCCCTTCAACAGGGATTTTCCTTAAAAGGACTCCCTTGAAATTGATGATAATAGAGGTCATGTCCTCGATGATTCCATCGATAGCCGTGTACTCGTGCGAAACACCCTCTAAGCGAAGCGCAACGATGGCATAGGACTCAATGGAGGTAAGCAAAACCCGACGAAGGGCATTACCAACAGTGTGACCAAAACCTTTTTCAAAAGGCTCCGCTGTATAAACAGATTTATTGTGGTCTATAGACTGACTTTTAATCTGCTTTGGAAGTCTAAACTCCGCATAAACAACTTGCATAGATTAAACCCTTCTTCTTTTACGTGCCCTGCATCCGTTGTGTGGAATCGGTGTAATATCGATGATCGATGTAATCAATACAGGATAATTAGCAATAATTCGGACTGCGGAATCTCTTCCAGGCCCCGGACCATTTAAACGTACCTCGACCTCTTGGATAGAGAATGGGGTAAGTTTGTCCATTACGATTTGCGTAGCACAGCTAGCAGCGTAAGGCGTTGATTTTTTTGATCCTTTAAAACCTGCTGCAGCTGCTGAGCTCCATGCGAGAGTATTACCCTGCAGGTCAGTCGCTGTAACGATGGTATTGTTAAAGGATGCGTTAATATGGAGAATAATATTAGGAACGGAGCGTTTCTCTTTTCGTGTGCTTGTTCCGGATTTTTTAGCTACAGTAACCAAACCTCAACCCCTATGCCTTCTTGTTAGCAACAGTTTTGCGTTTTCCCTTTCTTGTGCGAGAATTAGTGCGCGTGCGCTGTCCTCGACAAGGGAGATTTAATTTGTGACGTGAACCTCTATACGACTTAATCGTGATATGGCGGCGAATGTCATTTTGAACTTTACGTTTCAAATCCCCTTCAACGAGATATTGAGCTTGGAGAAGCTGGTTGATACGAGAAAGGTCATTTTCACCTAATGTGTGCGCCCTAACTTGTGGATCCAAGTTAAGTTCCTCACAAATTTTTTGAGCCAGTGTGGGGCCAATTCCGTAAATATAACGAAGGCTGATGTGTAAAGGCTTGTTATCGGGAATGTCGACACCTAAAATACGAGGCATACATTTCTACCTTTTAGAGTTTCAAAAAAGTTAATACTTTCCTTTTGACATGAAGCCATCGTAACGCTTCATAATCAGGTGGGATTCAATTTGTTTCATAGTGTCCAATACGACACCAACCAAGATTAACAACGAGGTCCCACCAAAAAAGTTGCTAATATTTGCGTCAACGGACAAAAGTTTACTTACCAAAGTTGGAAGAACAGCTATTAGGGCTAACGAAAAAGCACCCGCCATAACAATCTTATTCATCGACTGCTCAAGGTACTCCTGGGTTGGCTTACCTTGTCTTACACCAGGAATAAAGGCCCCGTTCTTCTTAAGTTCAGAGGCTATTTGTTCCGGATGGAACTGCGTTGTCGTCCAAAAATAGGTAAAAAATATAATCAATAGGGAATAAAGAATCAAGTAGGGAATCGAGCCCGGGGACAAGATTCCGGCGATCCAATCGAAAAACCCCTCTTTACCAATGAGTTGTGCCACAAAGGCAAGAGACATCAAAAATGTACTTGCAAAGATCACCGGAACAACGCCTGCATAGTTCAATTTTAAAGGAATATTTGCAGAGCCGCCTTGTACCTCTTGTCGACCAACCATTCTGCGAGCATATTGCACCGGTATATTTCTCTGTCCTTGAACAAGAAGTATGGTACCGATAAGGATTGCCACAAAGAAGATAGCCAGCACAGCAACAGAAACAAAAGTCAATTGACCAGACTCTTGGGAGTCCAAGTTAAGTTGACGGATAATGTTTCCAAGAACTGAGGGGAATGAAGACAAAATACCTAGGGTGATGATGAGGGAAACACCGTTACCGATGCCCCGCTCTGTAATCATTTCTCCTATCCACATCAGCAACAGAGTGCCTGTTGTCATCGTAAGAACAACCAAAAGAACAAACAACCAAGGATATCCTGCAATTTGAAAATTCAAAAGCTCCTGGACTATAATGCCCGGATTGGAATTGTTGATTTTGACTGCATACAAAGCATAAACAGAGGATTGCACAACCGCCAGCATAAGAGTGATAAATCTCGTGGCTTTGCCAATTTTACGTTTACCGGCCTCATGATTTTCGCGCATCTCTCTTTGTAAAGAAGGGATTAGCGTTACCATAATTTGCATCAGGATGGAAGCAGAAATGTAAGGCATCACGCCGAGCGCGATGACTGTCATTTGTGCAAAGGCACCACCTGAGAAGATATCTACCAATTGAAATAAGTTCTGGCCACCGCCGGATGAAAATTTGAATAATCTTACGACTTCCTCAGCATTTACACCAGGAACAGTTACATAGGCTCCAATACGGCAAATCACAAGAAGCACTATTGTAAAAATGAGCTTCTCTTTGAGCTGTGGTATGGAAAACATCTTTTTAAAGGCAGATATCATAGGTCTTCGCTTAAATTTTTTGATTAGACGATTTTATACTCTATCTTATTCTTTTCAAGAAATTCTAGCGCAGATCGTGAAAAAGAATTCGCTTCGATGCGAATAGCTGTCTTCACTTCACCGGTTCCTAATATCTTGATCAAGAAGTTCTCGTTAATCGCTCGGATGATTCCTCTTTTACGAAGTAAATCACGATTGAAAACCTTGTCCTCTCCTAAAAGAGCATCAAGATTCCCGAGATTAAAAATAAGGACCTGTTTTGCGTGTTTTGCATTAGAGAAACCGCGGATAGGGAGCTTTTTAAATAAAGCACCTTGTCCACCTTCAGCTCCGAAACGTCGGGTATAACCTGAACGTGATCCGGCACCCTTTACTCCACGACCGCAAGTCTTGCCCTTGCCGGATCCGATTCCTCGGCCGACGCGCATTCTGCGCTTATGGCTTAAGCCTTCAAATTGTTCGTATAAGTTCATTAGACACCTGCCTTAGCTGAGGATTCCAATTGCTCCAAAGCTGCGATCGTAGCACGTACGATATTCGCAGGATTACGCCCTTTAAGAACCTTAGCAACAATATTTTTAACACCAAGTTGCTCCAAAAGAATACGTACATACGAACCAGCGATGATACCAGTACCCTCTTCTGTTGGCTTGATCAAAACTTCCGTTCCATCAGCAGTGCCGTGTACTTCATGCTCGATCGTGATTTCGCCAATAGGAAAGTGACGTATATTTTTCATCGCAGACTCGGTACCCTTTCGGATAGCATCAGAAACATCTGACGCTTTACCAAATCCGATCCCAAGACGGCCTTTTCCGTCTCCGACTGACACAAGAGCAGAGAAGCTAAAGGTTCTACCACCTTTAACAACTTTTGCACAGCGGTTCACAAAAAGGACCTTATCTTGCAAATCCGAGGACTCTTTGTGGTGTCCTTTTTTATCAAATGACATGTTACTCTCTCTACTCTTTAGAATTTCAAACCATTCTCACGAGCAGAGTCTGCAAACGCTTTAACTCGGCCATGAAACTTGCTGGCGCCCCGATCAAAAACGATCTGGTCAACTTTCTTCTCAGCTACTTTAGCGGCAAATGCTGCACCAAATTTGGCTGCGATTTCAGTCTTGGTCGCCCCTTCGAAAGAGCTGGATGAAAGACCCACAATTGTAACACCTTGGGTATCATCGATCAGTTGAGCGTAGAGATGCTTATTGGACTTGTGCACCGATAGACGCGGTCTGTTGGATGCAGCTTTGATTCCGCTACGCACTCTCATAGCTCTCTTTTCTTTGAGACTATATTTTTTATGTGACATAACTATTCTCTACTTTTTGGATGCAGATTTACCCGCTTTGAGCTTGATATACTCGCCCTCGTAACGGATACCTTTACCTTTGTAAGGCTCAGGTTTCTTAATTTGACGGATAGTCGCCGCAAAGTGACCAACCTTTTGCTTGTCAATACCTGAAATAACAATCATGGTCTGCTTTTCAACAGCCACTGCTAGTCCTTCAGGAATTTCCACCTTTACGGGGTGAGAAAAACCAAGCGCAAGATCAAGATGTTTACCGGCTACTTGAGCCTTAAAACCAACACCTACGAGTTGTAGCTTCTTTTCGAAACCTTTCTCAACTCCCATAAGTGCATTGCGGATCAATGCGAATTCTGTTCCCAAAAACTTTCTCTCGCTAGATTCGTCTTTAGGAAGGACAAAAAGCTCTTGTCCTTTAATTTCGACATGGACTTGCGAGTTCACTTCTCTCTTCAAGGTCCCTTTTGTTCCTTGAATCGTGAGAAGACTTCCAGTTTGTGTCACCTTGTGTTTGGATGAGATAATCAAGGGTTTTTTTGCTAATTTAGACATGGACTCCTCGCGTCATGAGACACTACAAATAATTTCGCCGCCAATTCTCCTTTTGCGTGCTTCACTTCCAGATATTACACCTTGGGAAGTTGAAACAATAACGTCACCTTTTCGGTTTTTGACGTAAGGAATTGTGTCGGCAGTTACATATAAACGGCGACCCGGAGAGGAAAGCCGTCTGAGTGTCGAAATTCTAGAGTGTCTATTCATGCCGTAGCGCAAGTAGACTCTCAGTAATCTCAACTCCTCATTGATAATAAAATCATTGATGAACCCAAGTTCCTTAAGAACGGATAGAAGTGCAACCTTTTGTTTAGAAAGGGGGCAATCTACGTACTTGTGTTCAGCTGCGATCCCGTTCTTAATACGAACAATAAGATCTGCGATTGGATCTGATACGGTCATGGATTACACCTATTTTTTAAATGGGACTCCGAGAGCATTCAATAACTGAAAGCACTCGTCTTCGGTTTTCGCTGTAGTTACAATTTGAATATTCAAACCGATAACATGTTTCACCTTGTCAAAGTCGATCTCCTGGAAGCATTCACATCTAGATAGACCGAAGGCGTAGTTCCCTCTATGAAATTTCTTTGGCAAACCTTGGAAATCTTGTGTCGCTGGCAATGACATTGTGTTTAGACGGTCAAGAAAATCCCACATACGGTCACCACGAAGTGTAACCTTCGCACCTAATTCTTGCCCCTCGCGCAATTTAAAGTTAGAAACTGACTTTCTAGCTTTAGTCTTTACCGGCATTTGGCCGCTAATCATAGTAAGGGAATATACTGCATCTTGGATAACTGCTTTATCTTTTAATGCCTCTTTCAACCCCGTGCTGATAACGATTTTCTCCAATTGCGGTACAAGGTGGGGGTTACTGTATTTGTAACGCTCAGTAAGCTCCCCTCGCACTTTATCAGTGTAAAGAGTTTTAAGTCGGGGCTTAGATAACTTTTGAGTCGACATAACTATTTAGCCTCTACACTCTTTTTAATAGGGCGAATTACTTCGCCGGTTTTTCTATTTACAAGAACTTTACCGTCTTTTTGGTGGTGAGTCCTTGAAACTTTAATGGCTTTACCTTCTGCTGAAGCAAGGGAAACCTTGCATCTGTAGATAGGAGCCTCCTTCTTAACAAGACCGCCATTGGGGTTTTGCTGAGACTTCTTAATATGGTGTGTTTTAAGCTGTACGCCTTCAACTAGAAGCTTTTGCTTAGCCGGATAAACCAAGAGAACTTTTCCCTGTTTACCCTTGTCAGCTCCTGAAGTAACGACAACTGTATCACCTTTTTTGATGTTCATTGCTCTACCTTATAAAACTTCGGGTGCGAGGGAGAGGATCTTCATGAAATTCTTTTCACGGAGCTCTCTGGCCACAGGGCCAAAGACGCGTGTTCCCACCGGCTCGCCTTTTTCATTTAAAATTACCGCTGCGTTTGAATCAAACTCAATGGTGGACCCATCATTACGACGGATCGTACGCTTGGTTCTAACAACAACTGCCTTAACTACAGAACCCTTTTTCACTGGTGAATGGGGAATCGCTTCCTGCACGGCCGCAACTACAATATCACCAACGTGGGCATAACGTCTATTAGAACCACCCAAAATGCGGAAACATTTAACTTTTTTTGCACCTGAGTTATCGGCTACATCTAAAATACTCTCTTCTTGGATCATACTCCGGCCTGGCTCTTAGGGTTGCTCACTTTCCAGCACTTAAGTTTAGAAATTGGTCGAGTCGCCACGAAGGCTACCTCGTCCCCATTCTTGTAAGCATTATTTTCATCGTGAACATAATACTTGCGGGAAACATTCATTACTTTTTGATATTTAGGGTGGCGCTTTCTTGTCGTCACTTTTACAACAATAGTTCTATCCATTTTATCGGATACAACGACACCCATCATTTGCGATTGTTTTTTCATCGTTCCCTCTCTGATAGGATAGTCATCGCACGAGCGTTGTCCTTCCTCTTCTCTTTGAAAATATGCGGTTTAACAGCTTGAGCTTGAACGCGGTAGCTAGAACGAATCATCAAAAGCTCTACTCGATTTGATGCGATCATCTCTTTCAGCTCTTCAGAGGTTTTACTACGAATATCTTTCATTTTCATATACTCTCCTAAACCCTTTCCAGTCTTTCTACAAAACGGGTTTTAATCGGCAACTTTGCGGAAGCAAGGCGCAGCGCTGTTTGTGCATCTTCTCTAGAGACGCCAGCAACTTCGAACAGGACTCTTCCAGGCTTGATTTCGGCAACATAGTGGTCTACGTTCCCTTTACCTTTACCCATCCTTGTTTCAAGTGGCTTAGCCGTCACAGGTTTGTGTGGAAATACACGAATCCATACTTGGCCTTTGCGAGCAAAATACCTGTTGATAGCAACACGGCAAGACTCGATTTGGTTGGTTGTAATTTTTCCGCGATCTAGCGCTTGCATTCCAAATTCACCAAATTCTACAAACTCCCCACCCTTTGCCAAGCCGGCAATGGATCCTTTGTGAGATTTGCGAAATTTTGTTTTTCCAGGTTGTTTCATTCAGCACCTCGATCTTCTTCATCACCCAGATTTACCCAAACTTTGATACCGCACTTACCATATGTATGGTGGGATTCAGAAGTTGCGTAGTGAATTTTAGCTCTTAATGTATGAAGAGGAATTCTCCCCTCTTTAAACCATTCGCTTCGAGCAATCTCAGCACCGCCAAGTCTGCCAGAGACCATAACCTTGATACCAAGGGCCCCTGCATCCATCGCCTGCTGAATCACACGCTTTACAACACGCTTGTAGGGCATACGCTTTTCAAGCTGCTGACGAACGCTCTCGGCAATTAATTTGGCATCCATTTCTGGACGTTTGATTTCCTCTACTTCAACCCAGATTTCTCTGTTTACAAGCTTGCTCAGCTCGGATTTTAGCTCTTCTACATCAGCACCTTTCTTACCGATGATCGCTCCGGGACGTGAAGTAACAATCGTCACTTCTACTTTATCTCCCATCCGCTGGATCTTGAAGGAAGAAGCACCGATTTGGTTTGCTTTCTTCGAGAGATGATCTCTTAGCGTTTTGTCTTCTTTCAAAAACTGGGGGAAGTCTTTTTTGGTTGAAAACCAGTTGCTTTTCCAATTCTTGTTTACAGATAGTCTGAATCCAGTTGGATTTACTTTTTGACCCATAAAATGCCCTCTTTAACCCCTCTTCTCTGACAGTTCTACAGTGATGTGAACTGTCGGTTTACGAATGGGGGCGGTTCTCCCTTTATTTGCCGACTTGGCACGACGCAATTTGGTCGCTTCATCGATCAAAAGTGTGGAGATAACCAGGTTTTCTGGCCTGGACCCTTTTTGTGTTTCAGCATTGGCTATTGCGCTTGACAATGTCTTTTGGATATGACGAGCAGCTTTTTTATTCGTGTGCGCTAAAAGCACCTTTGCCTCTTGTGCCATTTTTCCTCTCACGAGGTCAGCAACAAGTCTAGAGCGCTTCGGGCTAAGACGAACGTGTCTTGATATAGCCTTAGATACAATACTCATAGTTTACCTATTTTTTGACCGGGTGAGATTTAAATGTTCTAGTTGGAGAAAACTCTCCTAATTTATGTCCGACCATGTTCTCAGTAACAAAAACCGAAATAAACTTTTTGCCGTTGTGAACATCAAATATCACTCCAATCATATCGGGTGTGATGGTGGAACGACGAGACCAAGTTTTAACCGGCTTTTTATTCCCAGCTTGGTTCGATGCGTCCACCTTTTTTTGAAGGTGGTGGTCGACAAATGGACCTTTTTTTAACGATCTTGGCATGGAAAAAACCTATTTTTTACGTCTCGAAATAATATACATACTGGAGCGCTTGTTCTTCTTACGAGTTTTGTAACCCTTAGTTGGAACAGCCCAGGGAGTTTCTAATCGGTAACCGTTATGACGACCTTCTCCTCCACCGTGTGGGTGGTCAACAGGGTTCATCGCAGTACCACGTACAGTTGGTCTAATACCCATCCAGCGTGAACGACCAGCTTTTCCAACAACTTGAGTGTTGTGAGAAGAGTTAGACACCACACCGAATGTTGCCCTACAGTTTTCGTGGATTAGTCTCATCTCTGACGAGGGGAGACGGATCACAACAAAACCATCCTCTTGTTTTGCAACAAGCTGAGCAGATTGACCGGCTGAACGGACCATTTTGCCGCCAAGGCCTGCCGCTAGTTCGATGTTATGCACAACAGAACCTACGGGCATGTCTTTGAGCGCCATGGAGTGTCCTGGACGGAAGTTGGCTGTTTTACCAGAGCGGATCACATCACCGACTTTCACCCCTTCATATGCCAAGATGTAACGCTTTTCACCATCCTTGTAGTTAACAAGGGAAACAAAAGCAGAACGACCTGGATCGTACTCGATGGAGGCTACGACTGCGTCGATTGCATCCTTATCGCGTTTGAAGTCGATTATACGTAATTTGCGTTTATGCCCACCACCATGATGACGTGTTGTAATACGACCTGTGTTGTTTCTACCACCGGTTCTCTTACGAACACTCAAAAGAGACTTTTCAGGCTCTACGCCTTTAGTCAAAATTTTAGTGTAGTCTACAGTTTTTAGCTGACGGGTAGACGGTGTAATGGGACGATAATTTTTAAGTGTCATTGCCGTTCTCCTATTGGTCTACCGAAAAGCCGGGTTTAAGAGTAACGTAAGCTTTTTTTCTAGCTTGCGTCTCTCCACTACGTCCCCTTACTCGGCGCAATTTTGTGCTCGTGATAGAGGTGTTCACAGACTCTACTTTCACGTTGTAGATCTGCTCGACCGCAGATTTAATTTCCGCTTTATTGGCATTGACATCCACAATAAAGGCCACAATATCCTTATTGAACTTGCGTACAGATTTATTGTTGTCTTTGTTCTTAAGCTGTTGGAGGTTCTGAACTTTCTCGCTCATGTAGCGAGTTTTTAAAATATTTTTCACAAACTCACCCTTTTAAGCGTTTAAATAAGTTTCAAGCTCCGACAAGTCGGAAACCACGATAAATACATTTTTATTTCTTAAAAGATCTAACCCGTTCAACTGGCTTAAGGTAGACGTATAAACGTTAGGGATATTTCTTAAAGACATTTTTAGGTTGAAAAGCTCGAGCTCTTTCTCGACATTTCTGTCTCCGAACAAGACGATGCTGTCCTGACCTGTAACACCGGAAGATTTAAAGACTTGATTTGCAAGAGCTGTTTTTGGACCTTCTTTAAAATGGTCTACCCATTCCATAGGAACTACAACTACTTTACCATTGCCAATCTTCTCATTCAACAAGGAGCGAATAGCAAATCTTTTTTCTTTTTGGTTGATGCGGATATGTTGATCAAACTTAGGTTTTGGACCGTGTGCACGTCCCCCTTTTCTCATTTGAGGAGCTGCCCAATCACCGTGGCGAGCGCCACCCGTACCTTTCTGCTTGCGCGCTTTTTTTCCTGTGCGATTGACCTCGCCCCTTCTAAGAGTGCAAGCGGACCACTGACGGAGGTTGAAGCGAAGAGCTTCAATATAGTTTTTTATAAGCGGCCTGTTAAGATCGAGATCGGCTTCAATACGGATTGCTTGATCTAGGCACACGTTCTTTTTTAAATCGAAATGTTTAATTTTATTCACGTGCTACCTCTATTTACCTTTAACCGATTGCGTAATCTCAACAATTCCGTTCGTAGCGCCGGGAACGGCACCTTTCACGAGAATCACTTCGTTTTCACGGTCAATTTTTACAATTTTGAGGTTCTGAATTGTTACCTTTTCGTTACCCATATGGCCGGCCATTTTACGGCCTTTCCATACGCGACCGATAGAGGAACGCTGTCCGGTTGATCCTCCATGGCGGTGGATTGGGCCCTCACCGTGTGAGTAGCCGAAACCTTTAAACCCATGACGCTTCATAACGCCCTGGAATCCTTTACCTTTTGAAATCGCAGTAACGTCAACACTTTGGACGTTTTCAAGCACGGAAAGGTCGATTTCTGTACCGATAGGGTACTCTTCAATCTTTGCGACTTTGGATTCAATTAAATATTTTCGTGGCTCTAGTGCATTCTTCTCAAAGTGGCCGATCTGGGGCTTCATATGATTCGCCCTTTTTGATCCCGTAAGCTTTTCAGTCGCTAACTGGATTGATTCGTATCCATCTTTTTCGAGAGTTTTCACCTGAGACACTACGTGTGTTTTAAGCTGTAGAACAGTACAGGGTATAACATTACCTTGATCATCAAAGTGATGCGTCATCCCCTTCTTTCTACCGATTAGTTTCAATGACATAGGTCTTCCTTCGAAACGAGGTGATTTTTTCAATATTTTTAAGAATAAATCTCTCTAAAGAGTCTCTTGGGGAAGAGAGTATCAAAAGAAACAATTTTCCACAAACTAATTTTAGGATACCAAAAGTAGCCCGCGGGGCCTTGAAGCGAGAGCGGATCAAGGCGTGCTAAACTAATAAAAAATTAATTTAAATTTTAATTTTTTCGGTAAGAGAGGAGCCTAATATACTTAGTCCCATCAAACTTATCATCACAATTGGCCGCGAATTTCTCTCAAGTTTTTGGCGCATCTGAAGGATGCTCGCAAGACTAAATCCATAAAAGAAAATATTTGAACAAAGTAGAAATCCATTTTTTACAGATATTTTTTCACGGAGCTCTCTTGATGTTAAGACCTGCTCATTGAGCGCATCCAGGCAACCAAAAAAAAGTCCTATAAGCCTGGCTGCTCGTATAAGGGGTTGATTAAACGACGATTCAAATTTTCGGCCTACTACATCTAATAGACGCAGACCGTCCCCAAAAATCTTGCAGGAAACTACAATCTTTTTTTGAGCGAGTAGAGGTTTGGGGATGCCACCTCCACCACCTGCCAGCACTAGCCTTGTGTAGTCTTTTTTTAAATAAAGGAGCCAGAAAGAGGACTCTAAAAGAAATGGGGCGTGGGTCACTATCATTTGAGGTGTGCTTCGCATAATGTTTGATTGAATCGCCATAAGAAAAATTTAGAAAATTTAAAATAAATTATCACGGACATGATATTTACACAACTAACTAATAAAATGAGACTTAATTTTAAATTAACATTACATGCCCACTTTTAAAATTTTAAGTTTTACAAAATTTCATTTAAGCCTATATATATAAACGAAAGCCCCCACTAAATTTAATAGAGGGGGCTATAGAGCAGTAAAATGCTTATTTGATTTTATGCCTGTTTATATTTGAGCTCAAAATTAGCGTGAACGTTCCGAGCCTCTTCTGCTTCAACCTGACGTGAGAAGAAGTGTTCTGCTACTGCCGCCGAGATCGCTGCAGTTCCGACAGCCAGACCGATAACAGGATTTGCTTTTGTTCCCCTAATTACCGATGTTAACCCCAGAACCCCTGCTCCAAAAGAGGCCAAGTGTTTAAAAATTTTGGAAGCTTTTTCAAGTCCTTTCCATGTCTTGGCAATGTCTTGCCCATAGGTGCGGAAATCTTTATTTGGAACAGAGTCATATACACCCTTCATCTCAATAGAAGCGTTTACGATGTCCACCCCGTTTTTCAACACTGTGGTTCTGCTAATCAAATCAGAGCAAGATCTGCCGTGAAATAGCGCTACCCCTTTCATTGTATCCCTAAAAGCTGAAAGAGTTTTTGCAAAATCGGAAACCATATTTTTCAATCCGGAACCGCTTTTTACCTTTTCAGCGAGCTTGATGATGTTTTTCACAAGGTCGATTGGCGCAAGGCTCAAATCAATTGCTTCGAAATTTTTCCCTAAATATGTCCGCACTGAACTTTCACCTCTTACAAGGCTTAATTTTTCCAGCCATTCAAAAGTGATACGACCTAAGTTAGCCGCAAGCCTTGGTTTTTCACCTGGCAAGGACCAGACATGTGAGGCCAAAGAACATTTGTTCGGTTGCGCTATGGTACAATCGGTGTGATCTTGACCAATTCTAACGTTCATTAAAGTAACCAATGACATATTGCTTTCCTTTATTTTGTGTTCATGTTTTCTTGATTATTTGTCTTTTTTCTTTATTATTTTTTGTTGGCAAAAAATGAGGTAGTTACAAAAAACTAACGATAAATCAACCGCAAGTTTCATGTTTTTATTTGCGATTTTGCATCCAAAAAGGTCTCTGGAAAGTCTTAACAGGCTTAGGCCAAGATCTGCTATTTTACAATTTAGCCACCTGGTCGAGTTTTCAATTGTGCTGCTAGAAGCTTTAATGAGTTTTTGGCCGTTTTTGATTCGCTCGACTGCATAAGCGATATTTAAAGCCTCAGTACTAAGGCCAAGCGTAAGCGATGACCGCTCAGACAGACCCAATCGGGTAAGACCTAGATCTCTCAATAAGCCGATCGTCTGTAAAAAACTGTCAAAAATGTTGGCGACTTTTTTTGCTAAGCGCGTTTTGACGTTGTTTTTAGAAGCTGCCTTGAGAGATGGGATATCGGTTACAGCAACCTCTTTTGTCCCTTCTACCAATTTTGTAGCTCTATAGAGCCTTTTCAACCCTTTTCTTAACCCCATGAATGCATCAAACGCAAAAACATTTTGCACAAATTTAGAAATCTTGTGATCGTCACCGAGATCTTTAAAATCGGCGTACGCCTGTGCTAGCGTCAAAACTGGAACGTTACTTGAAAAAAGAAATTTATCTACAACTAGATTCGAAACCATATACTTCAACCTTTAATTATTGAAAGGTATATCTTTTTCAAAAAATATTGTAAATACGAACTCTTTATTTTAATTAGTATTTTATTTTATGTAGTTGCGATATCCATTTAAAAACTCTTTAAAATGCATCCGTTTTTTACCTTGTAATTGCACCTCGAGAAGTTCTATCGATCCATTTAATGCATGAAAAAAAATAGATCCCCCATGGATTTCAAGGGGTTTTTCAAGGTATCTGTCTGCAGCTTGCGCTTTAAAAACTTTTAATAATTGGTTGTTAGGTAAGAGGATTTTTGATCCACCATATCCGGTAAGGGCCCGTATCCTCAACACCATTTTTTCTTTTTCTTCGCATCTCAGCTCCAGTTCTTCTTTTTGAATTTTGGGGGCATAAGTGGCTAGGGCGTGATTTTGAACGTGCAGGAAAGCTCTATTTTGGTAAATTTGTTCTAAAACTTCCTGAAGTACTTCCGGTGCCGTTTTAGAAAGTTTTTCACTCAGCATGGTCGCGTCCATTTCAGGAGTTATCTCGACTTTTTTTACCAAATAAACAGCTCCTGAATCCATTCCGACATCCATCTGCATCACGCTCACACCTGTTGTCCTCTCGTTAGCCATGATAGCTCTTTCGATGGGTGCAGCGCCCCTATAGAAAGGGAGAATAGACGTATGGAGATTTATAGGGCCTAGCTTTGGGACATCTAAAAGAGTTTTTTTCAAGATATGCCCATACGCAAAAACCACAAATAGATCGGGCTCAAGCCGCTTCATGGACTCAATAAAAATTTCGTCCTTTGGAGTTTGTGGCTCAAAAACTGGAATATTTAACTCTAGCGCCCTTTTTTTGACGGGGGTCATAGTATTTGCACCCCCTCTTTCTCTGGGCTTATCAGGCATAGTCACTACCGCCAATAGATGGTGGGAGCGAAAAAGATATTCAAGGGTTGGCAATGCGATTTCTGGAGTACCAAAAAAAATGATCTTAAACATGCCAGAAAGGATAAGGTATCCCAAGATAAAGGGGCAAGAAATGATTCTTAGCTAGATTCCGGTAGTGGGGGCTTAATCTAACAGTTAGCTGTTTCTGCCCCCGGTATTTTGCGATACCCGGCATATCCACGCTTTGTTTTGGAGAAAAATTCAACCCAAAGCTGAACATCAGGATCGTCCAGGGAGAACTCGGTCAAGATGCCTACCATCGCCTCGTCCATAGACAAGCCCGAACGGTAAACCCATTTAAAAAGTTTCCCTATTTTTATCCTCCGTTCAAGAGAAAATCCCCTGCGCTTCAGACCTGTCAGATTGATGCTTCCGACCTTGAACTCGGCCCCTCCACCTAAAAGGAACGGGCCTAAATCTCCATCAAGTCTGGACATTCCTCCGCACATTGCATGATCTCCTATACGGGTATACTGGTGAATTGGGGTAAATCCACCCACGATTGCAAAGTTTCCTATGTCAACATGACCCGCTAAAGAAACATTATTCGCCAGGATAACGTTATTTCCTAATGTGCAATTGTGTGCGACATGCACGTATGCCATCAGTAAACAGTTGTCCCCTATTTTCACTTCCGTACCCTCTCCACAGGAGCTATTTACCGTGACGCACTCACGGATTTCACAGTTTTTTCCTATGTTTACAAAGGTCTTTTCACCCCTGTATTTGAGATCTTGGGGCTTAGCCCCCAGGCTCGCAAATTGAAAAACTTGCGTCCCCTGATCTATGGTTGTAAATCCCTCAACAACGACATGAGAGCGTAAAACCACCCCCTGTTTTAATTCAACGTTGGGACCTACAATCGAGTAAGGGCCTACAAATACACCCTCTGCAATTTTTGCCTCCGGGTGAACGACGGCTGTTGGATGAATGGTTGCCATTACAGACCTTGCTAAATGTGATTGTCTTTTTTCGATTGTGTACGAAATTCGGGGTGGATCCCGAAACTTATACCTGCATCGACTACAATTTCGTTATTAACAAAAGCTTTTGCCTCGCATTTCCCCCCGCGCTGAGACAAAAATGTTGCTTGTACATCTATGATAAGAACATCTCCAGGTGTCACAGGACGACGGAAACGGGCATCATACACGCTCATGAGCACTTTGAGGCCGTTTATCCCTTTTTTGTGCATCAGGATCCCCCCGACTTGTGCCATGGATTCAATGATCAGAACTCCCGGCATAATCGGCTTGCTTGGAAAATGGCCTGAAAAAAAATGTTCATTTATGGTCACGTTTTTTTGACCGATAATGCGATTATGCTCAAGATCGATTTCCAGGATCCGATCTACAAGTAAAAAAGGATAGGAGTGGGGCAGGATGCGAATGATCTCATCGATGTCTATCGCGTGTGCGCCCAATCCTGGTGTAATTGTGGAGTTTGATGTACCCATTCTAAAACTTTTTCTTCTATCAATTGTGCAAGTTTCGTTGTTTGTGAGTGACCCGATTTATCACCGTGAAAACGGGCAATGACGTCATAGCCAATTAAGCAAAGATCCCCTATCATATCAAGGGCTTTGTGGCGCGCCATTTCATTGGGGTATCTAAGTCCCCCCTCATTGATGACCCGTCCGTCTTTGACGATAATCCCGTTTTCCAGGCTACCGCCTTTAATGAACCCCTTCTCGAGCAGTGGTTGAATCTCCTCATAGCTGCTGAATGTGCGGCAAGCAGCTAGCTGTTTGACATATTTTTCTGTGCTGAATTTTATCAAGTAATCTTGATACTCTAAAACACCTTTAGCGTCATAGTGTAACATATAGGAGAAAATGAGCTCGTCTGACGGGGAGGCTTTCACTGTAGTTCCGTTCGAAGTGACCTCGATAGGCGCTAGGATCTTAAAAATTGGTTTTTGCGCGGCCAAGGAGACAGTTTTAGCTTCCAAAAAGAAATCTACAAATTTCTGAGAGCTTCCATCAAATATGGGGACTTCCGGACCGTCGATCTCCACTATGAGGTTGTCTATGCCAAGACCGTAAATAGCAGATAGGAGGTGCTCTACGAGCTGGACTGTGATTCCATTTTGACCGATAACCGTACATCTTGGGGTGGAAACAACCGTGGAGGCCCGAGCTTTGATGCAGGGCTTATCTAGTAAATCTACTCTTCTGAAAGCGATTCCGGTGTCTGGCAAAGCGGGTAAGAATCTGCAACGGACGATTTTTCCCGTAAAAAGGGCAACGCCCGTGAGCTCAAATACGTTCAGAATTGTTGTTTGTGGTCTTGAACCGACCTGTTTTACAATCGAGCTTTGCTCTCGCAAGATGTCACCTTCTTACAACGAAATTCTAAACTCAGCCCAAAGAAACGGCTTTTATAAGAATTTACCCGTCAATCTCTTTTTGTTCAATCTCTTCTTAGCTTGGGGCTAGAGTTTTTTTGTAAGGCCTGACATAACCGGCCAGTATGGCAACCGCTGAAATAAGGATAAAAAGGCGATCTCTCAAAAAAGGATATAGGGTGTTATTCTTTACCAGCGGAACTTCCAAGACTTGTATCCCCTCAGCTCCATTGGTGATCCTAAAGGACCCGTCAGGACGTGCAAAACCGCTAAGTCCCCCATTTGCTGTGCGTACGCTCGAAATGCCCGTTTCAATCGACCTCAGTAAACTTTGCCTAAAGTGGTTCCACTGAAACCGCGGGTTATTGATCCAAATGTCATTATGCAACGAGACAATCAAATCGACATCTTTTTTTGAAAAAATTGCCGAATCCTGTGAAAAGTAATCGTCGTAGCAAATATTTATTCCGTAGTTATATTTCCCTTTTAGGACCGTTTTATTTCTGCCGGGGTTAAAATTGCCCATATCAATCGATTTAGTTATAGAATCCGGTAAAAAATTCCAAGATGCCTCCATGATCGACATCAACCTAAGCTTCTCATAGCGTCCTACAATTTCCCCTTTGTGGACCAGACTGGCGACATTTTTCAAGCACCCTCCATCATCGGGGTAAATATGCCCAACAATCACGTCAATATTTTTTGTGTACGAGAGGTTTACAATAGCGCTTTCTAGCTTATAACAGATTAAGAGATCTTCTGTCGTCATCCCATCAGGGTAACGAAAAAAATATTTACAAGGGATGCTGGTTTCTCCAAAAACAAGCAAGTCGACATTGTCGATTTTTTCTATCCATTCTAAATATTTCTGCATGTAGCGCGATTCTTCATCGCTCCAAGGGTCGCGGTTGGTTTGCACAAAGCCTACTTTTATTTTAGAACCTACCTTCTCAAAGCCTGGCAAGGCCAAAGCAACAATAAAAACGGCCATTCCAAGATAGCTTGACCTTCTTCGGGGGTACAGCACAGGGACTAAAATGGCGGACAAAATCAAAAAAGTAGCCCCAAGGGGACCTGCTAATGAAAATATTTTCTGGGCTGAAGGTATATGCTCCAGAAATGAACCTATGGTGTAAAAGTTGTATCCGCAAAAAAACCAGAGCCTGTGGTACTCGAGCAATGTTAAAAAACCTATAAAGACATACACCCGACCACGATCGTAGAAGGGATAAACAAGTCTTGAGGCTAAATAAAATTGAAGAGCAATCCAAACTGAAAAAAACAGCGTTAGGAATAGCCCAAAATATTTGAAACTTGGAAGGTGCGGTGGAACCACGAGATCACCCATCCACAAGTTTTGGGTAAAAGCAAAACCAAATACAAAAGCAAAATAGTATCCCGGCCTCTTATCTTTAAAAAGAAGAGCTATGAGAGCGTAGAAAAAAACCACTATCCCTGAGAGGGCGAAAAAGAAAGGCTGGCATTCAGTGGAAAACCAGCCTGCAATCAAACCAAGCAGGGAATACAAGAGATAGTTATATTGCATCCCTTTCACGATTAGGAAAATCCTGCCTTGTTGCGTTTAAACCCTATCGTCTCTTTGGTGCGCCTCTTCATGACAGTGACAATCATGACAGTGACAATCATGACAGTGGCAATCATGGCAACCAACTCCGGCAGCAAAAACAAAAGCTCCACCTAGAAGGGCAAGATTTTTAAAGAAGTCTGCAAGCATCGGGAACATGATAGCGGTGTCAGCAAACCAGAAAGGGTGCATGACGAGAGTCACCGGGAGCAAAAAGAGGACTAAAAGCCAACCTGCAAGACGGGTCCGGATCCCAAGTAGAAGTAAAACACCCCCAACAAGCTCAAGTAGACACGCGGCTACCAAAATTACTATCTCTAGTTGGATCATGACATCAGTGAAGCTCCCTAAAAAAGTCCCCCCAACCTCATTTTTCCACATCGTAAGGGCATGATCGAGGCTGTCAACGGAGGACTGCCAATTGATTATTTTGAGAACAAAAAAGATGATAAATGGGATCGCAAAAAGAATTCTCCCCAACTGATACACAAATTTACTGCTTTTACACATACATACTCCTGTAGAATATAATGACCAAAAAACACTAAAATCGTTGTCTTAAAGATTAGAGGTTTTGCCGGTCTTATGAATTTATTTTGCTTGTACCACATTGAACACTTTTTTTTACAACATGATCCTAAAAGACTTAGGCTCGATCTAAGCTTAAAAAACTATTTCAAAAAAAAATAGAGCGCTCGGATCAAAAGACCGCAAGGTGATCGGAAATTTTGTCTTCAAAACCACTAGATTCCTCCCTTTATTGGAATATGTATTGAAAATTCAAAAAATTGATAGCACAACAATACCCCTAATTGATGCTTTTAGACCCGAAGAATTCCTTAATCAGGATTCCATCCCCCCCCATATCCGTTTCGGGTTTACCGAGATGTTTTTTTCCTTTTTGGAAAAAGAAATGGAAAAAAAGGATTTTACACTCTTTTTAGAGTCGCTAAACAACGAAGCACCCCTCTATTTGCGCTCCAATCCTCTTAAGACAACAAGAGACGACCTACTAGCCGAATTGAAAAAAACCTTTTCAGTTAAACCCACCTTAAGCTCCCCCTACGGGATCGAATTTGCCAAAAGAGAAAATTTTAGCGCGATCGATGCCTTTAAACAAGGGTTGATGGAGGTTCAGGATGAGGCCAGTCAGCTTGTTGCCATGAAACTTGAAGCCAAACCTAAAGAAAGAGTGTTGGACTTTTGTGCAGGCAGCGGTGGAAAAAGTCTTCTCATTGGAGCTCTTTTGGAGAATCAGGGTCAGCTCTTTCTTCATGACGCCAGGCTAAAGCCCCTAATTGAGGCAAAAAAAAGGTGCAAGCGGGCAGGGATACAAAATTACCAGATCCTGCTGCCCGATGCGGATCTCCAAAAGTTCTACCAATTCTTTGACCGGGTCTTACTAGACGTCCCTTGCTCCGGAACGGGTACTCTACGGCGCAACCCGGATATGAAAGGGCGGCTTGAAGTAACCGGCATACACGAACTTAATAAGTTACAGAGGAAAATTTTTGCAAAAGCTTTTCAGCTTGTCAAACCGGGAGGTTATATTCTGTGGGCCACATGCAGTGTCTTGAAAGAAGAAAATCAAAACCAGATAGAGTATTTTTGCGAACATTACCCCGTTGAAAGAATCAATGCCCCCTTTCAAACCACCCCTACAATCGATGGTCCGGATGGGTTTTTCTGCCAACTTCTTCAAAGAAAAAAATAAAATTCCGACCTCTAAACCTTCTCCCAATTGCTCAAAATATCGCCCGTTTGGTACGATAGATTCCTATGCATATCTATTTCATATACTTAGCACTCCTTCTTTCGTTTTCTGCTTTAACCGGCGCACCTAAGGATAGCTCTTTTCATAAACTCAAGACGGCTAAAACAAAAATTGCGGTCAACAACATCCCCCTTGCTAAGATCAACGGTCGCGTGATCTCTTTGGCTGATGTCGTAAAAGAGTTGGATATGCGCATGTATTTGCACAATCCCGAGGAGTACAAAAACGTCAATAACCGGTATGGTTTTTACAAAGAGAGCTGGAAACGGCAGCTCGATGAGCTCATTCAGCTCGAACTTCTAAAAAAAGAGGCTGAGGAGAAAAAAGTAAAAATCACCGATGCAGATATCCGGCAAGAACTTGTAAATCGCTACGGAGGCGACATCATCAATAAGCTTCACGAGGCCAATCTAACCTATGATGACGTCAAAATTTCTGTCAAAAACGACATCCTCTCTCAGCAGATGAACTGGTATGGATTCGTGAACAAAATATTTTATAAAGTAGGCCCCCAGACTCTTAAGAATGCCTATGATGAGTATGTGTCGACAAACCCGGGAAACGAGATCTGGAAGTATCAGTTCATGACCATTCGAGTGAAGAATAAGGCAACAGCGGATGAAATTGGATTCAAAATCAAAGCTCTTGATCCTGCCAACTTTACAAACCTGCACTCATTTAAGGAATCTCTGCAATCTCTTTTTACAGGAAAAGAGGATTTTCGTATTAACCTTACCGATGAATTGACCGTTGAGGACAAAGCTATAGCCCAGAATCATAAAGCGATTCTGACCACAATGCCCCTAGAGTCACTCAGCAGCCCTGTTTTTCTACAGCAAAACAACGAATATCTGATACGGGTTT
>JBEIFH010000009.1:0-50094 GCA_040382515.1 Chlamydiia bacterium | reverse complement strand
TAATTCCAGTTGTAGACCTTTCTATTGGATTGAGCTGGAATATGGACTTTGGTGGAGAAAAAGACAATGACTATAATTTTGAAATCCATGCACTCTGGGATACACAATCCTGGATTGGATATGGAAAATTCAATATCGGGCTACCAGATCCACAAGGAGCTGCAAACCTCACCGTTCAAGGTTTCACAATTGGCGCACAAATGATGTTCTAATCTTGTGATTTTCCCCCTTAGAAAAAGCCGAGTACACACAACTCGGCTTTTTTATTTTCCTCCCTGTCTTTTTTAAAAATCTAGTTGAAAAGATAATTTCCTTTAGGCGCGTTTTTAATAACAAATCAATATTGATATTAAAACAAAATGTTTGTATCGAAATAATTATAGCCGTACAAATAAATGATTATGAATTTTTAATTCTCTAAAATATTTAGAGGGGGAAGTTTTAATGGTAATAACCTCTCGAAATTTGTGGGCCGTTCTGGGGGCCGCATGTTTATGTTCCAACCTTTTAGCAGCGCCAGCATCTGCTAGCGCCTCGTCGTCGTCGGCCACACAGATGAGCGATACGGAACAAAATCTAGTCGCATCTGGACTTATGTACGCCGGACCTCAACTCGGTGATGACGCAACGGGACTGAGTATCGGAGCAGACTATATTCTCTGGCAATTAGCTCAGGAGGGTCTTGAAGTAGTCAATTCTAGCTATTATCCAGCTGCACAAGCAACAACGTCGCCATCGCAAGGCTCAACAGGTTACCCTCAATTTAAGTACTTAAGCGGCTTTAAACTGAATGGAAGGGTGACACTCGAGGATTCTGAGAATATAGATCTTTTCTTGCAATATATCTGGTTGCAAAGATCGCTCGGAACAAACTCGGGAACGGGTGGACCCTCAACTTATGCCGCGTATGATACTCGACGCGATTTTGTTAGCTCTTGGTCATCTTCGTTCAAATCCTCTTACAATGTTATAGACTTTGAGATGGGCCGCCTTTCCTCTTTCGCTAAAGATACTCTCAGCATCAGAAATTTCTGGGGTATAAGAGGTGTAATAAATTCACATAACTGGGATAGTGTCGCCTTTGGATCCTGGGTTACAAACAATCCAACTGATTTCCCTGCCACTGTCACTTCGTACCAAAATACGAGTGGTGCCGGCGTGAGGTCAGGAACAAACCTAGCATGGCAATTATTCGCAAATAAAAAATATTTTTCGGGTTTTAAAATCCATGGGATGTCAGCCCTTTCCGGGGTCTATGGACGTACGTATGTAGATACCCAATCGTTTATCAATATCAACGGTAGAGTAATATATACTTACGATAACCGATCCACTTTCAATAGAATTATCCCGGTTGTAGACCTTTCTATCGGATTGAGCTGGGAAAGGACCTTTGCGGGAGAAAGAGACAACGATTACAATATCGAAATCCATGCTTTTTGGGACACCCAATCCTGGATCGGATATGGTAAATTTACTACCGGCTCACCGGATCCAACCACACCTCAAAACCTCACGGTGCAAGGATTCACTATTGGTGCACAAATCATGTTCTAGTCTTGTGATTTTCACCCGATTAGTAAATTGCTGCTGAGAGTGACGTAGGCGTTGCATGTTTTAAATAACAGACAACTTTTTCGACCAAAGCTTTAAACTTAGATTGATTTTCGATCGATGGTTCCTCCCCCGTAAAAGGGGGAGAATCTTAATGACCTATTGACGCTTCGGTTGGGAAGGAGCTATTAACGTACAATAAGACAAACCTGCTAACATAAATAGAGTCTTACCCATGTTAGCGAGTGCGAGTGGCGTCGTAATAGTAGTTGGGCAATTGGTAGATTTTAAAAAACCGATCGCTTTAGCGAAAAGAGCGTAAGCAGTGAGCTCTTTAAGAAAATTACCAACAAGAGGCTTAGTTAAAAATTTGGATATTTTAGAATCTGAGTTTCTAAAATAGGGTTTATTTAAAATCGAATCTTTTATTTCTGCTATGTTTTTAGCTAATTTGTCGCTCGCATTCCACCCTGCAAATAAATAGAAACATTGCGTTGGTGCTTTTTCTAGAATATTATATATAGTACTCATCATTTTCTCCAAAAAAAATAATTCTATGAGATAATATACACCCACCTGCATTTAATGAAATATTAAAAATAAAATTATCAAACATCACGTGTTGATTATTTCTTGTTTAGCGCCTGACAATTTAATGTAGGGAATAGTACCCTTTTTCAATCGGACCGGATCATGCGGTTTAAGGAACCTTGATGGAATCACTGAAGCAAAATATTCTAAGCTTAAAAGTTTATTATGAAAGCATTTGTTGGAGGCTAGCTCCGTCTTTTTTGAAAAATTCTACTGTGTCTTCTTTGTATTTTTCTGTCATCGCAATACTTAACAAAACTTTCTGCATATCTGAATTAGCAGCCACATAAGCCGGATCGTTCATAATATCTATAATTAGTTGCTCATACTCCTCAGATTTTTGATCCCTCAGATGGTCTTGCCATAGAGGACATCTACTTGCAAGTGTTTCAATGATCTTTTCGCGGCTGTTTGTGAAATTTCGAATTTCGGCTTGGATTCGGGGTACATCTGTTTGTTGTATGCGGCTACAACGTGGATAGCTCATCACCCTTGAGGCTATCGGCAAGTTAAGTGGACCTCTTAGGGCATTTTCAGCAAAAAGCATGGTTTCCATCCATTCTCCGGTGATTGTAGGTTTCCCTTCAACGAGCTGGGTATGCAGTTTGTTGACTTTCTCGGTCAACATTTCATGACGAAATATTTGGAGAGCTAAAAAGGCTTTACCGAGAGCGGTCGTGGGTTTTTCCCTTCCATGTATCCTTCGGAGCATTTCCAATCTGTTAAGGCCGACTGTAACCCGATCGCTGCAGGACGAAAGAGCCTCGCTTATTGCCCCAACAGCCGGATCACGAAATTCCCCAATCTCGGCCATACACTCGACAATATCCCTTAACCGTCTTGCAAAATCTTCTTTTCCTGCCTTGGTCGCCCCTTTAAAATCCGCCGTATCTCTCAGTCGATTGAGAAATTGCTTTAAATCGTTTGTACTAGTTTCATCCAAGAATTGAAATACATCACCATTTGGGAAAGATTCGTTCCCTCCTAGTTCCCTGGACCAACTGCTCAAAGCATCTTGTAGTGTACCCTGTGAGGCGGCATTTATTGAATGTCGAAAAGGATTTTGTACCTGTTCTGGAAAAATAACCCGCGCTTGATTAAGTGCCTCCCTAATCTGTACTGCGTTAGGAGCTTCTGGTTCAGTATTCAAAGCTTCTAAAGCTTCGTTGCGATCCGTTTCTAAAATGGGACCATTAGCAAGAAGCGCTCGAACGACCTGAACACGCAAATTCCGTGCTGCCTCGACTACAGCCCACCCGCGATCCGCGTCGGAAATATTAGCACCATCTGCAAGGAGCGCTTGAACGACCTCATGATGCCCATCTTGTGCTGCCTCGATTACAGCCCTCCCGCGATGTACCTCGGGAATAGTAGCACCTTCCGAAAGAAGCTCCCGAATGATATCAAGACGCCTTGCCTGTGTTGCATAGAATACAGCGAACCCGCGATACTCGTCGGAAATATTAGCATCATTTGCAAGAAGCGCTCGAACGACCTGAAGATGCCCATTCAGTGCTGCATCCATTACAGCCGTCCCGCGATCTTCGGGGGGGATAATGGCACCATTTGCAAGAAGCGCTTCAACGACCTCAAGATTTCCGGTCATTGCTGCAGAACGCATGGCACTCCTGCGATCCTCGTCGGATATAGCACCATTTACAAGGAGCGCTTGAATGATATCAGTACGCCCTGCCCGTGATGCGTGGACTACAGCAACCCCGCGATCTTCGGGGGGGGGTAGTGGCATCATCTGGAAGAAGCGCTAGAACGATCTCAAAATGCCGATTGAATGCTGCATATACCACGGCCCCCCCCCGCGATCCACGTCGGAAATGGGCCCATTTTGAAGAAGCGCTTGAATGATATCAAGACGCCCACCCAGTGCTGCATTTCGCACGGCCAGCCCACGATCCACGTCGGAAATATTAGCACCTGCAAGGAGCGCTAGAACGATCTCAAGACGCCCATCCTGTGCTGCTTTGACTAAAACCTTTCTAAAATGCTCTATTAGATTTCCTTTAGATTTGGGGATTAGATGTTCAATATCACCCATTGTTCCTTCTCTTACTCTAGAGTGAAAAGTCGCGAAATTCGCAGCTTCGTCTGAAGATTGACGGGGGGTTGCTGGACCAGTCGGTGACCCTAAGATTGGTAAAGCAACATGCGCTACCTGTTCGGCTAGGGGATCTGCCGGAGCTCCTCCTGCCTGGATTGGGTTTTGGGAAGGGCCGCCTGGGCCAAAAGGGGGGATGTTTGTCATATTTTTTTCAAATAGACCGGATAGGGAAAAATTGCAACCGGAAAGTAGAAGATCATTTCAGTTCTATAAAGGGGGGGAGGGGATACCTTTTTTAGGGACTAGAGGAAATCGTAATATCTCTTTCGAAAACTATGGGTAAAGTTCTTAAATAAGGTTTTGTCAAAAAATGATAATTCTTTCGGTGACTCCTTTAAGAATTTGGGGCCAAACCCTCACTTTTGAGTTTTACATGCAACGAGGGCATGTACCATCCTGAACTGAATGGGCTAAGGAAAAATCTATCTTATAAAACTCCATTTCATGTACTTTCGGTTTTGAATGATTTGGCTGATCCCCCTTTTACATGGCTTAGGGCATTTAACTTTTCCTATCGGAAAGGCCCTTGTAGCCTACGCAGATCCCATTTTTACTCTCGGGATCAGAATGTTTTTAGCCGGGGCGATCCTTTTAGGGGGGCTCTCAATATTTGGTTCTAAATCGATTAAAATTTCATTAAAAGAGGCTATATCCGCCTTTATCCTCTCTTTGTTTGGCATCTATTTTAACAATCTTTTAGAGTACTTGACCTTAAAATATTTCTCCGCAGCCAAAACCTGCTTTTTCTACAGTATGTCCCCCTGTGTAAGCGTCCTATTCTCTTGCATCTTGTCCAACATTCACTTGAAAGAGAAGATGACAATCAAGAAATGGGTCGGTATGGTGACCGGTGTTGTCGGTTTTTTACCTGTATTGGCGATGCAAAACGGTCTTGAGGATCCGTTTAGGATGAATGCTCTTCTGTCTTGGCCCTCATTTGCATCTATTGCGGGCTCTTTTTGCGGAGTATACGGTTGGATTTTATTGAGATTTTTTCTCAAAGATCAACAAACTTGCCCGGTAAAAATGAATGCTTACAGCATGCTTTTTGGAGGCCTTCTTGCGCTCATCACCTCCTTTTTTATTGAGGGGAATCCCTTTCATCTATGGGAAAATATTGAGATAAAGCCGTACTTTGGGTGGATGATCCTTATGATCTTTATATCAAATATCATCTGCTACAATCTCTACGGCTATCTTTTGAAATGGTTTTCGGAAACCATGATCTCCTTTTTTGATCTTTTAAGTCCCCTATATGCCTCAATAAACGCCTACCTTTTCCTTGGGGTGCCACTCCATCCAATCATTTTAGTCAGCACCGCGTTTGTTTCGGTTGGACTGTTTATCGTTTACCGCATCGAGTTTAAACAGGGCTATATCCTGGCTTCCAAAACCCCTCAAACTGCCTCTTGATCCTTTCTAGTATCCCAATGACCTTTTCGGGGCTGTTAGTGAGTGTTAGAATTTCGACTTTTAATTGAAGTATGTGAGCCCCCCGGATCCATGAAACCGGTAATAGTATCCCGGGTACTTTGTTGCGATTTTTAGCGAGGGTAGTTCAGGGGGGTATTGCAGCGATAGAGCTCAAGGGCTTCAACGGGAAGAAAGCCTTTCTTGAGCGTAATTTCTCCGCGTTTCTTGAAAGAGATGGGGGGGTATCATAGCCGGTCTGCCAACACTGAACAGGTTCATTCCGCAGTAGCCGATCCAGATGGGTGAGCCGAGCTCCTTTTGTAGGGTCTCCTTTGCAACCTGTTGAACCCGCGCGGCGTTGATCTCCCTTTTTTTTATAGTCGGTTCCAATATAGTGAAGGGCTGCCTGAGATGCCTGTAGACCAAACAACTAAGGCGGGTGCGATAACGCTCGTTTATGCGCTCTTTGATACTAGTTTTGACTTCGGGATTTAAAGAACACTCTGCATCTTGGCAAACGCGGAAATAGGCAGCATCAAAGAGTGGGAGCGATTCTTGAATCAGCTGTTCTACACTGGGTTGAAGTATAAATTTATCTATGGCCTCTTCGTACATAAGAATTGGATGCAAGGCGGGGGATTTTGAGACCAGCCACGCCACCCTTTTGCTAAGATCCTGTTCCCTCCATATAGCCGTTAAAACTCTGGGGAAGTGCCCTTGATGTAGAAAATGCTCAACCGCCGGATCCGATAGACAAATTTCGCTTTTATCCTCTATTAAACGTTCATAGTTTTTGGGAATGGCGTAATCTTCTAAAAAACCCAGTACATTTTGATCTAGACGGAAGTTGAGGGCGTGCATAGGTTCCTTTTTTGGTCTTTTAAAAAGAAGAATCCAAATAGAATACAAGCTAGCTATTAGGCCTGTAAAGAAATTCCCCCCTTTTATGAAAAAATTCACCCAGGCGCTTTACCCTTAGCCTAAAAGGGGAGGGGGTATAAGGGGACTAAAGGGACTAAAGGGAGGGGGTTTTATGAGGGTGCACCATAAAGCAATCAGCACCAGCTACTAAAAGTAAATGATTTACTTTTTTTATAAGATTTATTATTATCTGTAATAATTCTATAGGAAGGAAACTATGGCCAGCCCAATTCAAAATTTGCATAATGAGCATATAACCTTCCTTCTTTATTCCGAAGCTCCTAAAGCTCCTAAAGCTCCGGAAATTCGACCTCTAGATACACCCGTGCCTCGTATTCCGCTTTTATATTTGGATAGTAACAGTAAAATCGGACAGAGTGAGTTTCTACCTATAAAGAATTTTTTTAGTGTAGAAGAAGACGATTCAGAGCGCCGCTCACCTTCAGCCACCTCCCAGAATCGTTTGATACCAATATCACGAAAGGAAAATACTCCCCCTCCCAAACAAGCAATCCAGTTCGTTCCTGTCGATTCATCCTCTAAAAAACAACCCACTTTAAGACTTGAACCAGAAAAGCTATCTGATGGATCTATAGGGCATTGGGAACAAAAATTTGGATCAGGCCTAGCTGTTGCTGCATTTGCCTCTAGCTCATTCAATGACCGTGAAATTTGTAGAATGGAAGAGCAAGCACCATTTACACTTACAAGATGCGCTAGAGCATTAGTCCAGGTTCTTCGACTTAAGAAAAGGTTAAAGCCGAGGAGTTATTTTGTTCTGGAAGGCGAAGCTAAACTCCAAGAGGTGGTCCCAGTCGCAGTAGGTAGTGAAACAAACATAATCAAAGGATTTGCTCCTAGGCAAACTTCTAAGAGCCCTGTTTTTCGTCCAGATTCTTTAGGACAAAACTTGATAGGCAAACCTGGCCCTGGCAGGTTATTCATAATTAACGAGGAGTTTTCGGAGTCTAATTCGGGCTCTGATTCGGAGTCGGGGGCTGAATATCCAGATTTCCGAATCAACGGCCGAATCGGACTCTGACCATCCCATAGAGTACAATCAAAAGTATAAGGGTCTAATTACAGGGATTGCCCCTTATCTAATTTTAGTAGATGAAACGCCTAATTTTTATAAATTTTTAGTGAACGAAGTTTGTTTATGAGTTTTTCTGGTTTACGATCGTCCATGAATTTAGAATCTTTTTCTTTAAATCCAGGGGGCCTAGACAATTTTTCCCCTTCCCAGAGCTTGGAAAAACGTTTTCTTAAGGAACTACTAGATTCTCATATCGGTTGGCGAAAGGATTTGGGGCCGATGAATTTCTCCCCTTACGGCTTTCCCGAAGACTTAAAAAAACCACATCCCTCTACAAAACCAACTGCTTTAAAAGCTATTGTTTTAAGCTCAAAAAGGGGTAGCGCCCCCTTGCCTAGGCCCTGCTTAGCACCAACTGAAAAGCCCGCCCTGCCAGTAAGAGTTGCCGGAAGTGCCCAAGGGACTTTCGCTATGATGGATCGTAAAGGAAAAAAGCCACATCCAAAGTCTTTTACCATGTGTAGCAGAGACGAAACACTGTCCCCAATTTGTGATCCCTTTATTGCAGGTGTCACGATTCCCCCTTTACAGAGTGGTGCCGTGAATGGGTTTGAAAAAATATTTGCCTCTAAAGCTAAGGCGAAGGAACAAACTTGCCCTGTGTATACTGTTACTAGCTGCACTGAACACAAAAAAGGCTTTGACCTCTGATCCCACAGATTTTTAGTGGAAAAAGTCCTCTAAGCAAATGCTTTCCATAACAACCTGATCCTTATGGGTTTTATGCTAAATCAAATCTGCTTTTCTTTTTTTAGATCTATTTTAAGTCTCAAATTATCGCGTATCTATATTTATGGTGGACTATTACTTTTCAGAGCAGGTCTATGCCTATTAAATGGATCTGAAATCAAAAATAAATGGAATTACAAAAAAGGTATTAAGAGATATATAAAATTTATTGCGACAAATAATATAAATATAATAGGTAGATTATAAGTTTTTAAGAAGGGTAATTCAAAATGTTCTGAAAATTAATTGCTAAACTGAGTCTTCTTGCGATTTTTTCAAGTAATTTACTTTTTGCAGCAATTTTAGATGAGGGTCATGCCTTAGAAACGAGTGGTATTGCATTAAAAGATTTAAAAATTTGCCATCAAAATGGGTGGAAAAATCTAAGCATATTTATCGAATATCAGATTGAGCCTAATAAAGAAGAATTAGATCCAAAATGTTTAAAAAATTATGTCAAAAATTTTTTGAGTCAGTATAAAAACTCTGAAGATTATTGGGAAATAATGAATAGTACTATTGTCAAGTGGATTGCAAAAGATTTCCCAGATACTCAAGCGATCAAGTCTACCTTTTTATTAAAACCCGATAAAATAGTCCCATTTACCCGGTATTCGACGATTTATTTTGATGAATTGGATAAAAAATTCATAGAAACGTTTGGATACGAAAAGGAAAATTTTGCAATTTGCAATGAAACATTTAAATCAATGAATCTATCGGTATCCTGGGAATTTAAAAAGCCTACTTCACCAAAGGATTATTTCGATTTTCAAGATATGGATGCACAGATTACCCTCTTTTTTAAAGAAAACCCCTTATGTTTTTCAAAGTGGGAATATTTAAAACCCAAACTAGAAAAGCAATTACTGAAAAAATTTAAATCTATTAAGAAAGTCGATGTAAATATTACATTAGTAAACTAGGCTTTTTTAAACCCGTATTGTTAGAGAAAATGGGGCTGAGTTGAATAAATCATTTATAAGTCTAGGGTAACTATTTCGCTCTTCACTCTTGTCCATCTCTTTCGATTGGGATTTATATTAACGTAAGCAGGAGGGGGAGCGCCTGAAAAGGCAAAGCAAAAAGCCCTTCCTAAAGAAGGGCTTTTTTAACTCCAGATACTGGGAACACTTCGAACTTTTGACTGGCTAGGCTTTAAAGATAAATTTTTATCTGCCTCACATTTAGCCTGTTATAAACATCTTGCGGATAATGTATCTTGTGGGATACAATTAAGTTATGGAGATCGAAATTGAGCTTTACGAAACAGCTTCTGGTCACTGCCCTTTTGATGATTGGTTTGAATCCTTAAGGGAACTACATACTCGCGCTAAAATTCTTACCCGACTTGACCGTCTAAAAGAAGGGAACTTTGGCGATTGTAAAGCCCTTGGTGATGGAATTGCAGAACTAAAAATTCATTACGGGCCAGGAATTAGAGTCTATTACTCGAAAATAGGCAATAAGATCGTGCTCTTGCTTTGCGGCGGAGATAAAAGTTCGCAAACCAAGGACATTAATAAAGCTAAGGAGTATTTAAAAGAATACCAATTGAGGGAGAAAAAACATGGCAAAAAGTAAAAATTATCAAGAATGGCTCATAGAAAAGCTAAAGGATCATGATGAAGCTGTTGCCTATCTCAATGCTGCCTTAGAAGAAAGTCTTAAAGGGGATGAAGAGTCCCAACATCTTTTCCTTGTTGCTATTCGCAATGTTGCTGAAGCACAAGGTGGAGTTGGAAATCTTGCTAAAAAAGCTGGTATTGGTAGAGAAAGTCTCTATAAAACACTCTCAGAAAAAGGCAATCCTAAGTGGCATACTCTTGTTTCTTTAGTAATTGCTTTGGGCTTAAATTTGCGACTAACATAAAAAGAGAACTACAAACAGGGATTCAACTCTTATACACACTAAACTGCACAACATTAGAACCCTGACTTTAGAATGGGGAGAAGCTGGAGGGTTGTTTTTATCTATAGAACCTCTTATGCGATATCTTGCAGAAATCAACAAAGGTAGGTAGAGAGGGTTTTTAAGGTCAAAAAAGGGTGCTTCTCCGGATTGGCTAAGCCGAATTTGGAAAATAGAAATCCAAGAAAGGGGAGCTTAAGCCTACACAATCTCGATGATAAGCCACCTGCTGAAAGCAAAAAGCCCTTCATAAAGAAGGGCTTTTTTAACTCCCCGAGTAAGATTCGAACTTACGACCAACGGATTAACAGTCCGCTGCTCTACCGCTGAGCTATCGAGGAATATGAGAAGACAATAGCATGGTAAGTCTATTTATTGCAAGGGTTTGTTGCAAATTCTAGGGGAGGGGGACGGGGATGAGATCCTTTAAGGGAGTTACGGAACCCTCAAAAAGGGATTCACTGAATTTAGTGAGCCCTTGTACGGAGAAGACCTGCTGCATAATCATACGCACAATTAGGTCCGCCACTACCTTGGTTATCCCCCCCTCACGAGAATCAAGGTTTTGGTAAACCACCGGGCCCCTAACCGAGTAGACCTGGGGAGCTTGGTTTGGTAATCTTAGGGTAATGCGCAGGTTCTCTATGGTAAATTTTTTTACCGCAACGGAGGAGGTGGAGTCTTTTGAAGCCTCAGCCGTTTTAATAGAAGAGGAGCCTAGAATTGGATCCCAATTCATTTTTTGAAATAATGGGTCGTAAAACTCTACGTCTACGTCAATCCCATTAACAAAGATGCTATCAATCTCAGTATGGGACCCAAGGTAATTCCATAGAGGGGAATTGATCTGGATAGAATTTACTGTCATAGCATTAGGAACTACCGATTTGGGAGGGTTTTTGATCACAAATCCTCCAATAGATATCGACCGTGACGTCAAATCAAATTTCTCTAAGAAAACAGGCACAGAGAAAAGCGATGAAAGGTTCCGATTTATGAGGAGAACTCGATTGGAATAAAGTACAGCTCCTCCTATACCCAGCAGAATCGCTATAAAGAAAAGCACAACGAAAAGTTTTTTCATAACCGCCCTTTTAGACAATCTTAAATCTCTTACTATCGAGGTGAGGAATTGAAGAAAACTTTTTTTTTCTTTTTGAAAATGATGATATCCATGACAAGAGTCAAGCTAACCTCATGAACCTGAACTTGTTAACAAAAACAGAGCCTAATAAACATCCTGTCAATACATCCTCCTAATGAATTGTTGTATCTGCATGAATACAAGCTAGTTAGAAAGAGTATTGAAAAAAAACAAAAAATTTTTTGTAATTATAAAAGGTATAGTAGGGGGGGGGTATGATGCCTAGCGAATTAACCAACGCTTATAGGGAATTAAAAGATAATCAGAATTGCGCTTTCGAAGTACGTTCTAAAAGTTGTAAGTATCACGCTACAAATTTTGCTCTTCATTTAGTAAAAATAATTGCTGCAATTGTTCATTTTGCAAGCTATATTTTTATTCCCGGATGGGCCTTTGATATTGATGCATGGTATGACAAGAATGTTTATAACCCCATAGATGAAAAACTGGCGCATAACAAAAAATTAGAAATGATTCGTTTGGGTATTAACGAAATAACAATCCCGAAGAGTACTTTTCAATCTTAATAAAAAAGCCCCTGTAAAAAGGGGCTTTTTTGTTTTAGCTATCGACTACATCATGTCGCCCATACCGCCCATTTGGGGGGCAGCCGGGGCCTCCTTTTTGGGGATGGTAGTGATCGTAAGCTCAGTTGTCAACAACAGGCTCGCTGAAGAAGCGCCATGCTGCAGAGCGGCACGGGTCACCTTGGTTGGATCGACAATTCCAGACTTATAAGCATCAACAAATACCTCATTCAATGCATCAAATGTCGTGCCGGGCTTACTCTCTTTGATTTTCGCTACAATGATCGAGCCGTCGCAACCTGCGTTCTCAGCGATTTGACGGGCAGGCGCTTCAATCGCTTTCAAAACGGCCATTGCGCCTACTTTTTCGTCCCCATGGAGATGGTCGATGAGCGGCTTCAAATGGGTAGCTGCCATTAAAAGGGCAGCTCCGCCACCTGGAACGATCCCTTCAAGAACAGCCGCTTTTGTCGCATGCAAAGCATCGGTCACCCGGTCTTTTTTCTCTTTGACCTCGACTTCGGTCGCTCCGCCGACTTTGATCACAGCAACACCGCCCGAAAGCTTTCCTAAACGCTCTTGCAGTTTCTCTTTGTCGTAGTCGGACGTTGCCTGAACGATTTGTTGACGGATCATATTGCAGTGGGTCTCAATCGCGTGTTTGTGCCCGTGTCCATGGATGATTGTGGTGTGGTCTTTAGTGGAGATCACTTTTTTTGCACGGCCCAACATCTCAAGGGTTGCGTTTTCTAGCTTAAAACCGGCCTCTTCCGCAATCACAGTACCGCCTGTCAAAATAGCTATGTCTTCGAGCATAGCTTTACGACGGTCGCCAAAGCCAGGGGCTTTAACGGCGTTGACTTTGATCGTCCCGCGGACTTTGTTAATCACAAGGGTGCTCAAAGCTTCAGATTCAATATCCTCAGCTATAATTAAGAGCGGTTTGCCTGTTTCGGCTACGGCTTGCAGCGGGGTCAAAAGATCTTTGATTGAGGAGATCTTCTTGTCATGGATAAGGATAAATACATCCTCGTGGTGCACTTGTTGTGTTTCCGCCTCGTTGATCAGGTAAGGGGAAACGTAACCACGGTCAAATTGCATCCCTTCTACGATATCGAGTTCGTTTTCGAGCCCCTTGGCCTCTTCGACAGTGATCACACCATCCTTGCCCACTTTCTCCATCGCTTTGGAAACTTGCTCTCCAATCTCTGTCTCTCCGTTGGCCGAGAGTGTAGCTACCTGAGCGATCTCAGCAGAGGTGGATACGGGGCGTGAGATTTTGGTAAGCTCTTCAACAACGACTTTTACAGCCTTTTCGATCCCTTTTTTGACGAGGTTTGGGCTGGAGCCGGCGCTCACAGCTTTGAAGCCCTCTTCGTAAATCGAACGGGTCAATACGGTCGCTGTTGTTGTTCCGTCGCCGGCAACATCGTTGGATTTTGAGGAGGCTTCACGGACAAGCTGGGCTCCGAGATTCTCTACCGCGTCGGGGAGGGTAATCTCTTTTGCGACTGTCACGCCGTCTTTAGTGATCAGAGGGGCGCCAAAGGAGCGCTCAATGATCACGTTGCGCCCTTTAGGTCCAAGAGTCACTTTAACCGCGTCGGCGAGTTTGTCGACTCCTCTTTTGACGCGGCGTCTTGCCTCGTCTGAAAAATGTAGTTCTTTTGCATCAGCCATTTGGTCACCAGTGTTATAAAATTCCTAAAATATCGTCTTGGCGTAAGATCAAATAATTTTTCTCGTCGATTTTGACTTCGGTTCCGCCGTATTTATTAAAAAGGACTGTGTCGCCCTCTTTAACCTGCATCGCCTCGTCTTTTTTTCCGGGGCCCGCTTTCAAGACTTTCCCTTTTTGAGGTTTGCTCTTTGCGCTGTCGGGGATTATGATTCCTTTTTTTACATCCTCTTCTTCGATAATCTCGATCAGGAGTCGATCGCTGAGTGGTTTAAAACGCATAAAGGTTTCCCTTGTAGTTTACAAATTTTGATGAAGATACTACCAACGGAGGTAATTAACCGCAATAAATTTAGCAGTTAGGTTTTTCGTTTGCTAAGAGAAAAATGGATAACAGAAAATTCTTTAAGGATTGTATTTTTTTCGACAATTTAAGAAGATGGCCTTTATGTACGATCATGAAGACGTTTCCAGGTGGGACCTTAAACCACTTTATACCGATGAAAGGTCATGGGACCAAAACTATGAAGCTATGCTTCAAAAAGGTTTTGAGGCGGTGAGCCGCTTCAGAGGCCAATTGGCAAAAGATCCAAAAAATTTGGAAAACTCCTTAGATGCCTTTTTTAGTTTTAACGAACTATTGGAGAAGCTCTATACGTATGCACATTTGCTGAGCGACGGGGATATCTCCAATCAAAAAAATCTGATGCGTCTGAACCAGGCCCGTTCTCTATACAGCGAATTTGATGCCGGTACAAGTTGGATCCGCTCAGAAATTTTAAGGATACCCGATTTAAAACCCTCAGGAAAGTATGCCCGCTATCTGGAGCGTATCCTTATTAGCCGTCCCCACACCTTAAATGAAGAGGAGGAGAAAATTCTCTCTCTATGCGGTGTGACACAAAGAAGCTCGTCTTTGTTTAATATTTTGAACAACGTGGAGCTAAAATTCGAGGATGCGATCGATTCAAAAGGGGAAAGACATCCTCTTACACTTGCCTCCTATCAAAACCTTGTCAAGTCGGGTGATCGGAAGCTCAGGGAGAGCTCTTTTCACAACCTGTTCAGCTCTTTTGAAAAAGTGAAAATGACTTTGAGCGAGAATTATTACCAGAAAGTTTTGGAAAATGATTTCTACAGAAAAGTACGCAATTTCAATTCCTCTATGGAGGCGGCCCTTTTTGCAAATGAGATCCCTGTTTCGGTGTATGAAACACTGCTTGAAACTGTAGAAAAAAAAGAGAATCTAGACCAATTACACCGCTACGTTCGCTGGAAGGGGAAGGTTTTAGGGCTTGAAAACGTGCACCCTTACGATTTATACGCTGAACCTTATGAAGAGGTTGAGATGAAATTCTCCCTTAAGGAGGCGATTGAGCTAGTTTTGGAATCGATCCGCCCCTTAGGCGTGGAGTATGTGTCGATTGCCGAGAAGGGATTAAAAAATGAGCGCTGGGTCGACTGGTTTGAAAGACCGGGCAAAAGGAGCGGCGCCTATTCATCGGGCTACTACAAATCGCACCCGTACATCCTCATAAATTTTACAGGATCCATACGTGATTTGTTTACTTTGGCGCATGAGTTGGGTCACAGCATGCACAGCTATTACAGCAACAAAAACCAACCCTACCCCTACGCTTCCTATACGATTTTCGTTGCTGAAGTCGCCTCTACTTTTCATGAGGAGATGCTCTACCATCTTCTTATGAAAAGGATTCAAGATCCAAAAATTAGACAATTTTATCTCCATTACAAAGCAGAAGCTATCCGTGCTACCTTGCACCGTCAAACTTTGTTTGCCCATTTTGAAAAAATATCCCATGCCACTGTTGAGAATAAAGAGGTGTTGAGTGCCGACTTTATTTCAGGTGTGTTCAGCGATCTGTATCGAAAATATTACGGTGAAAATTTTGTTATAGATCCGCTCCTTGGGATCGAGGCCCTAAGAATACCCCATTTTTACTCCTCGTTTTATGTTTACCAATATGCAATCGGGATCAGCGCCAGCTTGGCATTGCATACGAATTTACTCAACGACCCTGTAGAGGGCAAAAAGAGGTATCTGGAGTTCATCAGCTCCGGCTCCTCGAAAACTCCCATCGACATCCTTAAAGATGCAAATGTTGATGTGAGGGATCCTAACACGATCCAAAAAGCTTTAGATGCATTTAAACAATTAGTTGATCAACTGGACACATGATCGATCAAAGAGACCAAAAAGCGAAAGGCTATTTCATCGTATTGAATGAAAAAGGGCTCCATACGCGACCTGCAGCAGAATTCGTGCGCTGTGCAGCTCAATATAAATCCCATATCACATTGCGCTTTGAAGAGTTGGCGATCAATGGGAAATCCATCTTGGGGATTTTAATGTTGGCAGCTGCCAAGGGGTCAAAAGTTTGTGTAGAAGCGGAAGGGGAGGATGCAGAGGAGGCTGTAAAAGCCCTTCTAGATCTCTCGAGGAATCGGTTCTACATCACCTACTGAGATTAAATTCCCTCTTGGGCAGTCGCATCGAGCACTTTTTGCGATACAAAGAGAGGGAATTTGGTTGTTTTTAAAAGGATCAACACATCGCTTGGACGTATGTCGATCGACACAATTTCCTGTCCGCTTCTGTCCAAATAGAGTTTAGCAAAATAGATCGAATCTTCGACATGATCTATGATGCATTTCATTATCTTCAGGTCAAATCCTGCCACAACCCCCGTAATGATGTCGTGGGTGATCGGGCGCCTGAATTCCCGTCTTAAATTTTCGTTTACCTCTAAAGAGGTGTAGAGCGGCACCGTCCCTTTTTTGGTGTGGAGCTTGAAAAGGGTATAATTCGGGTGCGGATCGATTTCATAGGATTCAATAGGTACCATTGCGTCTTCAAACATGGATCACCTCTGCCGAGTCCTGTTTGCCGACAACAAAAAGTTGGGGCGGGGGAAAAACCCCCACTTCTATAACACCGGGTATTTTTGATAGGTCGGAGCATACCTCAGGCGTAGATTTTTGACCGGCTAGGGGTGCGTCCATATCAAATAGGACGGCCCCCTGATCGGTCGTGAAATTTCTTCGAATGGTCCCTTTGTAATGGAGTTGTCGTAATGTGGAGCGTAGTCCGAAAGGGAGAACCTCTATTGGGATTTTTTTGAAACCGGAACCGATGGGACCCCTGTGGAGCTTTGTCAAATCCACCATGATGATCCTATACTTGGCAGAGTTGAATAATATCTTCTCTCTGGTCAGACAACCTCCGCCCCCTTTGATCATGTGAAAATTGTGATCCAAGCAGACTTCGTCAGCCCCATCAATATAAAAGTCGAGCGTTTCAAAAGCATCCTCCTTCATGTAGGGGAGAGCCTTAGCGCTCATTTCGTAAATTTTTATAGAACTTGCGACACACTCGAATGGGGGGAGCTCTTTTTGCCTTTTGATGAGTATTTTAAGAAATATCTCGGAGGTAGAGCCGCTTCCAAGACCAAGCTTGAAAGGCCCCTTGGCCTTTTCCAATAAAATCTCAAACGCCTTTTCGGCGGCTCTTTGCTTCATTTCGTTGTGCATTCTTAACCTTTTTTTGCCGTTTTCAACGTTTTTTTTCAAAGCATTCTATGCTATTTTCTTTTAGATCGAACACTTCTAAAAGCTTACGGGGTTAAAATAATTAAAAAATTAAAAATAAATTGTAGAAAGCATGAGAAATCGTAAATAATCTTAAAAAATGTAAAAAAAACATTATATTTACTTTTTTTTGGGTGAAGATCCTGGTTTACAAAATTTTAAGAAGATCGCAAGATGGATCCATCCTATTTTTGAGGGAAATTTCGATGGCAACTCGTGTTGACAATGATATAAACACAGCTCAAGAGAGCGAAAAAACAAAAAAAGCGCGTGAAAAGTTAAAATCTCGTCTAAAAAAGATCGATACTATGGTAACATCTCAGGCGATTGATGAAAAAAAAGATCAAATAGCCGACTGGATCTCCCGACACTCATGGTCCAGAGATGCAGTGAGTAGAGATGATCTGGGTCTTTTCGACCAAAACCGCAATCCCGCTCCTTTGAGTAAGAAAACTCAAGGTATGAAGGAGCGACTAGAAAAGGACAAATAAATGAGACCGCAAAGCGCCGACACTGTACATGCCCTGGAACACCTGAAGGAGAGGGGGCTTTACCAAGACTCCACACCTGGTTTGGAGGAACACCTTAAAGAATCGAGGTATGTTTACGCAGGGTTTGATGTCACAGCGGATGCTTTGCATCTTGGAAACCTTTTGGTCATCCTCACTTTATACCGCTTCAAAATGATGGGGCATAAGCCGGTCATACTGTACGGCGGCGCCACTACAAAGATAGGGGATCCTTCTGGAAAACAGAGCGATCGCCCCCTTTTATCCCTGGAGCAGATCGAACACAACTTAAGAAAAATTTCATCGAATTTGGAGCAGATTCTGGGGAATGACCTCATTTTTGTAAACAATTCGGATTGGTTCGATCAGATGACGGTCCCCCACTTTTTGAGGGATATCGGACGCTTCTTCAGAGTGTCCCAAATGTTGGCCAAAGATTCGGTTCGTACTCGGATGGAGGCGGAGGAGGGGATCAGCTTTTGCGAATTTTCCTACCAGCTTTTGCAAGGGTATGACTTCCATTACCTGGCAGAAAACCACAATGTTACCGTCCAGATCGGGGGAAGTGATCAATGGGGTAACATGACGGCAGGGACCGATTTTTCTAGGCGAAAAGGGGGAAAAGAGCTGCATGTGATGACGATACCTCTCATGTTGCGCTCGGATGGAAAAAAATTCGGAAAAAGCGAGTCGGGTGCGATTTACCTGAGTAAAGAGCGGACATCTCCTTACGTATTTTACCAATACCTGCTGAACATTCCGGATGAAGATGTCGAGATTTGTCTCAAACGATTTACATGGCTTTCTCTTGAAGAGATCGCTGCTTTGCACGGCTTGGAGCGGCAGAAAAAACTGGCTATGGAGTTGACCCGTTTTATCCATGGAGATCATGGGTTGAGCGAAGCGATGCGTCTTACCGAGGTGGCGTTTAGCGACAAACTGGGGACAAAAGAGGATTACGATCAGATATTCGACGCATTTCCCCATAAAGTACTGTCAAAAAATGGATCCGTGGCGAAAAGTTTACTGGAGATTTTGGTGGAAGCGGAACTCATCCCGTCAAAATCGGAAGGGGGTCGTCTTGTGCAGGGGCAAGGATTGAAGGTGAACGGAGTGACCTTGGTTGACCCAAAGGCCCCCTTTTCGGAGGAACTTTTGATAGGTGGAGTCTACCTTTTTGTTCAACAAGGTAAAAAAAAGAAAATGTTGATTAGTTTCAGTTAATTACGTTTTTTTAATTTGTCATAAATTACTGATTTTATTAAAGGAGGGTTAAGAAATAAAAGTGCAGGGAGTTGACGAGATGGCGACCAAAACGAAGAAAGAGCTCGTTCTTAAAATTTCTGCGGAGTGCAACCTTCCTCCAAACGATGTGCGCCGGATAGTTCAGTCGTTTTTGGATAGCCTGATAGAAGGGCTTGCCCAAGGGGATCGCTACGAGTTTAGAGATTTTGGGGTATTCGAGGTTGTGGTTCGCAAACAAAAAATAGGCCGAAATCCTAAAAATGCCGGTGTTGCAATCGTCATTCCGGAGAGAAAAGTTGTGAAGTTTTCACCCGGTAAAAAAATGAAAGAAGATTTGGAAAAGCCTGTTTCAAAAGACCACCACAGTCACAAACAGCATCTCAGATCTGCAACTTTATAGAGTCCCTCTTAAAAAGTTGATCGAATAAGCCTTTTCATGATCGATTAGGCTTTTTTTTATATTTGAATTTCCTATACATTATTGTATGATTGTGCAGTAGTCATAGGTGGGTCAATTGAGATTCTCAAAGTTTTTATCACGTTCGTTTTTCTTGGTTTTTGCCGGTATTGGGGCGATGTGGTTTGTAAAAAACAAGCCCTATTTAGCTCTCAACACAGAGCATAGAGGGGAAGAGGCTGTTTATCAGGCAGCTCAAGAGGTTTCTTCTGAAGATGGAAAAAAAGATCCTACCCAGGAAATTGACCGGGTGAAGCAGCTTTTTTCAAAAGGGCCTGATAAACTTCCCATCGTGGAGACTGTGACCTATTCAAGCAGAGTGCCCTGGTTGAAGGGGCGTCCCGCTTGGCTCGCTGACTACGCATCCTATTTTAACACCTCAAGGCACTTCATCGCGCGCAGTCTAAACGGTAAAAATGACTACGTGAGTCAAAAGGTCTCGATCGGAGACAGATTCAACGTTTTTAAAAAGAACCTCTCTTTGGAATTTCATCTCAAGATCAATCTGTCGACGGCTAAAATGCAGCTCTTTTATAAAAACGTCGACTCGGGCGAAGAGGTTCTTTTAAAAACTTACCCTGTCGGGCTCGGACGTGTCGATCCGAATTCCCCATCGGGTTGCTTGACCCCTGTAGGAAAATTCAAGCTCGGTGGGAAGGTTGCCATCTACACCCCAGGAGTTACAGGGTTTTTTCAAAATCGTAAAATCGAGATGATGGAGGTTTTCGGAACCCGATGGCTCCCTTTTGATGAGGAGATTGAGGGGTGTTCCGATGCTGCCAAGGGGTATGGAATTCATGGCGTACCTTGCCACTACGATGCAGCAACCGGTGCGATTAACGAGGAAAAGACATTGATCGGTGATTACTCTAGCGACGGATGTATCCGGATGGCCAAAGACCACATTGAGGAACTTTTCTCTGTCGTGATCACAAAACCAACTATTGTCGAAATCACCCGAGGCACCACAGAATAGATTAGAAGCCTTCTTGTAAGAATCTTCAATATTGTTTAAAATGGTGCAGGTATGAAACAGACGCAATCAACAATAGATTTAATTGGTCAGATCGGTGCTTTGAAGCTTGAGTACGATCGTTGTGAAGATCCTAAAGAGCGTGTGGCGCTTTTTGAGGATTTGCATGTATCCGCTAATGCGCTCAGAGAGCTTCTCACTCCCATTGAACGGGTAGAACTTGCCCGCCACCCAGAACGTCCGAATATTGAAAAGATCCAAAAGACCCTTTTTAACGACTTTATTGCGCTTCATGGGGATCGGCAATTTAGTGATGATCCTGCAATTTATGCCGGTATAGGGACCTTTCAGGGCCGCTCCTGCATGTTGATCGGGCATCACAAGGGGGTTGATTTAAAGGATCGGGCGAGGCGGAATTTTGGGATGGCACGACCTGAGGGCTACCGCAAAGCGTTACGTCTGGCAAAGCTTGCCGAACGGTTTCGAATCCCTATCTTACTCGTCATAGATACCCCCGGAGCCCATAGCGATCTTGAATCGGAACAGAGGGGCCAAGGGATGGCGATTGCGAAAAACATCTACGAATTCTCCTCGATACGCACCCCGATGGTGGCTCTTATTACAGGCGAAGGTTCCTCGGGAGGAGCCTTGGCAATCGGAGTTGCCGACCGTGTCTTGATGATGGAAAATAGCGTCTATAGTGTGATCTCTCCCGAATCTTGCGCTTCCATTTTGTGGCGCTGCTCCTCAAAAAAAGCAATTGCGGCAGAAAATTTACAACCTGATGCCCCTTTTCTTCTTGAACACGGGATGATTCACCATGTGATTGAAGAACCATATGGATGCGCCCACCTCGATCCCGAGACGACGCTGGAAAATATGCGGCAAGCGCTGGAGCTTTGTTTCAATGAGCTGTCTCGACTATCCCTTGAACAACTTATGGAACAACGCTATACTTTTTTCCGTAAAATGGGAGAAGTGGAAGATTGCTCCAACTAATTAAAACATGTCTCAAAGTCCAACAATTTAGAAAACTAGGTTTTGCTGTTGTTTTGACGATGCTCCTCATGAGTGTTGCAGAACAAATTGAGGTGCTATGGGTAGCGATGCTCACGGCTGCCGGGCAGGATTTTGGGCTTTTAAAAGGGGGGATGGTAGGGGATCTGGCAAACTGGATCGGTACCCATATCCTTGGGGGGTCGAATGCTCTTAAAACTCTTCTTTGGATTTCTTTACCGGTCGCTATTTTTAAAGCCGCTACCCTTTTTTGGGGCCGTTTTCTTGTCCAGAAGTTCTCCATCCAGATCAGTCGGGAATTGAGGGACAACTATTTCTCTCATCTGCAGGTTTTACCCATGAAGTTTTTTCAAGATCACCACATAGGATCTTTATCACAGAAGGTGACGGGCGATTCTCAACAAATTGCAACCTCGATAAATTCCTTTTTTAGAAACGTACTGATAGTCCCTTTTAAACTGATCACTTCTGTGAGTTTTTGCCTCTACCTTTCGTGGAAACTTTCCATCGTGATTGTGATTGGATTCCCCCTTTTGGTTTTACCTCTTGTCGTTTTGACAAAAAAAGTCCGCTCTTCAACAAAACAGCTGATGAAAAATCAGGAGAGTTTTTCGAGCATTCTCTTGGATTATCTTTCGGGAATTCAAACCGTGAAGATGTTCTCGATGGAAAGGTTTTCTCTAGATAAATACAAAGAAGAGAATGCCAGGATGGCTTTTTACGAGCAAAAAGCGGCAAGGTATGATCTGATGACAAGGCCGATCCTCCACTCTGTAACCTCCCTTTGTTTGGCCGGGATCATCTTAACGGGGTTGTATATTTTTCAAATGTCCGTACCCGATCTTATTGCATTTTGCGGTATTTTACACCTTACTTATGACCCGATCAAAAAGTTTGCAGAGGAGAACGCGAGCATTCAGAGGGGGATAGCGGCTCTGGAGCGGATGCAGTCGGTGCTCGATGTGGAGCCGCAAAGGGATTTAGAAAAGAGCATCAGTCTGAAAAGTTTTGAGGATTCGATCGTTTTTAAAAATGTGAGCTTCAAGTATGAGGACACCCACGTGCTGAAGGATGTCTCTTTTTCGATCAAAAGGGGTGAGACGGTCGCTATTGTCGGTGCAACAGGGTCGGGGAAATCGACAATCTTAAATCTTCTTCCGCGCCTATACGAGGGGATGGAAGGGGATATTCTTATCGATGGAACCAGCATACGCAATATACGCCACTCCTCTTTAAGAGGGCTGATCTCCTACGTATCTCAAAAACCTTTCCTGTTTTTTGATACGATTAAAAAAAATATAAGCTACGGCCAGCTACTAGGTGATAGCGCGGTAGAAGAAGCAGCAAAACAGGCATACGCCGATGAGTTTATCCTCAAACTAGAAAAAAAATACGAAACCCATCTGAGTGAATCGGGCAAAAATCTATCCGGTGGCCAACAGCAGAGGTTGGCGCTAGCCCGCGCGTTTGCTAAGAAATCGCCCATTTTACTGCTGGATGAAGCGACATCACAACTGGACGCCCAAAGTGAGGAAAAGGTAAAAAAAGCCATAGAAGAAATGCAGGGAAAATTGACGCAGATTATCGTCGCCCACCGGCTTAAAACGGTGGAAAAGGCAGACAGGATCATTGTCATGAAGGATGGAAAAAAGATCAGCGAGGGGACAAAAGAGGCCTTGTATGCCACCTGCAGCGAGTTTAAAACAATGTGGGATTTGAATGATTTGTCCTTTAAAGAGGATTGAAAATTCTCTAGAGGTTTTTTCTTCGGCATCTCTCTATTCCAAACCTCTTTTCTCTATAAGGCGAATATTTTAGACCTCTAAAGTCCCTCAAATTCGATTTCTATTCTACCACCCCGTCGAAGAAAAGTGATTTCACCATAATTAAAAAATATAAAACAGGAAAATTTATAGAATGTCGTGTCATGTAGGAGCGGAACTGTTCGCTAGTGCGTTGCTAGCCGATCCGGTTTATGCATGGGGCAAAGACCCCCCCTCCAAAAATTTTAACGAAACAACCCCTTTGATCCGTATCGACCCTCTTCATGGGGAGAGAAAACCCGATCAGCAAAAAGTCTATACCAAAAGGCTCAGTTCCTGTGATGAAAACTTAAATAATAAGCGCCAATGTCTCTGCGCCCCCTTTTTTTTTAAGCATTACAAATAAGAATCAAATAGTAAAAATTGAATAGGTAATAAAATGATCCCCTGGGAACACGTTATTTTTAATCCTTACTTGGGTTGCTTTCGCGAGGACCTTACTTGCGAGACGGACCGATTTGTACCACAAAACAACTCAATCACCTCCATCTTTTTTTCTTGCATAAAACAAAAAGTGGATTAGGACCAACAAAGAGGGGAAGATCTACAAATAAAAAAAGATCAAGCCCCTTGAGCCTCTCTTATTAATATATTTTTTTATAAATTAGTAAGAGTTCTACGAACCGTACAGACGGTAATTAATTTATAAAAAGTTTAAAGAAATATCATGAAAAATGGGACCAGCAGGACTTGAACCTGCGACCAAGCGATTATGAGTCGCCTGCTCTGACCAACTGAGCTATGGTCCCTTTGTCGATTGCATTGCGAGAAACAAATTAAATACTTTTATCTAATTGCTTTTGTGGGCAGCAATTTTCTAATTGAGTATATACGAAAGGAAATTTCCTTGCCAATAGAAGATTTATTTGGCATAGCGAAGACATGCATTGGATTCTTTTGTTGATCCCATTTTTTCTTTTTTCCGGATCGCTTCACAATAGGATGTACGCGGCCGGGTATAAAGATGGGAAGAACCCCAACTTCTTGTCCCGTTCCGACAACATCCCTCCCGGACAGCTCGCGAAGGCGGAAGATACCTATCTTGAAGGATACATCCAGGCTTTGATTGATACCCATTATTACGAATTAGAAATCCTAGTGCTCGTCAAGGATCGTAAAGTTTACCTTTACAACATGCCGAACAGCTTCATCACAAGAGAAGCTTTAATATCGTTTGTTGGAGATTTGCCCGATATCGAATCGGTTGAGATCAAAGAAGAGCCGTTTCCCGAACCGGGAATCGCTAAGATAGAATCTAGGGCCGGGCGAGAGAGGGTCTCAGGAATCTGGTTCCCCGAGTCCACAGTTCTTTTCCAACCGCTCATCGCCAATCCAAGAACACCGAACTATTCGTTAGCGTACCGGTTTGGTTCGGACTTTTTAGCCAAAGATACCGTTGCTGTTTCACTAGGGGATTTTTTCCCGATCTACCGTTTCAATAATATCGGTGCCTGGGGTGCGGATCTGCAGATTGACTTTGCAGCGTGTGTCTGGACGGTTTTCAACATGAACGCCCCTAATGGACGTGGTAATGAGTGGGCCCGACTGGATAATAGCGATTACCTGGCCGCTCTGCCGATATCTTTGGCATTTGGCCGCTGGTCGTTTCGATTGACTTTCTACCATATCTCGACTCACTTAGGGGATGAATATATCTTTAACATGCTCTACGCCGGGCAAACCGTCTACCGGGAAAACCCAAGCTTTGAGGTGCTCGAGTTCATGTCCGCCTACCAATTGAGTGAAGGGTTAAGAGTATACGCAGGTCCGGGTTGGATAGTGAATACCGACCAATCGTATCCTATGGGGAACTTTTATGTCGAATACGGTTTTGAAGGGCGCTGGTTCGGTAAAAGGATCAACTATCATCGCCTTTTTGGCTGTCCCTTCATAGCGGTGGACGTGCAAAATTGGCAGTGTACCGACTGGAGATTTAGCGTCAACGCGCTTGTAGGGTATGAGTGGAGTAAACTTCATGGGGTAGGCCGCAAGGTCCGTATCTATGCTCAATACCACAATGGAAATAGTGAAGGGCAGTTCTTCAAACAACACCTTCAATACGCTGCGATCGGAATCTCCTGGGGATTCTAGCTTTTTCATCGGCCTTGCTGAGGCACCTATTTCTTGCTTTCCCACCCCAAGTGCTTTAAATACCCGTCAAATACGTTTTTAAAAAATAGGTTCCATATATTATAGCAGGCCTGGACCGGTTGCGCGATAAGGGTCGGCTTTTTCTTCAAGAGGGTTCTTGCACTCAAAACTACCCCTGTACCGACTAAAAGAAGTCCTAAAGTTCTCGACGGAATCCTTTTGAAAATAGCCGATGTCATCTCTACCGTTTTATGTCTTAGCCCCCTTTTTTTGATATTTGCAACGACCCCTTTTGCATCAAGCGATCTGGTTTCCCATAAATTAAGGATCAGACTGTTATTTTTTATCCAATCGGGTGCGTACGCAAGTTTCTGGGGTTTTTTCGCTAGCTTGAGCACAAAAGAGAAATCCTCAAAAAAAGGGGCTGGGATAATAGACCAGATCGCTTTTTGATGGGCTAGGGATAGTTGTTTTTCATCCAACTCCAGAATAAATTCCTTTGTAACGATTAGAGGATCGATAAAAGTGTAATCAAGTTCCTCCTGTTTCATTTTTAAAACATGATGGAGCACCAGATTTTTATTCAGCTTTAAAATTTGTGGCCAGGTTGCATAGTTGTCCCAGTCAAAAGGGGGGGTCTTTTTAGGGCATAAAGCCGAGAGCTCATCCACATGCGATAAAAATTCCAGCGCCTCGTCCCTTCCCATTTGGAGTATCGAGGAGGGAGATTTACGAATCAGTTCTATTGTGGGGGGGACAATTTGCGAGGGGATTTGCTCCTCGGAGATCTGTCCGTTTTCATGTTGTTCTTTTAGTAAAGAACGCAATTTTGGGATGGGGTTTATGCAGTCTAGAAGCTCGGTTTGGATTCCAACTCCCGCAACATTTGTTATGATTCCCCCCGCTTTCAACAAAAGCAACGCTCCGAAATCGGATAAGTCTCCGTTTTGTGGATCAAATAAAAGCTCTCTTAAAAGGTTTTTGGTGACCACTTTCACAAAATCATCCTCTTTGGGAAGGGTTTCGATTCTGAATGTGGTAAACAGGTCCTTTAGAGAGCATTGAAGACGCTCTTTAAGTCCTACAGGATCGGGACTTTTAAGGGTTAATTCGTACGCTTTTACTATGGAAGCGTAGAGTTGACGCACACTTTGAATGCACCACCCGGTGCAATTGAGAAGCTCCTGATCGATCAAATGGTCTCTCTCATCATCTAAAAGTGCTTTAAAGGCGCTTTTGATCTCTTTGATCAGATGCTCTATGCTCAGGTATTTTTTTTTGTAACTATCTATAACGGGGAAACAGTTTTTGCTATCTCCTGCCCGCCCCCATCTTAAAAAAGATAAACAGTGCGATTCGGGTTCAAGGTGCTCTTCGGCCGTAAGGCCCAACCCCTCTTTTTGATGAAGAAATTGGTAAAATCCGGTGCGCACATGCACATCGATATTTCCGTCTGTGATCTCTTCTAGGACTCTTTGAGCGATCATCTCTTTTATCCTATGGACGACAGTGAGGGGAAAAAGGGGTAAAACGGCACTCGGTTGGATTTTAAAACATAGGGGGAGGATGTTATGTTGGATACGGCTCAACACACCGGGCCGGCATTTTCCAATATCCTCCAAGATCAATAAACTTAAAACCCTCGATTCCTCATCGGGGTGTTTTGAATGTTTTTGTAGCCCCTGGATGGCAAGTAAAAAGTAATTTAAAATTTCCTGGTACTGGCGCCCCCTTGTTGCCGGATCTTCCGAAAAATAGAGGTACGGCAAATTCCGCTCCACCCTAAAAATAAATGCGGTCCACTCTGAAATTTGGGTTCCAAAAGTTTCAATATCCTGTCGATTGAAGGCTTCAGCATGCGCTTTTGCAAAGAAGGAGCTCATAAAGATGCACACTTTTTTTTGTGCTTGTGGATCGAGTCTGCTTGGCAAGGAGGGGATTTTTCTTTTCCCTAAAAAACTGTAAAAGAGATTTTCATGGGCGATCCTTACTGAAGGGTTGGGCTCCTCTTTAACCCTATCATAGAAAACCGATGCCACATTTTGTACTTTGAAGATTTCCTCTTTCAGGCTTTCCTGAATCAATAAAGTTTTTTTCCAACCGGAAGTGGTAGGAGGTGAACATGAGAAAAGGGGGGAGCAAACGGGAATCTTTTTGTTTTTGAAAGAGGTCGAAAGGTAAAATCTATCTCGGAAATTCTCGCCCGATCCGACAGGTTTGGGCAGACTACAAAAGGGGGCCATTTTACTATTTATTTCCGTTCAGGTTAAGACTAATCAGCAGAAGAGCAATGTCCGCCGTATCAGGATCTTAATCCTACGTTAATAATTAAGCAAGAGTTACTTAAAATCGTTTTGCCCCGCAACAGAATGGAATAAAGGGATCTTTTAACCTGCTGATGATTTCCATAACATTTTGATAATGAGTATTTTGTGTTGATTTTTTTATTTGTAAAAACTCAACTTAAAACTTTTTTTTATTAAAAATTCCTATATAATATATATTATAAAATTGTACTGGGGGGAGTATGATTCCGTATGTATCGGGTTTGACTAGTGGAGCTCTTAAGTACGCAGTCGGTGGGTTTGTGGGTGCTAAGCGGTATTATCAGGTTCGCCGGTTTACCACACTAGACCCCGCGAAGAATCCTAAATCTACCAGCTTTGCAGCCTCCTTATTTACCGCCACACAAAAGGGCGTTACCGCTTTTAAAGATACCAAAGAAATATGTGCCGTCAAATTAGAAGCCCCCTTGATCGGTGGAGCGGTTTATCTGAATCCGGAAGTCTTGGAACTTGCTAGAAAAAACAACATAGATTCTTCTGATGTATCCTCTGATTGGATTATACAAAATTTTGCTGCAGGATATCATGGCACCACTAATGGTCACGGAATCATGTCTCAACTTGTTGAGGGCAATTTGCAATTGGATAATCAATTTTTCTTTACAAAGGATTCTTCCGAGAGTCGTACGTATGCTGTTGGTTCTGATCCCGCTATTTTGCTTGTAGAAATTCCTCAAGACCCTTCAGTTTCAAAAATTTGTCCCTTGCATGCAAAGCACTTTATCGTAGAAGGGTGGAATGCAAAAATTTTAGGGATATTTAAAAAGGGTGACAGATTATCAAAAGGCGGATTATATTTAACGGCCGCTGAGGCTGCTGTCGATGCATTTAAAGGATTTCTGAATCGATCGGAAGGTTGTGTTGTATGATCAAATCGATTTTGAGTACAGGTTTTTTAGTAGGTAAAAACTTTATAGATCCAAAGATCCGAAATGAGTGTTTGAACGTTGCAAAAAAGCATTTTGAGGCCAAAATCAACAGTTACAAATATGGATCCAACCTCTATATCGATCCTAGTCGAGCCTATTTGAAAGATTTGAGCATTTATGATGTTCACAGAAAAACAGGTGGGTTTTTTCACGGGGCGCGGGATTCTAAAAAGGTTTTAGACCTAGCGGCGACACACGGGGGATTTCCTGCTGGAATCGCATTGCATGTCACCAATTTTGAGGAAGTGGCGCAAGCTAGAACGTATGCAGGGGATAAAGGTGTCATGGTGCTTGTTGAGCCCGATGCAGCCCCCCACGTGGATGCCTATGGCAATATGCAGCTCTCTTTGCATCTTCATAAGAAAATTATCGGTGTTTGGGAAAAAGACCAGGGAAGAGTCTCCACTGAGCTTGCAGTGTACCGAGCCTGTTTTGAATGGTTTAATCAACTCAAATCACCCAGGTCCTAGATCGCAGGTGCGGCTCAGGTCGCATATTTGTACAAACCCTTTTTCGTAGGGGGGGAAGCTGGGGCCGATCGGAAGGCTATCGGAAAAAAATCTTCTATAAACTTCGAGCGCATCCTTATGGTTCTCGACAACATAAAAGCAGTTAGATATCCATTCGGATCCTTTAATGGTCCCTGTTTGCAGATTTATGGTGAAACGGTTTGTAATCTTCATCTCCCAATATTTGGGGGAGCCAAATAGAATGACAGGGTAGGGGGGCACCGAATTTACTTTTCGACGCACCTCCTCAAGACTATATTCAAAGTCTGTGCCGATCCCCCCCTCAAGAAAAATAGGGAAATCAAGGTAGAATTCGGCTTGCCGTTCGACCAGTTTATCGATCCGGTACGTCATCTTTGCATCAATATACGTATTGATAGCCTGCTCATTCACGTAACCGCCCGTTTTCAGACTGAAATCCACGATATTGGCACAGGAGAGGATCCCCAACGATTTGGCAGCCCTGTTGCCCACTTCCATGACGCCCGGACCCCCTCCGGTGACCAAGGCGATCTGTGTTGTCGGATTCAAAAGGGGATGGGAAGAAGAGGCACGCATCTCTAAAATCCCCTTGAGCAATAAAGTGAGCTCTTCTTCAAAATTCGACCCCTTGAGATTAGAGCCGTAGACACCAAAAAAGGTCGCTTTTAAAAACTCCGATGCCCTCTCTTTGGGGACAAACATCCCTGTATACCTACCTGGTCGTTCGATAAATTGCAGACATCTTTTCGTTACAAGATCTACCCAATGTATTTCGATTCCAAGCCGGTACAAATCGATCATGAAAGTCCGGTCCTCATGTGTGAAAAACTGATCTGAAGAGCGGGAGGCGTATTGGAAATAGAGCCTTTTTATCTGTTTTTTTGTTTTATCTGATAAAAAAAGCCGCTTGAGAAAATAGGTTGGGAAGTGGCGACAAAAAAGGACCCCTTCTGATGTGAATTCCTCCCAATCAATACGGTTTAAAAAGTATGTTTCGGGTTGATTGAGAATGTAATTCTGGATCATGATCGAATCGCTTGGTGTCATCTCTGCGGTAGGGATCGATTCGATAAAGTAGTCTTTAATGATCCAATCTTTAGCGCTCAAATTTTGCATTTGTTTGGAGCTGACAACGAAGGTGGCGGCTTTATTCGATTTACTACCCGGTGCATTTTGAAAAGCATCGAAAATATTCCGGTCGTTCGCCAGTAAAGCTTGCAATTTGTCCCTATCGGAAAAGAAAACGTACTCCTTATAAGGTTCAAGAACGTAAAATTCGAGAGGGATTTGCGTGAGAGGTTTTTCGCTTTTTCCGAAAAACTCGTATATATCACCTGAATTTTTGGTTGTTGGCTCTAAGATGGAAGCTTCGGTGTGTAGATAACCGGGTGGCAAAAGCTCATTTTTGACTCTGGCAAAAACTGTACGTATGTAGAGGGGCTCTGTTTTGACAAGAAGAATTTCATTTTCTGCCACTGTTCTGGAGAGGGTTGGATCCCTTTTTTGATGTAGATTCAAAAGGTGCCGTATGGAGATTTTTTTTTCCAGAGCCAGCCCTACTGTAGGCAGAAGGCCGTGGATACTTTCGTCGTAAACTACCTTCCCCTCAAGAAGGGGGATAAATCCTATAAGCTGCCCCTGAATGATCTTTAGATCAAACCGCTCTTTAAAAGAGAGGAGCGGATGGCCGTGTCTGTCGCTGCGTTCAAACATACGGACGAGATAGTCAGGTTTTAAAACCAGCCGATCGGGATCTTTGGCAAAAAGCTTTCCTACGTAGGCCCCTTTTTTGAGTTGGGACAAAAGCTCTAGACCCAAGGGGCAGCGGGGGATAAATTCGATATAGGCACGTATTTTTTTAAGATTGAAATCGATTTCGACATGTTCTAAAACGGCATCGATTCCGAGTTGCGCAAGGATACTTTTAAGGTTGAATTGTAAAAATTTTGGATCAAGTTTGAAACCCAAAAATTGCCCAGATATGTGTTCAAAAAGGACGACCGCTTTATTCGATTCGCGGCTTTCTATGAATCCGTCCGGAGTGATCAGATCAAACATCGTCGTATATCTCCTCAAAAATGCGAAAGCCTCGGGGGTAGACTCTACCTGAAGAACCCAGATGCAATTTATGGATGAAAAATTGTTTATAAGCCTCCAGGGCCTGTTCACCCGAGGAAACTTGGATCAGGCAATTCGAAAGGTACTCACCGGACCGAAGAGTGCCCGATTTGTGGTTAAGAGTAAATCTAGAAGTGATTTTTTCCACCCAATAATCGACCTCCCCAAACAGGAGGATAGGGGTCAATTCATAGCTCCCTACTTGCCGGCCTACCACCTCTAAAGAAAGTTCTAAATCGGTCCCGTACCCTCCGATAAAAAAGATCGGCAATTTTACCAGAAACTCCGCTTGCCTCTCGATCATCCGTTCAATTCTGTAGGTCATTTTCCCATCCAGATGCGGATTCATCGGCTCAAACGCAAAATTGCAGAGGTGTGCCAACGAGAGGATCTTAAGATCGTAGGCGACCTTGTTTGCAATCCCCATAACACCCGGTCCCCCTCCGGTTGAAACGGCAAGTGGCCGTGTAGGATTGAGTAGAGGGTGGTCGATCTCAGTTTTAAGTTCCTCCAGTCCAAGTAAAATCTTACGAATATCGGCTTCAATATCTTTGGATACGCAACTCGAGCCGTAGATGCCGATCGTCAATGCTTTGTGGTACTCGTCAATCCTTTTAGGGGGTAAAAAAATACCGGTGTAATCTAAGACACGCTCGCAAAATTGCAATAACTTTTGAGTGGTGCGGTCGAACCAGAACACCTCAATACCATGGGCGTTAAGGTCGAGCAGAAAAGAGCGGTCGGCATGTGAAAAGTACCCCGGTGTTTTTTTTGAGGGGTTCATAAAGTAGATCCGTTTGAGCTTTTTTCGCACCGATTTTTGGAAAAATTGGCCTCGTAGAAAAAAGGAGGGGAGGTAGGTGACAAATAGAACCCCCTCTGAGGTGATCTGGTTTTCGAGCAATGCCTCCAGAATCGGGGTTTCCGGCTGATCTTGGATAAAACGTTCTAAAAGTTCGTGATGGCGCGGATTGCGTATCACCGGCGGAAGTTCCACTTTGGAAGAGGGGACGCTTATCCATTGAGAAGATAACGGTTCGTGGATTTGCTGCATCGAGGTGAGAAATAGAGCCGAACGATTTTCCTCTGTCGGCGTATAGGAGAAGATCTCTTTGATTGTTTCCGCCGATTTGAGATTTTGATAGAGTCCCCGATGTGAAAACAGGCTGATTTTCTGTCTAAATTCCGATTCTTTGTAAATTTCGAATTCTTTGGAATTTGTATGGTAAAGCAACGGGACATGCGAGCTCTGTGGGCTAAGGCAAAAATCGGAGACCAAAAAAAGGGTTTCATGTTTTATGGGGTGGAATTTGAGTACGGAACCTGAAGGATCCGGGATGAGAATTTTTTCAAGTTGAGCCTCAGGCAGGTCCGAAAGGGAGATGTTGATGGGGGGAATACGCAGATTTTCTTGCGGATGATCCAAATGGAGCACAAGCCCTTTTGACCCTTGCACTAGCCGGTTGCTGTTAAAATCGATCAAGCCCTCTTTTTTCAGCTCTTCCAGGTAGTTTTTTGAATGGACTCTAAAACGGTCATCTTTGATAAAAATGCGCGCAATTTTGCGCCCGATTCCAAGCGGAAATACCGATCTGACTTCCAGAATGATCTCCCCTTTTAGCGGATATTTCTCCACTGACAAAAGCTCAAATCGGGCCCCTAAAAGCCTGCAGTTGATATTGGGGTCCAAAATGAAGTTTTCTATAGGATTATGAAAGCCTAAAAACGAGGGCTCAAGATTTTTGAATACAACCCGGTAGACCTCCTTTTCAGCCGATACGATCTCGCCGTAAGAAGAGAAAAAATGGGGGATGAAACGGTTGCGTACCATACCCCCCACCCTTAGCATATTTTGATTTTTTTAGCAGTTTTCTTTGGGATTCGGTTTAAAAATACCTTTTAAAACTGCATCTGCGGATGAAAATTAAAGTGCCGATTGGGGTGCTTCCGGTATTTTATAATAAGCTTCTTGTTACAAACGAAATCTATTTCAAAGAGGTAGTTTAATACATTTTTTGTGGAACCCTCATCTCCTGCAAAAGGGCTTGATTTGTCAGGCATCTGCTATTATAGTTGATGGATGCAAATTTTAATTGTGCGCCTAAGTTCGATTGGGGACATCATTCAAACTTATAGAGCTTTTTACCAAATAAGGTTCTGTTATCCGGACGCAAAAATAGCCTGGGCTGTCGAAAATTGCTTTAAAGGGACTGTGGAGGCGTTGCGTGGTCTTGATGAGGTTATTGCACTCCCTTTCAAAGAGATCAAAAAAGGGATTTATCGACCGATTTGGGATGGATTGAAAAACTTGCGCAAACGGTCGTTTGATATTGTTTTTGATTTTCAGGGGAACCTAAAATCCTCCATCGTACTAGCATCCGTTTCTGCTAAAATTAAAGTGGGCTTTGATAGAAAAGGTGTTGCGGAATGGCCCAATCTCTTTTTTACAAATCAGAAAATTTCTGTCCCTAACACTCTCCCTACCGAGGAGAAAAATTTATGCATCGTTGATAGTGTCACTAAGGGCAAAAGGGCCGCTTTTCTTCCGGTACGCTTCTATTTGACAAAAGAGGAAAGGGAATCTGTTGAGGTGTTCTTGGATACGATTCCGAAAAACCTGCTGATGTTCTGCCCTTTTAGCGCTTGGGATCAAAAAACTTTGAGCATTCAGGGCTGGATCAAATGGCTTGACCTCTTGCGAAGCGATTGGGCTTTTCATATTGTTCTCCCCTACTTTTCTGCTAAAGAGGAGAAACAAGCCAATGAAATCCGCAAAGCTTTCCGCCATGTGCATCCCTGGAAGATACCCTCCATGGCTGCCTGGCAGCACCTCATGAGATCTGTCAAAATGGTTGTAGCGGTCGATTCTGCCTCTCTCCACCTTGCCGGAGTGACCGACATCCCCACATTTAGCCTTTTTGGACCTACCCTAGAGACAGTCTACCGTCCAAGTGGAGAAAAACATAAGTCTTTTCAAGGATCTTGTCCCTTGGGAGTCGTATTTAATCGCAAATGCAAAAAAATAAGAACTTGTGCAGCCCCTTGTCTCAAAGAAATAGACATCAAAGCATTGCATCACTCCTTTACAAACCATATTCTTGATGTCTTAGGTAAGAACAAGGGGGAGTTTCCCCTTTTTTTTAGAGATAAAAATATTGAACCTATACTTATATAGAAGGTATATACTTTTTAAAAGGATTAGGAAAAGGAACCCCATGCAAAGAGCTCATGAGCCCATCCGCTTTAGCGGCATAGATCAAAATAAAAAACCCATTCACCTTGAGGATTACAGAGGGCGGTGGGTGGCTTTATTTTTTTATCCCAAAGATCAAACGCCAGGTTGTACCAAGCAGGCGTGTAATCTAAGAGAAAATTTTGAAGATTTGCAGAAGGTTGGGATCGATGTGATCGGGGTTAGTTTGGATACCCCCGAAAGTCATAAAGAATTTGAGGAGAAATACAATCTCCCTTTTCGGATGATTTCTGACCATGATCGGAGACTGTCAACCTCTATGGGTGTGTATAAGTGGCACTTTGGGTTCCATTTTTTTCCCTATAAATGGATCAAAAGAACAACAGTTTTAATTGATCCAAACGGAGTAGAGGTTGGAAGAATTGAAAATGTGGATGTCAATGATCATTCACGGCAGATTTTGGAATTTTTAAAACCCTACATAGCTTAAGCTGAAACCTTGCCTTTAGGCAGTCGAAAAGGTATACTCTAAACTTTTGAAAGCAAGAAGTCTTTTTTAAGGATTGTTTCATGTCCTCCGACAAACAAATAGGTGCAGTTGTTCATGACGGCCCTTTTCATGCTGATGAAATCATCGCATGCGCCCAACTCATTTATGCTGGTTTGATAGAAAAAAAAGAGATCCACCGTTCCCGTGATCCCGATGTGATAGAAAAGTATCAATTTGTGATCGATGTGGGTGCTGTCTATGATGAGAGCCGGTTTTTATTTGACCACCATCAAAGCTCCTACTCGGGACTCTTAAGTTCAGCCGGCATGGTCGCTCAGTTTCTTTACAATACGGGGATTTATGACAAAGCCCTTTTCCATCATCTGAAAGATGAATTGATTGACCATGTCGATGATTTTGATAATGGGAGGGTGAGCCGGGAGATTCTCAATACGCCGACATTCTCCCACGTGGTTGAAAATTTTGTCCCGATTCGCGAGGAGGGCTCTAAAGAGGAGATGAACAGCGCTTTTTTTAAAGCACTGGACTTCGCTTTAGGACATTTTGAACGGCTGGTTGAACGGTATAAATACAGACAGCGCTGCAAGGATTTAGTCAAAAAAGTAATGGAAGCCTCCGGCGATGTCCTTGTTTTTGACGAGATGGTCCCCTGGTTGGAAAATTTTTTCGAGCTCGGGGGTGAAAAACATCCTGCAAAATATGTGGTTATGCCTGTCCCGAACGGTTGGAAATTGCGTGTCGTTCCCAAAAATTACGAGGAAAGGATGGGTGCCAGGAGAGATCTTCCAAAAGAGTGGGGTGGTCTCAGCGATCAGGAATTTGAGCTGAAATGTGGGATTAAGGGGGGTAAGTTTTGCCATAAAGGGCTCTTTATTGCCATTTTTTCTACAAAAGAGGGGGCGATTGAGGCTGCGAAGAAAAGCCTATTAAAATCTTAGACAATTAAATTGAGACAACCTACATGAAGACCCTGTTTAGTAAAATTATCGACCGCGAGTTAAATGCTAATATAATTTACGAAGACGACTCGGTGATCGTCATAAAAGACATCCATCCAAAAGCTCCTATACATTGGCTGATCATACCAAAAATCCCCATTCCAACATTTCAGGATTTACAAAAAGAACATTTCGGGTATTTGTTAGCTATGACCGAAGTGATTCAAAAACTTGCAAAAGAGCACTCTTTGGAAAAAGGGTACAGGCTTGTGGTGAATAACGGCCCCGATGCGGGGCAATCGGTATTTCATTTACACATACATTTTTTGGCTCAACGTGCACATAATCACGATTTTTAGCAGCTTTCTTTTAGTTGCCCCTATTTTGGGAGGTTTGAACGAGATCCACTCCTCTATTCTTATTCAGGACAATGAGGGGGCCTTAAGACATTCCAAGACCTATTTTTTAGAGGATCCGGACCAGACCCATCGCAAATTTCTTTACGCTCAGACCCTTGCCCATCTTTTGAAGACCCAGGAAGCGATCAATTTGGTAAAAACGGAGGATTTGCTCCCCGGTAACGCTTTTGAGCTCATCGAGTCTTTGGCTTGGTCTGTTTTGAAGAAACATGCCCAGGGGGGCGAGGCGAGCGAAGCGATGTCTGTTTTGGGTGCTGCGATGACCCGGGACGTCAGGGGGATGAAAATTTTGATGGAGAAGATCCGCTCGCCGAATGCGCGTGTACGGGGTTTTGCACTCAAACTAGCGGCCTTTTATCCGGATCCCCCGTTGAAGAAAATGATAGCCAAAGTGATAGGTTCCGAGACAAACTATCATGTGCGCCTCGAGGCGATGCGGGCGGCGGGTTACCAATCGAACAAAGAGGCGATCGATCCTTTAAAAAAGGTGATGGAGCACCCTTTGACAACATCAGAGGAACGGCTTGTAGCGATAGGGAGCCTTGCTTCCATTTTGGAAGGTATCGATTCGATCCAAATGCAGTACCTGATCAAAAGTGAGAGAGCCCAATACAGGCAGCTTGCATTGGAAGCCATCATTCGCGAGAGTAAAAAAGATCAAATAGACCTTGTGATGCTTCACCTTAACGATCCCTCCCTGGATGTGCGATCGAAGGCTTTTGAGGCTCTGGCGCTCCTTTCCGACCACCGAGATAGCATTCGTAATGCCGCCCCTTCCATTGAAAAAAGTTGTGAAAATGTCTCGTTGCCTTTGAAGATGATGGGGCATTGGACCCTCTCTCTTATTGAAACTGCTTCTTCAATTGAGTTTTTGATCGCCCATTTGCACCATGAATCCCCGGGGGTGCGCAATCTTGCGGCCTCCTTCATCGCCAAATCAAAACCTGCCTTGACCGCTTTGCTCAAAGACGATAAGAAGATCATGGATCCTTTTGCTAGGATCAATATAGCTTTAGGCTATTTGCGTCATAAAATCGGTATCGATTTCGTAAAAGAAGCCTTCAAAGAATTTTTGCACAATGAGATGGGGCTCGTCATGTTTGCCCAGGAGGACGCGATGTTTCCGGCAGTCGTACCGTCGGCTGTTCCCCATCAGCCCATGCTCCCTAATTACCCTCTGATCGTGGATCAACTGACTAGGCTATCCTTGATAGGCTCCTATGCTCTTGTGGATTTAGAAGGTGCTAAAGAGTCCCTCGAGCGCCTTTTTGAAAAAAAACTGGTGCCGGTAAGCAAGATGGCGCTGATATTCTTGTTCAGAGAATCGGATACGGATGTTGTTGAGGTGGCTAAAGAGCTGATGGAATCGGGAGATCGGCGCAATCGCTTGCAGACCCTGTTGGTCCTTGCTTTTTTTGGAAAAGAAACGGCAATCACTGATGAGTTGATCGCCCTTTATCCGACTGCAAGTTTTGAAGAAAAGATCCAGATAGTCGAATCCCTAGGCTACTTGGGGGGGGATACAACCGTTCGTTTTCTTTTGAAAAAATTGGAAGAACCCTCTAGGCTGATTCAGATAGCTGCGGCCTCTTCACTCATCCAATCGCTCTATCATTAGTGAAAGTTCATAAGAGTATTTGAAGTGCGATCCTGCTATTTATTGGTGGACAGAAAGAACATACACCCCGGTTTGGAGCAGCTTTTTAAAAAGCTAAAAACAGGTTCAAGGTGGTGCTATATTCTTATTGAGCCGAATAGAAAACCGAAAGCTTTCGTGTCTAAGATCGAGGAGGAGAACTACCTAGAGTCTCATGAACTCGATGTCGAATCGTTTAAAACGAAAAAGGCCCTTTTAAAGGCCCTTGTCCACTATGTCGCCCATGCTGAGGTTTTCGTAGACTACGATATAGTCCCCTATAAAATTGTGTCTGAATTAGAGGCCTTAGGGGTAAGAACCCAATCGGCAGAGTCCTATAGGCAGAGGATCTTTTGCCCCGATCCTTCCATGGTGGAAACACATATAGAGGCAAACATCCGTCTAGAAAAAATCATACGCCGTTTTATCGATTGGTTTGGAACCCAAAAAGGGCTGTCCGAGTCCGCGATAGTGGACTGGTTGATGGAGCAAATGGAAAAAGAGGGTCTTGAAACGGTGCACCACCCGATTGTGGCATTTAAAGAAAATAGCGCACTGCCCCATTACTGCCATAGCGCGAAAGGGGCGCGTATTGATACGAGCGGTCCTCTCCTTATCGATTTATGGGGAAGGCTAAAAACACCCCACGCAGTCTTTGCGGACAGAACCTTTATGTTCATGGTTGGTCGAGAACCAAACAGAGAGGAGGTGGATGTTTTACAGGCGGTTTATGAAGCTCAAAATCGGGCGTTCGGTGCCATTCGAAGGGGGATAGAGGGGCAGGATGTGGATAGAGCTGCCAGGGCAGTTTTGATCGAAAGGGGGTACTTGGACAACATTTATCATCGAGTCGGGCACTCTATCGACCGTTCTTTGCATGGGATGTCGATGCATTTTGATAGTGTTGAGGAGCCCGATTCCAGAGCCCCTGTCCCTAACTTGGTACTGAGTTTGGAGCCTGCGGTTTATTTGGCAAGTAAGTTTGGTGTGCGCCTTGAGTCCAATCTTGTCATAGAGGAATCCCTTCATCCCAAGTGGACGAATCCTAGGCAAACGGATTGGATTTTACTTCCTCTTGTCTAGATTGCTTTTCTATTTTTTTTGTCAGGATCGCATTGTAACGCCCTTCTCTGATCGTATGTTCACTCATGATGTCAAAAGAGTTGGGCCAATAAAATTTTGTAGCTAAATGAGATATTTTGGCTGAGTCTTTTTTATACAGAAGCTTTTGAGATAAAACTTTAAAAAAACCTATGAAAGAGAAAAAAATCATCTTTGGGGATTGGATAAAGCAAAGTGTGTCGAAAAGGGAGACGTGGTGTGTGATTTTGTGGAGCCCGAATCTATTTTTGTAGAAGCTACTTGATCCGAAGGTGTGCACTGTGATTCTTTTTGCAATCTTCTCTAAATCCTGCGGGGGAAGGGTGTCGAGCGCCTTTTCGATGATAAGGCCCCCTTCTGAATGGCCGACAAGCAGAATCTCATTTTGTGTCTCGGCTAAAACACTCAACCTTTTGGCTAGCAAGTCTGCCGATTTGGTTCTCATACCCCTTTTCATGGAGGCGATTCTACACAGATCCCTTCTAGTCCCCTCAGTGGGATTTACCAGGTGCTCCAGATGGTGGGAAACTGAACGAAATGGACGGGTGACCTCGCTCGTATACTCGGGCGTATTGCTGATTCCGTTGACATAGATCGTGTGGTTTTGGTGGGAATCATTTCTGTGAATGGTTTGGATGTATGGGTTCATGGATTGTTCACGTTTTAAAGGATTTATTTATGGTAGTATAAATAGGTAAAAATCTTTTTTCAATCATTTGGATAGGCTTTTAAGCCAATCTTTAAGGGTTAAGACCGCCCGTTTGGGTGCGGACAGGTTGTAAATCCAACACAGTTCTACAAAAAGGGAGGCCGTAGGTGGAGTTTTTCAGGCTGTGCTCTATGATCGGGTCATTTAAGCGCGGCATGTGAAACCAGAGGGGGCACTCGTCACCAAGTTTGACAGGCTGATAAATCTTTTCAACTTTATTTTTTAAAAGCAGTAGTGACGCCCAAAGATAATGAAACAATTTTTGGATGTTCAAGATGAGAGGGATCGGATCGATCAAAGAAACATGGTTTTCAACCCTTTTGGCGTATCTTTTGTCAAAAAAAACGGCCGCGCCGAAGCTGATAATTTCAAGCTTAGGATAAAGCTCCTTAAATTTTTCACCCGACAGATGGTGTAAAGCGGAGCGGACGATAAGTGATCCCTCGCTATGGCAAATAATTTTTACTTTTTTTAGCTCTTTGGGAAGAGTCTCGAGGGTCTCTTTCAGCGTTTCAGAGGCAGGGCTCTTTCCACCCAGACGAAGCTTGGTACACCGCAATAAATCATTGAAAAAGCCGTTCGTGTAGTTAGCGACAAAATAGATGTTTGCTTTGGAGTTTGAGAGGGTGAGATCTTTGATGTGCTGAATTTGGTAGGCCTTATGCCGCATCCCGTTTACAAATAACAGAGCATTCTCACTGTCCGGGCGCTGGATAAAGTCGCAATCTGCGTTTTCGGCAGAGGGGCATCTTTTGTCGCAAAAGTCATAAACTTTTTTTAAGTATCCGGTTTCAGGGGGGGAAATAGTTTGCAGTGCTGACACTCCCATTCGAAAGGCTCCTCTTTTATACAGACGCTATTTCTTAAGATAAATTATAAAATGATGTCGATATAACACCAAACATTAAATTTATTTGTTATTGTTTTTTGAGATAAAAAATAATTGAATACACTTTTTTTCCCCTATGATCTACCCTTTTTGGTTATGAATAAAGAGATGGAACAGCAGAGACCTCTATGGGGAGGGGTCGCCCTTGTTGCGGGTACGTGTATTGGAGGGGGGATGTTAGCCCTGCCTGTGGAGACAGCAGAGGCGGGATTTATTCCGGCCGCCTTGGCACTTTTTGTCGCTTGGTGCTATATGCTTGCTACCGGCCTTTTGCTTGTAGAGGCCACTTTATGGGTAAAAACCCCTCATCCCCACCTGGTGAGCCTTTCCCAGAGGTTTTTAGGCCCCTCGGGACGCTATCTTTCGATCGGTCTGGTTCTATTCATGGGTTTAGGATCATTGGTAGCCTACGTAACCGCCGGATCGCCTCTTTTGCTTAAATTTTTTAATAGCATACTCTCTTCCAATCTGAGTACAGGGACCGGTTTTGTTATTTTTTTAACCCTTTTCGGCTCCATTTTTTTAGTAAAAGAGTCGGTTGTCTCCCGGATCAACCACTACCTCGTTTCGGGGCTGATCGGGAGCTTTGCCCTTATTTTGTTCATAGGGGGCGCCTCTTTCAAATCGATCCCGCTCGTTTGCAATTTTTCAAAAATCCCTTTGACTTTTCCGCTGATCTTGACCACGTTCAGTTACCAGATTATGGTACCGAGTCTTGTGGAGCTCATGAAAAGGGACCGAAAAGCGCTTTATAGAGCCGTTTTCCTGGGGTCTTTGATCCCTTTGTTTGTCTATTTAACTTTCGAAACCGTAGTTTTAGGGATTGTCCCCCTTGAAGGGGATATGGGGCTACTTTACGCCTTGAAAAACGGGATGTCATCGACAGAGGTCCTTTACTACCATACAAAATCGGGCATTTTGGCACCCGTTGTCGATACTTTTGCTTTTTTATCCCTAGTCACCTCGTTTATAGGTATCGGATTTGGTCTGGTCGGTTTTTTAAGAGATCTTTTTTCCTTAAGAGAGGATACCAGAACCCTATTCGGGGTCACTTTAGCGATCGTTATCCCCACCCTTTTTTTCACCTACACCATACCCAATGCCTTCCTCACCGCTTTGGATCTCACAGGGGGCTACGGTGATACCTGGTTAAGCGGACTCATCCCGATAGCCATGTGTTGGGTGGGGCGCCACATCCAGGGAATTAGGGAGGGGTCGACCCGACTGATGAAAAAATGGTTTTTGGTTCTTTTGGCCTCCTTTTCTTTTTACGTAATGTATATCCAATCGGTTAAATTGCTGCAGGGATAGAGAAAAAAAGGGTTGCAGGGGCTTTCACAATCGGCTTTGAAAAAAAGGCTAAAGACCGGCTCCACTTCCAGATCTAAGCTTTCGATCCGGTATCAAAACCATCCAAGATCAAAGAGACACACTTATTGTAAAACAAAAGGGATCCGACTGCTGTTGCACAAAGCAAAAGCGGGGAGATCAGGGGGAATTTCTTGAGTAGAAAAGCGGTCAGGGCAAGCTGTGAGCCTACAAAAGCCAAGTTGAATAGTATAAATTCCGCGATTTTTTTTATTTCATCGCTCTCTTGGAGTTCTTTAGGTGCCGACGTTTTTAAAACCCCTTTAGGGTCGATGGAAGAGTCTTTTCCTGAAATGCGCATAGGATATTTTGGTTGCTATAATTAGATGTGTACAGGTTAATTCAATAGGGAATTAAAATTAACAAAAAGAGAATTCCAAACCAAACATATCCCTTTTATTAGGTTTGAACAATCGCTCGTAATTAGATAGAAAAATAAAAAACGGATTTTTTCTCTTTCAAATGACCGAAGTCTCTAATTCCTATCGGTCAGTTTTCGAAATAGCGTGTCTGCAATCGTCTCAAAATTTTTTTCTAGAAGAGTCGACATCATCGTCTTGAACTCTTTGAACGTGAGGATTTTTTCGTTGCTGCTCTCGGAACCTTCAGTACATGTTCTCAAAAGGATAAACGGACGGTCTTTCGTGATGGTGCTATGTTGATCAAAGGGGATATTGGCATAGAAAATGCCGGTCTGTTTACTGAGTCTGACCTCTTCCCATTTATTTTGATCTACGGCTACTGGATAGTGCGCCTCAGGGGCAATCAGCTGACTGTCCAAGTAATAATTTTGGCATACTTTGAGAAGATCCGGTACAAAGTCGGTCATCAAAAATTTGTAATAGGCATTTTTGAAGGCGCTTTTTGATTTATAATAATCATAGATTCCCGGGAGGGCAGGATTGGAGGCTTGGATCTTCGGGCTGAGCTTTCTCATCTCTTCCAAAGATTCCCTTCCCGAGGTTATATCCATATCACGTTCTATGGCTAGGGCAACTTGACTTTGGACGATCTTGGGTTTTGTATACCATGGATCCAGATAATCGAAGGGGCTCTTGATTTCGGGGATGGAGGGATCATCTTTGATCTTGTCGTATACACCCTGAAGAACTTTCATCTTTTTTCGGTTAATGGAGATGGAGTTTTCAATTTTGTCATTGACTCTCGGCCAAACTCTAGTAATAAATTTTTCAAAACACCAGATGGTTGTAGTCAGAACAATCGCTGTAGAGATGTAGCGTCCAAGGGCCGGAACCGACTTTCTGAATGCGCCGACGAGTGGCGCCGTGTAAGAAAGGTAAGAAAATATTTTCGAAAGTCCCCATAGGCACATCAAACCCACATGATTGATCTTTAAACTGTGAAGTTGGGCCCCGAGGTCGCGCGATAGTTCCACTCTTTTTGTGGGGGGAGCCATCGCTAGCGCGTCTGAAGAACTATAAATTTTTTGAGAGGCGTCAGGTAACATGAACATCCTTTTCTTTATCGACTCCATTTTACCCCACCCGCATATATTAAAAAATAATACAAATATATTTATTAAAATGGTTTGGGAGGGGCGCCAATTATCTTTTAAGCGTCAGCATGTTGGGTAAGAAAGTGTTTTAGATCTGCGATAAATCCATCAAAAGTTTTTCTTTGATCCTTAGCCGAAATAACTATATTCCTATAGTCTTTCAAATTAAGGTGCACGGCAGATGCCCCTTTTTTGTAAACTAAAAGGGGTTGTTTGGGTGTGGCATCCGGCGTTTCGCTGGGCGTAAACAGGTGGATACCGTCAGTGAGTTCTTCGGGTTCATAATCTATAGTAATTTTTTTAACACAAACTTCGCCAGCGGGGTATTCTGTTGAAAGAGCTTTAGCAAGGTAGGGGGCAAAAAAACTTACAGAGGATCTGAGAGCTTCGGATTGAAGCTTTTTCTGCTCTTGGTAGGAGTTGAGTTTCATACGATAAGACTCTTCCGATGGCCGAGGTCTCTTAAGGACTTCAGGACCCACCAGCAGCTCGCCGATTTTATCAAAGCGGTTTTTTGCCCCTTGATACTGACAGGCATCGAGGTGATCCTCGACAACTTGCCGGTTCACAATGAGGGGGGAGTTGCGAGAAAAAAAGGTTCCTCGCCGTTTTTCAAGCAATGTTTGCGTACGTTTGGGATAGAGTGTTTTTAAAAAATTTATTTTATGTTTGTTGGAAGCTAGAGATTCCTCAACCTTTTTGAGCCCTTTATCTGTGAAGAATGAGATAACAGGCGCTCCCAAAGTCGCTGCAAGGGTGGTACGCAAATTTATTTTTACAAAGCGGATCACATTCAACTCCGCCAGCATCGCCCCAATGGGTAAAATAGCTGCAAGAGCAGACAAGATGTATAAAGATATTTGTTGAATCTTGAGAACTAAATGGTCTCTTTCAAGGCTGTCAAGAGTTCTGGAAACATCGACATAGGAAATTGCAGAATTATCGAAATCAGTTGGGTAATTAAATTTATTACTATCACTAATAATCATATTTTAATCCATATATATTATTTCAACTATATTATACAAAATTGTGAAAAACAAAAAAAGAGATTATCTATGAAGTGGTCGGATTAGAGGCCAACTGTAAAATTTTTTTTAGAACATGTTTAAATAGGGCATCGAGGCCATTCAGACGGCTCAACGAAAGGGAGGTGAAAAAGCCCGGCTCGCGAAAAAGGGTAGGTTGGAATGTGAGAGCTTCCTTAAGCGATGCCCCTTCGTAAAGGTGGGCAACTAGGGCTCCTAGACCCTTAGAGATGAGCGCTTCGGAATCGATTGCGACAGTGAGGGCGCCGTTCTCTAAAGCTACAGAGCAGTGCATGATGCTCTGGCAGCCACGTACACGGGTCTCATCGCCCTTTCTTTCTACCGCAAATGGGGGGAGGGCCCTGCCTAGCTCCATCAGCTTATCATAAAAAGAGTCTTGGCTGAGAGATTTGAAAATGGCTAGGAGTTCGGCTTCACGTTCTTTAGGAGACATAGGGTAGAATTATAAATTAAGGAGGGATTTTTGGTTGAGTGAATTCGACTCTAAAAAAATATATACATCCGTATTCGAGCTACAGAACTAGAGCTCTGAAGAAATTCAATTGTCTATTTTCTGCAAACCGTATAAATTTAGTCCCAGAAAATTGAGGAGATATGTCCGGAAAAGAGGAATTTATCGAGATTGAGGGGAAGATTATTGACGTTCTTCCCAACGCAACGTTCAAAGTTAAAGTTGATGGCTACGAAGACATGTATGTAACGGCAACGCCATCCGGAAAAATCCGCTTAAGAAATATCCGTTTAACAAGGGGCGACCAGGTCAAGCTCGAGATGAGTCCTTACGACATGAACCGCGCCCGTATTACCTACAGGATCCGCTAGCGGGAAATTCTTAAGAGTCAAATTATTGGCTTGCGTTTATAACGTAAACCCAATATGCTCTTAAGCATTCATTTTTTTGAGTGACGCCCGGGTAGCTTAGTGGTATAGCACACGCATGGTAAGCGTGAGGTCGAAGGTTCGATTCCTTTCCCGGGCAAAAAAAAACAAAAAACTAAATCGCCTCGATTAAAAAACTCGAAGGAGAGACAAATGGCAAAAGAGAGTTTTCAGCGTACGAAACCTCACGTAAACATCGGTACCATTGGACACGTTGACCATGGTAAAACAACTTTGACAGCTGCTATCACAAAAAACCAAGCAGACAAAAAGCTTGCGCAATTTAAAGCTTACGATCAAATCGACAAAGCTCCAGAGGAAAAAGCGCGCGGTATCACAATCAACGCGACACACGTTGAGTATGAAACAGTGGCTCGCCACTACGCTCACGTTGACTGTCCTGGTCACGCTGACTATGTGAAGAACATGATCACCGGTGCTGCTCAAATGGACGGAGCGATCCTCGTTGTTGCTGCAACTGACGGTCCGATGCCACAAACACGTGAACACATCCTCTTGGCTCGTCAAGTAGGTGTTCCTGCAATCGTTGTCTTCTTGAACAAAGTCGACATGATGGTAGGCGATGAAGAATTGATCGACCTCGTTGAGTACGAGATCACCGAGCTTCTCGAGAAATACGGCTACAAAGACTGCCCGATCGTTCGTGGTTCCGGTCTTAAGGCTCTTGAGGGAGATCCTAAGTACGTTGCTGCTATCGACAAGTTGATGGAAGCTGTTGATTCACACATCCAAACACCTGTGCGCGAAGTTGAAAAAGCGTTTCTTCTTCCTGTGGAAGACGTGTTCTCTATCTCCGGTCGCGGTACTGTTGTTACAGGTCGTTGCGAGCGTGGACAAGTACGTGTTGGTGAAGAGATGGAAATTATCGGTTACGGAGTCACTAAGAAGACTACGGTTACTGGTGTTGAAATGTTCCAAAAGACTCTTGACTACGCTGAGTCCGGCGAGAACGTTGGACTTCTCTTGCGTGGTATCGAGAAAAAAGACGTGCAACGTGGTCAAGTTGTAGCAAAACCTGGTACAATCAAGCCACACACCAAATTTACTGCTCAACTCTACGTCCTTACGAAAGAAGAGGGTGGAAGACATAAGCCTTTCTTCGAAGGGTACAGACCGCAAGTGTATATCCGTACAGCGGACATCACTGCAACTGTTCATCTTATGGACGGCAAAGAGATGGTAATGCCAGGTGACAACTGCAACCTCACAGTCGAACTCCTTGCAAGCATGCCGCTTGAAAAAGGGATGAGATTTGCTCTCCGTGAAGGCGGACGCACAATCGGTGCAGGAACAGTTGTGGATATTCTTGCTTAATGCTATTTTAGGGAGGCCGCAGTGGTCTCCCTAAATATTATTGGGTGCTTAGCTCAGCTGGTAGAGCGTCGGTCTCCAAAACCGCAGGTCGGGGGTTCGATCCCCTCAGCACTCGTTATCTTCAAAAGAAGGTTTTACATGACATCTAAAACTGTCCAATTTCCTACAACAAGCAACGTTAAAAAGAGTGCTTCTATGCTTGGTGATTTTAAATCTGAAATGCGTAAACTTACCTGGCCTACAAAAGCTGAGGTAACCCGTGGGACAAAGGCTGTTTTAGCATCACTTTTCGTTTTTGGTCTAGGTATCTACGTCGTGGATCTTTCCATCCGCGGTGCTTTGAATCTGATCCAAACGGCTGTGAATGTCTTATTTCGCTAATTAGGTACGTTCATGCATCATTGGTACGTTGTACAGGTTATTTCCGGTCTTGAGAAAAAAGTCAAAAAATCCATTGAAGAGGGGCGTATACAGGCCGGTATGGAAACTGCTGTCTCTCAGGTGGTTTTGCCGACAGAGAACGTTTCTGAAGTAAAAAAAGGGCAGCAAAGGGTCGTCGAACGCAAGGTTTGGCCCGGCTACGTAATAATTCAGATGGAAATAAACGACGAGTCTTGGCAATATATTAAAAGCTTTGACGGAGTCATAGGATTTTTAGGGGGAGAAAAGCCTGTTCCCTTATCCGACGCAGAGGTTCAAACGATCCTTTCTGAGTTGGAGAGCAAACAAGGTGGTCTTGTACACCGACACGATATCCGTGCCGGAGACAAGGTCAAAATTGTGGATGGGGTCTTTGAGACATTTACCGGTACTGTCGTCGAATCCGACGCCAATAAGGGTAAACTCAATGTCCTTGTCTCTATTTTCGGTCGTGAGACCAAGGTCGAACTCGAATTCTGGCAGGTTGAAAAAATCTTCGGCGAGTTAGACCAATAAAGCAGCGCTATCTAAAAAGGTTTATTTAATAAGCTTTTTTTGAAAGCACAAACGTCAGAATGACGACAAAGGAAAAAAATGGCTAAAAAGGTTACTGGGACAATTAAATTGCAGCTCCCAGCAGGGAAAGCAAATCCCGCCCCACCTGTTGGTCCCGCGCTCGGTTCAAAGGGTGTCAATATTATGGCATTCTGTAAAGAGTTCAACGCGGTGACTCAGGCTAAGGCCGGGTCGATCATCCCTGTTGTGATCACAGTTTATGCTGATAAATCGTTTACGTTTATCACGAAAAATCCCCCCGTATCGAACTTGTTGTTGAAGGCTATCGGTGCTGAGAAAGGATCGAAGACTCCCAACAGTGCGAAAGTGGGAAAAATCTCGCGGAGTGAAGTCCGTAAAATTGCTGAGCTTAAGCTTTCCGAAATGAACGCAGCTTCTCTAGAGGCGGCCGAATTGGTCGTTGCAGGGACAGCGCGCTCCATGGGCATTGATGTAATTGGGGGCTAGTGGAGGAGTGACTGTGGCAAAATTAAGCAAAAGAATGCGAGAGATTAAAAAAACTCTCGAAAAGCGCTCCTTGACTGTTCAAGAAGCGGTTGACCATATCAAAAAAGAACCTAAAGTAAAATTTGACGCAAGCGTCGATATCAATATCTCTTTGAATATTGATACGAAAAAAGCTGACCAGCAAGTTCGTACAAGTGTTGTTCTTCCTCACGGTTCCGGTAAAGCGGTGCGCGTTGTGGTCGTAACTAAAGACTTGGAAAAAGCTGCTCAGGCAAAAGCCAACGGAGCGGTGGAAGCCGGTTCATTGGAACTGCTTGATCGCATGCAAGGTGGATGGGTAGATTACGACTTAGTGATCGCTTCTCCCGACGTTATGCGTGATTTTGCAAAGGTTGCAAAGGTTCTCGGTCCACGAGGACTTATGCCAAACCCAAAATCGGGGACTGTAACTCAAGATGTAGTTGCGGCAACGATTGAGGCTTGCAAAGGTAAAGTCGAGTTGAAGCCCGACAAAATGGGACAGGTGCATTTAAGAATCGGACGCTTATCGTTTGAGAATCAAAAGCTTGTTGAGAACGCAGAGGCGATTATTGCCGAGCTGATCAAAGCCAAGCCTAGAGCTCTCAAAGGTGCATTTATTAAAAGTGTATACATGGCCTCTACCATGGGTGGAAGTCATCAATTAGCAGTTTCGGCGGAGTAGGAACCATGAGGAAAGAGAAAGAGTATCTTCTAGAAGAGATCGCAGATTCGATTCCTCAAGGATCTAATCTTGTTCTTGTCAATTACGGTAAAATGGAGCCAAACCAGACACACGATTTTCGTAGAAGAATTTCTAAGGCTGGTGGAAACTATTTAGTCGTAAAAAAACGTATTTTCCGCAAAGCAGCGGAAACAAAAGGGATGAAAATAGACATTTCCCACCTTAAAGGGAATGTCGGTTTTGTTGTTGCGAAGGAAAACTTCCTTGAGGCTACTAAAGAACTTTACACATTCAGAAGCGAAAATAAAGATGCGCTAGAAGTTCTTGGTGGTCATTTTGAAGGGAGCTTCTGCTCTCCTTCACAGGTGGAAATGATTTCCAAACTTCCAAGCCTACCAGAAATGCGTGCACAGTTCCTCGGAACCCTCGAGGCGCCGCTTTCGCATACATTAGGTGTCGTTGAGGCAATATTGACCTCTATCATCTACTGCTTGGACAACAAAGCTAAAGATCAACAATCATGATTTTGGAGAAATAAAGTGAGCAAACATACTTTAGATCAACTCGTAGACGAGCTAAGCGCTCTTACCGTTCTTGAAATGGCTGAACTCAAAACCAAACTTGAAGATAAGTGGGGAGTGAAAGCATCTGCAGGTGTTGCAATGGTTGCAGGACCAGCAGCAGGCGGAGCAGCGGCTCCTGCAGCAGAAGCTGAAGCACAAGAGTTCGTAGTGACACTTGAGCCAGTTGACGCTGACAAAAAAGTAGCAGCTATTAAAGTTGTTCGCGAAATTACAGGTCTTGGCCTTAAAGAGGCAAAAGAGCTCGTAGAAGCGGCACCTAAAGCGGTGAAAGAGCAGCTCAACAAAGCTGACGCACAAGCTCTTGCTAAGAAGTTTGAGGATGTGCAAATTAAAGTTACTGTCAAAGCAATGTAATTATTGTTTTAATTAGTAGTTATAGGCAAAGCAAAAAAACACTGTTTTTTTGCTTTGCCTTATTCAATTTTCTTTGGGAATCACTCAGATTCGGGGTTTTAAATGGCTATTAGACCACCTCAGAGGGTCAGTTTACAGAAACGGCAAGAGATTATCGATTTGCCGAATTTGATTGAAGT